>JBMNVH010000018.1:0-44134 GCA_050946715.1 Anaerolineaceae bacterium | reverse complement strand
TTAGAAATGGCATTAATTGGGTTTTTATACTCAAATTTTCTAACTAAAAAACTTAGAGATGGATAGCAAATTACACTTTGTTTCATTGCTCTATTATCAAAACTGGAATATGCAAGAACCTGATGTAAATCTCTTCGAAAATCATCTTTTAGACGATCGCTTGTTTCGTTTAAATTCAATAAGTTCGACTTATATTTAGAATCTATCGATATTATTTTTCCATCTTTTTCATATATACAATCTGGCTCAAGATATTTTAGTCCCCAAGGGATATTATTATCAAACGAACTATGTAATCTTGGATTAACGTAGATGTTACCGCCTGTAAGGTTTTTTGCTTGATCAAATAAGTACTGGACATATTTCTCGAAAACCAAAGAAAAGTCCACTCTCCAAGGTATTGATTCTTTGTTACCACTCGATAGAAATTGATTGGCGCATTTCTTAACGTCCCGAATTATTGGTAGCTCATTAGCAGAAATGTTAAATGCGTCTACAGGCAATTGATCAATAAAAGTGAACTTGGCGATTAACCTTCGAATAGCCTCATTATTAGATTGTATAAGCTCTCTAGGCACCCCGGGCTTTGATAACTCCATTAGACATTCTCGAAAAACCCAATTCAGTTGAGCGTGTTCAAGATGATTTTCAGTTAATCTGTTTATGCGAGTTTTATAATGGAGCCGTTCTTTTGGTTGTGAGCTTCTTCTGGAATAATCTGTCCAATCTATTTTTCCTCTGGTCGTATCTATTTTCTCACTTATAGATGAAAACTTTAGCCAGTGTCTTTTTTCAAGTGCTTCCAGAGATTTAATATATTTTATGGCTTCAAAAAATTTTGGAATTCTAAATTGATTATCTGTTTTTAAGGGAAGGTCGATTAATTGCTCTACTTCTATTTTGGCATTTATAAGATTAATTATCTGCAAATAATTTGAGAAGTCTAACCCTAGTGAATACTTTGGTGCGACAAACAAATCTCCTATTTGTACCCCAGTTATAGGAGACCGTGTTGAAATAGCACCTATATATTGATTAGTTCTGAAAGAAATAGTGGGCTTAACATGGACTCCCTCGATAATTGGTTCAATATTTAAGAAACTAAAAGCTCTTTCGTTTATGATAACGAATCTTTGTAAGGATTCTAATACAGCCCGCCTATCGCCTTTAAAAAACCGCTTATTGAGAATCTCTCCAGAGATTGGAGACGTTTTCTCAGTAAGCGAAGGTATCTCAGCTATTATTAATGGCGACTTACTCATCGGTATAAAGAAATCTCAATTGTTTCCTGAAAGAAATGGTTAAACTCTTCTTTTGCTGCAAGAAGAAGTCCTTCATCCATATATTCTTTTATTAGCGGAAAGATCTCGTAACGAATTCTGTCTTTCATCTCTTCTTCACCATCAGCAAGAAAATAACCTTGTCCAGGTTGTAGATTCAGCTCGAAATCATCTGCATACTTATAAAAGATTTGTCCGATTTCGGAAAAGTAACCATTATAAAAGTCATTCGAATTGATTCTCTCCGGTACCAAATTCACCCATGCAAAGCGACGTCGTAACGCGAAATCAACGATTGCAATGCTTCGATCAGCAGTATTCATTGTTGCAACCACGTAGAAATTGTCAGGAAGTTTAGATATTGACAATGTTGGAGATAAATTTATTTCAATTGTCCGAGAACCAGATTGATATTCAAAAAGATAAAAAACTGGCCCTAATACGCTGCTGAGATTTGCCCGATTAATTTCATCGATAATAAATAATACTTTATCCTTCGGATTCTCTTGGGCATACCGTATTGCCTTCGTAAGATCTCCTTCTATTCCTTCATAAACCAACTGTCCAGCAACTGTTGTCGGATACAAACCATACACGAAATCTGAATAACTAGTTTCTGCATGAAACTGCGTTAAGAAAGTTTTTGCTCTCATATTTTCAGCTATTCGATTCGCTAAATATGTTTTTCCAGTTCCAGGCGCCCCTTGCAAAACCAAAAATTTTCTACGTCCAAGCAGAGCAATCAACTCGTCTGTTTTAAGGTTCTTCTCAGCAAAATCAACATCCTGTAAAGCTTTTTTTACTGCTTTTTTATGAGACTCATTTCTTGGCCATTCTCTAAGCTGAGCATATGCAGCAACAAACCTTTCTATAATTTGACGACCTTCTTCTGATAAAGGATCATCTATTATCTTAGCGACAGGCAAAACCTTGTTGTATCTTTCGATAGTTCTTTTTAAATGACTTAATTCAGGCCTCTGTCGGAAGTTGAGTCTCCAACGGCTTTCTAAGTCGGTAAAATCCGATTTCACATAGCCTTTGCTATCAACTAACTTTCCAAACAATCTTCTTGGCCAAGGAATTCTAGCCAATTTGTAATCATGCTTAAATCCGCCTGTGCCAATACCAAGGCAGATCAACCATGGGAGACCTTCTTTACTTGAAGGAAATAGAACCAAGGAAAAATCATGGTATACACCAGCTGGCTCCTCTGTTGGTTGAATAAAACCAAAGAACGCACCATCGTCTTTTAAAGCTTCTGCACCGGTATTGTTTCGAAAAACGTAAGAGGCTCGATCCCCTTCAGTAATAGCTCCAAATTCAACCGCCTTGTCTTTTACAAATTTGATTACTTCATTTATCGTGTCTGTGCTCATTGGTCTCTCCCTCTTTCGAGATGTTTATTAATTCATCTAATATTACAAAATAGACGAGGCTTTCACCTCGTCTATTTTTCTTTTAAATCTAGAGATTCTCCAGCCTGTCAACCATGCCCGCGATCACGTCGAAGCCGCCTTGCCAGAATTCGGCTTTGGTGACGTCCATGCCGGCTTCCGCCAACAGCGGGATCGGGGCGACCGAGCCGCCAGCTGACAAGATGCGCATATACTTCGGCTTGAAGCTCTCGCCCTCTTCCTGGTAGCGCTTATAGAGCGCGAAGACCAGCAGCTGACCAAAAGCGTAAGCGTAAACATAAAATGGCGTTCCATAAATATGCGGGATCGAGACCCACTCGTACTTAAATTCATCGGAAACATCCACTGCCTCGCCAAATTCTTCCTTTAGAATGCGCAAATATGCTTCGGAAAGCTCGTCCACAGAGGCGTTGTTGGCGATCATGTCATGAGCTTCGCGTTCAAAGAGCGCGAAGTAGATCTGGCGGATAATTGTCGCGAAGGCATCGTCCAATTGTCCGAACAAGATATCCTGCTTGACGCCCTCGTCGGTTTCGCGTTCAAGCAGCAGGTCCGTGAGAGTCATTTCGCCGAAGGTTGAGGCAGTTTCAGCCAGGGGCAAACAAGCATGCTGAGTAAAGATGCTGTGTTCTTCCGCCATCATGGAATGAACGGCATGCCCAAGCTCGTGAGCCATCGTCGAGACATCATCAGCCTTGCCCTGATAGTTGAGCAAGACCCAAGGTGTTAGATCGGGACCCAAAGTTGAGCAGAACGCGCCGCCCATTTTGCCTTTGCGCACTTCGCTATCGACATGTTTTTCATCAAAGACACGGCGTGCCAGCTGCGCGAATTTGGGATCAAAGCGCTCAAAAGCCTCAAAGGTCATTGCGACCGCTTCATCATAAGTGTAGCGCTTGTCCGACTCGCTCACAGGCGCGTAAATATCATATCGGCGCAGCTTCTCCATGCCGATCTTCTTCGCCTTGAGGCGGAAAAAGCGATGGAAGATACCGATATTCTTACGGGCGACCTCAAGCAAAGTGTCGATCACTTCGTCAGGCAGGTCGTTGACGGTGTTGCGAACGGAGATCGGGCTGGCAAAGCCACGCAAACCGATGTTTTCGTTCTTCCAGTCACGGACAATGTTTTGGTAGATCTGACCAAGAATGGGGGCGTCCTTGCCATAAACGCTGTAAAGCTCCTGATAAGCTCTGGCGCGCAAGTCGGGATCGGCTGAACGAACATGAGCCATCAGCTCACCGCGTGTCATTTCTTTTTCTTCGCCATCAACTTCCAGGCGGAAGACGTAACGATTCGTCAGTGAATCGTAGAGCATGTCCATGGCGCTGCTGCCAGTCACATTTTTGATATTGATGATCTTTTCTTCTGCTTCGCTCAAGGTGTAAGGCTTGAAGTTGCGGATCTGCTCCAGCCAGTAGCGATAGTCACCGCTGCTTTCCAGCAGGCGGGCGGCGTTCTCATCATCGAGCGCTTTCCACCACAAACTGAAGAAGAGTGTGCGGTTTTCGATCTCTGCCACAAACTGCTGCACGCGCGCGATGGCGATCTGAGCTTTTTGATCCTGGGTGTTGGAAGCAAAGCTGAGAGAGGCAAAACCGTAAAGACGATATGTCAGTTTATAACTCTTTTCCATCCTGTTGATGAGGTGTAAAAATTTTTCACTGGAAATGTCCGCGGTCAACTGATCGCGATAGCCCTCAAATTCACTTACCGATTTTGTGAGTGTTTGATAGGTTTCTTCAATTTTTGGGTCGTCAAAGCTTTCAAATAAGTCTGACAAACTCCAGATCGATTGGGTATATGTATTCTCTGTCATTGTTTTTCCTTTATTAATATCTAAGTTGACTTCATTATACGAGGATTCTGCCTGCATTTCCCATAAAAAGCCTCTATCTTCTCTTTTTCACTTCTTTTGAATCCTTGAACATTTTTATTCCTATCACGGCGGATTGACTATAATTTCCTTATCAAAATCAGGAGAAATTATGACCTCAATTCAACCTTCTTACCCTCAGGAATTCCCGTTCTATCTCGATATCCAGGTCCGGTATGCAGACCTGGACACGCAGCAGCATGTTAACAACGTCGCCATCATGGATTATGTCGAACATGCCCGCATTGGCTACTATCGCGCCAGCGGCATTTGGGACGGCACAATACGTAATGGCTTCGGCACCGTCGTAGGCGGGCTTAAGATTGATTACGTGACTTCGATCCTTTTTGATGATCCAGTGCGCGTTGGCGTGATGGTTTCCCACATCGGAAACAAGAGCATACGCTATCGCTTTCAGGTCGAAAACAGCGAAAATGGGACGGTTTTCGCGCGCGGAGAAGTGGTCGTGGTATCCTTCAACCACGAAACAGGAGAATCCCAGCCAGTTCCTCAGGAATGGCGGGAAAAAATTGCCGCTTTCGAAAACAACCAGGAGTTTTTAGCATGACAGAATTACAAAAAGTTCCTTTACCCGCAATTGACACTGAATACATGATCGATTTTCTGGCGCGCCTGCTGGAGATCCCAAGCCCGTCCGGTTACGCCCGCGAGGCGATGGAGATGGTTGAGCAGGAAGCCCGCCGCTTCCCTGAGCTTAAAGTTGAATGGACCAAAAAAGGCTCGCTCCTGCTATGCCTGCCTGGTGAAAAAGCAAGTGAGAATGGCGCCAAACGTGCTCTAACAGCCCATGTTGACACCCTCGGCGCGATGGTACGCGAGATCAAAAGCAACGGTCGGCTTGAACTGACCAACATCGGCGGTTTTGCCTGGGGCAGCGTTGAGGGAGAAAACTGCCTGATCCATACCCGCAACGATGGTGTGATTCGCGGCAGCTTCCTGCCCATCGAAGCCTCTGTCCATGTTTACGACGATGTCCGTAACGCGAAACGGGACAACAAGAGCATGGAAGTGCGCCTTGACGAACGCGTCAGCAACGCCGCAGAGGTTCGATCACTTGGCATTGAAGTGGGCGATTTTGTTTCTTTCGATGCGCGGGTCGAGTTGGTGAACGGCTTCGTCAAATCCAGACATCTGGATGACAAAGCATGTGTTGCCAACATTCTGGCAGCGGTCAAAGCCCTGCACGACGCCAATCTCAAGCCAGCTGAAGATGTGGTCTTCCTGACCACCAATTATGAAGAGGTTGGTCACGGCGGCAGTAGCGACTTCCCGGAAGGTTTGGAAGAATTGATCGCTCTGGATATGGCAGCGATCGGCGCTGGGCAGAATTCTGACGAATACCATGCCAGCATTTGCGTCAAAGATGCCAGCGGACCCTACCATCACGAACTTTCCAATAAGCTGCGCGACCTGGCAGATGCTTATGAGATTCCCGTGAAGGTGGATACCTACGTCCATTACAGCTCAGACGCCAAGGCATATTGGCGGGCTGGCGGCAGCGCCGCGGTGGCTCTGATCGGCCCGGGCGTAGACAGTTCCCACCATTACGAGCGCACGCATACAGACGCCCTGGTCGATACGACCAAGTGGGTGTTGGCATATTTGTTGAATTAATCTGATATCAGAACTGAAAGAGCGGTTTCCATGTGGAGCCGCTTTTTTTTATATCTAAGTAAAACTGGTGAGCTTATTCAGGTGTCAACCCCAGGATCAAGGCAAGCGCATCTAAATTACCTAAATCAAGCTTCCTTGAGGATTTTTAAGCACGTCCCATACCCATTTCACTATGTTAAAAAGGATATACGTGGAGGTGTTGCCTTGTTGTCATCGCGAGGAGCCCTTTAGGGCGACGTGGCGATCTGCATTAGAGCTCTTGCTGTACAAAAATGGAATGGAAAAATGATTAACTGCAGATTGCCACGCCCCTGAAGGGGCTCGCAACTAATGACAGATATCTTAGAGATTATGTCATTTTGGCACGCATTTCTCCCCAAGCTTGGCTAAAAGATAAGAATTTGTTCGTATATGCGCTTGATGTTAGTAATAATCATCTTTATTTAGAGGCGTTTGCCTGACCCCTGGTGGCTACAAACGCACTTCGGTGCGGCCGCTGAGCTTGTTTTGCACCCAACGCACGACCTGATCAACATGTTCAGGTTTCGAGACGAGGTCAAGGTCATCGCTGTTGATGATCAAGATCGGACTTTGGTCAAAGTTTTCCATCCAGTCCTCATAAAGCTGATTGAGTCTGCCAAGGTACTCGCGCGAAATGCCAGCCTCATACTCCCTGCCGCGACAAGCGATCCGCTTCATCAGGGTGTCAACCGATGCTCTCAGATAAATGATCAGGTTCGGCATGGGAAGGAGTGACACCAGGATCTGGTACAAATCCTGATAGACTTGGTAGTCCCGCTGGCTCAGATCGCCCTGCAGATAAAGGTTGCGGGCAAATATCTGTGCGTCTTCATAGACACTGCGATCCTGCACAACAGTTCCTGTTGCCTGAAGAAGCTCTTTATGAATTTTTAGTCTGCGTGTCAGGAAGTAAACCTGCGAATGGTAAGACCAGCTTTTCATATCCTCATAGAAGTCTGCCAGGTAGGGGTTTTCCTCATGCGGCTCAAAAAAGGGATTGAAGCCCAACCTTTCGCTCAAGATCTTCACCAGGGTTGTTTTCCCGGCGCCAATGTTTCCCGCGACAACGATAAATTTATCCATTGATTCCTCAAACTCTCTCTTTCTCCCTAAATTCTATTAGATTTTTACAATTTGTGAAATTATTTCACCTCGGTTTCCCATTTTTAGCAACAGCGTTGTTTTCATTGAGGAAGAATAGTTTGAATGACTTTACTTTAACCAAACAAGCCGACGAGTTGTCGGCTTGTTTGGTTAACGATATTTTATGATCTACTTTTGCCCAAAAACTTAGTTATTGGTCACCAAGGGCAGGTAGATCTTATTCTCCGGGACATAAGGTGGCGTAGGGCTCGGTGTCGGAGTTGGCATCTCAGTAGGTTCAGGCGTCACGGTTCCACCATCAGTGACCGTGAAGAAGACCGCTGTGGGAGCCCCCCACCCTGTTCCCTGTCCATCCCAGCCTTCCAGATAGAGAACGTGGCGACCGGGTTCCAGATCAAGGTTGCTGAGCGAGATCGAAAGCTGCCCAGACCACACCGGCACCTGTTTTCGCAGCGTGACCACCTTCGGGTTGGAGCCGGAGATCCAGGAGGGCTTGTCAATTGACCAGCGGATCGAGTCAATATTCTGTGAGGGCACGCCGCCTCGATAAGTGCTATAGCGAGTATCATCAACTGTGTAATTGACGATCAGGTTCTGTCCTGGATTAACAGTCTCATTCTCCACCGTCAGGTGTGTGACTTCAGGAGCATAGGTCATCTTATAAGGTCGGCGTGATATCTTTACTGCCCTGATCAAAGCTTCGATATTGCGGGGGTTGATATCGTTCTCAAATACGCTGCAAGTCTGATGGAAAGTATCGCCAACTTCAAAACAGAAACCCGGCAATCCCAGCTCGCCATATGCCCAGTCATCGGTCGTTCCTGCTGAAGGATACAGTTCTGTGGATTTTTGAGGGGTATGCCCATTGTAGTAGGCAAATTTATAGCTCATCGCGCGCAGGCTGTCATGATTGGGAGCGTTATCGTAAGTATAGCCCCAGGGCCAAAGCACCAGACGGGAATAACTATGCAGATCGATGAACATTCCCGTAGCAGTCTGCTCGTTGACCGGATCAGTCGGGTTAGGTCCGCGCATGTCGGGATAAAGCGTGCGAACATAATTGACCAAAGCCTGGGTCTCAGGTTCAGAACCCTGCGAGGCGCCCGGGTAGGTTTCACTACATTGGTTACCGCCAGACTGCCAGGCAAAGGGCCAGTTGCGGTTCAGATCAGCGCCGCGACCGCTAGAACCCGTGCCACCAGTGCAGTAGTTATTATTCGTATTCTTACGCCACAGCCACGACAGGTTGGCTTCATCCTGAACACGTCCGTCTGGATTGGTAACGATGACCAGATGGATATTGTTGTAGTCCAGAAGCCATTTGACGTCCGCGTTGCTGTCATAATTCTCAAGCAGGTATTCCGCAAAACGCAGGTTAAGCTCAACAGGAGCCCATTCACGGGCGTGAATACCGCTCATGATAAAGGCATCATTTTTTGGAACCGCGGAATTTGTGCGATTGCCAAGGATCATAACTTCGATATCCCATCCCTGACTCGAGTTTTGCATCTTCTCCCAGGAATCACCAATATCCTGAACTTCAACCAGATCCGGGTAGTCAACAGCAAGCTGGTCAACCGCCGCATAGACTTCGTGAATGGTGCGGTAGCAAGGATAGCCGGGAATGCCCATGGTTTGACCGGGCAAGGGTTTGAGCGCCTGATTTATCAGCACGGTATATTCCTGATCCACCAGCCAGCTGACGCCTTCCGACTGCAAGGCATCGCGGGTTATTTGATTACTAAACAGTTTAAGTGTTTTAGTACTGTGATCTACCTCAACCACGTCATAGCGATTGGCAAGATCAGCCAATTGTTCGAGATTCAGGAAGTGGATGATCAGAACCTGATTATCATAAACAGGTTCTTCCGCCTGGGCGGGTTCAGACTGTACCAGGCTAAACAAGATAATGATTGCAATGAGAAGGGGTAAGGTGCGGGAAAGGCGTTTAAGCATTAGGTCTCCAATCAATTTTAGAAAGTGTTTTCGCTTAAAATAACGAGTAGCTGTTTCCAGACGACCCATTATAATACACCTGATTGCTTTTTAGGTGGAATATTACATTTGTCTATTATCCCCTGGTAGTTGACAAGTTTATCCCACAGATGCTTTTCTAAACCTCGATCAAATCAGCCAGACTGGTCTCTTTCAGTTTATTCACAAGAAAATCCTGAGTTGTCTGCCAATATTTCTCCAGTTGTTCACTTAAGGGAAATGTATACTCTTCATCATTTCCCAGAAATTTGTTTACTTGAACCGGTCCTTCAATGGCTGAAACGATTTCATAAATACTGATTTCGCTGGCTGGTTTTGCAAGCATAACGCCCCCTCGGGCTCCACGTTGCGTTAGGATCAAGCCGGCTTTTGCCAAAAGCATATTGATCCTGGAGAGGAACATACGGGATATTTGCATTTCTTCAGCAATAACATTCGACGGAATCCACTTACCCTGTTGGTTCCATGCCAGAAATGCCATTGAGCGCACCGCATAATCAGCCTGGTTTGTAAGTTGCAAATTCATGTTGTCCTTTCAACTTTTATAAATTAATAATGAGATCAGAAAACTCCTATAACATTTTATCATAACAGCCATATTACTGTACAAAGATTGACAAAAACTGGCCATTGCTGATTATTTCTTTCCATGATGGGTGCTTTTCGGGCATTACATTGCCCTTTCTCGTGCTCTGTTCTTCCACCTGGCAGTTTTGACAGTCCGCAAAAAGGCTGAAACCTTGTTCCTGATCGATCCCAGAGGAAGCGATCCGTGGATATTCTTCTTCGAATCCATCCTCTTTATTTGGCAAGAAAAGCAGAACCGTATCACCATATTCAATTCTGAGCGTCAGAGTGCTATCTTCCTCAAGTCTCAGATTCACAGATATGTTTTCGTTTTGTAGGATGAAACTTTCTGTAATTCTTTTCTGCGTAATATCGCGCTCTTCGATCAAAGCGTAAAGATTTCGGCTGGTTTGATTGTTTTCATGATTGCAAACCCAAAAGACCTGATCGACCTCATACTTTTGGACTGCCTGGAACAGTCCCTTTAATTGTGCTCCCCGACAGTCTGGAATGATGATCGCGTCAATGCGCTTTGAAAATAATGGCATACGGTCTGAGAGCAAAGCTACCAAGCTGTCATCACCAGGCGAACCTGCCAGCAAAAGGCTTTCTCCCTGGCTTCCCTCGATCAGAACAAAAGACTGTCGTTCACCCTGAGGCAGGTGAATATGCAGCTTGCCATCCGGCGCTTTTGCGACGAAGATCCATACAACAAATGTTAAAGCGCTTAAACCGAGCAAAACATATTCGGGCTTTAGAATTTGATCCTTTATTCGATCAATTTTGGGTCGAATAACGATCAAAAAGAGAAGCAAATAGTAAAGAAATATCCAGAAAAGGCTGAACTGTGGCAGGTCGAGCGGTTCTGTCGGGATCTTCGCCAGGCTGATCACGATCCAATTAGTCAAAGCAGCAAAGGGCCAGGCAATCCACGCCAAAACTTTACCAAGAGGCAGGGAAAGCATCCCGCCTGCCATCGCGATCAGACCCAGGATCATCACAGCCGGTTGTAAGGGCAAAATAAGCGGATTTGCCAACAAGAACAACCAGGAAAGCTGATGAAAATGCCAGAGACTGACCGGCAGGACCATAGCCTGAGCGATCAGCGTCAGGAACAAGAATTCACAAAGGAAAGTTGCGATGCTGCGCGCTTTTTCGTTTTGAAAACGCTCCTGAAACCAATCTTCCACCCGCAATTGCAAAGGTCCGGCGAAAAGAGCCAGACCAAGGGTCGCCAAAAACGAAAACTGAAATCCCAGATCCCAGGGCAGATGCGGATTGATCAGCACCATCAAAAATGCGCTGAGCCCCAGGCTGTTAAGCGTATTCCCTTTACGTGCAATCACGCCAGCAATGACCGTGAAAGCACCCATGAAGGCTGCCCGCAGGACAGATGGACTGCCCCCGACCAACAAACTATAGGTCGCCAGCAAAATGATCGTGGCGAGCGCGCCTCTTTTGGCGCCCAGGTGCCGGGTCAGGAAAAGGCTTACAAAGCCTGCCAGTACTGCCATATTAAATCCGGAAATTGCGATGATATGTGAGGTGCCGGTACGCCGATATGCCGCGTCCATCGATTTTGAGATCGCGCTTTCATCCCCAAGCAGGATTCCTCGTAATAAAGCGTCTTCTGGTGATGGAAAGATATGTGTCAAAACTCGCCCGCCATGATCCCGCAAGCGGTAAAGAGCCCCCAAAATGGGGTTGCCCTGGTCGTTCGCCTTTACTTTTATTTGTGGGTAACGGGTGGTCGTATAAATTCCCTTATGCCGCAGATACTCGCGCCACTGAAATTCCGCGCCTTCTTCCGGTTTTTCAAGTTCTCCCCAGATTTCAACCCTGTCACCATATTTCAGAGTAGTCCCGATCGGTATATAAAAAAGAAGCTTGCCTTCAACTTCGTGTTCTTTACCGGAAACCCTTATGGTTTCCGCTGCCACGACAACTTCGAGACTGGAGGATTTTTCCTCCGGCGGCAGGATCACCAGACCAGTCAGGCTTACCTTTCCTTTCAGATGATAAAATGCCAACTCTCGCGCGCTCATTACGGGCAAGCTTAATTGATAGAGCATTGCCGTCAGCGCGAAAGCGCACAAGATCAAGCTGAACGGAATCGATCTTAAGGTTTCGGGCGGGCTTTTAGGTTTTCGGAAATGGATGATCGAACTTAAAACTCCGATAGCGAGCAAAACCGCCCACAGATACCAGGGAAGCCGAATCAGATCAGCCAGAAATGATCCGGCAATCGCCGCCAGTCCCAACCAGAAAAAAGGCATAAAGGCAGGAAAACGAAACTCTCGTTTGCGCGCCTCGATCCGTTTTTCGATCGAATCGTCCCGCCAGTTCCGGTCGCTCATCGTTTTTTGGTTTAGTCCAGATTCTTTAGATAGTCGAGCAAGATCTGCAAAGCCTGATGGGCGAGCTGTTCTTTCACTTCCACCCGGCTGCCTTCAAACTGATACTGGTAAGACCAGTCGCCGTCCTTAGTAGAAAACCCAAGCCAGCTCGTGCCAACCGGTTTTGAGGCGGTCGCGCCTCCGGGTCCGGCAATACAGGAGACCGAAAGCGCCAGGTCGCTGTCAAAAGCCTTGCGTGCGCCTTGCGCCATCTCGATCACAGTCTCGCTGCTGACAGCGCCATATTGCCGTAGCGTATCCCAGCTGACGCCCAGGAGCTTCACTTTTGCCTGATAAGCGTAAGAAACGATGCTGCCCAGAAAATATTCCGACGAACCAGGCACATTGGTCAAAAGATGTCCGATCAAGCCACCGGTACAGCTTTCCGCCAGCCCCAGGGTCAGTTTTTTCTCGAATAATAGTTTGCCTACCTGTACTTCAATTGGATCCTGCATAAAAATCTCCTCATTAATTACCTGGACAACGCTTTGTGAATCCAGCTGCCGCCAGATTTCTACTAAATTTTTCTCGCGGATATATTTTGCCACTGCCGGGCTTAACAAACCCTTTTCTACCATAGCTTCAGTATCTTCACCAGCAACAATTCTTGCCCGCAGATCGCTTGAAGACACACTGACAACTTCCAGTTCCGATAAGTAGACCAAATTTCCGCCCAGTTCTCCCAACTGGCGCAGATAATTCTGGTTTGGCAAAAAGCCTTCGCGTGGGCTGATCACCAAAGTCGTGCTTTTCAGCAGATCCTTCCAGCGGTACCAATGCTGAAAGCCCGGCTTATCCCCTGAGAAGCTGTCCGCGCCAATCAGAAATCCTATGAAAAGGTCTGGATCGGTGATCTCTCTCAAGGCTTCCATTGTTTCTGCCGTAAAGTTGGAGCGGTTTTTGCTTTCAACCAACTGCCGCTCCAGATCGCTCACGCTTACTTTACAAGGCAACTTTTCTTTCAATTCTGTCGCTGCCAGTTCGCAAATTTCAAAACGATGCTGAAAGGTAAGTGGCAAAGAGCGCTTGATCGCATCGCGAATATTGTGATGTCTGAAGACCGGCATCATCATCACTTCGCATACTCTGATATCGCGCCTTGCCAGGGCCGCAACCGCGTCCGCGATCAGCTGCACATGCCCGCTGTGTATCGGGTCAGCCGAGGTGCCAAAAACCAATAGAAGTTCTTTTTTCATTTTGTGTTCATTTTCGAGAGATTTTCTGTCAGCTGATGACACGCTGACAGCCAAAGTTCCGCCCGCGCGTCCGACGGCATCCGCCAGGCATTGCGGGGATCGAGACCAACTGTAAAGACTTGCACGCCATCGGGACTGGCGCTGCGTTTAAACTGATGACGGAAGAAACGCTCAAAGAATATCCGTAAGCAATTCAGGATAAATTCAGCTGGAAATTCCTTGCCAAAAGTCTCCAAAGCTCGATTAAAAATTTCCTTTGGGTCTTTCTTTTCCGCAAGAAAATGCCACAGGAAGAAATCATGCAATCTGTAAGGTCCGACCACCTCTTCGGTAATTTGTTCGGTCTGACCCTGCTCATTGACCGGCTTCAGTTCCGGAGAAATGGGCGCAGCAGCTATATTTTCAGCGATCTTCAATCCCGCTTCGCCAAACAAGCGTTCAGCAGCCCAGGGCAGGAGCCGCAACAGTACCGATTTCGGCAAACCGGCGTTGACGTTATACATGCTCATCTGATCGCCGTTATAGGTTGACCAACCCAGGGCGATCTCGGAAAGATCACCCGTACCGATCACCAAACCCTGATGCAAATTAGCATAATTCATCAGATACAGCGTGCGAATACGAGCCTGTACGTTTTCAAATGTCAGATCAGGTCTGGCGTCATGTCCGATCGCGGCAAGATGCTGCTGAACGGTCTGGCTGATATCATTATTGCGTCCCTGGACTCCACTGACTTCAATAAGTTCCCAGACTCTTTCCAGGGATGCCGTCGACGTGCCCGGACCGGGCATAACAACACCCAGAATACTATTAGGAGACAAGTTAAGATTTTTAGCAGCCTGGCAGCAGGCCATCAGCGCCATGCTCGAGTCAGCCCCACCGCTCAGACCAATGACCATTCGTTTTGAGCCGGTATGCCGCAGTCGTCCCACCAGACCAGCGACCTGAATAGCAAATATTCGCTCAAGCTGATCTTCGTCGTTTTCAAACAAAAATGGCAATTCTTTCTTTTGTTTTGACTGCTTATAAAGAGTCGCTTTTGAATCCGTCGTATCGCAGGGAAGCGAAAGGCTGGTCGTTTCATTCTGAAAACTTAGCTGCTTTCCGCTTGCTAAAAGTCTGCCTTCCTGCCAGACCTGCGCCAGACCAGAAAAAGCAAATTGACTTGTCGATTCGCTGACACCAGCCGAGCAAATCGCCAGAATTCCTTTTTGATTTTGACTATACTGCCAAAAAAGGGCTTCATGATCAACATCACCGAATGCCGGCAAGGCACAAGGATTTAATAGAAGCTCGTTCTCTTCTATCTTGGGAGCTTCTTCCAATTTTCCAATCCAGACTTTTACCTTTTTCCCCATGATCAGATCAGGAATGATTCCATCTTTAATGATCGAAATCTCTTTTCCATGCAAAGTAAGATACTCTTCCCTAATGTCACTGGCAGACTTGAAATAACGCAGATCAGGCTTCTGATTAATCACAAAAGCAAACAAGCCTTTCCCATTCAGCAGGGCGAGCGCGTCATATAGGTTCCCATCGATTTCAAGCGGCAGACCCAGACCAATAACAGCTTCTCTTCCGCGTATAGATCCTTCAATTCTCCCGAGTTGCCGCAAACAGCTCTCTCTAAGCAAGGTTAAGGTGAACAGCTCATCACAAGTGTAAGCGCTTAAGCAAAGTTGCGGAAAAAGAATCAGCTGAGGAGCAGTACTGTTTATACAGATCTGATCGATCATTGCGAGAATACTGCTCGCATTGAAGGTAGGATCCGCAACCCGTACTTCCGGCACACATAAGTTGATCTTAAAATCCTGCATGGAATCTTTTTGGCTCATGACTAAACCTCAGGGTTAATCATAACAATCTTTCGCGAACAATGTACAATAATCTGATAGCAAATCTCATTTTGCCTATAAACATGGTCAGGAGACCATGTCCGAACATTAAAGGAAGAAGGAGAATCAGGTTCGCCGTGGTCTCCCGACCACGTGCCAAATATTTCTCATATTGAGAATTGCTGATAATTCTGGTATTAAATAATTCCATATGGTAATCTTTGTCTTCTAGGAAAGGATATTCCATGTCACAACCGAGCAAGCTTCTATCATTCGTACTCATTCTGACTTTATTCTTTTTAACAGTTACACCCTCACAAGCCGAAACAGCAAATATCAATTTAACGATTCCGGGCTTTAATTGTTATCGTGGCAGTCAGACTATCGATCAGCGTCTCATTGAACTAAAAAATACTTATCCAATTTTTGTTCAACTGAGTGAGATCGGCAATTCCATTGAAGGACGACCCATAAAACTCATAAAGATCACTAATGATAATGAAGAAATAAATAAGCCACGTCTGATCCTGATCAGCGGCTTGAGAGGAAATTCCTTTGCGCCGGTTGAGATCAACTTGCTCTTTCTCGAGAGTCTTCTGCAGAATTATGAACAAGACGCAACTGCAACTTTTCTGTTGAATTTCATTGAAATTTATTCAGTTGTCATCGCGAATCCTGATGGTCGCTTGCGAGCGGAAGCCCAGGCACGGGCTGGCGAAACAATTGACTGGGAAAATAATGCCAATCCAAATTATTGCGCTTCTTTCGACAATGGTGTTCGTCTCAACTTAAATTTTTCCTATCAATGGTCTTCGGGCAACACTGACCCTTGTAGCCCTGATTACCCCGGATTATCAGCTGCCAGCGAGCCCGAAACACAGGCATTGGTTGCATTTCTCTCACAGCTAGCGAATGATTCCAATCCCAGTTTGCTCTTGCATCTGGATAGCTATCAAAACAAGATCCTGATTCCCTATTTATATGACAATTCAGTTCCCAACCCGCACGCAGAAGAACTCTTTATGCTCGCCAATAAGCTGACTTATGAAACAGAAGCAATTCCAGTTGTTGGCAATGGCGATAATAATTTTGAAAGTCACGGCACGCTGCTTGACTACGCCTATGGCGAATTAGAGTTACCAGCCCTGAGCTTTAGGATGGGCACACAACAATCCGGAGGTCACACCCCTGCCTGTTGGTATTTTAATGACTATCTAAAACAAGCCACGCTGCAAGCGCTGACCCGAGCCGCCTTAGCTAGCTTTGATCCTTATCAATTGGCTTATGGTCCGGAAACTGTGCTTGAAGCCCAAACGCCCGAATTAGGACACATTGATCTGCGAGGTTTTAGCGATGACTACAGTTTTTATAAGGAAAACATTACGGATTATAGTTCCGTAAATCGTCTGACCTGGTCATTAGATTTTCCGCCTGGTCATCCTCAGGCACTTGTCCGCGTTGTAGATTCTATGGAACCTTTGCCAGACATTCCTTTTCGTTCGACTTTCCAACTCGCGATGCCCTATTCCGAAATTGAAAATCGTCGTCATTTGCTTTGTTTTCAAGCCTGGGACACTCCTACCCAAACTTCAGAATCACGACCGGGCCTTTATTCCTGCCATTTTATTAAAGAATCTGAATTCTCATTTTTCCCGCTGCTGTTCAAATAAGAAAGATTAAAGAAGAAGCAGGACGAGAAATTATGTCCTGCTTCTTTTATAAGTTTTGAAGACTCTGATCTTATTTATTTTGCTTTACTTTGGCGTTGATCTGATCAACATTTCTTTTCGCTGCCGAATACAGAGTCGCCCAGACGATCGCGTAAACCACAATGAAGATTCCAAAGTATCTGACAACGCCCATCAGACTATGATGCATCCAATGCATAAAATATGCTATAGGCAAAGTAACCAGTGATGTAACGAGGAAGTGCGTTATGGTTTGGCGCAAGATGCTCCAGTCATCACGTTGAAAGATCACCGAAGCTCCACCCCATCCGGCTCCGTAGATCAGTGAAGCCACTGCCTGGACAATTATGGCGTTCAGCTCCCCACCAGTTGCTTCCACCAATGACGGAACGACACCATGATAGTTGCCATCGCCAATGATCAGAGAAATGACAATTGTGATCAGGTAGCTAATGGTCAGTCCGATAGGAGCGCCTAAGGCAATTCTTACAATAGTTTCTTTTTTCATTTTTACCTCTTTATTCTCTTTCCTATATTCCTAAAATTTGTTTGATTTTTGGCACATAGCGCCGTGAGACATAGGTGACCGTTCCGTCTATCAACTTCACGCAGATCGTGCCGGTAAAGCTGAGATCAAAAGCCTTGACTTTGCGGATATTGATGATTTCGGAATTGGAGATGCGAACGAAATCATTCTTTTCCAGTCGTTCTTCCAGCTCATACAGCCTTAGCCTCAGGCTATAATCGCCATCGCTGGTGTTGGCAAAGACTTTATTGTTAGCAGTATAGATCCGGAATATCTCATCCTGCTCCAGAACCTTCAGCTGATCATTCTGAAAGCCAGCAATCATTTGCGGAACGTCTTCCGTAATTTTTCTCACCAATAAGTTGATCTCGTCGCTCATTTTCTCGGTGAGTATGATTATTTTTGGTTCTTTGTAATTGCCATCTATTTTGATTTCGATTTCCATCTGGCACCTCCTGTCTCAATGGCTACAGTATAGAAAAGATCGAGGCAAATTTCCTCTGTTTTTTGATAAGTGGTCGATTTCGAATGCTATATGGTTATTATTAGCAGCAAGTCCGTTTGTTTTGACTTAATATATCTTATTTTCTTTTTATATTGTTAATTAGTAGTCTTTAGTAGAGCCTGTGGATAATGTGGATTGGGGATCACTATCAGTTTTATTTTTGAAAGGGTCGAAGAGAAATTAATAAAAATCCCCCTTACCTTAAAATTTGATAAGTTTTTCCAAAGATGTTCAATTCTCCCCGATTTCCACCGCTCCGATTATACTTTAGCAAAATCAGAAAACTTATTCACCTTTTATCCTCAAGCACTCCAAAGACAGTAAACAAAACAATACACAGAAAAAGGGGACTTATCCACAGAAATCAAGCCGGTTATCCACAGTTTAGAGATTAAATTCGTTCTTATAATCTTCCAGAATGTGCTCTCCCTGATCGATAAAATGGTCAAGTTCTTTTAATAAGCGCTCTTTTTGACTTTCTTCAAAATTGAGATCCTGCAAAAAATCAAACCAATTCTTTAGCGCTTCCTGATCTTCTTCCAAGGCGCTGACCGCCTGATGCCAGGTTTCTAGCATGGGCCAAAGGACGGCATGCAAGACATTATTCTCAGCCAGCACGTCTACACTCTGCAAAAAGTAAGCTTTGCGCACTTTTTTGATATTCGCCGGGCAATCTGCCTGTTTATTTGCCTTTTCAAGCGCAGACTCCCAGATCGGTCTCCATTTCTCAAATTTTTCCTGACCGAACTCATCATTTCCCAACAAGCGCGTCAGCTCTCCGATCAGCGCCAATTGATCCAAAAGCTCAGCTCTACGGCTAAATTCACTGATGAATCGCCGCGTTGTCAGGACGGGTCCCTCAAGACAGGCGATCGCGTTGGCTGCTGTGCCAACGGACTTAAAATACAGCGCGATCCATTCACCCCAGGGCACTTCCTGTGGGTCATCAAGATCAAACCATTGTTCACGGGCTTTGTCTGAGAACTGCACCGCGCGCGCATATACGTTCTCGGGCTTGTTAAATCCCGAACCAACACTGGCGTGCAGGAATTCGAGCCAATGGTCTTTATCCAGCAGAATATTCTGATGCTTACACAGATGATGCCCGAACCAGGGATTTTTGCGTAAACGCCGATGGTAGGTATAGTAGCTTTGATGATGATGCTCAATATCCAGGGATATCTCATAGGTCACGCGAATGACCTCGCGCTTGACGGCAGGCTCTTCTTTGTGAACAAAGACCATATCAATGTCAGTCGTCCCACCCAAAAGTGGCTCGCCCTCCGTTACTGAACCGGTCAGATAAACAGCGATCAGGTCTTTTTCTTTGCGCTCGCGCCGGGCAACATGATCTTTGGCGATCTTTATTAACATTTCCGGATTGATTCTCATCTTACTCCTTAGGTTCCCAAAGGCAGGCTTTGCTGATAAGGTGCCAGACGCAAGGCTTCTTTGATGCGTGTGACCAGATAATCCAGATCTTGCTGATTTTCAATGAAGTTCAGCTCGTCAGTTTCAATAATCAGGATGCGGTCCTGCCATTTATCCTGGGCAAAAAACTTATCATAAGCTTCCATCAGTTCAGCAATATAGGCGCGTTCCATGTTGCGTTCGTAGGAGCGGTCACGATGAGCGATGCGGTTCATCAGGGTCTCAAGGCTTGCGCGTAGATAAATGACAAGATCAGGATTGGGAAATTTATCCGCCAAAGCGTCATGAACATTATGATAGACCTCCAGCTCATCGCCAGAGAGATTGATCCCAGCAAAAAGCGCGTCCTTATCAAAGGTGTAATCGGAAATGAAAGTTTTCTCTTCCCAATTCGCATTCCGAAATGCCTTGTTTTGCTGATGATAGCGACTCATCAGGAAGAAGATTTGGGTTTGAAAAGCATAGCGGCTGCGATCAGAGTAAAAATCGCCCAAAAACGGGTTTTCTTCAAAGACTTCCAGCAGCGTTTCTGCTTCAAAATAGGGTTCCAGCAATCGTGCAAGACTGGTTTTTCCTACACCAATCACACCTTCAATGGCAATGTACATAAAAGCACTCCCGATTCAGATTTTGGAATTAAAACTATACCATAAAGGCGGTATAGGAATTTACGTTTTTTATTCTTCTAATTCGAAGTCTATATGATAATATTCACAGTTAATGATTAAATGGTAGGGGCGGACTTCCACGACCGCCTGAAACTTGGATGATCTGGATCTCTTGAACTACTTTTAATAATATCCGACTCGCCGATTAAACCTTGAGATGATCATGCAGTATCTGTGCCGCTTTGGCGAATGTTGAGCTATAACGCAGCTGACTGTCGCGCGGACGGGGCAGATCGATCTTCAGATCCAGAACAATTCTGGCAGGAATTCGGGAGAGCACCAGAACCCGATCAGCGAGATAGACCGCTTCGCTGATCGAGTGGGTCACCATCAGGATCGTCTTGGTCTTTTCGTTCCAGATGCGTAGCAGCTCTTCACTCATGCGCTCGCGCGTCAGCTCATCCAACGAGCCAAAAGGCTCATCCAGCAGCAGAATATCCGGGTCCTGCACCAGCGAGCGGGCGATTGCCACGCGCTGCGCCATCCCACCGCTAAGTTCGTGGGGCCAGGAATCCTCAAACCTTTCCAGCCCGACCAGAGCGATCATTTCTCGGATCCTTTGGTCAATTTCCGACTGAGTTTTACCTTCAAGTTCCAGCGGCAGGGCTATGTTTTTGCTCAAACTGCGCCATGGCATCAAGTTAGGCTTCTGAAAAATAAGACCGGTGCGTGCCTGGCGACCATGCAGATCAGGATATTCGATCCTTCCCTGTGAATATGGAATTAATCCCGCGATCGTTCTTAAAAGCGTCGATTTTCCGCAGCCGGAGGGACCGATCATGCAGACAAACTCGTTCTTTGCCAAAGAAAACGAGATGTCCTTTAGCACTTCCAGCCGCCCGCCTTTATCCGCAAAGCTGACAGCCAGGTCTTGCACCAGGAGGGAAGGTTCAGGGGAGGAATTCATTAGAATATACTTTATCCAGGTCAATGGCGTTCTTCATTAGACCAATATCAAGCAAAACTTTCATCATGTTGCTCCAACTCTGCAGTTGTACCTCTTCACTTTGACGATCCAACAACCATAGCTTGATCGATTCATCCAAAACCTTACGCTGGATCGGCGCGGTCTCCTCCGTCAGGTTCTCAACATACTTCTGACTGATCTCCCAGGTCTCATCAGGGTGATCAGCTGCGTATTGGATGCCTTGAACAAAAGCCTTGGTCACACTACGCACCAGATCGGGCTCGTTTGCCATGCTGCTTTCGTTGGTGACCAGGCAGTTGCCAACTAGATGGATATGATCCTGCACCGCCATAACGTTGATCTCGTAGCCGCGTTCGCGCAGCTGCACCGGCTCGTTTGCCAAATAGATTACCACCGCGTCAACAGTTTTGCTCACCAAAGCCTCAACTTGCGTAAAACCGATCGAGACCAGCTCATACTCTTCGCTTTTCAGTCCGGTCTGACCAGCCAAAGCTTCCATGCCGATGTAATTGGCGCCATATAATCCAGGCAAACCAATCTTTTTCTCGATCAGATCTTCGGGTTGGCTAATCCCAGATTCTTTCAATGCGGCTATCCCAACCGGATAATCCTTGTACCAGTTGGCAACCGCCACAACCGGCAATCCTTGTTCCCGGCTTAGCAAGACCTGTTCACCTGATGCGATCATGAATTGCTGATGGTTTGAACCTACCAGGGCGACCATGTCAGCCTCATTGCCATATACCAATTTAACTTTTAGTCCCTCTTCTTCAAAAAAACCTTTTTCAATTGCCACATAAAAAGGAGAGAACTGAACATTGGGAACATAGGTCAGATTGATCGTGATCTCCCGCAGTTCAGTCTGTGTTTCAGGTTGGCAAGCCGAAAGGAACATGGATAGGATCAAAAGCAAGGATAAAAAAATTCGTTTCATCAATAAACTCCGCTTAAAATTCCCGCCAGGTTTGCCATTTGAGCGCCCGGCGTTCGAGAAATAAGACGATTCCATACAATGTTGCCGCTAAGAAGATAAGGCTAAAAACGGCAACAAATACCAGCGCGGTGTCAAACTGCCCGCGCCCAAGATTGATCAGGTAGCCCAAACCGCGATCCGAGGCAACCAGCTCGCCGACGATGGCGCCGATCACCGAAAGCGTGGCGCCGATGCGTAAACCGCCCAGCAAGACCGGCAAAGCAGCCGGAAATTCCAGTTTGGTCAGCATTTGCCAGCGTGTGGCTTTGAGCGAAAGCATCAATTCACGCAGATCCTGCGACACCTCCCGCATCCCGATCAAAACGTTGACCAACACCGGAAAGAAAACAGTCATGGCACAGATGAGCACTTTTGAGAACAAGCCTGGACCAAACCAAATAATGATCAGCGGCGCGATAGCAACCACCGGCACAGATTGACTGCCCACGAGGAAAGGGGAGAGCAGGTTCTCGAGAAAGAGCGTTTTGGACAGGATATAGCCAAGCAGTGATGCCGCCATTGTGCCAATCAGCAGTCCTAGAGATAGTTCCAGCAGGGTGTAGGAAAGATTGCGCCACCATAAACCGTTCTTAAGAACCTCAAGAAACTTCGCCCAAACCATGGCTGGGCCAGGCAAGATAAAGGTTGGCAATTTCAGCAGCATGTAGAGCAGCTGCCAGAGACCAAGGAATAGCAGGATCGAGAGGATAGGCAAGATCCAGCGGTGTTGGCTTAACTTTTGCCAGATTGCTAACTTTTGAGTTGGATGATTGATCTGCGTCATTCTGCCCTGCTATACGGGCATTATTGTAAAGGTTTTAATGGATTGGGTCAAAGAAGAAGGTTTTATTTATAATAGTATGATGCTTGGCTTCGGTCTTGCCTTAAAAAACGACAATTGCGACTATAATAAAAACATGCCACTGACTCCATTCGTTCCCCAAAATGTTTTGCTAATGCCTAACGCTGCGGTTCCAAAGGCAGTTTCACTCGCAGTGAAGCTTGAAAAACTACTCAGCGACCAAAATGTTCAAACCCGCTGGTTTCCATACGACTTTGAAGATTGGGAACGCGTGCCGGACCTCGATGGCATTGATATGGTGACTGTTTTTGGTGGTGACGGCACCCTTTTACGAGCCGGGCACATTTGCGCACCTTTGGGCATTCCAATTTTAGGTGTCCAGGCTGGTCGGCTTAGCTTTTTGGTCGAATTACATGAGGAAGACCTCGCTTCCGGGATCCAACGGCTGATCACAAAAGATTACCATATGGAAAGCAGAATGATGCTCACGGCGGAACTATACTCTGACGGACAGCTAGCCCAATCCTGGGATGTTATCAATGAAGCGGTCATCTGCCGCGGCAAGGATGTGCGCCCGATCCAGGTTCGGGTTGACCTGAGAGAGGGCTACATGAACTCCTATATGGCGGACGGGGTCATTGTCTCTACTGCGACCGGTTCCACCGCTTACGCCCTGGCTTCCGGAGGTCCGGTTTTGCCGCCTGAACTGCGCAACATGCTTATTTTGCCCATCGCGCCTCATCTCAGCTTTGACCGTGCAGTGGTCCTGGCTGAAGGCGCCGAAGTTGATCTTTATCCTACCACCAGGCTTGACGTTGTGCTCTGTGTTGATGGCATGGAACCCGTGCCTCTTAAAGAAGGCGATCGTGTTCACGTCCGCGCTAATAAGCAGTCCCTGCACATGCTGCGTTTTGGTGAACCAAACTACTTTTATCGGGATCTGGCTGCGATGATGCAGCGCAACCCGATCCTTGAAATGAAGAAAAATGACTGAATCACAAAACCTGAACCCAAACCCTGACGAAACCCCTGTCTTGCGCTGCAACCGCTGTGATCAACCGATCACGCCTGAGACCGCGGTCTTGACGCCGACCGGCTATCGCTGCCAGAGTTGCGTCAAAGAGCAGCAGAAGGTTTTTGACAATACCCGATTTTTTGACCTTGTACTGGGCTTCATTATTGCGGCTGTGCTTTCCTATGCCGGCGGCTGGCTGGTTTCTCGTCTCGGATTTTTCACCCTTTTGGTCGCGCCAAGCGTTGGCGTGCTGATTTTTCGCGCTGTACGCCTGGCGGTCAACAAGCGCCGTAGTCGCGCGCTCAATAATGCCATTTTAGTTGGCGCTATCATTGGATGTATCCCCATGTTGGTACCGGAGATCACCGCCCTGATTCTCTCCGGTGGAGACGCCCTTTCCTTTACGGGGAGCCTTTTACCCCTGATCTGGCGGGTCGTCTATACGGTACTGGTCGCTTCAACCGCTTATGCTCAGTCAAAAGGTTTGCGTTTGTAGAAGCTTATGTTAAAAGAACTCCACATCCAGAACTTTGCCATTATCAGTGATCTGGTGATCCAGTTTTCGGATGGACTGGTGATTTTGACTGGTGAAACCGGCGCTGGCAAGTCGATCATCCTCGACGCCCTCAGCGCGGTTCTGGGGCAAAGATTGGATTCTGGAATTGTTCGTCAGGGGGAAGATAAGGCCTATGTCGAAGCTCTTTTTGAGCCTGATGATGAGACTCTCAGACAACTTCAACCGATTCTTGATGAAGAAGGATTGTTGGAGGACGGCTCACAGCTCTTGCTTTCTCGTGAGATCCGCGCCGAAGGTCGCTCGATCGCGCGGGTGAATGGGCGCAGCGTTAATCTCGGCTTGCAGGCTGAGATTGGCTCGCTCCTGGTTGACGTCCATGGACAATCAGAGCACCTTTCCTTGCTTAAAGTTAAAAGCCATCGCGAGTTGTTGGATCGTTTTGCCCGCAACGAGAGCTTGCTGGATGAGTATCAGGAAGATTATCGACAATGGCAATCTCTTGAAGCAGAATTGCGGCGATTAGAGCAATTACAGGTGAATGTCGACGAACGCCTTGATATCCTGCGCTATCAGATCGGGCAGATCGACGCCGCGAAGCTTTCTGTTGACGAAGAAGAGAGCTTGCGCCAGGAACGAACGCGCCTGGCGAACGCCGAAGTTCTCAGCCGTCACGCGCGATCAGCCCTGCAGGCTTTGGATGAATCCGACCCGGAAAGCTTTTCTGTTACCGACCTTTTGGGAAACATCTCCAACGAATTGATCTCTCTGGCGCGCATTGACCCGCAAACCCAGACGATGGCCGATCAGGTTGAAGGCGCGCTGACCACGCTGAGCGATCTGGCTTACGAATTGCGTCGCTATAGCGAGCAGATCGAGTTCAACCCTGCCAGACTTGACCAGATCGAGCTGCGCATAGATCTGATCAACAATCTCAAACGCAAGCACGGTGGTTCGGTGGCTGAGGTTTTGAACTTCTACCATAAAGCTCAAGACGAGTTGGAACAAATAGAGAATGTGGAATCCCAGATACAAGAAATTGAAAAGAAAATAGATTCACTTAAGTTAACTCTTATTGAAAAAGCCTTGAGAATTCAAAAAAGGAGACAGGAAGCCGCGCGGGATCTGGCTGCCCAAATGCAGGATCAGCTAAAACACCTCGAAATGAAGAACGCACGGTTAAAGGTCATGCTTGCTCAAAAGCCTGATCCTGATGGACTTAATATTGATGGAGGCGTCGCGTTTGATGCCTATGGTGTAGATCAGGTCGAATTCCTGATCGAGACCAATCCGGGCGAGGGCTTCAAGGCTTTGGCTAAGATCGCTTCCGGCGGCGAAACTTCCCGCCTGATGCTCGCGCTCAAAAACGTTTTGGCTGACGCTGACCAAATACCCACCCTTGTTTTCGATGAAATCGACAGCGGCATCGGCGGAAGGGTTGGCATGACTGTTGGTGAATTGCTCTGGCGGCTCTCGCAGCATCATCAGGTCATGTGCGTTACCCATTTGCCCCAACTGGCTGCTTTTGGAGATCAACACCTAAAGGTGAACAAGTTGACGGAACATGATCGCACCACGACCCAGTTGATAGAACTGGAAGGTCAGGCGCGCTCCCTTGAACTGGCAGAGATGCTTGGAAGCACCAGCGAAAAGAGTTTGCAAACTGCTAATGAATTATTAGAGACAGTTAAGCAAATAACGGGTACAATATAGATATACATTTCGGTCAACCCTGATCAGCTTCCGCAAGATAGCTGATTTTGGGGAATCGTAGAAAAAATATTTATAAAAGCATGGTTTATGCTGAAAAGGAGAGCTATGCCAAAGATGGATGATGTTCTTGCAGTAATCTTAGGTGGTGGACAAGGAACGCGTCTGTTCCCTCTTACCTCCGAAAGAGCCAAACCAGCAGTACCTATAGCTGGTAAGTACCGATTAATTGATATCCCTATTAGTAACTGTATCAACTCTGGAATTTACAACATTTCAGTCCTGACCCAATTCATGTCGGTGTCCTTGCATCGACACATTAGCCGAACCTATACATTTGACAACTTCCACCCTGGTGGCGTTCAGATCTGGGCTGCCGAACAATCCCTCGAAAATAAGGATTGGTACCAGGGCACCGCCGACGCGGTCCGCAAACAACGCCAGGAGATCCGCTCCACGCGCGCGAAGCACGTGCTGATCCTGGCTGGCGACCATCTCTATCGGATGGATTACGCCAAGATGGCAGAATTCCATATTGAGAACAACGCCGACATCACTGTCGCTGTCCAACCCGTTCTCAAGGAAGACGCGCCGCGTTTTGGCATCCTTAAGAGCGACGACGATGGTCGTGTGACCCGTTTTGCTGAAAAGCCGAAAGATCCGGCGGTTTTGGAAGAAATGAAGAGCCTTGATGATCCGGAATCTCCCTATCTGGGTTCCATGGGTATCTACATGTTCCGCATGGATGTCCTCATGGAGGTCTTAAGGTCCGATTTTGCTGACCGAAAGATGAATGATTTTGGCGGGGATATTATTCCAACGCTGATAGATCGCGGCAGAAGGGTCTTTGGCTTCTATTTTGATGGCTACTGGCGCGATATTGGAACGATCAAAACCTTCTTCGAAACCAACCTCGAATTGACAGATGACGAGCCAGGATTCGATTTCTTTGACCCGGAACACCCTATTTTTACCCACCCGCGCTTTTTGCCCGGAAGCCGCATCAATGGCTGTGAGCTAAAGAAAGCGCTGATATCTGATGGCTGTGAAATTGCGGATGCAAAGATCCACCACTCGGTCATCGGTTTGCGCAGCCAGATCGGTGAAGGTACTGAGATCTGCGACACGATCGTGATGGGTGCTGACTGGTATGGCAACTTGCATAATGGCGCACCGATCGGCATTGGCAAGAATTGCAAGATCGAACGCGCGATCATTGACAAGAATGCCAGCATCGGCGACAATGTCGTTATCAAATCCTTCCCGGATGACGCGGTGCTCGATGGTGATTACCACTATGTTCGTGATGGCATTGTGATCATCCCCAAACATACCGTGATCCCCGCCGGCACGATCATCCAACCCTGACCCATTGTCTGAAAGCTGATTGACAACGACTCCGAAAATCCTCGGAGTCGTTCTTTTCAACTACAGCGACGTCATCTCGTTAATGGGCAAGGGCGAGACAAAGTGCCCGTTAGGGTATTGAGATGGAACGCATCTTGCGTTCCATCTCAATCCGCCGTCCAACAATAGTGCATAATCAGGATAATGCCAACACCAGTGTTTTCCCGTTTTAATGCCCTATTTCTTTTGATGAAAAATCACCTATTGGCAAAAGCGAGAAGACTCGTAGGCCGGATTTTGTATTTGAAATCCGGCATGAGAGAGCAATATCTGTACATGGGCTACTATTAATGCGGATGGCGAAACGTGGTTTCCTGACCACGTATGAACTTGAGTTAGGGCGAGACAAAGTGCCCGATAGGGTATTGAGGTGGATTGCATCTTGCGTTCCATCTCAATCCGCCGTCCAACAATAGTGCATAATCAGGATAATGCCAACACCAGTGTTTTCCCGTTTTAATGCCCCAATAATTTTTCGAAGAAAACACATCTTTGCCAAACATGAGAAGCCCAGCCACTAATATTATTTATTCTGAAAATAACCAAGGACGCTGTAAAGCGCGATCCCACAGGCGACCGATACATTCAGCGAAGACTTTTCACCTGACATCGGAATATAAACCACCTCATCTGCCAGTGCGACGATCGCCGGATCAACGCCGGCAGGCTCACTCCCAAGAATCAGAGCGATCTTCGAAGCGCTGTATTTTATCTCTTCAGAAAACAAACTCCTGGCACAGGGGATTGCCTCGATGCAGATAAGTTGAAAACCGCCTTCTTTGAGCAGCTGGCAGCATTCCAGGCTGTTGGCGTGCCATTCCCATTGCAAACGGCTTTCGGAACCCAAGGCAGTTTTGGCGATGGCAGGGGTTTTATCAGGCGATGGCGTCAGACCGCACAAGTGCAGGCGCAAAACGCCAGCTCCTTCAGCCGTGCGGAAGATGGAGCCAAGATTGTGCGCCGAACGGATGTTGTCCAGGACGAGACGAATTTCAGGGATTGGAGAATCTATCCAATCAGGCTGCCATTGCGCCAGGCGAGGAGCATCTCTGTTAAGTTTTCCTCCACACATCGGGCAGATCTTACCCTCAAACTGGTCCAGATCGAGTGGAAAGCGGAAGTGGCAGTCTTCTTGTTCGCATTGCATGAAATATATACTTGGGCTCATAGCTCTAATTCTAGCGGAATTTGGCTTAAAAAGGTTAGTCGCCTAGGTGAGGGGGGCACCCAGGCGACTAACAATTATTAGTATATCCATTTTTATTCGAAAATCAAGCAAAAATGAGCAAAATTGCTAAAAACCATAACAATTATATAGAAAATACACATTTGTTAATGTGGCGTTAACAAAACAACTTGCGTTTTTCAATTTTGGCTTGTTGCCTGCCCTTCAGAGGTGCAATAGGGCAAAATCTGATAGCCTTGCATGATCAGTTCATGCAGGATCAATTGTAAGCCGAGCAGGGTTTGTGCTCGCTCTTCGCCGCCGTCATGCATCAGGATCACTTTTCCAGGCTCCAAACGCTTCAGGAGCTCCGCGAGCATCTCCTCAGGAGCGGGCTGCTGCCAGTCCTTGGTGTCGATATGCCACATCGAGACCTCATAATCCATCTCACTCGCGTTTTGATAGAGGTATTCGCTGGTGCGCCCATATGGCGGTCGCAGACATTTGCCAAATTGGGCTTCGAGGTTTGGTTCGGCTTTCAAAGCTTTGCGGATCACTTCCTCGGAATCATAAACCTCGTAATAAAAGGTCTGAAAATCGATATGGGACATGTCCATGTGGTTATAGCCGTGGACCGCGATGTTCTGATTTTGCTCCGCGACCTGACGGACGATCTCGGGGTGCGTGTTGGCGTTCCTGCCGATCATATAAAAAGTCGCCCCGGCATGATAGCGCGCCAGGATCTCCAGGATCTGGGGCGTCCACTTCGGGTCGGGTCCGTCGTCAAAGGTTAGGTAAACGATCTTTTCTGGATCGGGTTGATCTGGATCTGACGCTTGCTTCGCCAGCGCGTTAAAATGACTTTCAAAGCTGGAAACCGAGAGGGTGTTACCAGACAACGGCAGCTTTGGCAGGCAAAGCGCCTGAGCTTTTCCTATTGGAAGAAGGACGATTGCCACTAAAAGGCTAGCTAAAAGGATTCTCTTCATGCTCATTTCTTGCTCAGGTCTACACTCTCGCGATTTTACTTTGTTTTATCGCTTATCCGCTTAAGTGATCTTGTTTATTCAAAGATTGTACCCGGCATTGCCTTCCAAAGCTTTCCACCTTCTACAGTCATAAAGATGCGGTTTTGTTCGAGCGTGTCCGGAGTGATCGAGACGGTCAGATAGCCATAAAGGTTCGAAACCATATCTACAGCCACTGGCGTGATCGCGATTGGCAGACCCTGGCTGACGTCCACCCAGCTTTTGCCGCCGTCGTAGCTCTGATACATCTTGCCGTCCGCAAAGGCGACTCCGCTTTCGCTTGAGCCAAAATCCGAGAATGCGACATTGTCCAGGCTGGATAGGTAATTCCAGGTCTCGCCGGCGTCAGCTGTATAGCAAAAATGGGTCGGCATATTTTCCTGATCCGGTAAAAAGGCTTGAATAGCAACGAAGGCTTCCTTAGTGTTGATGCGCGCGATGGTGATGGGCGAAAGTTCAGCGTCTTCGCTGTCAGGCAAGCCCTGACATTCCTGCTGGCTCCACGAAGCGCCGCCGTCATCCGAGCGATATAAATAAAGTGAACCAGGTACAGGCTCAGTTCCGCCAACTAAAAGAATATCCTTGTCAAGACTGACAAACTGGCTTTTAACTCCACTGGTCGGCAGACCGGGTTGTTGCGGGTTTGCGGGATCATGCCTGAATACTTCGCTCCAGCTTTCGCCGCCGTCTTCGGTCTTGTGCAGGCTAACATAATGTGACCCCATTGCCGCGTCTTCACTGGCAAGCACGTAGCCGGTTTCCGCGCTTGGGAAAACCATCATGCCGCAGGGGAAGTCAACTTCGCTCTTGGTCCAGCTTTTGCCCGCGTCGCTGCTGTGAAAGAGCGTCCCGTTCGCGGTGGGAGTGTTGGCGCATATCCAGGCAGTGTTGCTGTTTGGATATGCGGTATAAACACTGACGCCGCCTGGCAACAAGGCAAGATCGGGCGGCGTGACGTTGTAAAAATGTTCACCAAAGTTGCGCGTATTGAAAATTCTGTCCTTGTTGAAATTGGTCGCCCAGCCTTCACCACCGGTGAACATGGTCAGTTCGTAGAGTTCCGACAGATACATCGGAGTCGGGGTCGGGTTTCCAACGACGGTCTTCGGCGCTTCGGTAGTAGCTACGTCTGTATCTACCAAAGGCTCACTGACAGGCTCGCAGGCGCATAAAATCAAGCCCAGAATTAGGGTTAGAATCAGGATTGTTCTTCTCATCATTACCTCCGTAACATTACGGTCAATATTTTAATGCATAAACCGTGCCTGGTCGTAAAAAGAATGGCACCCAGCTATTTTACCCTGTTTGTGCAAAGAGGCTTGTCGCGTTCAAAATGTTTCACGTGAAACATTAATGGAGTGAACACCATGCTGACCGCTTTTCTATCAGCGCTAGTTCAGGCGGCAAAGATTTTGTTATTCTGCGTTTGTTGGCAAGCCAAGCTCATAGATCACGCTGCCCGCGGTGATATAAATCTTTGTCCCATCAGGGCTGAACCATGCAAGGCTTGCCGATGTGGGTAGCTCGGTTTGCAGGAGCAAATTGCCAGTGGCAACCTCCCATACCAGGAGTTTATCGGCTGAAATGAATGGAGTTGTGGCGACAAACAATCTTTTGTCTGGACTGAAATCTGCGCCATACAGCTCGTGAGAATCTTCTCCATAAACATGAGAGCTGAATCGTTGCAAATTAACAACCGTTTCATCGTTAGTGTTGAGTATTGCGTGCGAGTATCTGTTTGTCAGAACAACGAGGGAAAAATCGTTTGAAGGAATGTAAATAATGGGTATAAACTGCAGATCGATCCGTTTGCAGGCTTCCGGAGTACTGTCCGAATCGCTTTCGAGACAAAGCTTGATCCCATCCTCGTCTTTAATAAGCACCTTAGAGCCAATGCTATATAAGGGGTTAAAGTATTCTTTTCTCTGCGGCTCGACATAAGAATATTGGTGCAAAGATGCAGTCTCAACCTGAAGAACTGCGATCGTTTCACAGGTCGCAATATCAATGACAAAAATAGTGTTGTCCTCATCCAGGTAAGCCAGGTAATCTCTTTGGATCTCCTGCCTGGCAATAGAGATGCCATATTCCATGCTTTTTGGCTTGGGAATGTTACAAACCATGTCGAGTTGGTCGTTGCGAATTATCAGTGAGTTGTCTTTTAGTTCTAATAAATACTCCGAGTTCGATACATGAACGGCATCGTCCGTGAATTCCATGACTTCTTCCCCGGAGTCTAAGTCAATCAGACTGCGTTTCCCGTTCAAATGTTCCTGAACAATGGCTTGGGTTCCCGTTTCATTGAAACTTACAAAATCAGATTTGCCGGGGAACAGGTTCAGTTTTTCTTTTACCGAACCGCTGACGGCATCCAGTACCAAAGCCCCTTCGATCTCCTCGTAATTCCCAGTCCATCCAGGAAGAAATAATTCTTTGTTAGCAGTAAATCGATAATTTGTGGAATAACGACCGCACAAAATGTCCATGTAAAGGATGCGACCGCTTGGCAGATCGACAAGATGCATATCTTGATATTCTCCATTACATACCCGTTGTCTGGGTGAACGGTTAAAAACTATCAACTTGGTATCATCTGCAGAAAAAGCTATCTTCCAAATGGGATATACTGTATTGTTAGACAAAGGGTAAAACGGTAAGATGTCCTGCTCTTCAACCAAGGATATTAAATAGACTCCTACCTTACTTGCGATCGCAAGTTGGTCTCCATCGGATGTGAAGGCGAGTGCGGTGTAAGTCCGGTTCCTTGTGTCTGACCAAAATTGTTCCGGCGGCGATACAAGGCGCTTGGTTTCTTTTGTTGCCAGGTCGTACAGGTAAACACCGGTAATGGTGCTGTAGGCTATTGAATTTCCATCTGGACTGAGGGCAAAACCCAGGATACGGCCCTGCCCATATGTGTGCAGTAGATCGATGTTTCTTACATTTTCAGGGGTCAAAACGAGAGGATCTGAGCTTGGATCACTGCTCCCCGAGCTTGTAAGAATGGCTGGCGTTGTGGAAGGTGTAATAAATGCTTCTTCGTCCGGCATGACGCAGCCAGCCAGCAGATAAAAGGCGAGAGCAAAAACAAAACATCGTCGCAGCGTCTTCATGGCACTCCTTTGGCATCTCATCGATTAGAAAAGACGAAATGACCTGACCGAATTATACTGGTTTCCGTTTTGTGCGGGAACGACGTCGTAAACGGTGGGAAAACGTTATCTGCCTCCATGTTTCACGTGAAACATGGCAGTTCTCACTTCCAAACAATTTCATTACGATTTGGCACCTAATTTGCAATAAAAGTCATTGCTCATTCGTCTTAATGGTGTAAGCCAGGAAGCAACACGCAAATTTTAATTAAGTAAGGAAATAAAGTTTCCTTGCTGTGAGTCAAAGGCGTGCCGGATACCAGAGTTCTGATCTTCTTGGATACGGAGTTGTATATATTAAATGGTGGAAAGCATATGCAAGGTCAAAACAAGGTGCCCGAAGGGGTGTTGAAGGTTTTTTACCTTCAATCCGACGTTTCTAAGTTATTAAAATCAAAATCCTTTCGATCCCTATCCTCGTAGTAAGCTACGAGGAATTTCGGGTTCTCACCCTACGGGACGGATTTTGAGGACAGTTTCGTAACAAGCTACGGGGAAATGCTCTCAGTCGTATTATACAAGTTGGAGACAAGGTGCCCGAAGGGGTATTGAAAGCGTACGGTCTAAAATAAGGGTAAATCCTTCTTGCGCTTTCAATCCGCCTTTTGAAATTGTTAGCGGTCTGTAGGTAGGTCTTATAGCCTTCTCCCGCGGGAGAAGGTGCCCGTAGGGCGGATGAGGGGTAAGTGAGACCAGTCAGGGCAACTGTCTTAAAATGGGAGTAATTAAATAAAAAATGTCCTCGGCGCAAGTCGAACAAGTGCTTGGGACAAGTACTCTAATCTTTGTTGTGAAAAAGGTGAGTTAAAAGGAAAAGTGTCCTCGGCGCGAGTCGAACAAGTGCTTGTTACAAGTACTCTAATCTTTCCAAAAAGGGGAGTAGATTAAATAAAAAAGTGTCCTCAGCGCGAGTCGAACAAGTGCTTGGTACAAGTACTCTAATCTTTGTTGTGAAAAGGGTGAGTTAAAAGGAAAAGTGTCCTCGGCGCGAGTCGAATAAGTGCTTGGTACAAGTACTCTAATCTTTATTATGAAAAAGGTGAGTTAAAAGAAAAAGTGTCCTCGGCGCGAGTCGAACGCGCAACCGTCTGCTCCGCAAGCAGGTGCTCTATCCATTAAGCTACGAGGACCTTTTACGCAAGGACAATTATTCTAAACCCGAATCCCACTCTGGTCAAGGGAAAAGTTCAGGGTTCGGCCATTCCCAGTATGAAACTTGTGGAGTTCTCTGTACCTAGGGCAAAAACCTGGTGGGGGCGAGATTGAGCAATTCTTTTCTGCTCAATCCGCCGTTCAAATGCCATAATAAGATCCACCTCCTGAACAAATAGGGGAGACACCTGTCCCCTTAAGGGTATCCACGGTCTCCCGGCTACAGGCGGGCGTGGACTACCTGGCACTTCGTGTCACGCACAAGCCTCGCCCCTTACGCCTTGGTTCGCTCGTCGTTTCCCGACCATTCCCATGTTTAAAATGAGGATCGCTGTTCAGGGTCAGGGTTAAGAGACCAGCGCATCGTATACACTTTATGAATCGAGGAGGGTGAATCCTGGTCAAAGCCATATATAAGTGATTCGCGTTTAATTCCTCACTGTTCACTGTGTAATGAGGTTGTGCTATCTGCCCCCAAGGGGTTAGATCCGATAAGCTTTGCACGTTGCAAAAACAGAATATATGTTCTGTATATATAAACGGATCTTGCCGTGTTGTGTGAATCTTATGTTTTGCTGAACTGGAGTTATCGAACATGTTTCAATAAAAGCCTTCATAACAGGAACCCAATCAGCCAGGACATATGCATCTAAATAAAGATGTTTCTATTCAAATCAAGCGAAAATACGAACAATAGCTCAATCTTTTTAGCCTGGCTTAGGGAGAAATGGTATTAATACTCCGCTCAGCGAGCGGTCACATCGTGCCCTTTGGGTACCTGTGCCCCTAAGGGTATTGCGAGCCCCGCAGGGGCGCCTGTGCCTGTCAAGGTATGGCAATCTGCAGTTATTTTTAAATTCATTTTTGGGCAATAGAAGCTTTAAGGCAGATCGCACATACCCTAACAGGCACAGGCGTCGCCCTAAAGGGCTCCTCGCGATGACAGTCAAGCATCAGTCCCACATTCACCATATTTAGAGCAGAGAGATAGGCTTTTCACGCCCAATACTATGATGGGAGTGTTTATCCGACAGTTTTAGATACAATTGCCCTGACCCAATCAGCCCAAAAAGCTCTTTTTCGGTTTATACTCATAGGGCAAGCTTTACCGTCACTCACAAAAACCAAGACGGAAAAGGAGGAAGCTTTGAAACAACTCATCACTGGCGATGAAGCCATCGCTCGCGGTGCCTGGGAAGCTGGCGTGCGCTTTGCCGCTGCCTATCCCGGCACGCCCAGCACAGAAATCCTTGAAAACATCGCAACCTATCCCGAAATTCACGCTGAGTGGGCTCCCAACGAGAAAGTAGCCCTCGAATCGGTCATCGGCGCCTCGATCGCCGGCGCGCGTTCGATCGCGTCCATGAAGCACGTTGGTCTGAACGTGGCAGCCGACCCCTTCTTTACCTTCGCCTACATCGGGGTCAACGCCGGCGCGGTCATCATCACGGCTGACGAGCCCGGTCAGTTCTCCTCGCAAAACGAGCAGGACAACCGCAACTACGCCCGGGCTGCGATGACGCCCATGTTCGAGCCTTCCGACAGCCAGGAATGCAAGGATATGCTCATCGAAGCCTACGAGCTCAGCGAAAAATACGACATCCCCGTGCTGATTCGCATGACCACGCGCGTTTGCCACTCCAAGGGCATGGTCGAACTGGGTAAACGGCGCGAAGTCCCGATCAAACCTTACGCCAAAAACATCAAAAAATACGTCGCGACGCCCGCCAACATGCGCCCGCGCAAGGTCGGCATCCAGCAGAACCGCGAGCTCCTCAGGGAATTTAGCAATAACTGCCCATGGAACCGCGCCGAATACAACGACACCGCCATCGGCATCATCTGCTCGGGGGATTGCTACCTCTACGCCCAGGAAGTCTTTGGCGAAACGGCTTCTTACCTCAAGCTCGGCTTCACCAATCCGCTGCCTGACCAGCTGATCCAGGATTTTGCGGGCAAAGTTGACAAGCTTTACGTCATCGAAGAGAACGACTCCTACATCGAAGCTCACGTGCGGGTGTTGGGGATCGAATGTGACGGCAAGAACATCTTCCCGCTCAACGGCGAAATGACCCCCGAAGTCATTCGCAAAGTCATTTTCGGGCAGGAATACCCGCTTGACGAGGAAGTCCAGGCGGCGGTGGTTGGTCGTCCGCCGACATTGTGTGCCGGCTGCCCTCACCGCGGTCTCTTCTATGAACTGGGTCGGCGCAAGGGCGTCATGATCTCCGGCGACATCGGCTGCTATACGCTCTCGTCCGGCGCGCCGTACAACGCCATCGAAACGACCGTCTGCATGGGCGCCAGCATCAGCCTCGGGCACGGCGCGCAGCAGATCTTCGACACCATCGAAGGCGAGAAGCCCCGCGTGGTCGCAACGCTTGGCGATTCGACCTTCTTCCACACCGGCATCAACTCGCTGCTGGACGTTGCCTACAACCGCAGCAAGCTGATCACCATCATTTTGGACAACCGCATCACCGCCATGACCGGTCAGCAGGAAAACCCCGGTTCCGGCTACACGATCAACCGCGAAGTGACCGAGGCGGTCGATATCGAAGCCCTCGTCCGCGCGATCGGCATACACAATGTGCGCACGATCAACCCCAACAACCTCGCGCAGGTCAAGGAGGCGCTCGATTGGGCGCTGGGCATGGACGAAGCCTCCGTGATCATCACCCGCTGGCCCTGCGCGCTCAAGAAGCAGGCGCCCTGGGATCTGGAAGAGTTCAAGGGCGCGTTCACCGGGAAGTATTACGTGAAAGAAGACGTTTGTATTGGCTGCCGCAGGTGTACCCGCACCGGCTGCCCGGCGGTCGTCTTTGATTTTGACCGGAAGAAATCGACCATCGATGCCGATAAATGCGTTGGCTGCAGTGTTTGCGCCCAGGTTTGCCCGGTGCAGGCGATTCAGAAAGTGGAGGCATAATGAGCACAAAGAACATTCTTCTCACCGGTGTGGGTGGTCAGGGAACGATCCTGGCGAGCAAATTGCTGACCGTCGGGCTGATCGATGCCGGCTACGACGTCAAGATGAGCGAAGTTCACGGCATGAGCCAGCGCGAAGGTCCGGTTTTGACCCATGTCCGCTTTGGCAAAAAGGTGTTTTCTCCCATCGTCGAAAAGCGCAAAGCCGATGTGATCATGGGCTTTGAAGAGCTGGAAGTGCTGCGCAATCTGGATTATCTGCGCGACGACGGGCAGGGGATCGTCATTTTCAATCGCGTGCGCGTCAACCCGATGGGCGTTCAGACCGGACAGGACAAGTATCCAACCAACGGCGAGGAGCTGATCCGCGCCCGCGCGGGGAAAGTCATCGCGCTCGACGGGCAGGCAATGGCGCGAGAGCTTGGCAACCCGCGGGTGATGAACATTATCTTGTTGGGCGCCTTGATCAAACAGCTCGGACTGGAGGAGATCGACTGGCTGCGCGTCATCGCGGAAAACGTCAATGCAAAATACGTCCCACTCAACCAGGAAGCCCTGAAACTCGGGCTGGGGTTAGAGTAGATCGTATAATCGAGACAAACATGTAGGCCGGATTCAAACGAAGAATCCGGCCTACGATGCTACAGTTCTACTGGTACCAAAACTCCCTCCTGGGAGGGGGACTAAGGGGGTGGGTCTTGTCTGTTGTTATATTGCGGGCTGGTATTCACGGGTTGACGTGGTAGATAAAAAGCCGGATTGAACCCCTGAGCAAAGCACCCAGGGGCAGCAGAACAATCCTGCCTACGGTGTTCGCTGTTGGCGAAATCATCCATACTTTTATGATAAGATGTTCATTAACATAATTACAATATTCCTGTCCAAGATCATTCAACAAAGCGAGTTTAGAGTGGAGTTGCAGAGATGATAAATAAGAAAAGAGCTTTGATAAATCTCCTGGCTGTACTGATGCTGCTGCTTGCTCAGGCATGCTCAGCAAGCAAGCCACCAGCGTCCGAAGCGGATCAGGACGAGGCACCAATCCTTATCGTAGAAGCACCAGCTCAGGTTGATGAAAGCAACCCTTTATCCTCCCAGGGTGTCAGCAAACCTGAATGGCAGGCAATGCAAGCAGAAATAGAATCCGATTACCACTCAACTTATCTTAAAGCCTCCAACACCGATGCCGGTGATCGCTTTGGCGCTTCGGTTGCCATCTCCGGCGACACGATCGTGATCGGCGCCTGGGAAGAAAGCGGCGGCGCGGCTGGCGTGAATGGCGACCAGAGCGATAATAGTACCTTTGGCGCTGGGGCGGCGTATGTCTTCGTGCGTGACGGTGCTGATGGCTGGCGTCAGCAGGCTTACCTGAAAGCTTCCAACCCTGATCTTAGTGATGGGTTTGGCTGGTCTGTTGCTATTTCCACCGATACGATCGTGATCGGCGCCTATTTGGAGGGCAGCAGCGCGACTGGCGTGAATGGCGACCAGATCGACAACAGTGCGATTGGTGCTGGCGCGGCTTATGTCTTCGTGCGCGATGCACAGGGAATCTGGTCCCAGCAAGCTTATCTGAAAGCCTCCAATACCGATGCTCAGGATTGGTTTGGCTATTCGGTCGCCATCTCTGGAGATATGATCTTGGTCGGCGCACCTTATGAGGATAGCCCCATGACCAGCGCGAATGAAAACGAGCATGACACCGCTGCCAGCAATTGCGGAACGGCTTATGTCTTCGTGCGTGACGATCAGGGGATCTGGTCCCAGCAAGCCTTGCTGAAAGCTTCCAGCACAGAACCCGTATTTATGTTCGGGCGGTCTCTTGCCATCTCGGGCGATACGCTCGTGATCGGTGAAGCCGGGGCGGCGTATGTCTTCGTGCCTGACGGTCAGGGGGGCTGGCAGCAGCAGGCTAAGCTGAAGGCTTCCGAGACGGATGCTGATGATAGGTTTGGCTGGTCGGTCGCCATTTCTGGCGATACCGTCGTGATCGGCGCTTCCTATGAGAACAGCAGCGCGACCGGTGTAAATGGTGATCAGTGGGATAAGAGTGCCTCCCGCGCCGGAGCGGCATACGTCTTTGTGCGAGATGGTCAGGGGATCTGGAGCCAACAAGCCTATCTGAAAGCCTCCAACACCAATGCTGATGATCTGTTTGGGCATTCTGTCGCTATCTCAGGCGACACGATCGTGATCGGCGCTATTCACGAAGCCAGCCGCGCGGTTGGCGTGAATGGCGATCAGCAGGATAATAGCGCTTCTCGCGCTGGTGCGGCGTATGTCTTTGTGCGGGATGCTCAGGGGTACTGGAAACAGCAAGCCTACCTGAAAGCCTCCAACACAGCTGCCGGATTCTTCTTTGGCAGTTCGCTTGCCGTGTTCGGTAATACCGTTGCGATCGGCGCTCCCTCTGAAAACAGCAACGTGACCGGAGTGAATGGCAACCAGCAGGACACCAGTGCCAATGACTCCGGCGCGGTTTATGTCTTTGAACAGCTCGAAGACCTTTCCTCTGACTAGTCTGGTCTGACTCAAACAGCAGCAATTTTTGACCTATGTTTATTTTCTCTTGGATTTGTAAGGGTGAGCTTGCCTGCCCTTGTACTCGTTCAAGGGTGAGGTTGTGCGGTTATGCGGTCAAATTTGCGTATCCCTAATCGCACAAACTACTTGTGGTTTACATCGAGGTTTCACGCCCTTGGGAAAAGAGCCCGAGGGTATGGTTTTATGCCTAAATTTGAGTACCTCTGAGCATAAAAGCGCATGGATTTACCCTCCTGCCCCCTGGGGTTACCCTCTTTTTTGCGTATCTATGAGGGTAAAAACAAAACTTGTCCCCACTTTTTGGAAAATTGGTATTGAACCCCAAGGAATAGGAAAACAATCCGTTTTACGGTGTAGCTTGCTTCTAGCCTTTGAACCAATCACGATTAAATTGTTATTACTATCCATAAGCCTTCAATTATTACAACAATCATAGTAAATGGATAGACGTCCAATATCTAGTGCAAACCTGTTTTATCAAGGATTTTTGTCTTTATATCCCTTATAATTCATGATTATAATTCTTGGACAGCAATACTTCAGAGAGAAAAATGAGAGAACAACTCTATAGCGGTTTTATACTTAGCTCGGTCAATGAAGCAATTAATGACGAAGAGCTTTATGTTAGTAAATCGGATTTACTGCGTCAATTATCGACTTTTGAAGTAGAGTATGATTTTATAGTTCCTAAAGAAGTGGATTCAATCGTTGCTGTTTATGACAACATCATAAGCAGGGGACTTCCAACATTTCCCTCATTGCGAGTTGAAACCAGATTATCTCATGTTTTTGATATTGCAGAAATGAGCGTAGAAGGAATAGGGGCTTACAAATTTAATAAGAATGACAGACTGACTGAGCTGATAGACAAAGTAAAACGAGCCTTTTTCCTTATTGATCCCAGAATCAATGTAGACGATATTCAGACCTCGAACACTTATTCCAACAACCCAGAGGCTCTATCGCATTATGAAATGAAGTTTCTATATGAGATCTTGCCAAATCATTTCGGAATATTTCTCCCTCAAATAGTTGAAACCCAAAGAGAAATCTCTACGATCAAAGCCTTTAACACATATAAAGAAGAGAAACAGTCTCAGGAAAAAACCAATTTTGAGAAACAAAGATTGGATTTTTCAATTGAACTACCAAAGGCTAACGGTTTTTATTCGTCAATAGCAATTGAAACAGACGGTAAACATCATTTAGAAGAAAACCAAAGGCAGTTGGATAAAAGAAGGGACAGCTATTTAAAGAAACTTGGTTGGGCGGATACGATTCGATTAAAAGACCTAAACTCATTGCAGAGTAATGTTGAGAGTCTTGATAACCTGGGTGAATTCTTCTTACACCCCTACATTTTGGAAACAGAACGTAATTTTGATCATTCCTTGTTGGAAGATGAAAATGGATTAGATGCCCTTCAAATTGCTTTAACTCCATTTGCGGTAGCACGCATACAAAAAGCGTTGCTCCTTGCGATCAGAGGCGGAAAAATTAGATTGGAAGCGGATCAATGGAATGTCGCTGTTTTAGAGCGAGATGTGCCATGCGCCAACCTGGCAATAGAAGATTTTGAAGAATTCTTGAATAACCTACTTTCCCTTGAGGGAATTGGTAGAAGAATGCCAAAGATCAATCTAGAAGTATTCCGAACACAAGATTTTTCCCCATGTAAATTGAACCAAGGTACTCCCTTTTATGGATTGGAGGAAATTTCCGAATCCTCGCAATATGATCTGATAATAGATATTTCCATACTGCAAAGATTCGGTTTTTCTCATCCAAATTTGAAAATTGACAAATCATCAGGAACACTGATCACAATTCGTTCTTCTCATTCGATAAAAGGACAGAGGAAAATATCCTGTGCAAAACCGATACATTACAAAATTGATGTAGAGAAAGAGGAGTCATTAAAGTACTTCCTGAACAATATATTTCGCAAAGTGGATTTTAAGGGCAAGCAGGGGGAGATATTAGAAAGATCTCTTGGGCTTAAGAGCGTTATCGCTCTTCTGCCAACAGGAGCTGGGAAATCACTTACATACCAAATTTCAACCATTCTCCAACCAGGAATAACCTTAGTTGTTGATCCTTTAAAATCACTCATGCTTGATCAGGTTAATAGCCTAAAGAAATTAGGTTTTGACTCAGCCGCATTTATTAACTCCTCTCTTAATGCTAAAGAAAAACGAAACCGAACGGATGCTTTAGCAAATGGATGTTATCAATTTGTTTTTATTTCTCCAGAACGCCTACAAATACCTGAATTCACCGCAATCTTACAGAAAATGACTGAGGACACTTGCTTCACATATTGTGTTGTTGATGAAGCGCATTGTGTAAGCGAATGGGGCCACGATTTCCGTCCGGCATATTTGCGACTTGGAGAAAACGCAAGAAAATATTGTAAAACTTATGAATCGAAAACTGAGATCCCACTGATCGGATTGACAGGCACAGCCTCATATGATGTGCTTGCAGACATTCAGCGTGAGTTGTTTTTGGATGATAGCTCACACTCTGTTATTACCCCAGAGAAATTTGAGAGGAAAGAATTAATCTTTGAAGTAGTCCAAGTTCCTCCGATGGCAATTGAAAATGATAAAAATGAATACGCTATATGGAGAGCGGTCGCCCAAAGTAAATATGATCAATTAATAAAAATACTGTCTGGACTTCAGGATCAAAAATGGGACAGACCTAGGAAATTCGATTCTCCTGAAGAATTCTTCTCAAATCAGGGCTCTTCTTCAAACGCAGGGATTGTTTTTTGTCCCCATGTAGGTGGAAAGTTTGGTGTACATGAAGTCTTAGGAAATATAAAACAACGGTTACGAGGTTTTACTGGTATTTCTGACGTATATGCTGGTTCCTCGGATAAAGACGATCATGATGAAAACAATCAGGAGATTCAGAAAAAATTCATTGATAATGACTTAATACTCTTGGTGGCTACAAAAGCTTTTGGCATGGGTATAGATAAACCTAATATTCGTTACACAATTCACTTTTCTATGCCTCAATCCATCGAGTCATTTTATCAGGAAGCTGGTCGAGCTGGACGAGATGAAAATAGATCGTATTGTTATTTGCTATATTCATCTAACCCAGTAAAAAGCATAGAAAACGAAGAAGTTTCGATCGATAAAAGCCTAATGCTATCCTTTCATAGAAATTCGTTTCCCGGCATCAGAAAGGAAAAGACGATCCTTTGGGAACTTCTGAATAACATTGAGACTGTCAAAGGGTTCGCTTGGAAAAATCGGGAATTACAGATTCCGAACTTAGATATTGCTGTGAGAGTGAGCTATTGGGAAAGTAGAAATACAAAAGTTCAGCGTTTATATGTTAATGATGAAGATGGACGATCATTTGGCTATATAGATTTGTCTTCTGGAAGTCATAAAATTCAGAGCGATGAAAAGAAAAAAACTAAGTTGCAATACGACCCTATGGTGGTAATTGACTCGGTCAAAAACATATTAATTGAAAACAATAAAGGTTCAAAAAATCTCCTCCGCCTTTTTGCTGAAGAAAAGCTACCTGGTTTGGAAAGAAGGCTGGAAGAAATGGCAACGGGCGAAGATCAGGAAATTGTTATTCCTTTTGTAAATTCGGTTCCGTCTAAAATAGTTGAATATCTTGGATATTCAATAAAAGAATTTGATGTGAATGATGCTAATTGGTACTGTTTTACAGAAGATGATTTTGTTGAAAGAATCCAAAACAGAAGGAGTCAAAGGCTTTCTGAAGAACAAAAAACGAAACTAAAGAGATTTTTTTATCAAATCAGAGGTGAACAAGAAACCTTTAGAGCAATTTATCGCCTCTCAGTTAGTGGTGTTATTGATGATTATAAGGTTGATTACAATTCAAAATCAATTCTGGCAACAGCCAGAAAGAAAGAAGATAGTGAATATCTTGAAAATGTTGTAGCTTATATCAAGCGCTATGTAGCACCAGAAAGGGCAAAACGGGTTCAGGCTGAAATTCTACAGACCAAAGGGAATTCTGTAATCCAGAAATGTTGTGCTTACTTAACGAGTTTTGTTTATGAAACGATAGAAAAGAAGCGAAAAGAAGCTATTGACGTGATGGAAAATGCTATTCGATCTCCTAATTTTACTGAACATGTTAACCATTATTTTGACTCAAAATACACCCCAGTGTTTAGAGAGCATTCGAAAAAAATCCAAATTGATTGGATCTGGGAATTTCTTGAAACGGATCTGTCCAATCAGGATTCACTAAAACATATCAGGGGAGCTTGTGATCGGGTGTTAGTGGAAGATCCAGAAAATTCGTCATTAAGATTTTTGCGTTCCTTTGTGAATTTTGCTGATGTGCAATATAACAAAGAACAAGCACATAGAGACTTAAGGGTAGGTTGGGAATACCATAAGAAAAATTACAATTTGAAAGAACGTGATTTTATGCAAGTATTGTCAAAGTTTTACAAACAACTCGTAAAATATGATGCGGGAATAGGTTGTCACATTGAGCCATATTTTCTAGAATATCACCAAAAATGGTTGACTTCTTTCCTCAATAATTAATAGGAGATAATGATGAGTGATGTTGCTGATGTTAGTAATGCATTAATAAAGATGCAAGAAGAATTGACTTCGCTCCAAACGGCAGTAGATGCCATCAATACAGCTAAGGATATATC
>JBMNVH010000017.1:0-48110 GCA_050946715.1 Anaerolineaceae bacterium | reverse complement strand
AGAAAATGATCCCAATATCCGAACAAATGAACAGATAATTGATTTCTTGAAAAGTGTGAGATTCAACAATCAATGCCTCCCACAAACAGAATTACTTGAAATGTCCTATATGGGGAAGAGGATCAATATTCTTAAGATAAAGGCAACGTATGATGTTCCATACTTTTTGGTTGAAGAATATAAGCGTGGAAAAATTGGAGTCTTGCCAGGCTGTATTTATACGCGGACTGGTAGCACAAATACACCAATAGATAGAACAGCTGACAATAATTCTATTGAAGTGTTATGGAAAAGGAGGTTCCATCTATTAGATAAACCAATAGATAGAGTATTTCATCTGCTTGATGATATTTCATCTTGGGAAAAAGCTAAAGATTTCAAAGAAGATGTAACAACTTATTATTGTCTTATGGATCCAACCTTATCTATTGAAAATTTGTTTGATCCATTCAACATAGATGGGTGCGATCATAACATATATTCATATTCGTATGAAGTAAGTGGTTTTATTCCCGGTGTTATAAATATCAAATATGGTGAATTAACTATAAAATCTCTGGAATCTTTACTTCTAGACTCTGGTAGGGTTACGGTTCCGGCACCAATTTTTCGTGCTTTTCGTGAGTCAGTATCTAGCACCGTTTATCTATCGGTAGAGTATTTGTTAGAAAACACTATAGATTACAGACTGATTAAACTGCTCAATCAAAATAAAGATTCCATGTATGGGTTATCCAATTTCCTCGAAGTTGTCGTTATTTTTAAAGATGACCAAGAAAAAGAGGAATTCTTTGTATTTATTGAAGAGAACCTTGAATCGCTTATCCATCACGTTGAAGTCATGAAAGAAAAAATATATTCTAAAGATTCTCGAACGCCGCAGAATCATCAATTTCAATACTGTTGTGGATTGGTTCTGAATGAGTATCTTGAAAAGTATAGGAATTCTTAGAAAACTCGATTTGGCAAGGTCGGATTTCGCATCCATTCTCTGTTTTTCCCCTCATGACCACACAAAATAGAGGGTAACCCTCGGCTTTCGCCAGGGGCAGGGGGATTAACCTTCCACTTTTATGCTTAGGGATACACAAATTTAAGCATAAAAGCATAAATCCTCAATGTAAACTACAAGTAAGTTGTGCGATCAGGGGTATGCAAAAAATAGCGCACAAACGCACAACCTCTCCTTTTCACCCGCACCCTTGCAACCATGCAAGGGCAGGCAACCTCACCCTCACCCGCGCACACTTGCAACCATGGAAGGGCAGGCAACCTCAGCTTTTACCCTCATACCTATACAAAAAAGAGGGTAAAAGGGTAAAACCTCATCGCCTCCGTGCTATAATTTGCCTTTGCAAAGGAAGCGACTATGAATCATAAAGTAATTTTTCCCTTCACCGCCATTGTTGGGCAGGAGCGCATGATGCGCGCCCTCATCCTCAACGCGGTAGACCCGCGCATCGGCGGCGTCCTCATCCGCGGCGAACGCGGCACAGCCAAATCGACCGCCGCCCGCGCCCTGGCAGCCCTCCTGCCCGCCATCGAGGTCGTCACGGACTGCCGTTTCAACTGCGACCCCGCCAAACCGACCACCTGGTGTACCGAATGTCAGGAGCGTTTTGTCGGTGGCGAAGACCCTTTGCCCCACGAAAGCAAAACCACCCCCTTTGTCAACCTGCCCGTCTCCGCCACCGAAGACCGCGTCGTCGGCACCCTCGATATCGAACGCGCCATCCAGAAAGGCGAGCGCCATTTTGAGCCAGGCGTGCTGGCAAGCGCCAACCGCGGCTTGCTCTACATCGACGAAGTCAACCTGCTCGACGACCACGTCGTTGATATCCTGCTCGACTCCGCCGCCATGGGCACCAACGTCGTCGAACGCGAAGGCATCTCCTTCAGCCACCCCGCCCGCTTCATCCTCGTTGGCACGATGAACCCCGAAGAGGGCGACCTGCGCCCGCAGCTGCTCGACCGATTCGCCTTTTCCGTCGAAATTCACGGCATCCTGGATAAAGCCCAGCGCGTTGAGATCATGCGCCGCAACATCGCCTTTGAAAGCGACCCCGAAGCCTTCCGCCAGGCGTTTTTGCCCCAGGAACTTGAGCTTTCCGACAGGATCGCCGCCGCCCAAAAACTGGTCGAAGACGTCTCCTACACCCAGCGCGACCTGCTGATCATCGCCGAGCTGACCTCCTCGATGGAGGTCGATGGGCACCGCTCCGACCTGGTCATCCTCAAAGCCGCCCGCGCGCAGGCAGCCTTTGAGGGGCGCGACCGTATCACCCCGCACGATATCGCCATGGCAGCTGAACTGGCGCTGCCCCACCGCGTCAAGGCTGGTCCCTTCCGCAAGAGCGAGAACGGCATCGAGCACCTCAACGCCAAACTGGCTGACCTGAAGATGCAGACCACGCTCTCTCTTTCTGAGGACGACCGTGACCAGGAAGTTGAGCAAAACGAAGGCGACGATAAAAAAAAAGTGACCCCGTCCCTGACTTAGACAACAAAGACAACGACTTTGACCCTGAGATCCCCATCGTGGGCGAGTCGCAGCAGGACGTATTCGTCCAGCTAAACCCAAACTGGTGGGACGGCGGCAAGGTGGTCAAGCCAGGCGAGACCTTTGAGCCGCGCCAGCTCGACACCCCGCTCGACGAGATGGTCCGCAAACAGGGTGGCAGACGTTCCCAGACGATGTCAAAGACCAAACGCGGGCGCTACAGCATGGCGCGCCCAGCCCCGCGCGACCGTAGCGACGTGGCTTTTGACGCCACGCTGCGCGCCGCCGCGCCCTATCAACGCCGCCGCAAAGCCCTGCGCGAGGAGCGCAAGGTCGCTTTTGCCATCCGCCCCGACGATTTTCAGAAAAAAGTGCGCGTGCGCAAGACCGCCAACCTGATCCTCTTTTTGGTTGATGGCTCCTGGTCGATGGCGGTCGCCGAGCGCATGCAGGCGACCAAGGCGGCGATCTTGTCGCTGCTGACCGACGCCTACCAACGCCGCGACCGGGTCGGGCTGGTCGTCTTCCAGAAAGACCGCGCCACCCTGGTACTGGCGCCGACCAATTCGGTCCTGCTGGCGCAGCGCGCGCTGGCGAGCATCCCGGTCGGCGGCAAGACGCCCCTCTCAGCTGGCTTGCAGATGGCCTGGGAGGTCATCGCGCGGGAGAAGATCCTGCACCCGGATGTGCAGCCCCTGCTGATCGTTTTGACCGACGGCGCCGGCAACGTGCCCCTCGTGCCCGGCAGACCGGTGGCGGAAGAGATCAAAGAGCTGGCGGGGATGTTCGCCAACGAGAAGATCCACAGCGTTGTGATCAACATGGAGCAAAAGGTCTTCGATAGCGGTCTGGCGCAGGGTCTGGCGGAAGACATGGGCGCGGTCTGTTATACCGTTGATGATCTGAGGGGTGACATGCTCTATGAAACCGTGCAGAAGGAGATCCTCGCCCCCTCCGTGCCGACCTACCGGGACTTTGGCTACAGCTCGGCCGGGTTGTAGTTTTAGATGTCGGGTTGAACTACGCAATACCCTGACGGGCACTTTGCCCGACCTACCCCTACCGCCGAATGTCCGGTGCGAACTGCAAAAGTAGGGGCGGGCTTCCACCTGTGCCCTTTGGGTATGTCCGCCCGCGATATATCCCAGACAAAACATTAGTTTACGAACTAACAACCCCCTCGAGGGACTGCTTACGTCCCGGGTTTTCCAGGGGATGGGAGTTAGCCTATAACTTGTCCTGACTAACCCAAAAAAACAGCCCGTACTTGCGGGCTGTTTTGAAAGTAACAGAGGTTTAAAGGGTTTAGTTCCCCTTGCCGAGCATTTTGCCGACTCGATCGAAGGCGTCGAGCGCTTGTTCGAGGTGATCCTGGCTGTGAGCGGCCGAGATCATGACGCGAATGCGGGCTTTGCCCCTGGGAACGGTCGGGAAGCCGAGCGCTCCGGCGAAGATGCCTTCATCCATCAGCTTGCGGCTAAATTCACGCGCTAGCTGGACATCACCAAGCATGACCGGAGTGATTGGTGTTTGGGTCGCGCCGGTATCAAAGCCAAGCTTGCGCATTTCTTCCTGGAAGAAGCGGGCATTTGCCCATAATCTGTCAACCAGTTCAGTGGATTCTTCGAGCAGATCGACCGAGGCCAAGCAGGCGGCGACATCCGGGACAGTGACGGCTGAGCTAAAGAGGAATGGGCGTCCGCGTTGGCGCAGCCATTCGATGATCTTTGCGTTGCCGGCAACTACGCCGCCAACCACGCCAAAAGCCTTGCTAAAGGTGCCAACTTCAACATCAACCTGACCGTGAAGCTTGAAGTGGTCAACGATACCGCGACCGCCTTCGCCCAAAACGCCTTCGCCGTGAGCGTCATCGACCATGGTCATGATATCGTACTTTTTGGAGACCTCGACCAATTTGTCGAGCGGAGCATAATCGCCATCCATCGAGAAAACGCCATCGGTGATCATGAGACCGCGGCGATAAGTTCCCTGGGCTTCTTTGACCACGCGCTCGAAATCATCGACATCGGCATGGGCGAAGCGATGAATTTTTGCTCCAGAGAGACGTGAGCCGTCGATGATGGAAGCGTGATTGAGCTCGTCCGAGAAGATAGCATCCTCTTTGCCGACCAGAGCCGGGATCGCGGCGCCATTTGCAGTGAAGCCGGACTGGAAGGTGATGGCGGCTTCAACGCGTTTGAAGGCGGCCATGCGCTTTTCCAGCTCGACATGCAGGCTAAGCGTGCCGGCGATGGAGCGAACCGCGGCAGGCCCTACGCCGTATTTTTGCATCGCTTCAGTAGCGGCTTTTACGATACGCGGGTGATTGGCAAGCCCCAGATAGTTATTGGAACAGAAGTTGAGCACTTGCTTACCGTTGATGATCACAGAGGGTCCCTGAGGGGAGTCCATGACAGGGATGGTGTTGTAAAAACCAGTATCTTTTAGGTTTTGAAGTTCTTCGTCGATCCAGGCTAATTTGTGTGTCATAGTTCTCCTTTTTCTTAAATGGTCTTGACCCTTTGATTATACTCGTCCAAAGTAACAAAATATTGAAACAGGTGATATATTTAAGCAATCTCGGTTCAGACCAGTGGTAGATTGACAAAGTTGGAGCAACTATGCTTGTTATTAAAGCGAAAAACTATGAAGAATTAAGTCGAAAGGCTGCAAAATATATCGCCAACCAGGTTGAGCTAAAGCCAAACAGCGTTTTGGGTTTCGCGACCGGTTCTACTCCTGTTGGAACTTATAAGGAATTAATTCGCTATCACCAGGAAGAGGGTTTAAGCTTTAAGAAAGTTCGCACGGTCAACCTGGATGAATATTATGGACTGACACCGGAGCACGAGCAAAGCTACCATCATTTTATGGATATGAATTTGTTTGACCATATCGACATCCCGAAAGAAAACACTCATGTGCCGGATGGACTGACCCAGGACCCTCGGGCTTTTGGTAAAGCTTATGACGAGATGATCTCTGACCTGGGGGGCATCGATCTGCAGCTTTTGGGTATTGGCAGCAATGGTCATATTGCCTTTAATGAACCGAACCAGCATTTTGTGGCGCAGACGCATCTGGTTGAACTGAGCGAAATGACAATTGAAGATAACTCGCGTTTTTTTGCCTCAATTGAGGACGTGCCCCCTCAGGCGATAACGATGGGGATGCGCTCGATCATGCGGGCAAGACGTGTTTTGATCCTGGCAAGTGGCAAAAACAAAGCTGAGGCGGTAAAAGGGATGCTGGAAGGCGAGATCGACCCGATGCTGCCGGCTTCAATCCTGCAATTGCACCCCGACGTCGTGTTGATCGCTGACGATGAGGCGCTCTCGCTTTGTACCCTGGAATAGGGTTCTGATAATTCTAAATATCGCGCGCGCTGCAAAAAGCCAGCGCTTTCGGGCCAGTATGAATCCCAATGACTGGTCCGGTGCTGCTTACGATCAATTCCACGGGTTTGGCAATTCGAAGGATCTTTTCCTTTAATTCCATAGCGTGTTCGTGCGCGTCAGCATGCATGATCGCCAGACGATGGTTCTGAAGATCGGGTACCAGCTTAAGGAAGGAAGAGAGCAAGCCTTCTTTGAGTGAGTTATAGGTGCGGCGTAAGCTGACCGGTTCGATCTTGCCTAGTTCCGTGGTGATGGCAACCAGTGGTTTTACCGGAAAAGCATTGTTTAGGAGTCGGAAAAGGTGAGCAAGACGCCCTCCACGGGTTGCCCAGACAAAACTATCCAAACCCGCTAAAAAGACTGCTGATTTGCGCACTTCGTCAATTTTTTGCAAGACTTCGTTGATCGATCTGCCGAGCGCAGCCATGCGGGCGCCAGCCAGAAGCTGCCAGCCGGCTGTCATGCTTATGCTGCAGGAATTGACAACATGGATGGGGATGTCATAATCGCGGGCAGCTTGTTGGGCAGTGGAATTGATGGCGCTAAACGCGGCGCTGACTGTCATACAGACGATCTGAGTGGCGCCATCGCGAATAGCTTGATCGAAAGCCAGTTGAAATTCGGCTATGCTTGGCGTGGAAGAAGTCGGGATGACCGGGTCGCTTTGAATTCGCCGGAAGAATTCTTCGGGCTGAATGTCGATGCGGTCAGCGTATTGTTGGTCTCCCCAGATGACATGGGTGGCAACGGAGCGGATGTCGAACTCCTGCATCATTTCAGCGGGGATATCAGAACTACTATCGGTAATAAATTTGATCATGTGCGTTATCCTTCTAATGAAATAAAACACGTTGCTACGAAGAAGTTGCGAGTTTGTAGATTGTTGTTTAGTTATTTGTGACGTTTGTCATATTAATAAAGTTGGTGATTTGATGCGTAAAAGGGTCATGAGTATTTAATGAAGTGCTATTTTTTATTGGCACGAGTTGTATTAAATGTAGATAATGTGAAAATGTGGGGCGAACCCGTGCTCTTAGGGGATGTCAGCCAATATTGAGCGTATGGCGTCTTGCCAACGCATGAACGGTCTTTTATCAGCAATTCCCATTTTATTTCTGGACATGGTCAGGAGACCATACCCGAACATATTTGTTCGTACGTGGTCTCCCGACTACGCGCCGTACTTTTTTGTCACACTGAGAATTGCCGGTCTATGATTTCGAGAAGCGTATTTTGCTTTGATCCATAATGATATAATTCTCTCAGAGTCTGCTCCATGAACGAGACAAAGCGAATTCATAATCTCTTTAAACTGTACTTTTTTCTGATCTTTGGCGCGCTTGGGACGCTCATCAACTACGCGCCCCTCTATTTCAAGCAAATTAACTTTTCGGGAACGCAGATCAGCACCATCCTCGTCTTAGGCTCGGTCGCGCTGATCCTGGTCGCTCCAAAATACGGTCTGATCTTCGACACTGCCAAAAACAAGCGCAATGTTTTGCTTGTCTCCATCTTTATCATGGCTGGCTCACTTGGAACTGTCGGGTATATCAAATCGTTTTTACCAATCTTAATTCTTTGGGTCATCTACCGAATGGTCAACGGACCGCTTTATTCGATCTCGGAGAACCTTTCCTATGGGGTTATGAAAACTCAAAACAACAGTTTTGGTGTGGTCCGTCTCTGGGGTTCGATCGGATTTGCAGTCGCGACCCTGATCGGGGGATGGACCTATCAGCTATATGGTCTGAAAGCCAATAATCTGCTTTTCTTCTCCTTGATGGGCTTGAGTACCCTGGTTTTGCTTAGGATGCCCGCGAGTGTCTTTGAGATCGAAAAAGACCCTGGCGAGCGCGAATTTTCCCTGCGCGAAGTGTTCAAACTGATAGTAGACAACCGTTTTTTGCTGCTGATGGCGCTCGCGCTGGCAGTATCTGATCCGGTACAGGACGGCGTGCGTTCTTTTGAGAACATATATCTCGAAAACCTTGGCGTACAGGCGGGAATGATCGGGCTGGCGAACATGCTCAGCGCCTTGACGGAAGTGCCTTTCATGAGCTATGCTGATCGGGTCATCCATAAGTTTGGCATTCGGCGGATCATCATCTTTGTCTTTATTTTTGATATTCTCAGACGTCTTTCAGTCTGGTTCTTTCCGACCGCTGGTGTGGTCTTTGCTACAAGCATCATGAATTCGATCAGCTTCACCTTCCGGCTGGTTTGTTCGATCACTCTGGTAAATCTTTGTCTGCCCAAACAGGTCACCAGCGCGGCGAATGCTTTTGTCGGCGTGACGCTTTTCAGCCTGGGCTATGTCATCAGCAACGCGCTTGGTGGTCTGATCTATGACAGCTGGGGCAACCGACCCATCTATCTGATGGGAGCGGCTTTTAGTCTCATCTCCCTGATCCTCGCCCTATGCGCGGGTGAGCTGCAGGTAAAACCGACATCCACTACTTTGCAAACGCAGGGAAAATGACTACTGATGAGTTAAAGTGGAATGTCTATTGGGTCTTGCCTCAAGACGGAATTGTTGATCGTTTTGGGCTTAGAGAGCGATATTGCCAATTTTTATTAGAAAATAATACCGATCAGGTTTGAAATCAGAGCTTCTTGGGCTGTATGTCAAATTGTGGAAAAAAACGCGCGATGTAGGTATAATTAATTGAATTAATAGGCAATTAACGGAGGATTTGATGAAAGCAACTGTCCAGCAACAACAGCTCTCCCATGGCGTTAGTACCGTATCCCGCGCAGTAACTTCCCGCAGCACTCTGGCAGTGCTCTCCAATATATTGATCAAGACCGATAACGGGCGTTTGCGCCTTTCGGCGACAAATCTCGAATTGGGGATCAGCGCCTGGATCGGGGCTAAGGTCGAAGAAGAAGGCGCTATTACAGTTCCTTCCCGAACCTTCGTTGACCTGGTCAGCAATTTGCCCAATGAAGAAGTGACCCTGACGGTGGACGAACGCACGCAAAGCCTGAATGTGAAATGCGGCACTTTGAATACTGATATCAAAGGGATCAGTGCCGAAGAATTCCCACCGATGCCTTCTCCAGATCTCGATGACGCTATTGCCCTGAATGTTGAAAACTTTAAAGAGCAGATCCAGCAGGTTGTATTCGCGGCAGCGACTGACGACGCGCGACCGAACCTGACGGGTGTGCAAATGATGTTTGAAGGCAACATTCTCGAGATGGCTGCCACGGATGGCTACCGAATTTCCATTGCCAAAACTGAGATGGCGCAAAAGGTGGATCAGGACTTTAAAGCATTGGTACCAGCCCGCGCTCTTTCGGAATTGAGCAGGATCGCCAGCGATGGTGACGATGCCCTGATGGTGGCTTTCCCATCCGGCAGAGGTCAGGTGATCTTCCATATGAAGGATGTCGAACTGGTTTCCCAGCTGATAGAAGGCACCTTTCCCAATTACGCTGCGATCATTCCTCCTTCCTTTAAGACACGCACAGTGCTTTCGACCGCGCAGCTACTGAAAGCCTGTAAGCAAACTGAGATTATTGCCCGCGAAGGCAGCTATATTGCTAATTTTGACATCCAACCGGAGGTTGACGGCGATATGAGATCTGTTCTGGAGATCTCGGCTCGTTCGGAGCAGACGGGTTCTTCCGAGGTTGTGGTGGATGCCTCTATTGATGGTGTGCCGTTGCTTATCTCTTTCAATATTAAGCTTTTCCGTGAGGCTTTGGAAGTGATCAAGAGCCCGAATGTGATCTTTGAGACCAACGCGGCTCATACCCTGGGCATGCTGCACGGCGTTGGAGATGAGAAGTTCGTCCACATCATTATGCCGATCAATACAGCGAGATAGACTAACTTGAATTAAGGAAAACACACCCCGCATGCCGGGGTGTGTTTGTTTTATCAGAAGGTCGGTTGTTTTTTGACGATTTTCAGTATAGAAGCTGAGTTCCTTACTTGTTCCAAAAACAGCCTTTTCATCGAAAAATTCAGGGCACTGATATTGATAAGTTCAGGAGTAGAACACATATTGTTAAAAGACCCACCCCCCTTTAATTCCCCCTCCCATCGCTTCGCTGGAGGGGACGTTTGAGCCTGCACCACTCTGAACCCATAGATTTCAGCATGTAGAACCCAAGTTCTCAGTTTTTACAAAAACAGCGTTTTTATTTAGGAAAACAGATAAATTCAGAGCACTAATATTTGAAACTCAGTATAGAAATAATAAAGAGCTCGCGGTCGGGAGACCACGAGCGAACCTAAACTTTTCTTGTTAGGACACTGCTTGTGTGTCGGGCCGTTTTCCCGGCGTGGTCTCCTGACCATGTCCAAGGCTAACTTGATAATTGTTTATAGCCTGGGTGCAACTATACAGAGGATTGCATTATGAATAGCGCTGGATCAGTTGCACAAAGGCGTCGATCACGGACTGGAGGAACTTCAGCGTATCCTGGTTGGTGATCTTGCCGTCTTCGCCGAGCAATTTGTTAGAACCCGCGATGTAGGCTTCGGGTTGCCCAACAAGTGGCATGTTAAAGAAGGTTAAAATCTGGCGCAGGTGATTACTGGCAGCAAACCCAGAAAGATTGCCGGGCGATTGGCTGACGACCAGAGCGGGTTTCCCGTTCCAAACCGACTGTCCATAAGGGCGTGAGCCAATATCCAAAGCATTTTTTAAGGCTGCAGGGAAAGAGCGGTTATGCTCGGGGGTAACAAAGAGGACGGCATCAGCAGAACGTATCTGATCACGAAACACTGTGTATTTGGCGGGGGGTTCGGCGCTGTCATAGTCCTGATTGTAGAGGGGGAGATGGTCGATCTGAACAAACTCAGCCTGATAGCCCTCAGGGAGAAGTCCGATCAGGTTTTGAGCCAGTTGTTGGCTATAGGAATTCTGACGGATGGATCCGACGACTACTGCGATTTTTTTACTCATGTTTCACCTCAAAGTGTAATTTTTAATATGTTGCCTTAACTATCCATGTTTTGAGGTGGGATGGCAATGTTCTGTCTAAGCTTTGTCAAAGGCGTATTGACAATTAATAGAGTTCTAATTGATGAGAGTGTTGAATGGTCCATACCATTAATAAGCGAGTCTAGCATCCGCTCACTATTTTGGGCTTCGATTTGTTTTGGATAGGATCTGGCACGCATTCTGATCAATGCAGTAAGAAGTTTCCGTGTAAACAAGAAAAACACCCTTGCTTAGCTTGGGTGTTTTTCTCGAAAAAGAATCACACAAAGGAAGACATGATTGGGGTTCAATCGGTGCCTTCCTTTGAACTGTCAAGCAATCAGGTGGCTTTTCCTTCCAATATCTCCATAAACTCTTCGCCCGTGATCGTTTCTTTCTCAAGCAAATATTCTGCTAATTCGTCTAACTTTTCTCTGTTCTCAACAAGGATATCTTTTGCCCGCTTATAGGCTTTGGCAATGATCTCTTTGATCTCTTCATCGACCAGGCGCGCGGTTTCAGGTGAACAGGTTGATCTGCCAGGCTCACCCAGATAAGAATTACCTCCTGTTTGCAATGCCATCATTCCAAAATTGTCTGACATTCCATAACGGGTGACCATGTTTCTTGCGATCTCGGTAGCCCTTTCAATGTCGTTGGAAGCGCCTGTCGTTATTGAATTAAAGACCACCTCTTCCGCAGCCCTGCCGCCGCATAAGACCTCAATTTTCTGATAGGCATCCGTTTTGCTGACCAGGTACTTATCGTCTTCTTCAACTTGCATGGTGTAGCCCAACGCGCCGGAAGTTCTGGGGATGATCGTGATCTTTTGCACCGGAGCTGCTCCAGATTGTTTGGCGGCGACAAGCGCGTGACCAATTTCGTGATAGGAGACAATACGCTTTTCCTCTTTTGAAAGGATGGCGTTCTTCTTTTCCGCGCCGGCAATGATCGTTTCGACAGACTCGGCGAGATCGGTTGTCGTGACGTGATCTTTGCCCATCCGGACGGCTCTCAGCGCCGCCTCATTGACAATGTTTGCTAGTTGTGCGCCGGAAGCGCCGGCGGTCATACGGGCGATCAAGTTGACGTCGATATCTTCGCCCAATTTGATCTTTCGTAAATGAACCTCTAAGATCGCCTCTCTACCCTTTAGGTCAGGCAATTCAACCCTGACCTGACGGTCAAAACGACCTGGGCGGAGCAAGGCAGGGTCCAAAACTTCAGGTCTGTTGGTGGCGGCAAGGATGATGACACCCTTGTTGCCTTCAAAGCCGTCCATTTCGGTCAAAAGTTGGTTAAGCGTCTGTTCACGCTCATCATTGGTGCTAAATTGTGAATCTCTTCTCTTGCCGATTGTATCTATCTCATCGATAAAGACGATGCAAGGAGCCTGCTTGCTTGCCTGTTCGAATAGTTCGCGCACTTTGGCTGCCCCTCTGCCGACAAACATCTCGACAAATTCAGAGCCTGAGATTGGGAAGAAAGGTACGTCTGCTTCTCCGGCTACCGCTTTTGCCATGAGAGTCTTACCGGTTCCCGGAGGGCCCACCAAAAGCACGCCCTTTGGGCATTGGGCGCCGATTTTCTCATACTTTTTGGGGTCATTAAGATAATCGATGATCTCCAGCAGGGATTCCTTTGCTTCTTCCTGACCGGCAACATCTTCGAAAGTCTTTTTATCTTCATCCGGTGTGTAAACCTTGGCAACTCCCTGACCATGAATGCTTAACCCGGACGCGCTCATCCTGCTCATCATGGTTTTGTTTACTTGTCTTCCGATCATACTAAAGAACAAGATAGGCAAACCATATCTCACAAGAACCGATAAAAAGAGGTTAGGTGTTTCAGGGATCTCGGCGGTGTAGTCGATTCCTTTTTCCTGCAAGATTTGAGGTAATTGAGGGTTGTCTACAACACCTGTTTTGAACAAGTGCAATTTCCCATCTTCTTCTTTGGTATAGGTGATCTCCGTATTGGAAAACTGAACCTGTTTGACCTCTCCAGCCTCAACCGATTTTATAAAATCGAAGTAAGTGGTTGTTTGCACCTGCTTCGACATGATCATTGGCATGATCATCAAATTAAAGATTAGAACTATCACCGAAACGATCCCGTAGTAATACAAGAGATTTCGAGGAATCTTATTGTCTTTATTTGATTCCGTATTATTCATATATTTTCCTCCAAATTAATAGATTTTTGTTTATTGACCAGCAGCTTTGTGTTTATGACAACAACCAAACAACATGTTGTGCTATAATCTGATTATAAATACTGTTCATTCTTTTATCAATAAACAAAGTAACAGATTTTGTTGGGTTGACGGTAAATAGAGAGGAGAAGAAATGGCAAGAAAACAACCAGAGGTTACAGCGGAGACTAAACAAAAGCTAATGGAGGCTTACTGGGAGCTTTATACCTCTGATATCCCGGGCAAGATCACGGTTAAGATGATCACCGACCGCGCGGGGTATAACCGAGGAACTTTTTATGCTTACTTTTTGGATATTGTTGATCTACATGATCAAATCGAAGATGGATTATTGCCCTCCGAAGAAAATTTTGAAAAATTAAGAGAAGCAACATTTTCGAAAAACAGTCGGCAAATAGTAGAAATATTTATGCAAATTGAAAAGGGCTCAGGGGAGAAGCTCTGTTTTCTTTTGGGTTCAAAGGGAAGCCTGGCTTTTCAGACCAAACTGAAAACAACATTAAAAAAGTTGATAGTAAAATACCTGCCTGTGGACTTAAAAGAGTCGGATAGCAATATTGATTACAAAGCTGATATTCTCTGCAGCATTTTTTATGAGACCATCCGTTATTGGTACGACGGGGGATACAGGATCCTATCCGAAGAGGAAATGGTCAGCCTTATGCTAAAAATGATCTTCACCGGAGTTGTTGACCAATAGAGTCTGAGCATAATGTAAATTATCTAAACCAGACTTTTTCCTGTTCCGAAGTTGTCTCCTGACATTTCTCAGAGATAAAATGAGAATTGCTGGTTTTTGTAGTTGACTCTGGATTAATTACGGGCTTCGTGGTATTATCACATATGTGAATCCAAAAGAACAAATGTGAATCGAAAGTTGCTATGCCGCAGGATCGAATAAGTTCGGAAAGAATAAATCTCCTCGCAGATGTCGCAGAAATGTATTATCTCAAAGGAGAGGATCAATCACAAATCGCCAAACGTTTAAATGTTTCGCGATCAATGGTTTCACGAATGCTTACAGACGCACGAAAACTCGGAATTATCAAGATCCAAATTGAACGTCCCATCAATCGCAATACTGAACTCGAAAGAATCCTCCGCCAAAAATTTAAATTGCATGATGTGCTTGTGGTTGAACACGGCAATGGACAGCCACTGCTGCCTTTATTGGGTAAGACTGCCGCGCATTACATCGAAGCTAATTTGAAACCAAATGAAACGCTCGGCACTTCTTGGGGGGCGTCGATCAGCGCGACAGTTGATGAATTAGAGCTCGAAAATCATATTCCAGGAATCCGCGTTGTTCAGATGCTTGGTTCCCTGGGCGCGCGCATCAAACAGTATCATGGGATCGCGATCGTAAACCGACTGGTAGAGAAGTTGGGCGGCGAAGGGGTGTATTTGAATGCGCCGTTCCTAGTGGAAAACGCGGATTTGGCAAAAGTGTTGATGGAAAGCAAAGATATTGTAGAAACTATGCAGCTTGCTGATCAGGCAGATCTTGCTTTATTGGGTATAGGAAGCGCTGAACCGCAGGATTCCGCCTATTTTCTGGCAGGATATTTGGATGAACAGAAATTGCAAAATATTCACGATTCTGGAGCGGTCGGTGATATTTGCGGGCTGTTTTTCGATATCAACGGTGACGCAGTTCACTCCGAGCTTCAGAACAGGATGATCGGCATATCAATGGAAACCTTAATGAATATCCCACTGCGAATTGGCGTTTCGGGTGGACCGCAAAAGGTCAAACCGATCGTCGGAGCGTTAAGGGGCAAGCGAGTAAATGTCTTGGTAACAGACGCCTACACAGCTCAAGGCGTTATAAATTACACAAAGGAAAACGATGTTAATCAAAAAATATAAGAAGGGTACTATATGACAACCGGGATAAAAGAAGAATTTGATAATCTTGAAACAACCGATGTGCTCAAAAAGTCCAAAGAATTAGGGCTGAGTCATGAGCAATTGATTGAAATGTATCGGACGATGGTCAAGGTCCGCTTGTTTGAGGAAATGGCAGATAAGCAATATGCCCTTGGCAAGGTTCATGGGACAATGCACCTTTCAGCCGGACAGGAAGCTGTTGCGGTAGGCGCTGGATTCGCGGTCAATAAAGATGATTACTTGCTGAATCATCACCGCGGACACGGTCACTTTATTGCCAGTGGCGCTGATGTGAATAAAATGATGGCAGAATTCCTGGGCAAAGACACCGGCTATTGCCGCGGTCGTGGTGGTTCCATGCATATCGCTGATGTGACCGCAAACAATCTGGGCGCAAATGGTATCGTTGGTGGCGGGCTGCAACTTGCTGTGGGTGTCGGTCTTGCAATCCAAATGAAAAAGACCAGTCAGGTCGTTTTGACTATTTTTGGTGATGGCGCCGCCAATGAAGGTATCTTCCATGAATCCATGAATATGGCAGCGATCTGGGACCTCCCAGTTTTGTATCTATGTGAAAATAATAAGTACGGCATGTCAGCCGATGTTGCCCGTGTGTCGGCAAAGACCCCATTCAAAGCACGCGCGGCGGGTTATGGTATCCCGGGTTACTACATTGATGGTAATGACGTTTTGGCCGTTTATGAATTTATCCAGAAGGCAGCTGAGGACGCTCGCGCGGGTAAGGGACCATCCCTTGTTGAGGCTCAAACCTATCGCTATTTTGGGCACTCAAAGAGTGATCGCAACCTTTATCGTTCAAAGGAAGAAATTGACTACTGGAAAACCGTTCAGGATCCAATTATCCGTTTCGGGAACCTGCTGACCGAAGCCAAGTTGTTGGACGATCAACAAATCGAAGAGATCCATGCTGAAATGAATGAGGAGATCGAACAATCGGTGATCTTTGCTGAAAATTCACCGGAACCAGATGTTAAAGATGTTATGGAGTGGGTATATGCCTGAGATTACTTATCGTGAAGCTATTCGAGACGCAATGGTCGAAGAAATGCGTCGTGATGAAAACGTATTTTTAATTGGTGAAGATATTGGTACCTATGGCGGTGCTTTTGGCGTGAGCGCTGGAATGCTTGCGGAGTTTGGACCCGAAAGAATTCGTGAAACCCCAATTTCTGAGTTAGCAATTGTTGGCGCAGCCGCTGGCGCGGCAATGGTCGGAATGAAACCAATTGCTGAAATGATGTTTATGGATTTCATCCTTCTGGCGTTGGAGCCCCTGGTAAATCAGGCTGCCAAAGCGCGCTACATGTTTGGCGGTAAAGCAACCGTCCCGATGGTAGTGCGCATGCCCGGTGGTTCCGGAACAGGAGCCGCGGCGCAGCACTCCCAGTCTCTGGAAACTCTCCTGATGCACATTCCCGGCATCAAAGTTGTCGCTCCAAGCACTCCTTACGATGCCAAAGGACTTCTGATCAGCGCCATACGCGACCTGAATCCGGTTTGTTTTGTTGAACACAAGCTGCTTTATAAGGTAAAAGGCGAAGTCCCGACCGGTGAATACACCATTCCTTTGGGAGTGGCAGATATCAAACATGCCGGTACTGATATTACTGTGGTCACCTCAGGTGTAATGGTTCAAAAGTCTCTGGCAGTAGCTCAAAAATTGAGCCGTGAGGGCATCAGCGTCGAAGTGGTTGACTTGCGCACCTTAAGACCTTTGGATACAAAGACAATTGTCAACTCAGTCAAGAAGACCGGAAGGCTGCTTGTGGTTCACGAAGCAGTGAAAACCGGCGGCTGGGCTGGTGAGATCATGGCTGTAGTGTCCGAAAGTGAAGCTTTTGATTATCTGGACGCTCCGATGCGCCGTTTGGCTGGCAAAGACGTGCCGATTCCCTACAATCGTTATCTTGAAGCGGCAGCTGTGCCTCAGGAAAATGATATCGAAGCTGAGATCCGTGCAATCGTTGCGAATAAGTATTAGAAAGGAAGCTGTTGATGCCAACTCCTTTTATTATGCCAAAAATGGATATGGACCAGGAATATGTTACGATCATTAACTGGTTGAAAAAAGAAGGCGAATGGATAAAGAAGGGCGAACCTGTAATAGAAGTTGAAACTGACAAGATCGCCAGTGAAATTGAAGCTCCCGAAAGCGGTATCCTTGCCGGTATCCTTTACCATGAAAACGAAGAAGCTCCTGTGACCAAAGTGGTTGCCTACATCCTGAAGGAAGGGGAATCTCTTGATAGTGTTTCCTCTCCTGCAAAAGGGGTTGAACCTGTCGCGCAGGCCTCAAGCCCGGTATCAGAGGGAACTAAGGCGGCGGAATCAGCAGTTCGCGCGACTCCGCTGGCAAAAAAGGTCTCAGCAGATCTGGGTGTGCCCCTGGATCAGGTGACTCCCAGCGGGTCTAAAGTGACACGCAAAGACGTTGAGGCTTTTGCTGATGGCAGAAAAGATGAGGTTATTCCTCGGGTCAGTGTTCCTGCCACCCCGGCTGCAAGGAGCTTGGCGGCACAGAGAGGCGTGAGTCTTGAAGAAGTTGTTGGTTCGGGTCCCAGAGGGCGTGTCCAGGCAAAAGACGTGCCAACGGAAACCAGCATCCCCGAAACTACGGTAACAACGATCCCGCTTGTCGGAAAGAGAAAACGAATTGCTGAACGACTTACCGCCAGCTATCAATCTACTCCTCATATTTACCTCACGGTCGAAGTAGATATGACCGCAGCGGAAAACGCGCGAAAACGGATCAATCGAATCGCCAAGAAAGACGAGCAGCCCACAGTTTCTATGACAGCCTTTTTAGCAAAAATTGTCGCCTGGGCTTTGGCAAGGAATCCAAAACTAAACGCATCGCTGCAAACAGACCGAATTGAGCTCCTGGAAGATATCAATGTTGGAATCGCCACCGCAATCGATGACGGCTTGATTGTTCCGGTAATTCACGGGACCGATAAGCTTCCTTTGCGCGATATAAGCGAACGACTTAGCTATTTGACCAAACAAGCCCGTGATGGCGCGCTAACAGCGGCAGAGGTGTCAGGCGGCACATTCACGATCTCGAACCTTGGAATGTATGGGATCAGTTCCTTCACCGCTATTATCAATCCCCCTCAATCCGCTATTTTGGCTGTGGGTGGTCTGGTTCGCAAGCCGGTGGTAATCGATGAGAATGATACCGTGGCGGTGCGACCGATGATGAATCTGACCCTTGGTGCGGACCATCGGGTTGTTGATGGCGCTGACGCAGCCCTCTTCATGGTTGATCTTGTCAAGGCATTGGAATCACCGGAGTTTATACTGTATTAGCAGTAAGTAGTTAGAAGTTTGACTTTAAGAGTCATTTACGGAGAAAAACATGGCACTAAATCAATACTTATCAGAATCAAACATCCTTTTGGGTTTGGAAGCTGAAAGCAGCAGCGACGTTATTCGTCAGCTGGGTCAGACCTTGCTTGAAGATGGATATGTTAAAGATTCATATATTGATGCGGTCTTAGAGAGAGAGCAAACTCTTCCTACTGGTTTGCCCTTGGGTGGAGACGTTAATGTTGCGATCCCTCATACTGACATTGAGCATGTGATTAAATCAGCCGTAGCGATGGCTACTTTAGCCAAACCAGTTATCTTCCAGAACATGGTCGATCCGACTGAGTCTGTTGAGATAAAGATCGTTTTTCTTCTGGCATTGGAAGAACCTCATGCCCAGATTGAAATGCTTCAGGAAGTAGCGGGAGTGGTTCAGGACACAGAGATTTTGGAAGCCTTACTGTCAGCCACCGACCCCAAACAAGTTTTGGCAGCTTTTGAAAATACGGACGCGGATTCCGTGTCTGATTAAATTATTAATAACAAAGCAGTTATAAAAAGGAGATTGTTATGATAGGTAAGAAAAGGATCTTGGTTGCGTGTGGAACCGCAGTTGCCACATCCACAGTTGTTGCCAAAGCTATTGAATCAGCCCTGGAACAACATGGTATTCAAGCCACCATTCAGCAATGCAAGGCAAGTGAAGTGCCATCCCTGGCGGCGGACGCTGATCTGATCATCGCGACAACACCAGTTGCGACTGATCATGGAAAACCCGTGATTCAAACACTGGCATTCCTGACCGGAATTGGCAAAGACGCTGTCATTAAGCAGATCATTGAAAAATTAGGAGTGTAAAGACAGAGGCTGGATACCTGATTGTCTGTCTCATCAAAGGAAGGATTACTGTGCAAGATTTTCCATATGGTTTTTTGTTTCTTGGCTTAGCCTTTGCTTATGGCGTTCAGTTGTTTCTAACCGGTTGGCAAGCCAAACGGTACTATAAACGGCTGAAAGAATTGCGGAAAGACGGTTTGACATCCGTTGGTATGGCTGGTGGAAAATGGACAGGGCGAACCTATGGTGTCCTTGTTATTGATGAAGATAAAAAAATAGTTCATGCCGAAAAAATGTCTGGTATGACCATTTTCTCAGGGCTAAGACCTGTTGAGGGATTGGTTGGCTTAGATGTAGCAGAGCTTTTGGATGAAAATCAGGATTTTTTATTGAAAAAGAAGCCCCTGGAAGCTTTCCGTAATGCGGCAAACGAGTATTTTAAACCTGAAAATCAATCGAAACTACCTGAAAAGATGTCTGACATCAAGAGTGTAAAAATGTATCGAGAGAATAAGGTTTAGGATTTTCGAATGATAATACAAGGAGGTGATTGTATCGAATATTTGTTTGCAGTAATCAGTACCGTTATTTGTTCTATAATCAAAAAAAATTACTTGGAGGTAAAATGCAAGCATTAGCAACAGCTGCAGAATGGTTCATTGGTCTATTCAAGGCCGGAGCCGATAATTTTGTTGGCCTGGTAACAGGTATTGTTCCGCTACTGATCGTCCTCATGACCTTCGTCAATGCATTGATCGCCCTGATTGGTGCTGACAAGATTGACAAGGTTGGCGAAGCAGCAGCCAAAGAAGGGATCATCTATTATCCTATTCGTTACATGATTCTGCCATTTCTCGCGGTGTTCTTCCTGACAAACCCGATGGCATACACGATGGGGCGCTTCCTGCCTGAAAAATACAAACCAGCGTTTTATGACGCAGCGGTATCCATGGTTCACCCACCATTAGGTATTTTCCCACATGTCAATCCTGGAGAATACTTCGTTTGGGGTGGTATCGCTACTGGTGTCGAACAGGCTGGATATAATCTTTCAGCTTTGGCAATCCGCTACTTACTGATTGGTCTCGTTGTTATTCTTATCCGCGGTATCGTGACCGAACGCATTACTGCTGTCATGTCAAAGCGCGCGGTTGCGGCTGAAGAAGCAGCAAGTTAGTTGGAGGACATAATGAACAAAATTAATAAGTTTTTGGAAAATATTGGTCGTGGTGTCGGTCGAGTTGTCGGCGCGATGTACCAGGCCGGACGTGACTCAATTGACCAGGTGATCAAAAATGTTTTGCCATTCATGGCTTTCATTTCCCTGATCGTTGGTATCATTCTCAAATCCGGTATCGGTGACTGGCTTGCAAAGACCCTGTCTCCTTTGGCTGGAAGCTTGCTGGGCTTGGTTGTGCTGTCAATCATCATCGCAATCCCTGTGCTTTCACCCTTACTGGGCCCCGGAGCCGTTATTGCGTCAATTATTGGTACCCTGCTCGGAACCCAATTCGCAACAAAAGCTATTCCAGCGCAATACGCGCTGCCCGCTTTGTTCGCGATCAACCCACAGGTTGGTATGGACTTTATCCCGGTAGGCCTGGCGCTTGGTGAAGCAGAACCGGAAACGGTAGAAATTGGCGTTCCCGCCATTTTATTCTCCCGTCTTGTTACTGGTCCATTAGCAGTTGTCCTGGCATACTTCGCCAGCTTTGGGCTTTACAACTAAATTTATAGATTTCCAATTTAGGAGTGGCAGATTTTCATCTGTCACTCCTAATAAAGAGTTAATTGAGAGGTAATATGGCTGAATACAAGAAAATCGTAATCAAGGCTGGTCCCGGAGGATGGGGCGGTCCCTTGGTCGTTGAGCCGAAACCAGGTCGTAGCGTTATTGCTTCAATTACTGGTGGCGGCATTCATCCTGTTGCTCAAAAAATCGCCGAACTGACCGGTGGTGAAGCAATGGATGGTTTTCGAGGTGGCGTTCCTTTTGATAAGATCGCTTGCGCAGTTATTGATTGTGGCGGTACCGCTCGAATTGGCGTTTATCCAATGAAGAAGGTACCGACTGTGGATATTTATCCTACAAAACCCTCCGGACCGCTGTTCCGTTTCATTACCGAAGAGTATTTTGTTTCGGGTGTAAGAGTAGAGGATCTCGAAAAGGATCACGGATAAATCAAGTTTTGAGATATTAATATCTCAAGTAGAGTAAAAGATCGGTTATTCGACCAGCGAATAACCGAATTGAATATTGTCAAAATAACCAGATGCCTTGGTTTTTAGAGATAAAAGGGAAAAAATGAAAAAATATTCTGCTACTGTTCTGTCTGTTGGACCTCTGTTGGAGGAATTTACCGAAGCCGGTATATTGGTGTTTTTTGGGGCAAACGCACCTGAAGAATTACATGAGTTCTCTGTCATCCACGATGGAACAACCCTGGAAGCAGATCTGGAACCTGGTGACTTCGTCTCTCTGGACGGTGAGGAATTTAAAATTCTCGCTGTTGGAGAAATCGCGAATCAAAACTTTAGAAACCTCGGGCACCTTGTGTTGAAATTTAATGGAGAAACCGTAGTTGATCTACCTGGAGATGTGTGCGTAGAAGCAAAACCTTTGGCTCTGCTGCATCCAGGAAGCAAGATAGAAATTTTTAGCAAAGATAATTTATAAAAAAAGAGGTAGTAATGTCTACATTGAAAGAAAGACTGATTGCCCGTGAAGAAAAGGACGGACCTTATCGAATTGGCTTGGTTGGTGCTGGCCAGATGGGCACAGGTTTGATTTCCCAAATTGAAAAAATGCATGGTTTGAAGATCGTTGCTGTATCGGACATCATGCCGACCAGAGCTTACGATGCTTATATCGAATCTGACGTAGAAGCAGACAAGATCCATTGGGAAGACGAAGATCTTGACAAGGCGAACCAGCTCATCCTTGATGGTCAACGTGTCGCCACGCACTCATCTGATTTTTTGGTTCAAATCAAAGAGTTGGATGCGATTGTTGAATGTACCGGTATTCCGAACGTTGGCGCGGTCGTTTGTAATCAGGCGATCGAATTTGGCAAACCGATCATTAATATGAATGTCGAAACAGACGCAACGATTGGTTACTATTTGACCAAAAAAGCCATTTCAAAGGATGTGGTCTATTCCTTGATCGCGGGCGATGAGCCGGGAAGCATTAAAGAGCTCTATGATTGGGCAGACGCCCTGGGCTTCGAGATTGCCATGATCGGCAAAGGAAAGAACAATCCCCTGGATCGCACCGGAAACCCAACCACTTTGGCTGAGCGGGCAAAATCCAGGAATATGAGCGCCAAAATGCTTGCTTCATTTGTGGATGGAACAAAAACAATGGTCGAAATGACTTCCATAGGCAATTCGGTTGGATTTGCTCCAGAAGTTCGAGGAGGTTTTGGACCCTCTTGTGACTGGCGTGATCTGGCGAAGGTTTTCGTTCCAAAGGAAGCTGGCGGCATTTTCAGCGGTAAAGGCTTTGTTGATTACGCAGTTGGACCTGCCCCCGGTGTCTTTGTGATCATCACTACCGATCAGCCCAAGATCATCGCTGATCTAAATTATCTTGGCTTAACCGGAGGCAATAACGGATACTGGAGTTTGTATCGGCCTTATCATCTTGCGAATCTCGAATCTCCAATAACAATTGCTAACGTTGTTATGGATGGCCGGGAAACCCTCAACACGAAGATTAAACCGGTTTGTGAAACTGTCGCGGTTGCAAAGAAAGACCTTCAGCCAGGTGACACAATTGATGGTCTCGGAGGATATACTATCTACGGTATGATCGATACAGCAAAGGTCGCCCGGGAAGAAAACCTTGTTCCGATGGGCTGTGCTGTTGGCGGCGTGCTTACAAAACCGGTCAAACAAGGTGAAGCGATCAGATATGATCAGATCCAGTTGCGAGAAGAGGATCTGATCGTCAAATTGCGGCGCGAACAAGACCGTATGGTCTGGGGCTAATCTGGATCCATGTTGGAATCGTTTAAACGTGCTACGAATGCAGTGGTAAGTTTAGTAAACCGCGCGGGTGTGAATAATTCCCGCGCGGTTTCAGCCTTGGCAGCACAAGAGGAACGTCTCAGCTTCTTAGCTGCCGTGCATCGATGTGCGTCCCTGGGTTTCTCTTTGGGCACCTTATCTGAAGCCAGCCTTCGAATCAGCAAAACACGATTCCTGACATTACCTAATGGTCTAAGCTTTCCTCAGGCAGATAAAAACGATGTTGCGGTTTATGACCTGAACGCGAACTCTTTTATTAACCGTGTAGAGTCACCGCTAAACCTTGAGATCCATAAGCTCATTTACAAAAGTTCAGCTCACAAAGCCATACTGCTTTGCCATCCAAAATGGGCTTTTCGCCTCTTTTCGAGAGGAGCGGATTTGGATTATTCCTCATTCCCGATCCTGGAAAGCAAGATTGGACAGCTTGCGGTTAGCAAAGTGGAAGATTTGGAACAGTTGATAAGCACTCATACCGTCTTTTTTATCCCTAACATTGGAATATTAAGCCTGGGTGAGACCTTAGATCAGGCTTTGGAGAGAATTGAACTGCTTGAATGGATCAGTTGGCAGAACCAATCCTGAAAATGTGAAAGAATTATCCACCAGGATTTGAACTTTAAAAACAAAACAAGCCATTTCTTTTAGGTTTTGCCTGAAAGCCAGGTATTGAATTCGCAACAAACACACTGATCATGTGTTAATTAAAGTACATCAAGACCTGGAAGGAATATTGCAACACTTAAGATTGATGCCACGGATGATTTCAATTTATTCAAATACAGCTTGTTATCACCGTAAGTCAAGCAAATCACACCATTAATTCTTGACAGGTATCGAAAGGAGTTGATTATCGAAAAGATTTAGGAACCAGAAAGTAAATTTGTTTTATAGGTAATATATTTATTCAACTTAATTTTGAGAGGAAATCAAAATGGAATCAATTCTTGCAGCTTTAAAAGCATTTTTTGATACTTTTGGCTCAACAATTCTTCTGCCAGTGATCATTATTATCCTGGCTTTGATCCTGGGAGCCAAATTTGGACGAGCGTTCCGTGCGGGTATCACCGTTGGCATCGCTTTCATTGGTATTGGTCTGGTGACAGGTCTGATGGGTAGTGTGCTGACGAATGTCGGTCAATCACTTACAACAAATCTTGGTATTCAGCGGGATATTTTTGATGTGGGATGGCCTGCGGCTGCTTCGATTGCCTTTGGCACGAAAGTTGGCATGGCTGTGATTCCGATCGCGCTGATCGTCAATATTATTTTCCTTGTTCTGAAACTTACCAAAACCCTCAACGTTGACGTTTGGAACTACTGGCACTTCGCGTTCCTGGGTTCTCTTGTTTCGATCGCTACAAAGAACGTGGTTTACGGTATGATCGCTGCCGCGATCGCCGCTGCACTGGCGCTGTTTGTGGCTGACTGGACCGCGAAAGCTGTTCAGCATTTTTACAATGTGCCCGGCATTTCCATTCCCCACCTGACTTCAGGTCCTGGTGTGCCCTTTGCTATTCTGGTCAACTGGGTCTTTGAAAAGATCCCTGCTCTAAGCAAACTTCAGGCTGACCCCGAATCCATTCGCAAGAAGTGGGGTCTGTTTGGCGAACCCGTTGTGATGGGCTTCTTCATTGGTTTGGTTCTTGGTATCCTAGCCTTTGCATTCAAGGTCCCTGCCGAGAAGACCACAATGCAGGTAATTGCAGATATTCTGAACGTGGCTATGAACCTGGCTGGTGTCATGCTTCTGCTGCCCCGCATGGTCTCGATCCTGATGGAAGGTCTGATCCCTGTTTCTGAAGCTGCCAACGAATTTATGCAGAAACGTGCTTCCGGAAGAGAGATCTACATCGGTTTGGATGCCGCAATTTTGACTGGTCATCCCTCCGCAATTTCTGCCGCCCTGGTTTTGGTGCCGATCGCAATTTTCCTCAGCATCATTCTGCCCGGCAATCGTGTAATTTTGTTTGCTGATCTGGCGGTCATTCCCTTTGTTGTGGCTTTGATGGCTCCTGTCATGAAGGGTAACATTGTTCGCATGATCGTCGCAGGCGTTTTGGAACTGGGAATTGGTTTCTATATCGCAACTGCGATGTCCCCCTTCTTTACCAGTGCCGCGCTCGAATCCGGCTTTGCCCTGCCTGAGCACGCTGTTCAGATCACGAGTATCGCAGATGGCTTCCTGTGGCCTAACTGGTTATTCGTCAATCTAGTCCAATGGCTCGGCGGACCTATCGGCTTGGTCGTATTGGTCGTTCTTCTTGGCGGAACTTTGTTCCTCTATTTGAAGAATCCCAATCGCTGGGAAAAAATGGCTGGCGCGCCAGCCGTTGAAGAATAATAATAGTTCGAAAGCATGGGGAGGCTTCGTCTCCCCATGCTTTTCTAAAAGGTAATCATGATCGATGCTATCTTACGGGCAATGCTGGGTACCGCTGGCTACAGATTGATGGAGCTGTATGTCGAGTATTCGCTGCCAATTAATACGGTCATTCTTGTGTATTTTGGCTTGATCCTCCTGGGGCGGAAAAGCTTTCGGGCAATCAAAGCAAGCCTGAAAGAAGAAATCGAAAACGCTTCAAACAAGTCATCAATTGCCAAACCGGAAGCATGGTTTGCCAAAATCCTGGACAGTTCACAGATCGATTGGGATAAGATCAATGCCAGCACTAAGATCCCATTCTTTTCACCTGATAATTACTATTGGTTCAGCTTAAAAAATGTAGCTTCAATTCGTAAACATTGCTCTCCAAAACGGGTTGCTTCCTGGTTTGCCAAAAAGCAAGATGTGGGCAAGCAAAAGAATGATGATGACCCACCTTCTGCGAAAAAATAAGGCTTCTAAAAATGCATCAGGCAGTTTCTTATATTAGTTTCTCACTTTAGTGCTCTGAAATTATATATTTACCTTGATGAAAACGTCATTTTTGGCAAAATTGGGAAACTCTGGAGTTTTATCACTGGTAGGGATGGGGCTTGCCCCATCCGTGAGTAAGCCTATCAGTACCTTTTAATAAAGACGGAAGCTTTGGTACACGCAAATGTAACGGACTGGGATAATACCTAATTCATCTCTCTTCCTTGAGTATTAACCTCCAAAAATTATATTAAAAAAAGACTGGATCAAGAAACGCTGCAGATGTAACAACTTGCTCGCCCGCCAAGCTCGACGATCTGAAGATTTCCAAAAAACCCCTTTAGTTCATCTTCCACGATCCTGATGAAGTTGAAATAATCACCACCTTCAGCGTATTCAACAATATTGGTCAACAAAGAGCGGTTTTGATTATATTCGTGCAAAATCACCAAATGGCGGCTTAGTCGTTTCATTTCGGCATAAAGCTTCAGTCGCTGTTCGGTTTGCATTCCATGGGCAACATAAGCTGCAAGGATAATGTCAAAACTTTTAGAAGCGAAGGGCAGTCGGTTGTCATTTCCGACCTGTACAAAAGTCACAGCCTGGTTTTCTTTTTGCTTTTTGGCAACGCGAAGCATGCCCAGCGATTGGTCTATTCCGATAGTTTTCAAACCGAGTTCGTTGAATACGGATGCCATAGCTCCATTACCGCAACCAAGGTCAAGGATGGACGAGTATCGTGAAAGATCGCAGTGGGGAAGATTCGCGTAGATCTCATGGTAATGCTTTCGCTGCCATCGATAGGCAAGTGCGTAAAATGGTGCGATATGATTAAAAAGTTTCAGGGATTTATTCGCGGACATATCAATGTGGTTTACTTTTTATGTTTGAAATGGGGAGGGAGCCTTCGATCGAACCGCTCTCGAATATTTTCTGCAGACTGCTTTGCTCCACTTTATTCCGAAGAACCAGGTGTTTTACTAATAAAGTTTGTGCTCCGATCAGCCTAAGTCCTAATCCCTCTGCCGATACCGAGATCGAGGGTTGGAATGAGCGTGTGCAAAGATAAATTGGTAGTTTACTTGGGTTGGGGATCGCGCTATAGAGCTGGCTGATTAACCCCGGGATGTCAGCTTCGGAGCTGATATAAGGCTGCGTCCAAACCCCGCGGGGCCCATAGTAGAGTTCGGCATAGGCGAACAGCTCACCTTTCTCAGAAAAAGCGACCAGGCCATTTTCGGCTCGCCGACCCACTGGAACCATTGGTTGAACAAACAATGGCACTATTCTTTTATGTAGTTGTTTGAGTTTGATCAGATCCTGTGATGAATAAGGCTGCCAGGAGGTGTTTTTACAGGCTGTTTCAGCAATATCGAACAGGTAAACCTGCTGGCGTGACCAGATGCTAAACCCTGCGATGCGAAAACCCTCGAAAAGTGGTGAATTCTCAGGTAATTCAGCCAAAATGCCAAAAGCGTTCCATTCCCCAGCGGTCACTGCCAGCCCTTCAAGAATGCCAGAGATGACCCTGCTTTCAGGTTGGTCAAGCCCGCCAAGATAGCTCATTTGAGCATAGTCAGAGTATTCGTTTTTCTCTATTTGACCAAAAGTTGTTTCGGATTCGATCTCATCCCAGATCACAGCAGCCAGATCAACACTGGGAGAAACTTGTCGCATCAGGTTGCGAAAATTGAAAGGTTCCCCACGGGTAAGGAGCCGACTTGTATCCAGACCTTGCACATAAAGGCTTTGACGACTGATCTTATAGAGGTCAAATGGGCTTAGGCTGCGTAACTTGATGAGCATCACTCCTTGAATTAAATATGGTAACGAAAACAGCAATGAACCATAGACACATCAGCCTCGAGAAACCCGAGGCTGATACGATGTTAATGAATGTTGCCCTGGAGGGCAAAGACGTCAATTCCCATTGAGGTCTTTTTTACGGCTTACCAACCGCGTTCGGACATTTTTTCCTCATCGGGCAGTTGGGTTGCCGACCGACCGACCATTGCCTCACCCAGATTTCGACTGACTTCAGCCAAAACGCTAGGATCGTTGTAATGTGCCGTGGCTTTCACAATGGCTTCAGCCCGTTTGGTGGGATTGCCGGATTTGAAGATGCCAGAACCAACAAAAATACCGTCCACGCCAAGCTGCATCATCAGCGCGGCGTCTGCTGGGGTGGCAATGCCGCCAGCGGCAAAATTGACCACTGGGAGCTTGCCGAGTTCGCGCACTTGGACACAAAGCTCGTAGGGAGCCTGATTGTCTTTGGCGAAAGTCATGACCTCTTCCATCGGCAGGCTTTGCAGGTGACGGATCTGGCTGTAGACCGTGCGCGCGTGGCGAACGGCTTCCACCACGTCTCCGGTGCCTGGTTCGCCCTTGGTGCGCATCATGGCTGCGCCTTCACCGATCCGGCGCAGGGCTTCGCCAAGGTTTTTACATCCGCAAACAAAAGGAACTTTGAAGGCATGCTTATTAATATGATAAGCCTCGTCGGCAGGGGTCAGTACCTCGGATTCGTCGATGTAGTCCACGCCGAGTGATTCAAGAATTTGGGCTTCAACAAAATGTCCGATACGGCATTTTGCCATAACGGGAATGTCAACAGCCTCCATGATCTTTAGGATCAGTTCGGGATCGCTCATGCGCGCGATGCCGCCCATTGCGCGAATGTCAGCGGGGACGCGTTCGAGCGCCATGACGGCAACCGCACCGGCATCTTCGGCGATCTTCGCTTGGTCCGCGGTGACTACGTCCATGATCACACCGCCTTTTAAGCTTTCAGCGAGACTCTTTTTTGCTATAAATTCAGAAATATCTTTTGTCATTTAACCTCCGACAACACTTATTGCAAATTGATTACTCTAATGAGATTGTACCACCAACAGCCTTAGCTGGCGGCTTTTAATGCCTTGACCAGCTCTCGATTAAAGGCAGGGATATCGGCGACCACGCGCCCCCAAACCTGGTTGCCATCGGCGAAAGCAGCCTCGTCCACCCACTCAGCGCCCGCGTTGAGCAAGTCATCCTTGATACCAAGTGAACCGACCGTCTTTTTGCCTTTGACGATCTTTGCGGAGATCGCCAGCAAGCCGCCGTGGCAGATGATGCCGATCGTTTTACCTTGCTTGTCCATTTCAGCTGTCAGGTCGGTGGCTTCTTTGTAGCGGCGCAATTTGTCTGGCGCCCAGCCGCCGGGTAAGACCAAACCGAACAAGTCATCAGCTTTAAGATCACCGATCAGCGTGTCAGGCTTAATGACAAGACCATTTTTACCTCTAATCGGATCAAGGTCCATGGCTGCGGTCAAAACTTCGATGCCCTCTTCTTCAAGGCGCATCGCAACGGCATAAAACTCGAGATCTTCAACGCCTTCAGCGACAAGGAAGGCTACTCTTTTACCTTTGAGGGACATATTTACTCCTTTATTAACATTATTAACTGCATGATACCACGCCAGGCTCCAAAATTCTTATAAGGGTAAAGACTTTTCAGGGTAATTGCATCTAAATTTACCTAAATTAAGCTTCTATGAAGCTTTTTAGGAATGAAACAGCCTATTTAACAGCGGTAAATAAGAGGTATGTAAATTGTCATCGCGAGGAGCTCTTTAGGGCGACGCCTGTGCCCGCAAGGGTATGTGCGATCTGCCTTAAAGCCTTTGTTGCACAAAAATAGAATGGAAAAATAATTAACTGCAGATTGCCACGCCCCTAACGGGGCTCGCAATGACAGATCTCTTAGAGGCCATGTCATTTTTGGACTTGTTTCTTCCCAGGCTTGGCCTAAAAGATAAGAATTTTTTCATCTTTACGCTTGAATTTAATAATAATCATCATTATTTAGATGCGTTTGCCCTGAAAGACATATTGCCTCTATAGATCGATGAAACGGCTTTCCTCCAGCTCGTCTCTCTCATGGCTGCTTTCTGGAATGGGCACAGACTTGGGCTGGCTTGCCCGATTTGCTTCAGCGATCTCTGCTTCTGAAGCAGGCACAGTGACCTGCCACTTGCCGCAGTGGGGACAGCGTTCGTATTTGCCGACGACGACGTTCATGCTGAAAAGCGAGCGCGGGAAAGTTTGCCCGCACTCTTTGCAGATCGCCAGACCAAACATGCCGCCAGTTTTTCCGTCTTTGCCCTGTCCGTGCGATGTGATGACAAAGCTCAGCGCCGTGATCAGCAGCGCAACGCCGATGATGCCGCCTACCAGCAGGCCTGTGTTTTTGTTGGCCTCTTTTGAGCTAAGGAAGTTGTAGCTTAGCGGTAGAGTGGTGTGCAGCTTGCCATCCCGGGTAAGCACATCGGCACGCATCGTATTTATGCCGGCTGGGAATTGATCGGTATTGAACGAAAACCTGAAAGGCGCTTCATGTTGCTCAAACACCTTAACGTCATTGAAATAGAAAGTTACTTGCTCGACCTGGCTGGTATCTCCCTGCAGCGAGAGTGTCAATTGCCCCTGAATATCGCTGCCCATGCCATAGCCCCAGTCGCGGCGCAGGCGCAGCTGCCATTGGGGCTCCTCTGTTTGGGCGGAGACGCACTGCGTGAACAGAGCAAGGAAGATGAATAGGATCAGAAAAATAATTAAAGTTCTTTTGCGCATACTTACTTCCATTTTGTGAGGATGTTCTCACGGTCAAAGACGATCGTTCCAAGGTGCAGGAGCGCGTAGGCGACAAGGGCACAAACTATGATCGAGATGACCATGAACCAGAGATCAATGACCAGCTTCCCTGCCAGCACGACTCCCAGCACCAACATCAGGGGCAGGATGACCAAACCAGAGAGTTGTTCAGCCACGCGAGGGTCGCTGACCCGTGAGGAGATGAAGATTGCGAACATGGTTCCAATGATGGCCAGCAAGGGGCCCAGCAAAAGAATGCCCAAAAACCAGACTGGGCTGAGCAGGTAGGCTCGCACAGCAGCACTGATTTTCAGGAAATGCGTGCCGATCAGGAAAATGGCGTAAGCTCCGTAGGTGATCAAAACCCCAGGGATAAAAGCCGCCAGGCTCTTGCCAGCCAGCAGTTCAAGCGTCGTGATGGGCGTGGCGAGCAGCGGCTCAAGGCTGCGGGTCGTTTTTTCACCGACAATGCTGTAAGCGGCGATCGTGGTCGGGATCATCAGCGGCATCATCATGAACATCAGCATGGACTGATTGAGCAAATAAACCTGCATGCACTCGTTGGCGTTCATGCCTTCGCAGGCGGTCAGAAAGCCCTCAGGCAGTCCGCTGTTTTGGGCGGGAAGATTGGCAGACTCGCCGCCGTCTCCGGTGAAAGCCAGCATCAGGAGCGGTATGGTGGTAAAAAGCAGTGGCAGCAACGCCATGGTCATGATCACCATGCGGTTTTTGAAGACCTCAGCCCATTCTTTGTCGATGATCGTGCGGATGTGTCTCATCAGCTGCCTCCCTGACTGGTCTTGACCATTTCGAGGTATATCTGCTCGAGCGAATGGCGCAGTTCGCCAACAAAAAGGATCTGGGCGCCAACACCAACCAGATATTGGATGATGATCGGGTTGCTCTGCTCGGGATCCTGCATCGAGACGACCAGTTTGTTTTCAACGATCTCGACATGGCTGATCCCGTCCAACTTGCTTACTTCCTCTACCCAGATGGGGTTGACCTCCCGTAAGTGGAAGACGACTTTGCGACCAAAAAGCTGTTTTCGCAGGTTGGCGGGAGTGTCGAGCGTGAGCAATTCCTGTCTAAAGATGCCAACGCGGTCGCAGAGCCTTTCCGCTTCGTCGAGATTGTGTGTGGTCATGAAGATTGTGCGCCCCTGCGTTTTGAGCTCTTCAATAAAATCGCGCACTGTTTTGGCGGCTTCGGGGTCAAGCCCGGTGGTTGGTTCGTCGAGGAAGAGTATCTGCGGCTCGTGAATGAGCGCCCGCGCGACTGCCAGTTTTTGGCGCATGCCCTTCGAAAAGCTGCCGACCGCGTCGTAACGCCGCTCCCATAGCCCGAGCATGCTGAGATATTTGTTGACCGCATGAAGGACATTCGGTACGTCGTAGAGGTTGGCAAAGATGGTCAGGTTCTTTTCGGCGGACAGGCGCTCGTACATGCCGGGTGATTCGGTCAGGATGCCGACATTGCGGCGGATCTCGGTGTCTTGTTTGCCTAATTCGTAGCCGGCGATTTGTGCTTTCCCGCTACTGGGGTGGATCAGGGCGGTCAGCATGCGCACCGTTGTCGTTTTGCCCGCGCCGTTGGGGCCCAGAAAGCCAAAAACCTCGCCTTTATCAACCTCGAGATTTAGGTTCTGCACCGCCTGCAGCTCCGTCTGCCCCCTCTTCCCGATCCTGAAGGTTTTGCTTATATTATGTGTCTTGATCATTCTCTTCCTTTCGTCATTATTATACCTTTCATGAACTCCTTACGAAGACAGGATAAAGACAAACGTTACAAGGGCGAGGTCCAACTTGACGTTTGTTATACCAAATGGTATACTGCCTGATATGAACAACCGTGACGTGATTCTTGAAAACGCGCTGCTGCATTTCGCTTCCTATGGCTATGAGGCGGCGGTGATCCAGGATATTTGTGATGCTTCCGGGATCACCAAGCCGACGCTCTACCATTACTTCAGGAGCAAGCGCGGGCTGATGGAAGCTTTATTAAAAGAAAACTTCACGCCCTTTATCGCAAGGCTCAACGACGCCTGCGACTATCGGCGTGACCTGACGCTTAATCTCGAGCAGGTCATACGGGCGTATTTCCGCTTTGCGGAGAGCAATCCGCTCTTCTACAAATTGCAATACGCGATGCGCAACGCGCCGACCCGCTCCGAAACTTATGAGATCATCCGACCCTGGGTGAAGGCGCAATACGAGCCAGTCCACACCTTGTTCAGCAAAGCAGAGGCGGACCACGGTAACCTGCGCGGGCACGCCAACGCGAACACGATCACCCTGCACGGCATGATCCACGCCTATATCCATCAGGCGTTCGAAGACAACAGTTATCTCGAAGACGAGATCCTATACCGCGCGCGGCAGCAATTTATGTACGGGATCTTCTCGTAATTTTTTTGCTTATCAGACTATACCTGCGGGTATAGAGGAGGATTGAATGATGAAGATAAATCAAAACGACATTTTTTACCACATTTACCCTTTGGGCGCCTGCGACGCGCCAAAGGTAAATGATTTTTTTAGTGAACCGCAGGCGCGCATCTTACGCATTGAGAACTGGGTTGACTATATTCAGAGTTTAGGTGCAACCGCGATTTACCTTGGCCCGGTCTTTGAGTCTGGCTCACACGGATATGACACGGCTGATTACTATCACCTTGACCGTCGTCTGGGAACGCGACAGGACCTGGCGAGATTGAGTCAGAACCTGCACGCCCGCGGGATGAAATTGGTCCTGGATGGGGTCTTCAACCATGTCGGCAGGCATTTCTGGGCTTTTCGGGACCTGCAGCAAAATTTGCATCAATCGCCTTATAAAGATTGGTTCGCCGGGCTCAATTTTGATCAGCGCAGCCCCTTTGGTGATCCTTTTTCCTACCTGGCATGGAACGGACATTTTGAACTGGTCAAGCTCAATCTTGCCAATCCCGAGGTGCGCGGGCATCTTTTTGGCGCGATCAGCATGTGGGTGGAAGAATTTGGGATCGACGGCATCCGTTTGGACGCTGCCGATGCGCTCAGTCCTGAGTTTATGACTCAGCTGCGGGACTTTGTGAACCAAAAACACCCGGGTCTTTGGCTGATGGGTGAGGTGATCCACGGCGACTATCGCGCCTGGGCGAATGACAAAATGCTGCACGCCACCACCAATTACGAGCTTTACAAAAGCAGCTATTCTTCTTTGAATGACAACAACTTTTTTGAGCTTGACCACAGCCTCAACCGGCAGTTTGCTCAGGGCGGCATGTACGCGCATTTGCCGACGATGTATAACTTTGTCGATAATCACGATGTGACGCGCATTGCCAGCCAGCTGCGGAACAAGCAGCACCTCTACCCGCTTTACGCGCTCATGTTTAGCTTTCCGGGCTTGCCCTCGGTCTATTATGGCAGTGAATTCGGCTTTGAAGCTTACAAGCAGTCGGACGACTGGAATCTGCGCCCGGCTTTTGACCTGCCAGCCTTGCAAGATCAGGAACATGGCTTTGACCTGAGAGGTTGGATCGCGAAGCTGGCTACGATTCGCAAAAACAGCCCAGCTTTGCTGTATGGGGGTTATCGAACGATCCATGTTGCTCCGAGTCAGCTTGCGTTTTTGCGAATTTGCGCTGAAAAACGCGCGGTGGTCATCGCAAACAGCAGCAAGGAAGCGGTCGAGCTAACTTTGAAGCTGCCGGAAATGGCGGGTTGGCATCTTAAGGATGCCCTGGCGGACAATGAGCTTTTTGTAGTTGAAGATGGTGTGTTGACGGTGCGATTAAACGGCAATCAGGTGAGGATTTTGCTTAATTAAGATGTAGGCCGGACATTGTGCCCTTTGGGTATTGTGTTTTTCAATCCGGCGTGCATCCTGCCAGTTTAAGCTGTATTTGAATCTGGCTTACATTGACTTACTCAAAAAAAGTCCCATTGAAATAAAAAAAGACCCACACTTTACCCCCTGCCAAGGCACGCAAGCAGTGCCTCGAGGGGGGGTTAATCGCTTAGAAGACAACAGTTACAATTTGGAGACAGGTTCCATAGCTTGCCCTTGGGTGCTTTACTCAAGGGTTGAATCCGACTTAAATATATCTTCATTCGTTCTTTATTTTTCTATTCGTTCTCTTTATTCGTTCTAAGAACGTAAAAAAGAACGTATTTTATATTGGCTTCTTTGTGGTTCCTCTTTTTTGAGGCTCAGGCAGTAATCTGTCATCCATATTTGCCGGATTCAAATACAGAATCCGGCCTACACCTACTTTTTTGCTGTCTTCTCAATTACCCAAAAATGAGAAAGGCCGAAGCGTTGCAGGGGTGTTTTTTCGAGGAATTGTAAAAAGGCGCGCAGGGCTTTGCCAAAAGCAGGTCGGCGCTCGATGATGTTGTCATAGGCGCCAAAGATCGTGCGTCGTTCAATAAAGCGCACTGGCAAACCCTCAAACAACTTCGCCAAGTCTTTGCGGGTATAAACCTCAACGTGCGGGGCGAGCTTATCGCGCAGTTTTCGGGGCAGCCAGTTGATCAGCGGCGTGTTGCCGAAGTGATACTTCCCTTTCCAGTAATGCCCGTGGGTCTCAAAGGGATAGCCGCGGTTGGGGCAAAAGAGCACGATGCGCCCGCCAGGTTTGAGCACGCGCACCATCTCCTGGATCGCCAGCTGGTCATCCTGAACGTGCTCAAGCACTTCGTGACTGAAGACCAGGTCAAAAGTATTTTCGGGGTGGGGGATATGTTCGCCAGCCGCGCAGTAGGTGTTGGGGCTAAAAACGCGGCAATCCTGCACGCGGGGCCATTCAATATCAAAACCAATAACTTTTCCGGAAACGGGGACAAGGCGGGAAAGATACATGCCCACGCCGCTGCCGTCCACCAGCACCAGCCCATTCAGGCGCTCCCCGGCGGCTTTTTTGAGCATGGCAAAGCGTCGCTCCTGCCCGGCACGCCAGACGTGCGAAGGCTCCCCGCGCTGAGCGGCTTTGTCAAGGTCTTCAGGAATCAGATTCGGCATTGCCCTATTGTAACCATTTTTTGATTTGTTGCAAAATGATTTGCGAGGACCTTTTGATGATCATCGATGGAATCCCGAGTTTACTTTCCCCAATCCACCCTTGCTCTGGATTTTCCCCTGAGCCATTTTTCGGCGGCGATGGCTGCAATGGCACCGTCGCCGGCAGCGATGACGGCTTGTTTGACGTGAACACAGATCACGTCGCCGATGGCGTAAACGCCGGGGATATTGGTCTGGTTTTCACGGTCAACCTGCAAACAACCCAGTTCTGAGACCTCGAGCTGCCCCTGCAGGAAATCCGTGATCGGTTTACCGCCCTGAAGATATACAAAGGCGCCCTCGATCGCAACGCTATCTTCGACCGAACCGTTTTCGCGCCTGATAAAGCGCAAGCCCTCGACCTTGTTTTCTCCGTAGATCTCCTTGACCATGCTGCCCAGGTGCATGACGACATTAGGTTTGCGGCTCAGCTCTGCCAATTCGGATTCGCTGACGTTAATTTCCGTGCCTGGCGCAAAGAAATGAACGGTTTTGGCAAAGCGCGTCAGGTAGGAAGCCTCTTCGACCGCCTCATCGCTCTTCCCGATCACGGCTACGTCCTTTCCTTTAAAGAAGGCGGCATCACAAACGGCGCAATAGGAAACTCCGCGTCCGAGCAATTCTGCTTCGCCTTTGATCAGGTTGCTGCGCCCCATGGAGCCAGTCGCGATGATGATCGAACGGGCGTTGTAGACATTAAAGTTGCCAAAGACGGAACGGGGTTCGCTGGTCAGATCGGTGCCGATGGCTTTATCGTTGATGAATTCCGCGCCGAAGGCTTGCGCCTGTTTGCGCATGATCTGCAGCAGCTCTGCCCCCGCGATCTCACCTTCGATGCCAGGGTAGTTGGCGATTTTGCTGGTCGTGCCCAGCGCGCCGGTCGTGAGACCCTTGTCAAGAATGCCCACTTTCAGACCTGCCCGCGCGGCGTAAATGGCAGCGGTTGCTCCCGCGGGACCTCCGCCAATGATCAAAACGTCATAAATGTTTTCAGAAGAATCTATCATATTCACCTCTTTTTATAGGTGGGTAGTATAAAGAAAACGGGCTTCATCTTCAAATCACAGGCTTTTACGATAGGCTTTTTCTTATAAAACGCTAATCTGATAGTTTTTTAGAGCCTTGAGTTGCTATAAATATCATCGGATGAAAATGGATATGACTATGAATAAAAAGTTTTATCAACAAAGCATTCCCGAACGGCTGGAGACGCTGAAGGAACAGACTGGTCTAAAGCCCGAAGATCTGCAAGGTTTTACCCCTGATGGCGGCTTGAGCCTGGAGACTGCCAACGGCATGATCGAGAACGTGGTCGGGCTGTACAGCCTGCCGCTGGGCATTGCCCAGAACTTTCTCATCAACGATCGGGAGGTACTGGTGCCGATGGTGATCGAAGAGCCTTCCGTTGTCGCCAGCGCTTCCTTTATGGCAAAACTTGCCAGGGCAAGCGGTGGCTTTGAGGCTGGCATGCGCTCTCAGGAGATGATCGGGCAGCTGCAGGTGCTGGATCTGGCTGATCCGCACAAGGCAGCCGCGCAGGTTTTGGCTCAAAAAGAGGCGCTTCTGGCGAAAGCTGCGGCTTTTCACCCCAATCTGGCAAAATACGGCGGCGGTCCGCGCGATATTGAAGTCCGCGTGATCGAGGATTCGCCTATCGGAACGTTTTTGGTGGTTCACCTGATCGTGGATGTGCAGGACGCGATGGGCGCGAACCTGATCAACAGTATGCTCGAGCATCTGGCAAGCCCGATCGAAGAAATAACAGGCGGTCGCGTGCACTTGCGCATCCTCTCCAACCTGAGCGATAGACGTCTGGCATGGGCGAGGGCGCGTTTTGCCCTGGCGGATCTGGCTTTTGGCGATTATTCCGGCGAAGAAGTGCGCGATGGGATCATCGAAGCCTGGGCATTCGCGGACTGTGACCCCTATCGCGCCGCGACCCACAATAAGGGCGTGATGAACGGCATCGACGCGGTCGTGTTGGCTTGCGCCAATGACTGGCGCGCGGTCGAAGCCGGGGCGCATGCCTATGCGGCGCGCTCGGGGCGTTATCGCAGCCTGACGCATTGGTCGAAAGCTGAAAATGGCGATCTGCTCGGATATATCGAGCTGCCGATGGCGCTGGGCATTGTGGGTGGGGCAACCAAACTTCACCCAACCGCTCAAGCAAGCCTCAAATTGATGGGCGGAAAGACCGTTGCTGAATTGGGCGAGATCGTAGCCGCGGTCGGGTTGGCACAAAATCTGGGGGCACTGCGCGCGCTGGCGACCGAAGGTATCCAGCGAGGGCACATGAGCCTGCACGCCCGTCAGATCGCGCTGACCGCCGGAGCGAGGCCCGAGCAGGTTGACCGCCTGGCTAAAACTTTAGTGGAAGAAAAGAACATAAAATTAGCACGCGCGCAGGAGCTCCTGGCGCAGTGGAACGGAAAATAACATGACAAAAGAAGTGCTTTCTCAAGCTGAAAAAAGCAAATTGTTGGTGCCCAAGGTCAAAGTCGGCATCATTGGCTACGGAGCTTATGTGCCGCGCTACCGTTTGCCTGCCAAAGAGATCGCCCGCATCTGGGGCAGCGAAGGCGGCTTCCCGGTCAAGGAAAAAGCGGTGGCGGGTTTGGACGAAGATGTGATCACGATGTCAATCGAAGCGGCGCGCAATGCCTTGAAGCGCGCGGAAATCTCAGCCCAGGAGCTGAGGGCTGTTTGGGTTGGTTCGGAATCGCACCCCTACGCGGTCAAACCCAGCGGTACCGTGGTGGCGGAAGCGATCGGCGCGTCAAACGACATTCAGTCGGGCGACTGGGAATTTGCCTGCAAGGCCGGCACGGAAGCGATGGTGGCAGCCATCGCGATGGTCGGGTCGGGCATGGGCGACTATGCTCTGGCGATTGGCATGGATACCGCGCAAGGCAAGCCCGGCGACGCGCTGGAATTTACCGCCGCGAGTGGCGGCGCGGCTTATATCATCGGACCGCAGCGCTCCGCGCTGGTCAATATTGAAGCGAGCTACAGCTTCGTTTCTGATACGCCCGATTTCTGGCGTCGCGAATACCAGGTCTACCCCGAACATGGGCAGCGTTTCACAGGTGAACCGGCATATTTTGAGCATGTTGGCAATTCCGCCAGCACGATCATGGCTGAAACCGGGCTGAAAGCCAGTGATTTTGCCTATGCTGTTTTCCATCAGCCCAATGCCAAGTTCCCGCAGCGGATCGCCAAATCTCTCGGCTTCACGAGCGAGCAGATCGCGCCTGGCTTGCTGGCGCCCGTAATCGGCAATACCTATTCAGGAGCCGCGCTGATTGGCTTGACGGCGGTGCTTGACATCGCGAAGGAAGGCGACCTGATCCTGATGACTTCATACGGATCCGGGGCTGGCTCCGATTCCTTCATTTTAAAAGTGCGAAAAGCGCTGAAACAACGCCGAGGAAACGCGCTTTCGACGCAGGATTACATCAATCGACGCACCGAGATCGATTACGCCACCTATCTGCGCTATCGCGGTGAGATCCGGATGCGCTGATGAGACGAACCAACGACGTTTTTATCATTGGCATCGCCCAGACTGAGATCGGAGAGCTTTGGGACCTCTCGCTGCGAGAACTAGGATCGAGCGCTTTACGCGAAGCCATGGCTGACGCCAATGGACTTGAACCCGAAGCTGTCTTTGTTGGCAACATGCTGGCAGCCAATGCCTCAAGGCAGGCAAACCTGGCATCATTGATCAATGAATATGGCGGGCTGGCTGGCAAGGCGGAAGGTTTTACGGTTGAGGCGGCTGAAGCCTCCGGCGGGGCGGCAGTTTATATGGCCTGGAACGCGATCCGCTCAGGCATGATCGACGTGGCGGCGGTCGTAGGGGTGGAAAAGACCACCGATGTTGTCGGCGCCGGGATCGAGAGCCGTTTGCTCTCAACGGGCATCGATTCTGACTTCGAAGCCTCTGAGGGTCTGACGCTAACCGGGCAAGCATCGCTCTTGCTGCAGCGATATCTATTTGAAAACCAGGTGCCGCGGGAAGCTTTGGCTGGTTTTCCGATGATCGCGCATGCAAACGGGGTCAATAATCCGAAAGCCATGTTCCGCAAGGCGATCGATGAGAAGACCTACATGAAAGGGCTTGGCGATCCGGGAGGTTTTTCAACATTTGATCTGGCACCCAATGCCGATGGAGCCGCCGCGTTGATCTTGGTACGGGGAGATAGAATCCCAAAAGACCTAAAACATAACGCTGTCCGTCTGGCAAGTTCCTCTTATATTACTGACCGTCTGGCGATCCACGACCGCCGTGATCCGCTTTTCTTTGAAGCCGCGGCAGTTTCGACCCAAAAGGCTTTGCTGAAAGCCGGGATCGAGCTGGCGATGGTCGATTTCTTTGAATATTCTGACAATACGACCTTACATGCCGTCCTTTCGCTTGAAGCGGCTGGTTTCGCGCCCCGGGGGGAAGGCTGGAAGCTGGCTGGTGAAGGCGCGTTGGCGCTGCAAGGCACGCTGCCGGTGGCGACAATGGGCGGGCACAAAGCGCGTGGCTTCACGCTGGGCGCGTCGGGTGTTTGCCAGGTGGTTGAGGCTTGTTTGCAGCTGCGCGGTGAAGCAGGCGCGAATCAGATCCCCAATGCCAGGATCGCGATGACGCAGAGTCTGGCAGCCACCGCCTCGGCAGCTGCCACACAGATCCTTAGCATTTAATTAAAATTCCGTAAGAAACTATTCAAAGGGGCGATAAAACTTCTGGATTAAGATAGAATGATTGCAGACAAATTAACTTTGCGCGTTTAATGGCGCATACTTAAAAAGATTGAAAGAATGACACAAACGAAATATATTACCGATGATCTGGCTGCCATGCTGAACGTTTTCCCGGAAGAAATTGCGGCAGCGGTCAGGAAAGCTGATCATTTTGATAATTTACTGGAAGTGATTCTGGACCTGGGGCGAGTGCCGACGGCTCGTTTTGTTGAGGGCGAAGTCGCCTTGCTTGAACGCGTGGTCGAACAAAAGGATATCGACCATGTCGTTGGGCTTATCAGCGATTTTGATGCCGACAATCGCGCCGGCATGGAACGTACGCTTCACCGCATCTCAGCCATTCGCAACCGCCGAGGTGAGGTGGTTGGGCTGACCTGCCGCGTTGGTAGGGCGGTTTATGGCACCATCAGTATTATCGAAGACCTGATCGACTCCGGTCAGAGCATTTTGATCCTGGGAAAGCCCGGCGTGGGGAAAACGACCATGCTGCGTGAGGCTGCCCGCATTTTGGCAGAGAAAAAGCGTGTGGTGATCGTAGACACCTCTAACGAAATTGGCGGCGATGGCGATGTGCCTCACCCGGCGGTTGGTCGGGCGCGGCGCATGCAGGTGCCGAAACCCTCGCTGCAGCATGAGGTCATGATCGAGGCAGTCGAAAATCACAACCCCGAAGTGATTGTGATCGACGAGATCGGACGCGAGCTGGAAGCTCTGGCTGCCCGCACGATTGCCGAGCGCGGCGTGCAACTGATCGGCACGGCACACGGCAATGCGCTGGACAACCTGTTGGTCAATCCGACCCTTTCTGATCTGGTGGGCGGGATCTCCTCTGTCACTCTTTCTGATGACGAAGCACGCCGACGTGGCACCCAAAAGACCGTTTTGGAGCGCAAAGCCCCGCCAACCTTCACCGTTCTGGTTGAAATCCAGGATCGGGCACGCGTGAACGTGCACACCGATGTGGGGGCATCGGTCGATTCGATCTTGCGTGGTTATCCAATTTTGCCCGAAGAACGTTTTCGGGACGAGTATGGCAAGGTTCACATCCTTAAGCAAACCCGTCCAAACATGCCAACGGTGTCGCAAGCCATGCGCCGAGGAAACGGCATGGACAAAAACCCTTTCCAACGCAATCTTCCGACGGCTGATCAAAACCAGCAAGCTCCGGTCTATCCAGGCAAAACCCAGCGTCATCTGGAACGATACGAAGATTTTCTGGCACCTCAGGAAGAGCCGGAATATCAGGCAGAAGGCGAGGAAGCCGAAAAGAAGATCTTCGCTTTTGGCGTTGCCCGCAATCGCTTGCTACAAGCCATTAAAAGCCTGGGCGTTTCAGCCTATGTGGTCAAAGACCTGGAAGAAGCGGATATCCTGCTGACCCAGCGCCGCTATTACCGCGATCGACTTCAGCCAATTGTTGAAGCTGAAGAACGGGGTATTCCGATCTTTGTGATCAAAAGCAATTCGGTTGGTCAGATCGAGCAATTTCTGGCAGATACCTTTGCGCATAGACCAAGCCCAGCTCGCATCACTTTGACCGAAGAAGCGTTGAACTCTGCTGCGCAGGCAATTCAGATGGTGCAGGCGGGAGAAAAGTTTATCAACTTGCCGCCGATGCCCTCTCCGATTCGTCGCGAACAGCATGAGATGGCAAAACAAGCCCATTTGGTTTCCCGCTCGTTCGGGAAAGACCCCAACCGCTATGTAAGGATCTACCGGGATTAATTATGTTCATTACGCTTGAAGGACCCGAAGGAAGTGGAAAAAGCAGCCAGTTGCCGGCGTTGGCAGAATTTTTGCGCGCGCAAGGTCACGATGTGATCTGCACACGTGAGCCAGGCGGCACGAAGATCGGCGACCAGATCCGCGAGGTTCTGGTGCGCATGGATAATGTGGAGTTGCACCCCCGTACCGAGATCCTGCTCTTCCTGTCTGCCCGCGCGCAGTTGGTGGAAGAACTGGTCTTGCCCAGTCTGGCTGACGGGAAGATCGTGATCTGTGACCGTTATGGCGATTCCACCCTGGCGTATCAGGGCTATGGGCACGGGCTCGACCTGGAAAAACTCAGGATGATGCTCGAATTTGCAACCAACGGACTGAAACCAGATCTCACCATCCTTTTGGATGTGGACGTTCTGGTCGGTCTGAAGCGCAAAAAAGCCAAGGATGAGTGGAACCGTTTGGACGCATACGAGATCAGCTTCCACGAACGGGTGCGTGAGGGCTATCATCGACTTGCCGAGCAAGATAAGAAGCGCTGGCGCATTGTGGACGCTTCGCAAAGCCCGGAGATCGTTCAGGAACAAATCCGTCAACTCGTAATTGAAGCGATGGGTTAAAATTGGTTTTTAACAACGGGACGGAAAGCCCTGTTGTTCGAAAGGAAAAAATAATGAAAAAAGCAAGATTCTTATTGATCACTTTGATCCTGATGTTGGTTGTCAGCGCATGTCAGATCGAAGAGACTACCCCACCACCAATTGAATCGACCGACAGCGAAGTTGAAACGCTTGATCCTGAATTTGAGGATGTCGAGATCGTCCCGACTGAAGACTTGCCCTTGCTTGGCGAAGACGGACGAATGGCATGTACGCTTGTTGGACCTCTTTTCCCGGAATTGACCCCCGAGCAAAAAGAACAACTTTCGATCTTCCCTGAAGTGACCGAAGACGATCATGTCAAGGGACCCGAAGATGCCATGCTCACGATCGTTGAGTATACCGATTTCTTCTGTCCTTATTGCGGCATGGCTTTTCAGGCGCTTGAAGATGTGGCAGAAAAGTACCCGAATGATGTCCGCATCGTTTATCGCGCCTTGCCCCTGGATTCCTTGCACCCGACCGCTCCTTTGGCAGCACAGGCAGCTGAAGCAGCCGGCATGCAGGGCAAGTTCTGGGAAATGTACGAAGCCATCTTCTCGAACCAGGCGACCCTGGCTCCTATGACAGCTGATGAGCTGAAAGAGGATCTGACCGCGCGCGCCGAGGAAATGGGGCTGGACGTCGATCAATTCGTTGAAGACATGGAAAGCCAGGAAGTGGTTGACAAGATCGCAAAAGGCGCCGAGGCTATGTTCGCGGCAGGTGTTAGCTCCACTCCGACCGTGCTGGCAAACGGCCGCCCTCTGGGTGACTGGCGCGGTAATTACCTTTCCAATATTATCGAAGTCATGAAAGCTGAAGAGCAGATGGCTGGCGAGTGCCCCGAATGGGTCATTGACCAGACCAAGACCTACACTGCCACCATCAAAACCAAAGATGGCGACATGGTTCTTGAGCTTTATGCCGACGTTGCTCCCCTGGCAGTCAACTCCTTCGTCTACCTGGCGCGCAGCGGCTTCTATGATGGCGTTACCTTTCACCGCGTCTATCACACATTCATGGCGCAGGCTGGCGATCCCACCGGAACCGGTTGGTCTGGCGCTGGCTATCAGTACCGTGAAGAGATCAGCCCTGATCTGACCTTTGACGAACCCTATATGCTCGGCGTTGCTAAAAGCAGCATGCCTGGGACCAGCGGCAGCCAATTCTTCATCACCTACGTGCCTTATCCTTCCCTGAATGGCGGTTACACCATTTTTGGCAAGTTGATCGATGGTATCGACGTTTTTGAGAAGATCACTGAACGAGACGCTGACAACAACCCTGAAGCACCGCGCGGTGATGAGATCATCAGCATCGTGATTGACGAAAAATAGTGGTCGAAAACAATTTTGAACAAACCCAAACAGCCCGAACCAGCCCGGATTGGTTGCACTACCTCAATCTGATCTGGAACGGGCAGACCTTCCTGACCTCAGGCACATTGGCGCTTGTCATGCTGATTGGTCTCCCGGAAGATCTTATTCGGACAGCTCTGGGCGGGTCATCAGAAAGACCCGTCTATCTCTGGGCTTACATTTTTATCTTTTTTGCTCTGATGGCATTGATCTCTTTCATTGATAGTGCCAAAAAGGTGAGCCGAAAATCAAAGCCAGCGCGCGCCAACTCATCGCGCTGGCTATATTTTGTGATCCTCTTGTTCCCGCTGCTGCTGATTGCCATCAAAAAGTGGGAATATTCAGATGCTATACCAGACTGGCTCTTTTCCTTGCTGGTGTTTCTGGCGATCGCGCTTCCCATTGTCTGGATGCTGCGTGTAGCAAGCGGAAAGCTTTGGGGCAAGCATAGCGGTCGCGACGCCTCCATGTTTACCTGGTCGGTCGGCATGTCTACGCCTTTTATTATGATCGTCCAAATGCTCCTGGTCATTTTCCTGATCATCGTGGTCGTTCTGGCTGTCATTGATATTCCTCCAATTACTGGTATGGACAGTATTGAAGCCCTGATACAGGATCCTTCCATAATTTTCTCGGTTTTCCTGATCATTACGATCGTTGCTCCGGTCACTGAAGAATTGTTTAAAACCCTGGCAATCTGGCCCTTGATGGGTTTGCGGATCAGCACCCGTGAAGGCTATGTTGCCGGGTTGATGAGCGGCGCGGCTTTTGCCTTCTTTGAAGGGGCGATGTACGCGGTGCAAGCCTCAATGCTGCAGGATAACGATTGGGTCTTCTTCATTTTAGGTCGGCTTGGCGGCAGCTTGCTGCACACCTTCAATGGCGGTCTGATCGGTTGGGCAGTTGCCAAAACCTGGCAGGACAAAAAGGTCTATCGCGCGCTGATCGCTTATTTGATCGCGATGTCCGTGCACGCCTTATGGAATTTCAACGTCTTCTGGACGCAGTTTTTGCCGGCGCTTCATGGCGATGAGCCAAATAACCCCCTGTCGATCGGTATCATGATCGGATTAGGATTGCTGATCGTGCTCGGCTTTGCTCTTTTGATGGTCTACATTCACAAAGAGAAAGAACCAACCCAAAGCGTGGTCTATGGCAGCTGATATCTTGGTCTCGCGCGAGCGCGTCATGAACTTTTTGCGCTGGTTGGTCGATCGCCTGGTGAATCTGGAAGTGGAAGGGAAATACAACGTCCCTGATAAAGGCGGCTTCGTTCTGGCAACCAGCCACATCAGCCGCCTGGACACTCCCTTTTTAATGCTGGCAACACACCGCAAAGATGTGGTCGGGATGGTGGCGCGCGATTATGAAAAAGCGCCATTTTTCGGCTGGTTTCTCAACAAGCTGGGCGTGATCTGGATCAGCCGGGATAGTTATGACTTCAAGGCTTTTCGTCAGGCATCAGCGTTTTTGAAAAAAGGTGGGATCGTTGGGCTGGCGCCGGAGGGCACGCGCTCAAAAGACCACAAACTGATGCAAGGCAAGCCCGGTACAACCCTGCTGGCACTAAAGACCAAGGCGCAGGTCATCCCGGCTGCTGTTTTAGGCTCAGCGGACATGATGAATCGCTTCCTGAAGCTCAAAAAAATGCAGGTCAAGGTGATCTTTGGCAAACCCTTTGATCTGCCGCAACCCGAGGAAGGTCAGAGCGAAAAAGACATCCTCGAACAGGCGACCACCGAGATCATGCTGCGGATCGCGGCTCTTTTGCCCGAAGAACGCCGCGGTTTCTACGCCGATCACCCGAGATTAAAGCTCATCCTGGATTCACAATCATAGTCATATCGTTAGTAAACGGAGAAAAGCATGATCCCCATTCGTGACGAAATCAAAACCCACCGAACCCCCATCGTTAACTACCTGCTGATCGCGATCAATGTGCTGGTGTTTTTGTGGATGTTCCTCAATATCCGCAGGATCGATCAGATCTTTTACCAATACGCGCTCATTCCAGCCAGATTGTGGGATGGCATCAGCCTTGGGGAGGTTATGAATATTTTTACCAGCATGTTCATGCACGGCGGCTGGATGCACCTGATTGGCAATATGCTCTATTTGTGGATCTTTGGAGATAATATCGAAGACCGCCTTGGGCATCTTGGCTATTTGATTTTTTACCTTGCTGGCGGTCTGGCAGCGGCATTGCTTCAGATCGCGGTCAATCCCAAGTCAACCATCCCGATGGTCGGTGCCAGCGGCGCGGTTGCGGCTGTGCTGGGGGCGTATCTGGTCATGTATCCGCACAGCAGGGTCTACACCTTCATCCCGATCGGATATTTCGCGCGCTTGCGGCTTTTGCCGGCGATCGTTGTCCTGGGCATGTGGTTCCTCCTGCAGTTATTCAGCGGTCTTGGTTCGCTCGGCGCGCCTGACCAGGGCGGCACCGCCTATTTTGCCCACATCGGCGGATTTGTCTTCGGGCTGGTGGTCGGTTCCTTGTATAAGAAACGCGGTCGCCAACCCCAACCCGCCCCTCCAAGCTGGAATTAAGATTATTGTCTCGAGATTGCTGATGACATGATTTCGAGGAACAAAAGACAGATTATAATATTTACACCTAAGTCAACACAATACGAGACCTGCTGATTACCTCCAGCAATTCTCAGTATGGTAATAATATATGGTTCGTGGTTGGGAGACCACGAGGGAACCAGACTCTTTTTCTTGTTCGGACATGGTTAGAACCATGTCCAAGTCTAAAATGAGAATTGCTGGATTACTTTGTGGAAGATACAAAACTATGATATGCAATTCTGCTGATCAAGATATCTCGATAGTTGTTCGCAGCTTTTTTAAAGGTCTTTTTGCGAGGATGAAGTGAGAAAAAAGACGATTTTGTATATCTTTTTGTTTATCATACTTTGTATTTTCTTGCACAGCTGTTTTTTTCGCCATGAAGTTGTTTTTGAAGAAGGAGATTGTGCTTTTCCATGTTGGAGAGGGATTGAAATGGGCATGACTTCAAGTGAAGTTTTAGAAAAGTTGAAAGCCATGCCTGATATCGTGCAATATTCAATAACTGTTAGACAACTCGAATTTAGGATATTTGAAAAAGCCTACTACTTTCGTTTTCGAAATGCTGAAATGGACGCTGGTAGTATTTTCTTCCTAGATGATAAGGTAGCATTGATCAATCTAAGCAATCCTTCGGGTGAAACGAAAAAACTAGATTATTGGGTCAGGCATCTTGGTGAGCCGTCTGACCTGTCTTTGTATGGAAGTGGGATAACCCACTATGCGCTTTACAATAGTTTTTATTTTATGGATGCAAACACCTGTTTGGATGGGGTTTTGTATAAAGCTGAAGAACAATTTACTGTTTCTGAACGACATAAGATTGAAAATATTGTCCTCTTTGACAATAACATTTCACCCGAACTGGCTGATTTTTCTTGCTATTCCATAGATCGCATGATGCATATCCAGGAGTGGAAAGGATATGATACTTATGAAGTATGCCCGACCCCTGATAGTCCATGCTGGAATTAGACGATTTTTCTCTGGGTAAAAGCCGTGTATTTGTACTCAGAAAAAGACTCTAGGTGTGTGAATACTAAAGAAAAGGTAGATGACAGTTTACTGAGTAAAATCATTTCATAAGCATTTTAAGAGATAGGAGCAAAGATGAACTCTAATAAACACTCTTCTACTGGGGACTCAAGACGATCTGAAAGCATAATTATCGCACTGCTCTTTATCTTAATAATCATAGTCTTAGCCATATCTCAGAGTTTTTTGTTGGAAAGAAACCAACAAACACTAATCTATGGACCAAATGCAACTTTTTCATTAATAATGCCAAAAAATTGGGAAAAAGTTTGGGATAGAGGGGGGATAATCATAATTTCTAAAAGACAAAATAAGGATTATCCGACCACGTCTATAGTCATTTTAAATA
>JBMNVH010000016.1:0-49543 GCA_050946715.1 Anaerolineaceae bacterium | reverse complement strand
ATAATGTTGGTGTGCAAAATGCATATTTTTTCAGCAAAATTTCAAGTGATAATGTCGAGAAAGGACACATATTCAATCGTTGTCGGTTCAAGAAAGAAATTTAGAATCTGCTGACGATCAGATTTATTCTTCACACCGAGAATTATTGTTTGGTGTAAATTCAGATGATATTTCGACCTATTTGAAGGAATTATTCGAAACCCACAAAGCTTGCGATAATGTTACTTATCATAAGCTTGATGTTATATTTTAGCCCTGTGGCTCCCCTTTGCCTTCTTATCGTAAATTCGAACAGCTATAAATACATTGATCGCAATTCTGTAAATGAAATCTGAAATTATTACGAATTAATGCGAACCCTATTTGTTTTTCAATATCTTCCAGGCGCCGATCCATGGCTCGCCAAGACGATTTCTTTCAGCAACTTTTACATTTCCGAGATGTTGAGCAATTGTGACCAATTCTGGCGCAATCTTTATCCAGTCTCGTTCCAGTAATGCGGCATGTAACGCGTTCTGGGAATGATCGATCCAATCCCATTCCATTCGAAACCGGTCCGCTTTCAGCCAGTAATCTCTTTTCTCCCAGGCTATAGCGGTTGAATCCACAGACTCAGTGATCTTCTCCAAAGCTAAAACAATAAAAGCTGCCATATCCAAACTCTCTGAATCAGGCGCGCCCTTCTGCATTATTTTTCTGATCGACAACACGATCGATTTACACAATCTGTTTCGGTATGTCGTTCCACTTTCAGTATTTTTTACTGTCATTACACATTCCTCAAATTTTTAATCGGTCGCTATTATACCAACTCCCCACCCTCCATATAATTTTCCAAACAAATGACTTGTATCAGGTATGTACAAGGTGCGATCTTTCCTTAATCTCCAAATATCGGTAATTTCCCCCTTTTCTAAATTTACATGACAAGTTATAATAATAACGTAAGGATTAATAACATAATATATCCTATAGAGGCGCGGCGGATCGCGTAGGGACTTCGCAGTTTCCCAGGACTGGGAGAAGAAACGAATTATCCGTCGCCGAAAGGGCAAAGGAGAGTCCTCTCCTCTACCTTGGTGAGCCGAACTAAGTACGGCCACTGTCATGCGAATTGCATGGAGCGCTATGTGTTCTTTTTCACAACACATAGCGTTTTTTATTAAACGAAAGGAGTGAATGATGAGTGAAGTTGTAATTAGATTGAGAATTGGCGCAGAAAACGCCCATTATGGTGGTGGTTTGGTGGATGGAGCCTTTCTTACCAAACTATTTGGTGATGTCGCGACCGAATTGCTGATCCGGCGCGATGGAGACGAAGGTCTCTTTAGAGCCTACGACAGCATTGAGTTTCTCGCGCCAGTTTATGCCGGTGATTTTATTGAAGCCAGAGGAAAGATCACCAGTGAAGGAAACACCTCACGTAAGATGGCATTTGAAGCCTGGAAAGTCATTGCACCGCGCCCTGACCTGTCCGATTCAGCCGCTGAAGTTCTGGCAGAACCTGTTTTGGTTTGCCGTGCCACTGGCACCTGCGTAACCCCAAAGAACAAACAACGCCTTGGATAATCAAGGTAGAAAATATTGAAGGAGAGAGTTTTTATGAGTAATAAAGTTATCATCACCGCAGCGATCAGCGGTGCTGAAGTTACCCAGGAAATGAACCCCGCTGTCCCCTACACGATCGAAGAATATGTGCGTGAAGCCAAGGGGGCTTACGAAGCTGGCGCCGCGATCATTCATTTGCACGCGCGCTTTGACGACGGCACCCCCACTCAGGACCGCGAACGCTTCCGTGTGATCATAAACGCGATCCAGGAAGCCTGCCCGGATGTTATCATCCAGCCCTCAACCGGTGGAGCCACAGGCATGACCGCTGACGAACGCTTGCAGCCAACTGAATTGAATCCCGAAATGGCAAGCCTGGACTGCGGCACGATGAACTTTGGCGGTGATGAGATCTTCGTCAACACCGAGAACATGATCATTGAGTTTGCGGCCCGCATGAACGAACGCGGCATCAAACCCGAATTGGAATGTTTTGATAAAAGTCATGTTGACATGGCGCTGCGTTTGGTTCGCAGAGGTCATATCAAGCCTCCGCTGCATTTCAACTTTGTTCTTGGCGTCAACGGCGGCGCGACAGGCACGCCACGTGACCTGCTTTTCCTAAAAGAATCGATCCCAGCTGACGCGACATTTACCGTCACCGGTGTTGGTCGCTGCCAGTTGGATATGAACGTCATGGGCATGATCCTTGGCGGTCACGTCCGAGTTGGTTTTGAAGACAACCTAAAATACGATCGCGAACGTCTTGGCGCCTCAAACGCAGAATTCGTCGAACGAATTGTTCGTATCGCGAAAGAGCTGAATAAGGAAATCGCCACGCCAGCAGAGGCAAGAGAGATCTTGCACATGCCTTCGCGTGCTTAATAATTAATAATTCGGAGGAATAGTTTTATGGCAATGGGCAACAAATACGGCGCACACCGCGTCATTGAACCAAAAGGATTGCTACCGCAAGCCGCGCAAAAGATCGACAACAACATGGAGATCTACGACAACGAAATTTTGATCGATGTTTCCGCTCTTAATATCGATTCAGCCAGCTTCAGACAGCTTTGGACCGCATCTGAGCAGGACGAGACCCGCCTGCGGGAGATGATCCTGGGTATCGTTGGAGAACGGGGAAAAATGCAGAACCCTGTAACCGGTTCAGGCGGCATGCTGATGGGCAGTGTCGCGAAGATCGGACCAGCACTCCAGCATCGCAAAGACATCAAGGTTGGTGATCGCATTGCGTCTTTGGTCTCACTTTCCCTGACCCCTCTTTACATTGAAGAGATCCTGGCAGTTCATCCTGACATCGATCGGGTTGACATCAAAGGTCAAGCGATCCTCTTTGAGAGCGGCATCTATGCCAAACTCCCTGAAGACATGCCCGAAGCCCTGGCTTTAGCTGCGCTTGATGTTGCCGGCGCGCCCGCTCAGACCGCGAACATCGTCAAACCCGGCGATTCTGTCCTGATCCTTGGCGCTGGCGGAAAAAGCGGCATGCTCTGTGGTTACGAAGCTATGAAACGTGTTGGACCCTGCGGCAATGTTGTCGGAATGAGCCGCAACACCCGTCCAGAACGCACCTTGCTTGACAATAATTTCGTCCACAAATTCTTCGTTGCTGACGCGGCAAATCCGATGGAAGTTCTTGAAAAAGCACTGGAATGCAACGACGGCAAAGAGTACGATGTCGCGATCAATGTCGTCAATATCGAAGGCACTGAAATGTCCACCATTCTACCGGTTCGTGACCGTGGTTTGGTCTACTTCTTCAGCATGGCGACCAGCTTTACCCGTGCCGCATTAGGCGCTGAAGGAATTGGAAAAGACGTCACGATGATCATCGGCAATGGTTACACCCGTAACCATGCAGAGATCACCTTACAGGAATTACGCGAATCGCAGGCACTGCGCGAGATCTTTGAAAAGAATTACGTATAAAAAACATAAGCTGCTAACTTATTTGGTTGGCAGCTTCTAATCAATTAAAAGGAGTCAGGCATGAAGGCCGAAGAAAAATATATCAATACCAAAGGGGAAGCCAGACGGCGTGAACTCTTCCCTGATATTCCTGATGAAAAGTGGAACGATTGGACCTGGCAGGTTTCGAATCGCATTAACGATGTCGATACGCTCAAAAAATACCTGCCGCTCACAGCGGAAGAAGAAGAAGGCGCCCGGAAAGCCCTTGAAAACTTCCGCATGGCGATCACTCCCTATTATCTGACCCTGATCGATCCAAATGACCCTAACGATCCTGTCAGAAGACAAGCTGTGCCAACTGGTCATGAAGCTTACCGCAGTCCTGAAGATCTATTAGATCCTCTGGAAGAAGATGGTGATTCGCCAGTCTTTGGTCTAACTCATCGATACCCGGATCGCGTCCTGTTCCTGATCACCGATATGTGTTCAATGTACTGCCGCCATTGCACCCGCCGCCGCCTGGCAGGGCAAAAAGATGGTGCCCGTACCCGCGAAGAGATCGATGCTTGTATTGACTACATTCGCCGCACACCCGAAGTTCGTGATGTTCTACTATCAGGTGGCGACGCACTGGTGATAAGCGATAGAAAACTGGATTACATCCTTTCCGAGTTGCGCAAGATCGATCATGTCGAGATCATTCGTATTGGTACACGCACACCCGTTGTTCTGCCGCAGCGGATCACCCCCGAGCTTTGCGAGATGATCCGTAAATATCATCCTGTTTGGCTCAATACACACTTTAATCATTGCAACGAAATTACACCAGATTCCAAACGTGCCACCACGATGCTGGCTGATGCCGGAGTGCAACTTGGGAATCAGTCTGTCTTATTACGCGGTGTGAATGACTGTGTGCATGTTATGCGCAAATTGGTAAATGGTCTGGCATACATTCGTGTACGACCGTACTACATCTACCAATGTGATCTTTCGCTTGGTCTCTCGCATTTCCGAACTCCGGTATCCAAAGGGCTTGAGATCATCGAAGGTTTGCGCGGCCATACTTCAGGCTTCTGTGTCCCTACCTATGTGGTGGATGCCCCTGGCGGCGGTGGAAAGATCCCAGTCATGCCCGATTACATGATCTCACAGAATACTGACCATATTGTCCTGCGCAACTTTGAAGGCGTGATCACGACCTACAAAGAGCCGGAGGTGTACAAAAACAACTGTCAGTGTCCGGTATGTCAGGGCAAGGAAAAGGTTGAAATGGTTGGCGTTTCCAGGCTGTTAGCTGGTCAGCAGATGACGCTGGAACCGGTCGGCTTGCTTCGCAACCGCAGAAAGCATAAGGAGTAAATACGATCAACACGGACGCTTTGGCAATTACCAGCAAGCAATCCATTTTGGAGCTGGCCGGATTAGAAAAACTGCATTCTCTGGCAATAATTGGATTGTCAAAAAATGCTGGTAAGACGACTTGTTTGAATCACATTATCGCTGATTGGCAAGCCAGCAGCCAAAAGCGTCCGCTCGCGTTGACTTCTATCGGACGGGACGGCGAAAGCGAAGATATCCTGAGCGGTCGTGCCAAACCACGTATCTATATCCCCAGCGGAACGCTTATCGCGACAGCTGAAGGCGCATTACAACGCTGCGACGCTTTGCTTGAAATTCTTGAGCTTAGCAATATCAGAACCTCGTTTGGTGAAGTTGTCCTTTGTCGGGCTTTGAGTGATGGTTATGTTGAATTGGCAGGCCCTGCTACTTCAGATGAAATGGATCAGATCGCGAAGCTGGTACGACAACACGAAGCAGATTGCCTGTTTATCATCGACGGCGCACTTTCCAGACGATCTCAGGCAGGTTCAGGCAAAAACGAAGCTATTATCCTGGCTGTCAGCGCTGAAACTTCTGCAAATCCAAAGATACTGACAGACAGGACCAAATTTGCCTTGGAGATCTTGCAAAGCCCTGGAGTAGAAGAGGAAATAAAACGACTGATCCTGGCAACCTTAACCGATAAACCACGCGCCAATGTCCTCAGCATTATTGAAAAGAAAGACAAACGAAAGATAAAGACGCTTGAGACCCCTTCGTTGGTTGGGTTTGGAAACGAAATTGCTGAACAGCTAAAGAAAGGAACCTCTTATCTGTTCTTAAGAGGGGCTGTTACGGATCAGGTTATTGATCAACTCTTGAAAGAAGATCATTTCAGGGATCTGACATTGATCGCCGAAGACGGTACAAGACTTTTTTTGAAACCTGAAACGGTTCGCAAGCTTCAGTGTAAACGGATAGAACTTGCGGTACTGAATTCGCTCGATGTCCGCCTGGTTTGCCTGAATCCTACCCGTGCCAACAATCAACTTGTCGATAGTGAAAAATTGTTATTGTCCTTACAGGAAGCGATAAATGTGCCTGTGGCTGATTTTGGTCCTGCCAATATGTGAGTCGTAAATGAAAACGCATGTAATGATCTCTCAGGAATTATCGAAGCAAATCGGTATTAATGCGTTAATAGAAGCATGCAACTGTCGCACCCCCCAAGGCAGAAGGCTAAAAAACGCTTTACGCTTCTACCCACCTTGCGAAATAGATGAATTACAAAGCGAATTGCAAGCGGTCGAAAACTTGCGGAAATTGATCGTTTCCGATCATCCTGAGGTGATCGAAGCTCAAACACAGTTGAGTCGTCTCAGGGAATTACGCGGCACTCTTTCTCGTCTTGAAAAAAGAACTTTGCTGGATGATACAGAATTCTTTGAACTTAAAAGTGCCCTAAAGATATTCTTCCGATTAAATAAGTTAAAGACCTTACTGAAAGCAGCTGGTTTGCATTTGATGAAAACCAAAGATGCATCCAGACTACTTGATCCTTCTGGGACCGGGAACCCTGCGTTTCACATTTACAGCGCCTATTCCCCTACGCTGGCTGATATTCGGGATAAGAAAAGAAAACTCGAGCGCGAGATCACTGGTGAAAAAGGTCACCATAGACAAACTCTTCTCAGGCAACGGGCACTTCTAATTGAGGAAGAAAACAAGATTGAAGAGGAAATCAGGCTTGAATTAGGCGAAAAACTTTTGAAATTCCTGCCTGAGATTCGACACAATACTGAGGTCTGCGCGATCCTTGATTTCCGCCTTGCCAAAGCGGATCTAGCAATCCGCTGGAAAGGGATCATGCCCAGTTTGGTGGAAAACGACCAACCTACGGTCATCGAAAACGTCACACATCCAGTCATCGGAGAAATGCTCGAAACACAAGGTCAGAAATTTACACCGGTCACAATAAAATTACACAAAGGCTCTACCGTTTTGAGTGGCGCGAACATGGGTGGCAAAAGCATTGCCTTAAAAACAGTCTTTTTTGCGCTTTTGATGTGTCAGTTGGGATATTTTCCAAGCTGTGAGGAAATCCAAACACCACTATTTGATTTTATGGCTTTCGTATCAAACCAGGATGGAGATATCAACCGAGGTTTATCGTCTTTTGGACTCGAAGCGGTGCAGATCAGGGAACATCATCAACGCAGTCAATCAGAAAATGGGCTGATCGTAATGGATGAACCCTGCCGCGGAACAAATCCAGCCGAAGCCACTGCGATCGTGCAGGCTCTTTGTAATATTTACGGAAGATCCTCGAGTACATTTTTCATTGCGACACACTACCATGTAAATCCTAAACCTGGGATCTGCTTTTATCAGGTACGGGGAATTCGTCCTGAATCTCTGTCTGAGCTACTACCCCATCGGGTGTTCGATGAAGATAGCAAAGAAGAAAAAGTTGGAAAAACCTACGATCCTCGGGATGATATAAAACGTATTCGAAGAATACAAGCCCTGATGGATTATCGCCTTGAGGAAATTGATGGAGGCACTTCAGCTCCTTCCGGAGCTATCAAAATTGCCGAGCTTCTTGGTGTGGATGATGAACTTCTCCACGAAATGAAAGCAGCCTGGCAGGAGGAAGAATGGCAAAATTAAGATTAGATTGGGAAAAGGTCGATCTGGCGCGGGATGCAGCAAGGCAGATCGCCGAGGACACCAATAACTACACGCAGCAGTTCACGACTTCTACGGTTGAGCGCTCTATCTGTCGCTTGTTTGGCATCGATGGTGTTGATGCAATGGATGTGCCGCTTCCAAATGTAGTTGTTGAGCATCTTGCGAATCGCAATCTTTTAGGACACGGCGCGAGTTTTTGGTTGGGTCAGGCTTCAATATCCCTGGGAAAAGAACCGCAGGAAATCGCCGAAGCAATCTCGAGAGGAGAACTTGATCTTAGCCAAACAGAAGCAGTAGATCCGTTTGAGATCGGTCTCTGGGCAGAAAAAAAGGCCGAAGAAGCTGTCGCAAGGATCCATCATAATCGAATTATCCGGGAAGAAAAACTAAGAGAATTTGGCGATAAGACGGGACCATTGCTCTATGTGATCGTGGCGACCGGCAACATCTACGAAGATATTATCCAGGCAAAAGCCGCAGCAAAACAAGGCGCGGACGTCATTGCCGTGATCCGCACGACCGGGCAAAGTTTGCTCGATTATGTTCCCTATGGCGCCACAACGGAAGGTTTTGGCGGCACCATGGCGACCCAGGAAAACTTCCGCCTGATGCGCGCGGCATTGGATGAATCCGGAGAAGAGCTCGGACGATACATTCGATTATGCAATTACTGCTCCGGGCTTTGTATGCCTGAGATCGCGGTCATGGGCGCATTTGAGCGCCTGGATGTGATGCTTAATGACGCTTTATACGGAATTCTTTTCCGCGACATCAATATGCAGCGCACGCTGATCGACCAATCTTTTTCCCGAATGGTCAACGCAGCCGCGGGTATCATCATCAATACCGGTGAAGATAATTATCTGACAACAGCAGACGCCTACGAAGAAGCGCATACTGTTCTGGCTTCGCAATTGATCAATGAACAATTCGCGCTGAAAGCTGGTTTGCCCGAAGAGCAAATGGGCTTAGGTCATGCATTTGAGATGAATCCTGAACTTAAAAATGCGTTTTTATATGAATTTGCCCAGGCTCAGATGGCAAGACAGATCTTCCCGAACGCGCCTTTAAAATATATGCCCCCCACCAAATTCAAAACAGGAGATATTTTTAAAGGACACATTCAGGACGCCTTGTTCAATATGATCACCGTCATCAGCCATCAGAGAATTCATCTGCTTGGCATGCTTACCGAGGCAATTCACACACCTTTTATGTCTGACCGAGCCCTGGCAATCGCGAACGCTCGCTATATTGCCACGAGTATGGCAGATTTTGGCGATGATATTGAATTTCGGGAAGGTGGAATCATGGAACAACGTGCAAATGAGGTGCTTGATCTTGCTCTGGATCTGTTGCAAAACATTCGCCGTGATGGACTCTTCCGCACAATCGAAGAAGGAAAATTTGCAGGAATAAAGCGCCCCTTCGAAGGTGGTAAAGGCCTGGCGGGCGTTGTTCTTAAAGAAGAACAATATATTAATCCTTTTGTGGATTTGCTAATGGAAGAAGCCAGGATAGGTTCCGAAAGGTATCACCAATACAGAAAATCCAGGCAAGGAGAAAATTATGAGTAGTGGACTTTATTCAACGAAAAAGCAAGATCTGGACACCACACTGGATCTCACCCACTTGAAACCATATGGCGATACCATGAACGATGGCAAGGTACAGCTTTCTTTTACCTTACCTGTACCCGATAGTGAAGTTGCTGTCGAAGCTGCTAAGCAACTAGCCATGAAAATGGGTCTTGTTGAACCAATGGTTGCCCACCACGCCCCACTTGACAAGAATTTCAGCTTCTTTGTCGTTTATGGCAGCCTTAGTCACACTATAGACTACACGCACATACACGTAGATTCAGTGGATGTCAACGTGATGACCATGGAGGAAACTGACCAGTTTATCCAGGAGAACTTTGGGCGAAAATTGCGCGTTATCGGCGCCAGTACCGGAACGGATGCTCATACCGTTGGTATTGACGCGATCATGAACATGAAAGGATATGCAGGGCATTTCGGTCTTGAAAGATACCGCATGATCGAAGCGCTTAATTTGGGCAGTCAGGTGACCAACGAAGATTTTATACGCAAGGCGGTTGAGTTCGACGCGGATGTCTTGTTGGTTTCTCAGACGGTTACCCAAAAGAACGTTCATGTTCAAAACCTTACTGAACTGGTCGAACTACTTGAAGCAGAAAGATTGCGAAACCGCTTTCTGTTGGTTATTGGTGGGCCAAGAATTACACACGAATTAGCCAAGGAACTTGGTTGTGATGCTGGTTTTGGTCCTGGGAAATACGCTGATGATGTCGCAAGCTTCATGTGTGAAGAATTAGCTGCCCGAGAGCAGCATGTTATTTAAATACTTTTAAAAATGAAAGGTAGGTGAAATGAGCAAATTGATTAGTATTGAGGAAGCAGTAAATCTTGTTCGTGATGGTGATACTGTAATGGTCGGAGGTTTTCTGGCTGTTGGTTCTCCCCACAAACTGATCGACGAACTTATTAAGAAAGGAGTAAAAGATCTAACCCTAATATGCAACGATACCAGCTTTATTGATCATGGCGTTGGTAAGATGGTTGCCGCAAAGATGTTTAAGAAGATCATGACATCCCACATCGGCACCAACAGAGAAACCGGACGTCAGATGATGGCAGGCGAAACAGAGGTCGAATTGATCCCCCAGGGAACGCTAATTGAACAGGTTCGCGCGGGCGGTTTCGGTTTGGGCGGCGTCCTTACCAAAACTGGTCTGGGAACCGAAGTGGCAAAAGGGAAACAGACCGTTGAGGTTGATGGGGAAACCTACCTGCTCGAAAAGCCTTTACGAGCCAATGTAGCGCTCCTCTTTTCCGAAAAAGCTGATGAAAAGGGCAATTTAACTTATCGCGGCGCAACCCGCAACTTCAACACCTATATGGGCGCTGCAGCTGATATTGCAATTGTTGAAACTCAGGAAATTGTAAAAGTCGGCGATATTTGCCCCAACGAAGTCGTTGTGCCAGGAGTTTTCGTAGATCATATTGTGCTTGGAGGTTAACCATGATGGACAAACAAAAAATTCAGGAATTTATTGCCAAACGTGTTGCATTGGAGCTAAGAGACGGCGATCTGGTCAATCTGGGGATTGGTTTGCCCACACTGGTAGCCAACTATGTGCCAGAAGACCGCAATATCCACTTTCAGTCAGAAAATGGCTTTATTGGTTTGGGACCTGCCCCGCACGAAGATGCTATCGACCCACATATCGTTAACGCGGGCGGTATGCCTGTAACGATCAACCCTGGTGGCAGTTTCTTTGATAGCGCCATGTCATTTGGCATTATTCGTGGCGGTCATGTCAATACGACCGTGCTTGGAGCCCTGCAAGTGGCAGAGAATGGCGATATCGCCAATTACATGATTCCGGGCAAACTGGTGCCTGGCATGGGCGGCGCAATGGATCTGCTTAATGGCGCCAAAAAAGTAATTGTGGCAATGGAACATACCAATAGAGGTAATCATAAACTCCTGAAGGAATGCACGCTGCCCCTCACCGCTATGAAAGCTGTCGATCTGATCATCACAGAAATGGGCGTAATTGAAGTTACAAATGAAGGATTTGTTCTAATTGAGCAAAATCCTGAATATTCAATTGATGAGATCAAAGCTGCTACAGGTGCTAATCTTATTATCAGTGATGCCTTAAAGCTCATGATGTAAGGATGATCCGAAAACAAAAACGGGTGCTTCAAAACACCCGTTTTTGTTTTAATCAGATAAACTGATCGCTATTCTCTTTCTTTTTTGATCGCTTCAGTCAGTTTTGGCACGATCTTGAAGACATCACCCACAATCCCAACATCAGCGATGTTGAAGATCGGAGCGGTGGAATCACTGTTGATCGCGATGATGAAGTCTGATTCTTCCATACCAGCCATATGCTGGATCGCGCCGGAAATACCACAGGCAATGTACAAGTTTGGTCGGACGGTCTTACCAGTTTGCCCAACCTGTCTGGCTTTATCCTGCCAACCAGCGTCAACCGCGGCTCTCGAGCTGGCAACTTCGCCACCAAGGACGTCAGCAAGCTCCTGCAGAATGGCAAAACCTTCTTCGCCCTTCATGCCTCGACCACCGGCAACAAGGATCTTTGCATCCTCGATATTATGCTTGGTCGCGGCTGCTTTCTTGATCACTTCCAATACAGTTGTGTATCGATCATCTTCAACAAAATCCAGTTCAAACTTGATCACTTCACCACTTGCATCTGGATCTGGCAGACGTTTCACCATCACACCAGGTCGTACCGTCGCCATAGCCGGCTGGTGATCGGGGCAAACGATGGTTGCCATCAGATTGCCGCCAAAAGCAGGTCTGGTCATCAACAGACGATTGGTCTCCTCTTCAATGTCAAGAGAAGTACAGTCAGCGGTTAATCCGGTATGGATACGACCAGCAACTCTGGGTGCGAGGTCACGTCCGATGCTTGTTGCGCCGTATAATACAACCTGGGGCTTGTATTGCCCGATCATTGTAGAGATCGCGTGAGTGTAAGGTTCGGTTCGATATTGAGCCAAAGCCGGGTCCTCACATAAGATCACTTTATTGGCGCCATAAGAGAACAATGGTTGAACCAATTCTTCGACCTTCTCACCCAATAAGAGCGCAACCACTTCGCATTCAAGCTTTTCAGCTAATTCACGGGCTTTTGCGATCAGTTCAAAGGACACAGGCGTGATGTGGTTATCCACCTGTTCAGCAAAAACAAATACAGAAGGAACAACGTTTTCGTCCATATCTCGCCCTTTCATAGAATATATTTTTCTTTTAATTTTTCAACGATGTATTGAACCGATTCGTCAACATCAGCTTCGATCTTGGTTCCAGGTTCTTTCATCGTTTTTGGATAGGTTTTTACAACTTTGGTAGGAGAGCCCTTCAAGCCGATATTTTCATCATCGACAGGGATATCATCCCTACTCCAGCGTACAACCTCTTTTTCACGCCAGGCGCTAAAAATACCACCCGGGGTCATATAGCGGGGCTCGTTCAATTCACTCAATGCTGTGACCAGTGCCGGCATTTTAGCCTTCAGGATCTGGTAGCGATCTTCAAACTGACGTTTGACGATGACGTCACCACCATCGATCTTGATCTCTTCAGCATAGCTGATGTGAGGAACGCCCAGGTGTTCGGCAATTTCGGGACCGACCTGAGCGGTATCACCGTCTATAGCCTGTCTTCCAGTTAGGATCAGGTCATAGTCCAGTTTTGAGATCGCGGCTGCCAATGTTGAAGAGGTTGCCCAGGTGTCTGCGCCGCCAAACTTACCATCTGAAATGAGATAAGCCTCATCAGCGCCCATCGCGAAAGCCTCTCTCAAAACAGACTCTGCCTGCAATGGTCCCATGGACAAAGTGATAACTTTTGCTCCGAATTGTTCTTTCAGACGCAAAGCTGCTTCCAAAGCGGCTTTATCATCCGGATTCATAATTGATGGTACACCTTGACGGATCAACGTGCCCTTGACAGGATCGATACGAACTTCTTTGGTATCGGGGACTTGCTTGATACAAACAACAATGTTCATCTTGCCTCCTTACCTTAACAAACTTCCGGAAATAACCATCTTCATTACTTCGGAAGTACCTTCATAAATTTCAGTAATTTTGGCATCACGCATCATTCTTTCCACCTGGAAACTCTGGATAAATCCATATCCACCGTGGAGTTGAACACATTCGCGCGTAACCTCAGACGCCAACTGGGATGCCTTCAGTTTTGCCATGGCGGCTTCAACTGAATAAGGTTTGCCATCATCTTTCAAAGAGGCTGCATTATAGACAAGGTAACGAACAGACTCGATATCCGCCTTCATTTGTGCCAGAACAAATTGCGTATTCTGGAAGGCTGAGATCGGTCTGTTGAACTGCTTACGTTCCTTGACATATTGGACTGTTCTTTCAAATGCGCCTTCAGCGATGCCTAATGCCTGGGCAGCGATACCGATACGACCGCCGTCCAGTGTGGACATCGCGATCCCAAAGCCTTTACCTTCCCGACCCAGAAGATTTTCGGCTGGAATTCGGCAATCCTCAAAGATCAGTTCACAGGTGCTGGAACCTCTGATGCCCATCTTCTTTTCCGGTAAACCAAATGAGAACCCAGGGGTGCCTTTTTCTACGATAAAAGCTGAAATTCCGCGTGTGCCGGCAGCTTTATCGGTCATCGCGAAGACGACATAGATCTCGGCTGCTTCTGCGTTGGTGATGAAGATCTTGGTGCCATTCAGTACCCATTCATCGCCATCTCGAACAGCTTTGGTCTGTTGACCAGCAGCGTCGGTACCTGCCTCAGGTTCAGTCAGCGCGAAGGAACCCAGTTTGCTTCCATCTGCCAATGGTCTCAGGTATTTTTCTTTTTGTTCCTCAGTTCCGTGTATAGAAATTGCGTCGGCTGCTAAGGAGGTATGGGCTGAAAGGATCACGGCAGTGGTCGCGCAAACTTTGGCGATCTCTTCTACTGCCAGGACGTAGGCAAAGGTATCGCAGCCTTGTCCGCCGATCTCTTTCGGAAATGGGATGCCCATAAAACCATAGGATTGCATTTTGCGAACAACTTCCCAGGGAAAACGGTGTAGTTCGTCAGTTTCTTCTGCCCATGGTTCGATCTCATTAATGGCGAAATTGCGAAATAGCTCTTGCGCCATTAAATGTTCTTTAGACAAATTAAAATCCATGTTTCTTCCTTTCCGGGGCTTTTAAGCTGCCCCAAAAATATTGTATTTTAGTACTTGTAAAAACCTTCTCCGGTCTTTCTTCCTAATTTACCACCGCGAACCATCTTGCGCAGTAAAGGATGAGGACGATACTTGCTGTCACCGGTTTCGGTAAACAATACTTCCATAATGGCAAGACAAACGTCCAAACCGATCAGGTCACCCAATTCCAATGGTCCCATCGGATGATTAGCGCCCAGCTTCATGGCAGTATCGATACCCTCAGCAGTAGCGACACCATCAGACAAAATTCCAACACCCTCATTGATCAAGGGAACGAGAATACGGTTGACAACAAATCCCGCGGATTCTTTGACCTCAACCGGAGTTTTGCCAAGCTCTTTGGCGATCTCGGTCACTTTTTCCACAACCTCAGGAGGTGTGGAGAGACCAGGAATGATCTCGACCAATTTCATTACAGGAGCAGGATTGAAAAAGTGCATCCCAACCAGAGGACGACTTAAGCCCTGAGCCATCTCAGTAATTGATAATGATGAGGTATTACTTGCAAAAATACATTCTGGTTTGGCTATTTCGTCTAACTTCTTGAAAGTATCTTTTTTAATTGAGATCTCTTCCAAAACTGCTTCAACGACCAGATCACAATCGGTACAATCTTCGATCAAGCCCGCTTTGATGCGAGCGTTGATCTGATCGGAGGCTGCTTGTTCCATCCTACCGCGATCTACCCGGCTCTGAAGTCCTTTTGCGATTCTTTGCTGCCCTTTTTGGGCAAGCTCAAGATTAATATCGGTAAGAATAACTTCGTATCCTTCCGTTTGGGCAAAGGCTTGAGCGATACCGCTGCCCATTGTTCCTGCTCCAATAACTGCTACTTTCATAGATTCTCCTTTTATATATATTTACAGCCTAACGAATTCGTTAGGCTGTCATTTTTATCGATTTTTAAAGACTTTTTCTTTTCGCTTTTCGAGGAAAGCTTTCATGCCTTCTTTTTGGTCCTCACTGGCAAAACAGGCGCCAAAAAGTCCGATCTCATGCTCAATAGCCTGATCAATGGGCATGTCCAAACCTTCGTTGACAGCTTTCTTGGTGTTGCGGATCGCGATCGGCGCTTGTGCGGCGATGCGTGTTGCCATCTTGGTCGCTTCAACCATCAGTTCTTCGATTGGATAGACCGCGCTCACCAATCCGATCTGGAGCGCTTCATCTGCCTTGATATTGCGGCAGGTATAGAGAATTTCCTTGGCTTTGGATGTTGAGCCGATCAGGCGCGGCAGACGCTGAGTGCCGCCGAAACCTGGAGTGATCCCCAGACCAGCTTCTGGCTGCCCAAAAACTGCGTTTTCGGAACAGATACGGATATCGCAGCTCATTGCGAGCTCGTTACCGCCGCCCAGAGCAAAACCATTGATAGCTGCAACTACGGGGATTGGGAAACTTTCGATCTTTCTAAACAGATCGTTTCCGGCCTTGCCAAAAGCCTTGCCTTCAGCCTCATTCATATCGCTCATTTCAGCAACATCAGCGCCTGCAATGAACGATCTTTCACCAGCTCCGGTAATGACCAGACAGCGAATTTCTTCGAGATCAACCTGGTCCAAAACCTGATCCAGTTCTTTCAATACCGCACTGTTCAGCGCGTTGAGTGCTTCGGGACGATCAATGGTGATCAGACCAACGGCACCGTTTACTTCATATCTTACATTCGTCACTTTCTATTCCTCCGGTTTTTCAATGGCGGTTGCGCAACCCATACCACCACCGATACATAGTGTCGCCAGACCTAATTTAGCTTCAGGTCGGCGTTTCATTTCATGGATCAGCGTAACCAAAATGCGACACCCGGATGCTCCGATCGGGTGCCCCAATGCGATCGCGCCGCCATTGACATTTACCTTATTCGCGTCCAATCCCAGATCACGTATTACAGCCAGAGATTGGGTAGCAAAGGCTTCGTTAGCTTCGATAAGATCGAAATCCGCAACTAAAATACCGAGCTTCTCAACTAATTTCCTGGTTGCTGCGATCGGACCAACACCCATGATCGAAGGTTCCACGCCTTCCAGCGCTGATCCGAGCCAGATCGCCTCAGGAGTTACGCCCAGTTCGCGTGCTTTCTCTTCGCTCATCATAACGACTGCAGCTGCGGCATCATTAATGGTTGACGCGTTCCCTGCGGTAACCACACCATCCGGTTTGAAGGCGGGTCTGAGCTTGCTTAAACCTTCAACAGTCGAATCAGGGCGAATGCCTTCATCCTCTTTGAATTCAACCGTATCGCGTTTAACGCGTACCTGTATTGGCACAATTTCGTCTACGAATTTACCTTCCGCCTGGGCTTTTGCAGCTTTTTTCTGTGAATTCACCGAGAATTCATCCAGCTCTTCACGGCTTAGGTTCCATTGTTCAGCAACATTTTCAGCGGTGATGCCCATATGCACCTGACCAAAAACATCCGTCAGACCGTCATTTACCATTGTGTCGATCAGTTTGCCATCGCCCATTCGATAGCCGGCACGCGCTTCTTTAAGCGCATATGGAGCGGCAGACATGTTTTCCATTCCACCGGCAACGACCACATCGGCTTCACCCAAAAGGATCATCCTGGCTGCCATATTAACGGCTTCGAGCCCTGATCCACAGACCACGTTTATGGTCACGGCCGGAGATTCGACCGGGATACCGGCATTCACAGCTGCCTGGCGGGCAAGGTTTTGCCCCTGGGCTGCCTGAAGAACACAGCCCATGTAGACCATATCTACATCAGAAGGCTGGATACCGGCACGGTTGATAGCTTCGCGAATTACAACTTCGCCAAGTTTGGCGACGGGGACAGTGGCAAGCGTTCCACTCATCCGCCCGATCGCAGTTCGACACGATCCTGCAATAACGATCTTCTTATTCATTTATATTTCCCTTTCATTAAAGGTCTGAGGTGAAAAAATCGGCATATACGAGACCAACACAAAGCAAACTAATTTGTATCATCCGCTCAGACCGGATTGTTATTTTATTATCTCATAGAATCGTCGTTTTGACTACTCAATTTATAAGTAGATTTATGGATATGGTATTAGAGAAATTCGGATTTTGAATAAGTGATAACTACTTTATGCTAAAATTTAATCAACTCTTGCTTTCAAAATTATCTGCGAAACAGAAACGCAGACAATTCATGTTATTGTTGTGCCTACAAAAAAGGAGGAATTATGAAACCGACCAGGATACTTTTCTTTGTCGTTATCTTGTTACTGTTTGTGGCATGTCAAGAGATAAATGAGCACTCACTGACACAAATTCCCAGTCAAACAGTGGAAGATAAAACCGATTCCCCAACTCAAGCACCAATATTTACACTAAACGTCACTAATACAGCGCTACTAACCGAGACCCCAACCAGGTTTCCAACTGCTACGATTACGCCGTGGCCTACATTGACACCGACTGAAACCCCCACCCAGGGACCAAGCCCGACACCCCGGCCTGAAACCACTTATGCAGTAATCAGACCTACTGAAGCCGGTCAGGTCGATATACAGGCAACCTACACTGCCATTGCAGCAGACTATGACAACCGCATGGCAACTATGCTTCCGCCACTTGCAGCCTACGAGTCAGCTCCCCGCGAGTTGGGATGGCGTGAATATCGCATTGAAGAGATTGGCCTGACAATGCAATTACCACAGGATTGGTCGGACATGGATTACCGAAGCTTTACACCAAGGCAGAGTTCTATGTTCAAGGTAAAAAACTATGGAGTGATGACCAGCAGTGCCATGGTTGTGCACGAAGGCATCATCATGCATATCTGACATGAAACAGAACTCGACCTGATTCCATTCATTAAGGAATTACGTGAATGGGCAGCCAAAAAAGACGGCATGTACGCCACCACTTTTTCACCACTGCCCCATGAAAACTCGCTGGTCAACGGACATCCTGCATCCATCGCTTACATCCCGGTCTTCGACTTCGGTGAAACCCCTGGTGATAGCTCCTGGGCACGCTTCGTCACGGTGACCAAAATCGGGGAATATGTAATCATGATCGAGTATGAACCTCGACGCGGCTATGACCCGACTGAAACCATGACCAGCATTCTTTCAAGTTTGTCTATTGATGGCATTGCAGGCGGGGAAACACAGATCAGCAAGGTCGTCCGCTGTCAGATGCTCACTTACTCCTGCCTTGATATTTGCCATTTCACTCCTGATGAAATGATGGATGACAAGATTTTCCGACCCTAAGTAAAAACTCCTGCCTGTCCGGATTGGGAGAGCAGGAGCGCCCTGTCAGCTAAGAAAAATTGTGATATTGTTGTACCCACCAAGGGAGTGTAGAAGTGAAAGAATTCTTGACAATAGAACGCATGTTCTATATAATTAGAGCATGCTGCATGACCAACTCACAAACACACTGATCCCCTTTGAAACGCCTCTGCCGCCCAAACGCTTTCTGGCTATGGGCGCGCACGCCCTCTCTGAGCGCATGCTGCAGCTTATTTCAGCCCTGGCGCTACGCCAAAACGTGACCGTGCTGGACTGCGGCAACCGTTCCAATATGTATGCCGTTGCCCGTCTGATCCGTCCTTACACCACGGATCCGGTCAGCGTCATGCGCAACATCCGTCTTTCACGCGCTTTCACCTGCTATCAGGTTCTGGCAATGATCCAGACGACCGCCCGTTACCCAAAGAGCGGGCCTTTGGTCTTGCTGGATCTGCTGGCGACTTTTTTGGATGAGGACGTCAAACTCAAGGACAGTCAGCGCCTGCTCGCTCACAGTCTGAATCTGCTCACCCAACTAAGCCATCAGGTGCCGGTCGTCATCAGTACGCGACCGATCATCCCTGCCATTGCCGAAAACCGCAACATATTACTGGAAGAGCTCAAAGCCAGCTCGGATGTCTGCTGGGAAGAACCTCCGTCTTTGCCCAACCCACAGAATATGCAGCTGGAGCTCTTTTAACGAGGCAAAATGGGACGCACGATCGCATCCATCACCCAAACCTGGCAGGAAGAAGAAGCCGCGCTCAAGCGCTTCAAACGCGCGCTGCGCAAAGACGACCAGATCCTGCTGGACGAGCTGCTGGTGCTCTCGCGCCTGCATCTGGCAGAAGCCTCCTACGCCTCCAACCTCTACCCGCTTGACATCTACCTGATCGCCATCCTGCTGGAGGTCTACAAACAGCTCAAAGCCACCCAACGCGAGCTGCACAACCCGGAACAGATCAGGGACGAACAACTGCTTGATCAGCAAAGCATTTTCCTCGATCTGATCACCAGCTGTCTGGAAAATAAGGCAAACGCTCAGGCGCTTCCCGAAAGTGACAAAGAAGAGCAGCTGCCCCTTGTTGAGCCTGAAGAAGTCTGTTCCTACACCGCTTTTGAAGAAGCTCCATGAGCGACCTACGTGAGTTTAAGGGCTGGCTGCTTGATCTCTACCTCAACCAGGAAGAAGGCTTAAGCCTCTGGTTCATTTCAGCAGATGATGACAGCCGGGTCTGCTTCAAACAACGTTTTCCGGTCACATTCTATGCCAGCGGTCCGCACGAACCCCTGCGGGCTTTGTGGAAAATGCTTTCCGGTCGCCCAGCCGTGCTCTCGCTCAGCCGTCAGCAAAAGCAGGACGTCTTTGAAGCCGAACCGGTGGACGTGATGGCGATCGAAATGGCATCTCCGGCGGAACAGGTCAGGCTTTTTCGTGAGATCGAAGCAATTTATCCCGATCTGGTCTATTACGGCGCGGATCTGGCAATCAGCACGCGCTACATGGCGCGCTACGGCGTGTTCCCCCTGGCATTGTGCGAACTGGAAGTAAACGAAAACAATCAGATCGAGAACATTCGCGCGGTCAATGATCGCTGGGATATTATGCCGAAATTACCTCCATTACGCGTATTGGAGATCAGCCCAAACTGCGATCCTTTTCGTGAAAAAGCGGGTGCTTTGCTTTTACGTTGCGACCGCTTTGAACAAAGTATCCCAATCGATTCCAAAGGTGACTATTTGCAGACGCTGAACAAGATCTTAGAGGACTACAACCCTGATATCTTGGTCAGCAACTGGGGCGATGCCTGGCTGATCCCCTTTTTGCTCAAAGGAGCTGAAGAAAAACGAATTCCGCTGCAACTCAACCGCGATACAGAGCGCACCGTCCGCTGGCAAAAGGAAACTACCTATTTCTCCTATGGGCACATCATCTATCGTCCTGAAGAAGCCCACCTCTTTGGACGCTGTCATATCGACCGCAAATCAGCCATGATGTGGTCAGACTACAGCCTGGCAGGCACGCTCGAAATGGCTCGCGTGACCACCCTGCCGATCGAAAAAGCAGCCCGCGTCTCACCTGGGCAAGGTATTTCTGCCATGCAGGTCATCACCGCGCTTGAGCAGGATGTTTTGGTTCCCTATCAAAAACGACAATTCGAAGAATTCAAAAGTGGGCTGGAATTGATCCAGTCTGACCGCGGCGGCATGGTCTATCAGCCTTTGACTGGATTGCACACCGATGTGGCACAGATCGATTTCATTTCCATGTACCCGGCCATCATCATTTTGGGCAATATCTCGCCCGAAGTGCCTTTGCCGGATGGCCTCACACCAGCGCATGAGAACCTTGGCGTTGTACCGCTCACGCTAAAGCCGCTCTACGAAAAACGGGTTGCCATCAAACTCAAAATACGCAGCTATCCGGAGAATCATCCCCAGGTAAAAACCCTTAAAGAACGCGCCACGGCACTCAAATGGTTGTTGGTGGTCTGTTTCGGCTTTTTGGGCTACAAAAATGCCCGTTATGGACGCATTGAAGCGCACGAAGCCGTCACCAGAGGCGGACGCGAGGTATTGCTGCGCGCCAAAGAGGTTGCTGAAGAAGAAGGCTTTGAAGTTTTGCACATGTATGTGGACGCTTTGTGGGTAAAAAAGAAAGGCTGCAGCAAGCCTGAGCATTTCAGCCAGCTCATTCAAAGGATCAATCATCGCACCGGACTAACGATCAATTTGGATGGCATTTATCGCTGGGTCGCCTTTTTGCCGTCCAGGGTCGATCCACGCGTGCCGGTCGCCAATCGCTATTTTGGCGTTTTTCAAAGCGGTGAGATCAAAGTGCGCGGGCTTGAAGCACGCCGACGAGACACTCCACTCTGGATCGCATTCGTCCAAAAAGAAATGATCAGGCTTTTGAGCCTGGCACGCAGCAAAGACGAGCTGCAAGGCTGCATTCAAAATGCTTTCGCTTATTATCAGGAGGCGCTTGAATTGCTCAAAACCGGTCAGGTGCAGCCGGAGCAGCTGGTCATCAACGGCAAGGTCAGCTACGCGCTGGAAGCCTACAAAGCCACCACAGCATCTGTGCGTGCCGCCTACCAATTGCAGAATGCCGGTATGACGGTTAAGCCCGGCATGCGCGTCCGTTTTGTTTACACGCGCGGTGAACCGGATGTCCTCGCCTGGGACCTGGGGAAAAAGATCGCGCCAACTGCTATCAATAGCGCGAAATATGTTGAATTACTGATCAGAGCTGCCAGCGCTGTTCTGATCCCTTTTGGGATCTCAGAGGACTTGCTGCGCGAATGGAGCCTGTCAGGCGGAATTCAGTTGCACCTGGCAGGGCAAGTCCATCCTTGATCTAATAATGCTTCAGCAGTTCTTATTATTACAAAAAAATGGCTCGTGGACAGGAGACCACGAGCGAAACTAATTTAACAGGTTAAATTGAGAATTTCTGGATAAAACTTAGCCCGGAAACTTAGAGCAGCATCATACTGTCTTTGCCTTCTTCGATTGCCGTTTCTGCTAATTCCCGGATGTCATTAGCGCTGTCTCTGTTCAAGTGCGCGCTCAAAAGCATACCAAGATTCACACCAGTAACAATACAGAGTTTCAGCTCACTCAAGAGCTTTGTCGCCTGGTTGAAGGGCGTGCCGCCGACAATATCGGTCAAAACCAATACCCCCTGGTCACTCATGATCGCTTCAGCTTTTTCTTTGACCCTGGCAGCATAAGCGTCCAGATCTTCTCCGGGAGTTAAACCAAGAAAGTCCAGAGATCCAACTTCGCCAACGATCATGCGCAGCGCATCGTTAAGACCTTCCGCTAATTTTCCATGCGTTAATACTAAAATACCGATCATAACAACTCCGTAAAGAAGCATCCCCTCTCATAGTTGGAGGGGATGCTTGCGATAGACTAGATCAAACCGATCAGGGTAAGCACCAGACCAAAGGCAATTGAGAAGAGCAGAAGGAAAGTCGCATTCTTGCCTTTTTTCAGGAACCAGAACATCAGCATGGTGTAAAGCAACGGCAGCAAACCGGGCATGATGTTGTCGAAGAAGTCCTGAATTCTCATTGAAGATTCACCCAGGTCAATAGCTGTCTTCAGGTCAAGTTTGACCATCGAAGCCGTCATCGCGCCCACGACCATCAAACCGACAATTGTTGCGGCTTTGGAAATGTCCTGGATCAATCCACTGTCACTGGCTTTGGTAAGAATATCCGTGCCAAGTCTGTAACCCCAGACAGTACCGTAATAGCGCACCAGTATATGAGCGGCGTTGAACAGTAAGAGGAAGAGGATCGGCGCAAAGATATTGCCAGCTTGTGCAAGTGGTAAAGAAACACCAAGGGCGATAATTCTCAATGTGCCCCAGAAGAAGGAGTCACCAATACCAGCAAATGGACCCATCAGACCGACTTTGACGCTGTTGATGGAATTGACGTCGAAGTTTTCATCTTCAGAAGCCTGTTTTTCCATCGCGGCGGCAACACCGGTGATGAAAGTTACCACGTGAGGTGTGGTGTTGAAGATCGCCATATGACGCACCAGGGCTTCAGCCTGCTTTTCTTCTGTGTCATAGAAGCGTTTGATCGCGGGCCACATTCCGATTGCGAAACCAAGGGCTTGTTGGCGTTCATAGTTATAGGCATGCTCAAGGTAGAACGATTGCCAGAAAAGTTCATTGATCAACTTTTTGTCAACAACGGGATTTTCAGCTTGATTACTCATTGAAAAGATCCTCCCAATTTCCATCTTGTGCACCAGCATCAGAAGCCGACGCGAGTGCGGGGTCTTGTACTGAACCGCCTGCCTTACCTCTTTCGAACACAACGATATAAGCGATTGCCAAACCGATCAGGGTGATCGCGATGACTGGCAGTTTGAGGAAGACAAGTAAAACAAATCCGAGCAGGAAGTAAATAGCGTTCTTCGCGTCCATCATCGGTTGCAGGAGAAGGGCAAACCCAACTGCCGGCAACAAGCGACCGATGTTGGTCAGGGCTGCCATGATTGACGGTGGGATCGATTGCAGGAAGTCAGCGATAGCCTCGGAACCAAAGAGGATGGCAACAAAGGCAACCGCAAAATACATCAGACATTGCAGGAGCAAACCGCCCATGTTCAGGGCTTTCATGCCGCGGATGTTATTATTTTCAGCCATTTTCAAGGCGTTGTCCATCATACCGGAACGAATGATGAAAATCAGAGCCTTGATAGACTGAGCCAGAATCGAAATGGGCAAGCCGAGTGCCACCGCAATTTCAGGGCCCTGTTTCGAGAGAATTGCGAACGCGGTACCGAGACCAGCACCTACAAGAACATCAGGTGGAATTGAACCACCAATTTGGATCGCACCCATGAAAATTAATTCAAGGGATGCACCCATAAGCACACCAGCGGTGACATCACCCAATACCAGTCCCACACAAGATGAAACCACGATTGGTCGAATTACCATCGGTGTACCGAATTGTTTTTCGAGAAACCATAGGACTGCCAGGACAAGTCCTACTCCAATTGCTGCAGACCAATTCATTTACAGCTCCTTTCTAACTAATTCCTTTTATTATTTAAATGCATTTCTTAAATTATCGAATGATTGAATACGTTCAGATGGTGTTTGCCTCGTTTCGATACTTGTACCTCCTTCTACCAGCTTATCTAAATATACGACATCTTCATCATTCAGATAAACAGCTTTTGCGAATTCTCTGCGGCCTTCACCTGACATCATTCCACCAAGATTGACAGGCGGATTTCCACCAACACACTGACTAACGTCGTAAGCGGCTTTTGGGCTTCCAACAACCACAAAGATCTTTACATCTTTAAGCTTCGGATTCTGCAGAAACTTGCAGGCATCCTCAACACTCAAAGTGATCGACTGTGTATCACGGGGCGTTGCCATTTTGATAACTTTCTTGCGGATCTCATCTTTGGCTGCCGCGTCATCGGCGACAACGATCGCCTGATAACCCAAACTTGCTTTCCAGCTATAAACAACCTGCCCATGTACTAAACGATCATCGATACGAATTAATTGAATCATTGAAATCCTCCTTTTTACTCAAATTTCTTTTGAATGTAATTTGTTAATTTTGGATATACCACCTGGCTAAGATCACGACCTTTTTCCTTTGCTAATATATAAGCGCCAACCTGGAAAAAAGTTACATACTCCAAAAAGCTAAAAACACTTTGAGCTTCACCCATGTAAAAGTCGTTGATATCCGATTGGTTGGATATGATAAAGGCCTGTCCGCCAACTTCATGTTTGATAAATTCAGCGATCTTGTTTGCCTTATCAGCATCTTCTGCTGTATTGACCAGGAAAAAGAAAACCATATCCTTTGTAAAAGCGTTTTGCGGTCCGTGGATCGATTCTTCCAGTTCAAGCGATTGCGACATCACCGGCAGCATTTCCATAAACTTGATGCTGGCTTCATCCGCAAGGCTCTTTAGATCTCCGGCACCAATAAAGAAGTAGGTCTGGGTCTCTGTAAATCTGGACTTATTGATATTGAACCATGTTTCACTATACCCGAACAGATCCTGCATTTTTTGTTTGGTACTCTGGAGGTCTGACAGCCATTTTGGTCCAAGTTCTGTGCATTTGCCTGATACCCACAAGGCAAAAAAGGTAGCCACAACCGCTGACATGTCATACCCAATTGTTCTAAAAAGAAATGGTTCAAAGTCAGACCGCATGTCGATCCATAGCTTGGATTCGCTGGCAATGATGCTTTCGCCGTCTTCTGACAAAGCCACGGTGTCACAGCCGAAATCGTTAACAACTTTCAGGCATTCATAAACCAATTTTGACCCCCCACCTTGAGAGACAAAGAGATATAAAAATTCTTTATCAAGGTAGTACTCTGGATATAATAAAAAATCTGCTGGTTTTAGGGTTTCAAACTTCAAGCCTAATTTTGAGCGAATTAAAGGTTCAATGACTTTTACGGCATTATAAGAAGTACCGGAACCAATTGCTATAATTCCTTTATAATTACTTAGATTGGCATCAGCGGGTTGCTTACTGGATAAAACATGCCAATCTTGAATAAATCGATCAATTTTTTGTGGGATTTGAATGATACATTCGACTAACTCCATACAAAGCTCTCCTATCTCTGATACGGGTATATTGTATATACATTTTAGTCCCAGCGATCAATACTGTCAATCCATTTTGGTAAATTTGGCAAATATTAACAATAAAATTCAAATTTTCTGCTTAAAAATACAAAGATAGGTTAAGATATAAATATGAGCAGAAAGGTGCCGATCTATAGAAAAATTAGAGATGATTTGTTGCAGGAAATCATACAAAGCAACTATGCCTCTATGAAACTGCCTACTGAGGCGGAACTATGTGAACGGTACGATGTCAGTCGAATGACTGTTAACAAAGCACTCGGCTTGCTCGTTCATGAAGGTTTGATCCGACGAATACCAGGTAAAGGCACATTTACCAACGCGACTGAAATCCAAAAAAGGTTCGCTGAAGCGCGCAGTTTTTCTCAGGATATCCACACTATTGGAGCCAATCCAGGTTCAAAGCTGCTCTCTTTTGAAAAGATTCTTGCCAAAGATCACCCTGATATCGCAAAGCTATTTAATCTTTCATCGGATGACTACATTTACTTATTTGAACGAATAAGGACAGCTGACGATATTCCCCTTGCATTAACTATCACCTACATCTCAGGAAAAGTGGTACCGGATCTGCCTGAAAAGGTATTGGATGATTCCCTTTATGGTTATCTCCGTTCCGAAAGAGGGATCATGCCTAATTGCTCCGACTATCAGATACGGGCACGATTAACCACAAAAAAAGAAAAAGAGCTCCTTGAAACAGAGGACACTGCCATGTTGGTTGTTAAACATATCTCCTACACTCAGGACGGTGTGCCGTTTGAATACAACGAGTCTGTATATCTGGGCAGTAAGTTTTTCTATGTATCGAGTGCTGCCTACCATCCCCGGATAAAAGATCTCGACACTGAATAAAAAGAATAAAAAGTTTGACGCTCGTTCATCAGTAGAATATAATTCAGCCTTTGAGGGGAAGTGCTGGAATTGGCAGACAGGCATGACTTAGGATCATGTGCGGAGACGCGTGAGGGTTCGAGCCCCTCTTTCCCCACTTCATAAATATATTTAAGAGGTAAGCTTTGAAAACAACAAAAATCATTACTGACGATCATCAGGCAAGAGTTACAGCAGAGTTCGAACAAGAACTGCTGGATCAATTCAAACGGAAAGCTGCGCGTAAAATCGCCCAGAAAACACGAATCCCGGGTTTCAGACCCGGCAAAGCACCTTACCATATGGTGCTCAATCATGTGGGAGAAGGCGCGGTTCTTGAAGACGCTATAGACCTGATGCTAAACGACGTTTATCCCAAAGTGCTGGAACAGGAAGGAATAGAACCCTATGGTCCCGGCAATTTGGAAAAGATCACCAGCCAGGAACCTCCAATCTTTGAATTCCTCATTCCACTTGCGCCGGAAACGGAACTCAACGATGTTGAGTCTCTCAAAAAGCCCTATGAACCGGTTGAAGTTACTGAGGAAGATGTTGATAAATTCATCGAGGATATTCGTCAGAATTATGCTGAGGTCGTTCCCTTTGAAGGAGCAGCCGAAGAAGGTCATCTGGTCTATATGACCATCACAGCTCATGACATCAACGCCGCGGAAGACACAGACTCGATGTTGTTCAATGCCATCCCCCAACAAACCCTGATCCCTGGCGAAAGCGAAGAAAAAGAAAGCGAATGGCCCTTTAAAGGCTTTGCCCGTAGTCTGATCGGGAAAAAGGAAGGCGAACAATTCCTGTTCAACCACACTTACCCGGAAGACGAAAGCAAACACGGCAAGTTCTCTGGCAAATCTGTTCGCTTTGATGTCAACATTCAATCAGTGAAAGTATTGGAACTTCCTCCCATCGACGAAGAATTTCTGGAGAAAATTGGTGGTTTTGAGTCAGAGGAAGCGCTTCGCCAGCAAGTTCTTGCCAAACTGGAAGTTGATAAAAAATCAGCATATGACGAAGAGTATTATCTCGGTCTGATCGACACCTTACGGGAAAGCGCGGTCTTCAAATATCCGCCCCAGATGGTCAAAGATGAGGAAGAGTCTGTATTGCATCGCATTGAGCACGATCTAAGCCACCGCGGTCTTGACCTGGATGTTTATCTAAAACTGCGCAAAATAGATAAAGAAACCTTTATGGAAGAAGAAGTTCGGTCTACCGCCAAAGATCGTATGGAACGCTCTCTGGTAATGGACGCGATCGTTAATAAATATGACCTTAAGGTGGGTCCTGAGGAGCTTCAGGCTGAAATTGCCGGCGTCATTAACAGCCTCCTGATGAGTGGCGAATATGAAAATGCTCAAAAGGAACTTGGCAAAAAACGTTTTGCAGAAGCAATTTCCTCTGAAGCAGCCAATATCGCGCTTGAAAAGTCGATCAGAAAACAACTGCTCCGTCTCGCTTCTCCTGAATCAATTCAGGAAGATGAAGCAGTATTAGAAGAAGATTCAAACGCTGAAGAAGAGATATCAACGGAAAAAGAAGCAACTGATAATGAAGAAGTTGTAGAAGAAACTGTCGATGATAGCTCTGAAGCTTCTGATGATGAGGAAAACGCGGAAGACTAATAGTTTTCTAATAACTGGCAGTTATACTGAAAGAAAAAGGAACATCATGCAAAAAAATGACTTTCAATCGGTCGTCCCAATGGTAGTTGAGCGAACCGCCAATGGTGACCGCGCGTACGATATTTATTCGCTTCTGCTAAAGGAACGCATTGTATTCGTTGGCTCTGCCATCAACGATCAGGTTGCCAACGTTATCGTTGCCCAACTGCTCTATCTTAGCCAGATCGACCCCGATAAGCCGATCCAGATGTACATTAATTCCCCTGGCGGCTCAATTTATGCAGGACTGGCGATCCTGGATACGATGCAAATGATCCCCAACCCGATCAGCACCGTTGCTGTTGGCGTAACTGCCAGTTTCGGCACGGTTTTGCTGGCTGGCGGCACCAAGGGACAGCGCTACGCGCTCCCTCATGCCACGATCCACCTTCATCAACCTCTTGGAGGTACTGAAGGTCAGGCTTCGGATATCGAAATCATGGCAAAAGAGATCCTGCGCCTTAAATCGGTGCTCAACCAGTTCTTCGCTGATGTTACTGGCCAACCTCTGGATGTCATTCAGCGCGATACCGATCGTGATTTCTATATGACTGCCGAACAAGCCGTCCAATACGGTTTGATCGACAAAGTTCTCGAACCGCCAAAGAAGTAAATGTTTACCGATAAATACCCAACGATCAAGGGCCTCATCATTGACATGGATGGGGTCCTTTGGCATGGTTTCGAACCAATTGGCGACCTTCCGGCAATCTTTGAATCCATTCGAGCGCAAGGATTGAAATTCGTCCTCGCGACGAATAATTCCGGCAACACGATACCGGAATACCAGGAAAAGCTCGCTAATATGGGCGTTCAAGTAAGCCCTGAACAAGTATTAACCTCAGCTGACGCAACTTTCGCTTATATCCGGGATAAATACCCTACACAGAATACAGTCTATATTGTTGGAACGGATTCATTCAAGAAAAACGGGAAGGATCGTGGTTTTATCGTTCTGGATGATGATGACGATGAAACCCCAGCTGACTTTGTTTTAGTTGGTCTTGATAGAACCATCAACTATAAGAAACTGGATATCTCATCCCGAAAGATCAGAAATGGCGCGCTCTTTATCGCAACCAACACTGACGCGACCTACCCAATGCCCCACGGTTTAACGCCTGGTGCCGGCACGATCGTTACTGCGATCCAAACAGCTTCCGGAGAAACTCCCTTTGTGGTTGGAAAGCCAGAACGCTTCCTTTATCATTATGCTACGCGCAACATGGCGTTAATGCCAGAGCAAATCCTTTGTATCGGTGATCGGCTCAACACCGACATTCTTGGGGCACACAAGGGTGGGTTCCGCTCAGCCTTTGTCCTTTCCGGTGTCAACACGCTCGAAGACCTTGAAAACTGGGACTACAAACCTGATCTCGTAGTCAAAGACCTAAGCGCTTTAATTCATGACTAAACAACTCATCCTCGATCTGGATCCAAACGCATTGGAAAACAAACTCAAAGAACTTGGGCAGCCTAAGTTTCGTTCCGCCCAGGTTCTTGAAGGGCTCTATAAGCACCATTACAATTCATTTGAACTGTTTCCAAATCTTCCTAAAACCTTGATCTCAAAGCTCGATGATGAATTTCTGCTTGATCCACTGAGTTTGGTCAGCTCGGTTCGATCCCGTGATAAGAAGACTGAAAAATTTCTTTTCTCGCTTCATGATGGGAGCCGCATCGAAACAGTTCTAATGAAGTATGCCGAACGCAACACCGTTTGTATTTCCAGCCAGGTAGGCTGCCCGCTTGGTTGTGTGTTTTGCGCGACCGGACAAATGGGCTTTACCCGCAATCTCAGCGTTGGAGAGATATTGGGTCAAGTTCTGCACAGCATGCGCCATCTTGAAAACGAAGGTAAAAAACTGACGAATATAGTCTATATGGGTATGGGGGAGCCTTTCCTGAACTATACAAACGTACTGACATCAGTTGATCGCCTAACAGATCCATCCCTACTGAACTTTGGGGCTCGCCGAATCACTATTAGCACAGTTGGAATGATCCCGAAACTGAAAGAATTTACAAAATTGAATTCGCAGGTCAATCTTGCGCTCAGTTTGCACGCGCCTGGCGATGATCTTCGCTCACAATTGGTTCCCAATAACCGCCTGCATCCCCTCAAACCTTTACTGGCTGCTTGTCGCGAATATGTCAACACGACCAGACGTCGTCTGACCTTTGAATATGCTTTGATCCAGGATGTGAACGACAGCGAACAACACGCGCGTCAACTGATCGGTCTGATCAAAGGCATGCTTTGCCATGTCAATCTGATCGCACTTAATCCAAGCAAAAAGTATCCGTTTCCCGGCTCCTCAAATGAGCGTGTGCAGGCATTTCTGACCATTCTTCAGGAAGCCGGAATCCCAGCCTCAATACGTTCAAGGAAAGGTATCGAGATCAACGCTGGTTGTGGACAACTCGCCCAAGCCCAGCAATCCAAATGATATAATTCAGACCTATGAGCAATATATTCAATAAATGGCGTGAAAGCCTTCAAAAAACCCGTGACGTTACTTTCGGAAGAATTGCAACTTTCTTTGGTGCGACAGAGATCGATGATAGTACTTTTGATGAACTTGAAGAACTCTTGATCCAGGCAGATGTCGGAGTTGAGACAACCTTAAATCTGATCGACACCGCCATTGAAAAAGTAGATGAACTTGGTTACACCCGCATGTCGCAATTAGAGGAGTTGCTCAGAGATGAGCTTTCTGGTCTGTTGTTCGATGCGGTTGAGCCGGATTTTAGTCAAAAACCTACCGTCATCATGGTTGCCGGCGTGAATGGTTCCGGCAAGACGACTTCCATCGGCAAATTAGCCGACCGTTACAAGCGCATGGGCAAGTCGGTACTCCTGGTTGGCGCGGACACTTACCGAGCAGCTGCCGCTGATCAACTTGAGATCTGGGCTGACAGGGTTGGCGTGCCGATCATCACCGGGCAGCAGGATAGCGATCCGGGAGCTGTAACCTATGATGGCATCAAAGCAGCCAGAGCCCGAGATATTGACGTAGTCCTGATCGATACTGCTGGCAGGCTTCACACCCGGTACAACCTGATGGAAGAGATCAAAAAGGTCTATCGGGTGGCAGACAAAGCCTTGCCAGGCGCGCCCCATTATTCATGGATCGTCATCGATACTACCACCGGGCAAAACGCGCTCAGACAAGCCGAAGCCTTTGGTAAGGCTGTCAATCTCAATGGCGCAATCCTCGCCAAACTTGACAGCTCAGCTAAGGGTGGCATGGTTTTCGCGATCAAGGATCAACTCGGACTGCCTGTGATCTACGCTGGTTTGGGTGAAAGAGTCGAAGACCTGGAGCTCTTTGATAAAAAGTCGTTCATTGAAGGCATTTTCACAAAAGACAAGGGTAAATAATGGCAGAATTATCAGAACGCATTCAGGACCTCGAAAGCAAGATCTCCGCTCTTCAGGAGCATCTTTGACTTAGCCAAAAAGTCAGAAGAACTCAAAGTCCTACAGTCTCAAAGTGAAGCCCCGGGTCTATGGGACGATCCGGATAGCGCTCAGAAGTTGATGAAGCGCATTTCTCAGCTTGAAAAATATATTAATGGCTGGAATTCTCTAAACGTACAGATAGAAGGTCTTGGACCTTTGCTGGAGCTTGATGACGGCAGCCTGACCGAAGAGATCGCCGCGCAGGTTGATTCACTTGAATCGACCCTTGAAAAGAAAGAGATCGAACTGCTCCTGTCTGGGGAATATGACCAGGGAAACGCGATTCTGGCGATCCACGCTGGCGCTGGTGGCACAGATTCTCAGGATTGGGCTGGCATGCTGGAGCGCATGTACCTGCGTTGGGCTGAGGACAGAGGATACAAAACCGAGATCCTTGACCGAACCGCTGGCGAAGAAGCAGGAGTAAAATCGGTTACGATCTTAGTTGAGGGGGAACTGGCTTACGGCTATTTAAGATGCGAAAAAGGCGTGCATCGCCTGGTCAGACTCTCTCCATTTGATTCAGCCCATCGACGCCATACCTCTTTTGCTCTGGTGGAAGTTTTGCCTGACATTGAAGGCAACGACGAAATTGTAATCCGCCCGGAAGACATTGAGATCGAAGTATACAAATCATCCGGTGCCGGTGGTCAAAACGTGCAGAAGAACATGACCGCGGTACGCATCATTCACCTGGCGACCGGGATGGTCGTAACTTGTCAGAATGAGCGTTCACAGACCCAAAATCGCGAATCGGCGCTAAAAGTACTGCGTTCCCGTCTTTTCGAGCTGCAGGAACAAGCTCACGCGGAAGAGATCTCTGACCTTAAAGGCGAATTTAAGAAGGTGGAATGGGGCAATCAGATCCGCTCCTATGTACTCCATCCATATCAGATGGTCAAGGATCACCGCACAGAATATGAAACTGGCAATACCCAATCCGTTTTGGATGGGAATTTGGATGCTTTTATGGAAGCTTATTTAAGGATGAAGGATTAAAGACTATTAATCCAATATCCTACCAAGCTCAAAGAGGTCCTTATCGATCTCTTTTGTTTTCCCAGTAATTTCCTCATATGGCGTTGTTGTCACAACGTTGTTGATCATGCCAACCAGGACACCAAATTCTTCTCGGGCGATCGCATCGACAGCCCCTTTGCCTAATTTGCTGGCTAAAATGCGATCACTGGCACCTGGGCTTCCTCCTCTTTGGACATGACCAAGAATGGTCGAACGAACGCTGAAACCCAAACGCGCTTTGTGCTCATTGAAGAAGTTGGTCAACGCCTTGGCGTTGTAATCCGCACCTTCCGCAGCTACAATAAGAGCATGATATTTACCGTGGTCATAGGACTGACGTAGTTTTGCGGCAATTTCTTCTGGATCAGTTTTCACTTCCGGCAAGGTGATCGCTTCAGCACCGCCGGCTATACCAGCCATCAGCGCCAGGTAGCCACATTTACGACCCATCACCTCAACGATAAATGCCCGTTGGTGAGAAGAAGCAGTAACTTTCAGACGGTCAATCGCCTCAAGAGCAATATTCAGAGCCGTATCCACCCCAATGGTAACGTCTGAACCGACAAGATCGTTATCAATGGTGGAAGCCACACCAACCACCGGAAAACCCATTTTTGAAAGTTCGTGAGCGCCGGTTTGTGATCCATTGCCGCCAATTACGACCAAAGCATCAACACCCTTTTGGTGAAGATTACGCATCGCGATTTCTCGCCCTTCAACCGTTGTGAACTCTTCGCAGCGAGCACTGCCAAGCATCGTGCCACCAGTTTGAAGAATGCCACCCACATCACGTGTACCGAGAGCTTCAAATTGGCCATTTATTAATCCCCTATAGCCATTTCTCACTCCATAAGTATTGAATCCTTTTGAAATGCCACACCGAACAACTGAGCGGATTGCCGCATTCATTCCGGGAGCGTCTCCTCCACTGGTAAGTACCGCGATGTTTTTGATCATAAGTTCTCCTAATCTCTTCGTTCTAAAGCAATTATAATTCAGCAAACAAAAGGCTGAGGTTTTGTATGAAGAGAGATATTTTGGTTGGTCTTTACAGTGAAGATTCTTACGCTCTTAATTGGATGTCTCTGTTGATCGTACGTGACTGGCGAACCAGAGTAAGTCTCGAAGCTTCCTCATTGATTGAATTTCAGGATGGTCTCAAAGAAGATCATCAAAAACTGGACGTGATCGTTCTTGATCTCGATCTTATTATTAGTTTTCGTGAAATTGCGGCTTCTATCAATGCATATGCCAGCAAAATGAAAACCAAACCGAAAGTGATCGGCATTAGTTCAAATCCAACAGCCTCTCTTTTTAAAGAGATCGATCAAGATTTGATCTTTGGTCATTTGCTCAAAAACCAGATATCAATGTCACTCGGTTGGGCGGTAAGTTTTGCGGATGAAGGTTATCAGGTATTCACGCCTGGCGCTGTGGAAATAGCCTGGAAGGCTAACTTCCCGGTCAGCAAGAATAAGCTTGAACTACATTCGCGCCATTACCCTGGTCTGACAGAGCGACAGAGTGAAATTGCCCGTCTGGCGATCATATTTTCGCTGGGACGCCGCGACCTGGCGGACGAATTAAAGATCTCAGATCAATGGAGTTACGGCGTGGTAAGCGAGCTTTACACCCAATTAGGCCTGGGCGAGATCCTCGACGAAAGCCAGGAGTTCAATAGTATCTTAGAGAATGATAAGGTCATTAAATCCCATATTGACAGGATCCTGGAAGACCTCGGCACGAGCAAAAAAGCCCGCGACCTCGAAACCCTCGCCTTCCACCTTCTGACCATGCCAGTTATCGATAGAATTTAATACTTTTTCGGATTAACCTGGAATAATAAGAATTGTTTTGCGATTAATAATGATATTCAAAGTATTTGCAGTTAAAAATACGCCTGAACTTATCCTTTATTGAACTGAAATCCATAAATTTCATACTCTATAAATATTTTGTTCCTGGGGAATTAACGGCTTTTAATAAAGCTGTTAAATTTTCAATTTTCATTTTACAAAAGATTGCTTCGAAAGATACCAATAAAGAAAATAGTTATGTCAATGTTGAAAGAGGTGAAAAAGATGCAGAAAATAATTATTAATCCAGCCGTGATAGCGCCGTTAGCAATTATTCTTTTGGGCTTTTTGGTTGCAACGATTGCAAACACCTTGATTGGTGCCTGGGCTTTTATTCCCCTGGCATTGGTGTATTGGCTATCCATCCTCTATGTGGTCAAACCGAACAAAGCAAGTTTTGTCGAGTTCTTTAAGAAACCCCAGGGAAAGCTATTCTGGCAGGTACTTGCATACATTCCAGCCATGTTCACCTTGGTGGCGTTCGTAATGGGTCTGAAAGTGATAACGATCGAACCTTTGCTTGTTTTATTATCAGTGATCTTTATCCTCGTTAACCCCGTGATGGAAGAGATGTTCTGGCGGGGATGGTTGCTTCAACGCTTGCCCTGGAGTCAGCCCGCCAACATCGCTTATTCCACTTTATTATTCACTTTGAGCCATTATTGCATGTGGGGTGTTTTCTCCGTCACCATCAGGAGTAAGATGATGCTAATGCCGCTCCTCATCATGGGAGTTGTTTGGTCAATATCCTATCTCAAATCTGGCAGCCTTCGTCACCCAATCATCGCCCATGCATTGGTTGATACATTTAACTTGTCTGTTTGGGTATTTTTAAACCTGTTTATTCCACCGATGGTCTAATTGCATAGATGATATTTATATAACCGGAATGAATTCGAGCTCAACGCTTTGGGGTGTTTGTTGAGCTCGAATTTTTGATATTTCTAATATTGCTATCTTTGATAGGTATAAAAAAGCCTACCCATGTATAAAAAACTTTAATATATTAACGAGATTTCGTAATTTACCTGCACTTTCACGAGCGAGCGCAGGCATCACTACTATGCGCACATTTTCGTTGTTTTAGACCTTCAGTATTGCTCGAACCGGGGTGGCTTCGCGATCAATAAGTTTCATCGGCAAACAGATCAATTCGTACTTTCCGGGTTCAACATGTCCCAGGTTCAGCGTTTCGAGAACAACAACGTCGTTTCCCAGTAAGATCTCGTGCCCTTTTATAATCTCTTCCATCACGATAACCGCCATGGCGTCAACGCCAACCAAACGGCAGCCGTGCTCGACCAACCACTCCGCACCGCTGGAATCCAGCGCCACGTATTCATAATCAAATTGCGGATATTCCTGCGCCCACATTCTACTGGTGCGGGTTTTGAAAAGAACGCGTTCGACGTTTTCAATCCTGATACTTTCCAAAAACTTCCTATCGATCTTGTTTATTTCTTCCGGAACTTCCACCACTTCGACGGTCCCGATCAGCACGTCCAGTTCAAGGTCTTCCGTGGTTTTGCCGCCTTCAATAAAATGCAAAGGCATATCGATATGGGTTCCACAATGCGCGCCCATGCGGATATAACTCACATTGGATTCGTGCCCATCAGCCATTTTTGCATCCCAGCCAACTTCAACAGCTTTATCGCCGGGCCAAACCAGCATACCGTCTTTTATTCCTACACTGATGTCGATATATGTCATTTTTTCCTCACACAATTACATTTTGATAGTTTTCGCAAGTCATTTTGTATACAATTGTAATTGAAGAGGTCTTATGAATAAAGTTTACATTGCAGGCATTGGACAAGTGCCGATCCAGGAAAACTGGAATAAGTCATTGAAAGAATTGGCTGGAGATGCCGGACTGTTGGCAATTGAAGATGCCGGAATTGGATACCCGGATGGAATTTTTGTTGGCAATATGATGGGTATCACTGCCAACCGTCAGGCTCAGTTTGGAACGCTGATGGCTGACTGGCTCGGATTCCATCACAAACCCGCTATCTCAGTCGAAACTGCTTGCGGCTCGGGCGCGGCTGCTTTTAGACTCGCGCTTATGGCAATCGCCAGCGGCGAAATGGAGACCGCACTTGTTATAGGCGCAGAAAAAATGACGGACTCGCCTGGTGCAGAGATCACCAGCAGCCTGGCGACAGCCTCTGACGCCGAGCTCGAAGCTGATATGGGCTTGTCCTTCGTTGGAATTAACGCCCTCCTGATGAGACGTTATATGCACGAATATGGCTGGAAACACGAAGATTTCTCCAATTTCTCGATCAACGCCCACGCAAACGCTTTTCATAATCCAAACGCCCGTTTTCACAACCTGATCGATCATGAATCTTTCAAACGCTCTCCAATGGTTGCTGACCCAATCAACCTTCTGGATGCCTCTCCGGTTTCGGACGGCGCAGCAGCGGTCATCTTATCCGCCCGACCAATTCACAATGGACGTAAACTAGTCTCGGTGGTCGCCTCATCTTCCGCGACAGACACAACCTCCCTTCAAAACAGAAAAAACGGGATCAAGCTTGCTGCAGCTGAAAGATCCGCAAAACAGGCCTACGGACAAGCTGGTATTGAGCCTGAAGATATCGGACTCTTTGAATATCATGACGCTTTTTCGATCATGGCGGCCTTATCGCTTGAGGCTGCCGGCTTTTGCGCTCCTGGTGAAGGTCCGAAGCTTGCCATTGAGAATAAGATTGCTTTCGATGCTGAAATTCCAGTCGCCACCATGGGCGGATTAAAAGCCCGCGGACACCCAGTCGGCGCGACCGGCATCTATCAGATCATAGAAGCAAGCTTGCAATTACAAGGTTTGGCTGGTAAAACTCAGGTGAAACGCACTGATTACGCCCTTGTTCAAAATATTGGTGGATCAGGTTCTAATGTAATCACGCATATTCTGCGTTCTGGATGATACAATTATTAAAAATATGTAAAACCACCTCAAAGGAGAGCGGTCAATGAAAGAATTTCATGTCACCAAAGCGTCCCGAGATAAGTACCAATTCGATCAAGTTTTGTTTTCTAAAAGTGGAAACGTCGTTTTCGCTAACTTTCATTCATCAAGAGAATTTGCTCATCGTATCAATCTGAAACGCAGCGATCCAAATGATCCTGAGACCTACGCTTCGCCGGCGGATATCAACGCGCTGGGCTTGATTGATGAAATCTTCCATCAGATAATGGATGAGTACTATAAAACTCACGGTCGCAGTATTCAAACAGCCCTTGCAAGGCATCTTATTGCCACGTTGGGAAAAGATCTTGCGATAAAAACACTGGTAAAATTCAACGAACAATTCCCACCTGTCGATGTTTATCAAGGTAGACAAAGCATATCCGAGTACCTCAAGGAAAGCGACCAAGGCATCTCAAATTATGATGTAACGGTCGAAGAAATGTTGATGACCTGGCTCACGAACGTGAACCCGGCTGCCTCACGCTATCGTGAGATCTTTGACGATCGCCCCCTCTATTCAAACAGCGCCTACGCTAAATTGCTGGATGCGATCCAATCCTTCTTCAAAACCCAACCCACCTTCGGACCGGAAAACCAGGATCTGGTAACCATGCTGCGCACGCCATCCTTGCGCGTGCCGGACTCTCTTACCGGTCAACTTGAGTTTATTAAAAGCAACTGGGGGCAGTATCTCAGCGAGTTCTTCCTGAAATTGCTTGGCAGTCTGGATATGTTGAGCGAAGAAGCCAAAGCCAGAGCAATGTTCTTCCAAGCCGCGCCGGATTTCTCCGACCCGGAAACTTTTGTCCCTGAATATCGATCCGGTTACGATGCCTGGGGCGAACCATTGGCAGAAGTTGAAAACTTCAGCCCAGACAGCGATTGGATGCCCCGTGTTGTCATGGTGGCGAAAAACGCTTTTGTCTGGTTGAATCAACTTTCCAGAAAATATCAACGTCCAATTGAAACCCTCGATCAGATCCCTGATGAGACTCTGGATCAACTCGTTCATTGGGGTTTTACCGGGCTTTGGCTGATCGGTTTATGGGAACGCAGCGATGCCTCAAGGGAGATCAAGCAATTATGCGGCAACCCGGATGCGATCTCTTCCGCTTATTCTCTGACTCGATATCAAATTGCGGAAAAACTCGGTGGTGAAGCAGCCTATTACAACCTAAGTCAGCGTTGCGGCTCACGCGGCATCCGCCTGGCAAGCGATATGGTACCCAATCACATGGCTATCGATTCGGACTGGGTCTATGACCATCCCGATTGGTTTATCCAAACAGATCATTCACCCTTCCCTGTCTACACCTTCGATGGACCGGAACTCTCCAAACGACCAGGTATCAGCATCAAACTGGATGATAAATATTATTCCCGCTCTGATGCCGCAGTTGTTTTCAAGCGACATGACTACAACACGGGTCAGACCCGATACATCTATCATGGCAACGATGGCACCAGCATGCCCTGGAATGACACGGCTCAGCTGAATTACCTCATTCCCGAAGTTCGTGAAGCGGTCATTCAAACTATTCTCGATGTCGCCAGACGCTTCCCGATCATTCGTTTCGATGCTGCGATGACCCTGACGAAAAGACACTATCAACGCTTGTGGTTCCCCCAGCCTGGCAGCGGAGGCGATATTCCATCCCGTGCTGATCACGCGATGACCAAAGAGGCTTTTGACCAGGCTATGCCGGAAGAATTTTGGCGCGAAGTTGTTGATCGCGTCGCGACCGAAGTGCCCGATACGCTTTTGCTTGCTGAAGCATTCTGGTTGATGGAAGGTTATTTTGTGCGCACGCTTGGAATGCACCGTGTCTACAACAGCGCCTTCATGAACATGCTTCGTAACGAAGAAAATGAGAAATATCGACTCTTGATCAAGAATACCTTGGTCTATGATCCGCAGATCCTCAAGCGTTACGTTAACTTTATGAACAATCCTGACGAGAAGACAGCGGCAGAGCAGTTTGGCAAAGGTGATAAGTATTTTGGCATCTGCACGCTGCTTTCAACCATGCCCGGTTTGCCGATGTTTGGGCACGGTCAGATCGAAGGTTATAGCGAAAAATATGGCATGGAATATTACCGTCCCTACTGGGATGAAACACCAGACCAGGGACTGATCAATCATCATGCCTCCGTCATTTTTCCCTTGCTTCACAGACGCAGACTGTTCGCAGAGGTTGATGAGTTCAGGCTTTACGATTTTCATACTGATCATGGTGTCGATGAGAACGTTTTTGCCTATAGCAACCATCACAAAGGGCACTCCGCTTTGGTGGTCTACAACAACCGCTTTAGCAGCACTTCTGGCTGGATCAAAGGTTCAGCGCCCTACCTGGTAAAGGATGGGAACGATGGACACCTGCATACCAGTGAGCTGGCTGACGCCCTCCACCTGAATGGCGGACACGATGCCTTTGTACTCTACTTTGACAATGTCTCCAAACTCTACTTCATTCGCTCATTGGAAGAGATCAGGAAACAAGGCTTGTTCTTCCAATTGGATGCTTATAAACACCAGGTGTTGATCGACTTCAAAGTCGTATACGGCAGCCATTATGCCCAGCTCCACCGAATGCTTGCCGGCAATGGGATCTCAGATCTACATTCAACATTGGAAGAGATCGCGCTGGCTCCGCTGCTTCATCCGCTAAGAAAACTGATGGATCCTTCCGGACTGAAAAAGCTCTCAACAATTGATGATGAAGATGAATTCACTCAGCTGATGAAAGAGAATCTCGATTCACTTAGACAAGCCGGTCAAGCCGAACAAAACGCCTACTCGCTTGACCTTGCCGGTGAAAATGCGAAACTGCTCATCGAAAACATTCTGAAACCTCAGGCTCTGAGCAACCATTTTGGTCTTTCTGCAATGGAAAGCACCAGGATGACAGTCGATGAGATCCTGGAAGAATTAGAAGCTGACCAACGAAAGCAATACCTCTTCACGCTTTGGGCATATCTTGCAAATCTCTCCGCACCTATCAGCGATCCAGGCTCTGCGAGTCAGAATAGCGAGATCCTCAACCGAAAACCTGTCACTGATCTCCTGCAGCATACACTGGCAAAACTAGGCTTCACGGAATACGAAAGCTGGAAAATTACTCAGCTTTTACAAGCACTGGTATCTGATTCGCTTGTTGTAGAAGAGGAAGATGATCCTGTTCAAATTGCCAGACGTACGCTTGAGAATTGGATAAATAATAAAAATGTGCGGGCTTATTTGGATGTGAATACCCATAACAACATCCGCTGGTACAACAAAGAACGTTTTGAGGATTTTGTTTGGTACAAAAAAGCTCTGAAATACTTTAGCTTAGCCCTGGAGGAAAAGCTTGACTCAACACAGGTGATCGAAAACCTCCTCACAAAGGAAGAGATTTTCGATCAAATCTATGAGGCTGAAGAATACTCCCAGTATCAGATCGATAAGCTCCTGGAGATCTTCGAGCAGGATTAAGTTTCGTTCTTTGCGCGCAACAGGGTCTGAGTGTAGACAGTATCACCTCTCAGACCCGTTTTTTTACTGAGAACTTTCTCAAATAATTTCAAAACATCCTGATCAGGGCTTTTTCCTGTCGCCTTTTCCGTCAACCAGGCTGCATTCGCGGCATAGGCAATGTTGTTTTGCGGTTCAATGCGATGGAATTCATCAAAAAACCAACCACAGGAGGTGAACATACGCTGTCGCTCATACTGAGATTTCAACATCAGACCTAAAATTTCTCTTGCTTGTTCATCGAGTGGCTGCAGGAGCAAATCTTTGCAAATTTCATCAAGTGATCTTTGCCCGTTCATAAGCTTGATGTATCGATGACGAAGCTCCCAGGGATCCTGCAGGTATTGACACACGGTTTCATGGAAAACCTGATCCAACCAGCCTGCCAGAGTCTTCATTGCTATAAATAATGGCTCTTTCCAGTCAGCACCGTCAGTGCAGCCGCACTCCTTTTGCCATCGATCAACGCCGTGAAAACAGGACCACGACGAAGGTTCGATCAGTTTTGCCCTTGCATTGACCTGATTTTGTTGCAGCCACAAACCTGGGTAGGTCCAATGGAGATCAGTATCATCTTCAACCAAATTGAGAACGTAAGTAAGAAAATGATTCCTAAATTTTTGGTGATGTCCATACAACTCCCCATCACTGGCGATAATGTTGAGCCGATCAGCATTGTGTTGTAGGCTGTTCCGTACCAGACCTACAAAATGATCTCCGTTTTCCGTAGTACCTGGAACAAAACTCACCATTGTGCTCAAATCTTTTCGATAAGGAAAGACCACAAAGGGCTCTCTGCCATCAGGCAAATCAACCAAATATGGGCCAGTCTCGTCTTCTAAAGCTGCGATCTGCCAGGGGGCAAGGATCACAAACTTCAGACCATGGTCAGAAAGCACGCACAGAGTTTCCAGATCAACTCCCGTTTCCGGAAGCCACATGCCTTCTGGCAAATGACCAAAACGGTATTCAAAATCATCTAATCCCCAGCGGATTTGAGTGATCTTATCGTTAATATTTCCGAGTGGAAGGATTGTATGGTTATAGCTTTGAGCCATTCCATTCCCAACGCCATAACGTTCAAAATTAGCCCTTTCCTGATCCACGATCATCTGAGCTATCTCGGGTTTATATTCCCACATCCATCGGTACAAGGTTGGTCCAACATCAAAGCTAATCTTTTCAAAATTTCCAGCTTCAGCATTGGGTTGATAACATTCCGCCAAGATCTTTTCATTCCAGTTATTGAAGGGTTGGGCGCCTCTTTCTGCAGGGATATAGTTTGAAATAGGGTCTTCACGAGGGGGTTGATAGAAATGTCCGTGGATACAAATATTCATTTGGCTTTTTTATTTCCTCTCAGATAGTTTAGTTTTTGTTTCATTCTGGCAGGTTGAATATCAAAAATCCGTGTCATACTGTCCAAAGCGCAGGTTCGGTTTTCTGCCAAATAGTCCATCCAGTATACATTGATTGGCGGATATTTCATTCGATTTTCAACAATTTGGGTAAAAAAGCTGTAATTGACCGGTGAAATGTTCAAAAATCGGATTTTTCTTTTCATTCCATCCGCGACCAGTTGAGCAACTTCACGATAACTCAATTGCTCTGAACCACCGATCTCAATGGTACGATCGATCAGATCATCGCGGTCGATCGACCATAACAAAGCAGTCACAAAATCATCAACCCACAAAGGCTGCATTAGAACCTGCCCCTCTCCAGGCAGAAAGAAAAATCCAAAAAAATTACGGATCAGACGGGCAATCGACTCTGTGAAACGGTCGCCTTCGCCGAATAGCCGACCGGTCCTAATGATCGTGTATGCCAAACCCGATCTACGGACGACTTCCTCTCCCAATCCTTTGGCTTTCAACAGCCCATAAGCAGAATTTTTGTCCGCTCCTAAGTGGCTTACATAGAAAAAACGCTTTACACCGGCAATTTTGGCTATTCTCGTAAAAGTATCCAGATTAACCACTTCAAGTTTAGCCAGATCAGCCTTGGAACCCAGCGCCTCACTTCCGCTTAGATAAAAAACAGTTTCGATGTCAATAAAAGCTGATCGAAGACTGCCTGTATCTTCCATTGAGCTTAGCACGATGTCATGCGATTTCCCTTTTGGGAGAAGTTCCTGTTGTTCGCTGGATAGAAGTAATAGACGGTAACCCAGCCCTTCCGCATCCAATTTTTCCAATAGCTTTAGGCCGATGAAGCCTGTGCTTCCTGTTACCAAGATCATGACAGCTATTATAGCAGATTATCCTTTCTGGCATAGTACTTGCACTTTATATGTGTAGGAAAACTTGACTTAGGGACAAGAATATGGAAAAGAAAATTGGCTTTCATTACTTTCAGGATCTGAACCATTACCAAACCAAAGACCTCGCGCTTTGGGAACCAGAACTTAGATCCCTCCAGGCTGGTTGGTTGGTGCTTAAAGCCAGCCCAACTCATGCTATTCCCGAAGAATTCATTCGGGGTTTGTTGGAGGCAGATATTCAGCCGATCATCCATTTCGATTTTCCTGTAAATTCTGACCATCGTCCCGAAGACTTGCGCATTCTGCTCAGCTCCTACTCTAAATGGGGTGTCAAATATGTAGTTTTCTTTGATAAACCCAATATGAAATCCTCCTGGATAAACGATAGTTGGTCCCAGGGCGATTTAGTAGAGCGTTTTTTGGATCGCTACCTGCCTTTTGTCCGTCTGACGGAACAAAACGGTTTGATCCCCGTCTTTCCGCCCTTACAGCCTGGCGGTGATTACTGGGATCTATCTTTCCTCAAAAAGGTATTGGCATTGGCAAAGCAGAGACGCTCGCTCGATTTTGTTAACAATCTCCATATCGCGGTCAGCTCCCAAACTTTCAACCATCCTCTCAGCTGGGGTTCAGGTGGCAAAAGAAATTGGAAGGTGCCCCGGCCATATTCCAAAACTGATATCGGCGAAGAAGATCATATCGGATTCAATACCTGGCAATGGTACGCGGATCTGATCCATAGCGTACTGGAAATTGACCCAAAGATGTTCCTTTTCTATTTTGGAAGCTCCGATATTCGCATCAGCATCCTCGATCCGAAAGTGAGTTTCGAAGAATTGATCGACTTTGCGCTTAGCCCATCCGAAGACGCGGGCAGAGTTGCTGATCAGAAGAATAATATTCTGGGCTGCCTTTTCTGGATATTAAGCTCAAGTGATGAGAAGGCGGATGGAACGACTGCTTTCTTTGATCTCAATGGTCAGGCGCAAAACCCAGCCATTCCTGCCTACAAGGAAAAGCTGGAACACACCCGAAAGCAAAACCTTGAGTATGTTGTCTCAGATAAATTAGCAGAATGGATCTACCCGATCGATCACTACTTACTCCTGCCTTCATACGATTGGGGTATCCCTGAAAACACACTTGACCGAATCCGCCCTATCATCCGCGATTCGCGACCTACGATCGGGTTTTCCTTGATTGAGGCCACAAACGCGCGAAAAGTTACCGTCTGGAATGAAAATGGTGCCTTTAGCACCCATGATATTGATATCTTACGGGAAGCTGGCTGTCTGATCGATGAGCAGATCATCAGCAGTGTCAGTATTCCTGCTTAGATCTGAAGGAGAATTTATGAGCAATTACACACCATATTCAAGTTTTGAGCAAAACAACTCTGGCCTACCAAAGATCGTGGTTATCGGGATGGGCGGCGGAGGTTCCAATGCCGTCAATCGCATGATAGAAGATCAAATGCGTGGGGTCACATTCGTCTCTGCCAACACGGACGCCCAGGCACTCGCCAATAACCTTGCGCCGTACAAAATTCAATTAGGGCCCAAACTCACCCGCGGTTTAGGAGCAGGTGGTCTGCCGACGGTGGGTGAATCTGCTGCTGAAGAAAGTATCAAAGAATTGACTGCCATCATGCAAGGAGCAGATTTGGTATTTCTTACTGCTGGAATGGGCGGTGGAACAGGAACCGGATCGATCCCTGTCGCTGCCAGAGTGGCAAAAGAATGTGGAGCTGTGACGGTTGGTATCGTAACAAAACCATTTTCCTTTGAAATGGGACGGCGTCAATCCAATACCAAAGAAGGACTTGAAAAACTCAGAAAATACTGCGACACGCTCATTGTTATCCCTAACGACAAATTGCTCGAAATTGCTCCTCGCGACCTGCCTCTCGAAATGGCATTCACTTTAGCTGATGACGTCCTGCGGAAAGGTGTTCAGGGTATTTCAGAGCTGATCACCGAGACTGGCTTGATCAATGTTGACTTCGCGCATATTAAAAACATCATGAAACGTGGTGGTGGCGCTTTGATGTCGATTGGCACCGGAGAAGGACCAGATAAGGTTCATCAAGCAATCGATAAAGCACTCCATCACCCGCTTCTTGATGATATCGACCTCTATTCAGCCACAGGCATAATAGCAAATTTCACCGGCAGCTCAGACATGTCCTTCAAAGATCTCACGGATGCGCTCAAGATGTTGCAGGATGCTACCGGTGGTCATGCGGATGTCATTCCCGGCATCATCACAGACGAACGAATGTCTGACAGAGTGCAATTGATCCTGATCGTGACTGGAATTGGTGCACCAAAATCAAATTTTTCCCAAAGTAGTTTCAGCGGTATTGTGAGCACAGACCCCATCGAACTTCAACCAGTTGAAACTACTACACAAAAAGAAGTCGTTGAGCCGGTAAACGAAATAGGAATCAACCAATATCCAGGCCAATCAGATCCTACTGATCATCTTTCCATTCCAGCCTTCCTAAGGCGGCGCTCACAGAAGTAGGCAATATGAAAAGCGAAGCAATACAACGTGTAAATGAAAAGGTTTACAAAAAGAATATTAAATTGCAGGGAAAAAGACCTAAAGTAAGTCAATTGAAACCTGGCACCTATTTATTGCAATACACCTTGGACGATGCTTTACCAGGTGGTAAAAGTCTTACGCAGACTATAAGAGTTGTTGCTGATGAAGACGGAAATATCCAAAAAATGTCTTCTTCCCGAGGTTAATAAAACACATGACAGCAAATAGTATTAGTTTCCCCAATCAGAAACTTTCCCGTAGAGAATTGCGGGAATTGAAGAAAAGTCAGGCTGACACGCCTGTATCTCTCAATTTTGATACCTTACGCATTTTCAATGCCAATCAGAACGCGCCGGTTGATCAGATCATGTTTAACGCATCAATGACGGAAGAGCTAAGTTTTCAACCAACAGTGAAATTGGAGACAAGGAATTTTTCGCCGGAAATGCTAAGCGGTGAGACCCTGATGAATAAGGTCGGCAAACGTGATTTCTTTAAAACACAGGTCGTCATGCTTTTCAGTATTGCATTCTTAGGACTTCTGATCGGATTCTTTATCGCTTATTTTATCTAAACACTTATTTCCATAACCTTGTCGATGACGGAGCTGATCTCTTCTTCGTCATCGATTTTTATTAAGCTCAATTCTTCTTCGTGATAAACAGATTCTCCAGGCGCGAGCGTCTTCCATTCGCTAAGAAATTCGAGCTCAAGTAATTCAGTATTCAAGTATATTTCCGCGTTTGAACCTCTGTCCGGATAGCCTCTACCCGATTTACAGGAATTGATCATTTTCTTGATGATCAAGTCCTCGCCTAATTTGTAAGCAAGAACAGGTTTATCCAAATAGCATCCGATTTTTTGTGGCGCAAGGCACTTAGACTGATAGAGGACAATAGCATTTTTATGCCATTCAAAAGCTGGATCACTCAAATTCGTATAATGCCAAAGATTAAGACTAAAGTCGGATCGTAATTGCAGTTCCTTCTCTGTTTCCCTTACCAGTGGCATAATACCAACCCCACCTGGAACAAAAGCAGTGATTCCCCATGAGGCTGTATCAACGGAATCACCACTTACATTTATAATTTCATTACATATAACAAAACTGTCATCTGTGGCTACGCGCAATTCTATGGATTTTTCAAGTCCACTACCGTCATTCACTTGCTTTAACAAGATGCTTTTCTTGTTTTCATCGATCTTAAATTCAACTGGGTTATTATCCGGGATATAAGACAAGACAGGGTCTTCCGGCGCTGCCCATACACGATGCCCGCCATAAAAATGATATTCCTTGTCGCCTGTTCGACCAGCCTCATCCTCAAATATTTTTAGTAAATTTCGACCGCCTTTTTTCCCAAAATATATGATCCTGGGACCTACATCTGCCGTTGCTATTATCTCAAGCTCTCCGGAGCTTAGTTTGAAGCAATTTTTCCAACCAAACATCTCCACTTTTTCAATCATCTTACTCATTTTTTCGTTTCTCTCTCGTTTCTTTTCATGTATAATCTAATCATAACTGACAATTTAGAGGATTTTATGACCGTTTCAAAGAATAACAAGAAATTTAGTTACTGGGAAAAGTTGGATATCGTCTCAGATGATCTGCAGCATCTAAGCAATTATCTCTTTGAAACCGAAACACCACTAACTATTCAGGAACTAAGCAAAGTTCTGGTGCTCCACAGACAGGAACAAATCAAAAAACACGAAGCATCCCTTGAAGCTGAAACTGGATTACCATACCAGCCCAAAAACACTTATCAGGTTGCAGATAAGGTCCGTTTTCCTGAATTGGACGATGAGATTGGAATTGTTATCTCCTTACGTGAGAGTATCAACCCTGCAATGCCACCATTCCAGGTAGCTGAGATCGAATTCGAAGACGGCTCGATCCGCGAATTTGCCACTCAGTTAGAGGATCATGACCTCAACGAACGTGATTATAGCCAAAAGTCTTCGGCTGATGAAAGTCTCGACTCGATCATGCTTCTCCACGGCAAACAGCTGAATCAGAAACTCCGTGCCGCCCTGGACAAACAATCCGAACTCGTAAGGATCGGCGATACCTGGTTCCCACAATCACTCCTGATAGATCTGGGAGCAGGTTATCTCAATATTGCCGAAGCCATTCTCGATTCACTCGCTGGCGGTCCCCTTAGCATCGAAGAATTATTGGAACAGCTTGAGATAGGCGAAAACACCAACAATAAAAAGTTGCTTGCCTTCTCGCTGAACTACGCCTTACAGGAAGACCCTCGTTTTGATGAAGTTGGCACAACTGGCAAGTTTTCATGGTTTTTACGCCGTATGGAACCAGAAGAAGTCCAAAAACGCCCCATCTACCTTGCAGCTGACGAGCCTAAAACCATCGACCAGGATCTGCCGGAAGATTTCTTTAATCTCCTTTATGATCTTGACGACGAACTTTCCTTTACAAGCGAAGAAATCAACGATGCTGAAAGAAGCGATAAGATCAGCATAACACTCACCTACCCACATTGGCGCGCTGGCAGCTTGCCTGTGACGCCAAACACGAACCAGGTTTTCCCATCAGCCCTGGAATCACAGAATGTAAAAATCGCTTTTATCGACGAACAGTCCCAATCAACGATTTCAGCCTGGTTGGTTCGTGAAGGCAATTACGTCATTGGCTTACGCGAATGGTATGAGGAAAAGAATCTGATCCCTGGCAGTATCATCGAGATCACCGCGACCAGTGATCCTGGTTTGATGAAGATCAGCGCATTACCAAAACGATCCAATAAAGAATGGATCAAAACAGTCCTCGTTGGCGCTGATGGCGGTCTGGTATTTGCCTTGCTTCGCCAATCTATTTACGCCGGCTTTAACGAACGCATGGCGATCGCGATTCCTGATGTGGCAGGACTGGATACGGTTTGGCAAGCGCGCAAAAACAAAAAGCCTGCGCTGAAGGCCGATGTCATGCGCATGATGACCGAACTTTCGAAACTTAACAATCAACGACATGTCCATTTTGTCGATCTCTACGCTGCCATGAACGTATTTCGACGCACCACCCCAATGGACCTTCTGGATGTACTGATCAGTAGTGAAGATTTCTTCCATGTCGGTGACAATTACTTCCATATCACAGAAAAGGCATAGGAGATTTTATGGTTACCAGGTCTAGTTTAATAAAACCAACCAAAAACACAAAATTCCGGATTGATTTCGATTGGTGGAAATCTCAGGATCGCAATTGGCGTAACTCCCTGGTATCTTTTTTGTGTGAGGAACATCGTGAAAGCTTTGCGAATTTCAGCGACCAAACGGATTTGGATCTGGTTGATCCGAATACAGGTGAAGTTGTTCATGGCGATGCGCTTACCTTTACACTGATCAACCATTGTGCCCGACAGGAAAACTTCTTCACTGATAATGCCCCTTTGGTGGATTCGATCTTTAAAGTTTTTTTGAGCAACAACAATCAACCCCTTGATTCCGAAGAACTCTCTGAGATCATCAAACGCCCTGCCAACACGATCCTGAGCACGATCGGTTCAACAAGGGTCTATAAGGGCATTCGCCCCGTATAAAATACTTGGTCACTTAGTAAAAGATATCTGGCGATTTTTAAATTTCGCATTATAATCTATCAACTTGCCCCCGTAGCTCAATGGACAGAGCACCAGTCTTCTAAACTGTAGGTTGTGCGTTCGAGT
>JBMNVH010000015.1:0-54139 GCA_050946715.1 Anaerolineaceae bacterium | reverse complement strand
TGAACTTTATGGTGAAAAGTATGCTTTGAAATTCGATAAGGAAATCAACAAAAAAACAAATAAACCTGTTTATAAATTTAGTGCGTTTAATTTAAATATGAGTTCTGGAAAGAAACAAGGAGAAATTTTATGCTTTGATTTAGCTTACATCAAATTTGCTGATGCTGAACAAATTCCATGTTTACACTTTTTATTAAATGATAAGAAAGAACTAATGCATGATAATCAATTAATAAAAGTTGCAGATTTTGTTGAACGACATAAGATCCAATTAGTAATCTCCATTTTAAAAGACAAGTTGCCAGAAGGTTTAATTAATAAATCAAATGTGGTCGTGGAACTATCTCAACAGGATAAATTATTCAGAATTTGAAAATGCATTTGAATCTAATTAAACTCATACTGATGATAATCACACACCGGATGGTAACCCACTTCCTGGTAAATCTTATTCGACGTTGGGTTTGACAAGTCGGTGAACAAGTTTGTCAGATCGTAGCCGCGCCGCAATAGCTCCTTCGAAACCTCTGCCACCAGAGCGCGGGCGTAGCCTTTTTTGCGCTCTTCCGGCAAGGTATACACCCCGCTGAGGCAAATTCCCTTGATCTGAGGGCGATTGGCAACAGTGATCGCGACGATCTTGCCCGCACCCTCCCAAAAGAAAACATTTCCATGTTCAATTTGCCTGGACTGGCTCTCCGCGGTGATGATGCGGCGGGGTCCCAAGACCACCTCATCGCCCATCGCGTTGAGCATGTCCGCCGCCAACTGTGCCTCGTGCGGCTTTGCCAGGCGCATTTCTCCATGCGGATATTCCACCCGCACCACCGACCTCAACTCGTAGGCGCGCATCCTGACCACAGTGCGAAATGCTTGTCCGGTCTTCTCCTGCCAGAGTCGCGCGAAAGCCTCACTGACCGCTTCAACGCCATTCACCCCACTCACCTGCCACTCACTCGCCAGCAGAAAATCGACCAGAGCTTCCAAAGCGTTTCGGTTGACCGGCTCACAATATACGACGACAGGAAAAGGCGGCGTCATCACCGCCGCAGCTCCTATATTTCCAAAACCATCTCTAACCAGCGCCATCAATGGCAAGGCTTCGCCATAGGCACGCAAATTCTTTTTCAAGCCCATCGCGAGCCCCAAAATGAGATTGTTTTTGGTCTCGTTTTGTGCTAAAAGATTCTCGACCAGACTCAGGAATTCATTCGGATCATCGTAGCTGCTTACGGCAAAATCAACACCCTGCCCCACAAGCGCTCCTAATCGTGATTGACAAAATCCTGCAGTGGATTGCTGCGCGATGGGTCGCGCAAACGCCTGAGCGCTGTCGCTTCGATCTGGCGGATGCGCTCTCTGGTCAGACCGATGATCTTGCTGGCTGACTCAAGCGAATGGTAGACCCCATCCACCAGTCCAAAACGCAATTCCAGGACCTGACGCTGCCTTTCGTTCAAAGACCCAAGCGCCTCCCGCACGGTTTCCTTCAAGGCATCCCGCAAAACTTCTTCGATAGGCTCTTCCGAGTCCTGATCCTCAATATAATCTGCCAAAGTGCTATTGTCGGAATCGCCCACCGGACTCTCCAGGGAAACCGGCTCTTCAGCCGACTTGAGAACCGATTCAACCTTCTGCGTTGCCTCGTCCCAGCGATGCAGCAGACCCGGATCAGCCAGTTCGCGGCTACCGCCGATATCCAGGATCGCCTGAACGTCCTCCTCGGACAGAAAACCCGACTTGACCGCCATTTCAGCGAATGTCGGATCGCGCCCAAGGCTTTGCACCAGGTTGTGCTGAACCTTGACCAACTTGCTGATCTGTTCGACCATGTGAACCGGGATGCGGATCGTTCTGGCGTTTTCAACGATGTAGCGACTGATGGCTTGCTTGATCCACCAGGTGGCGTAGGTGCTGAAGCGAAAACCCTTGGCGGGGTCAAACTTCTGGATCGCCTTGAGCAAGCCCATGTTGCCTTCCTGGATCAGATCCATCATTCCGATCCCCCTGCCGCGGTAGCGTTTGGCAATGCTAACGACCAGGCGCAGGTTGAATTCGACAAATTGTTCGGTCGCCCATTCCGCGATCTCATCCACCTGTCGGAGGTTCTCGCGCCAGACCTCATCATCAAAAGCACTGGGCTTTTTCAGCCAAAATTCTTTGGTTTTTGTCTTGATCTCGCCCGGGTAAAGATAAAAAGAATAGAAACACCCCAAAACCGCCTCTGCCAGAGCCTCCCAGTCCTTATCCGACCCCCAGCGAGGGTCATCAAGATAATTTCGTGTGTAAGATTCCGGTTCAGTCAGCCGTGTCTCTCGCAATGTTTTGGATTCTTCAGCTAATTGCCCAAAATCCGGTTCCGAAACGCCCAGAGCCGTAGTCAATCGTTCAATTTCCTTCAGATTTTGCAAAAAGGCTTCATGGATCGCCTGTTGATCGATCTCTTTCTCCCCATTAACAAATTCAAGCAAGTATTCCCGCGCCTGGATCATGATCGCAAGCAGGAATTCATCCTTTGCCTCCAACAATCGCGATTGATTGATATCCCTCAAATAGAGCTGGATCGGCTCATCAGTAACTTCTAGCTCTTCTTCCTCCCGAAATTTCGCTTCTTTAAGCGCTTCTTTTTTAGGATCAAATTTCGAATCATCAATTGCTAACAGATCTGAATCCACTTCATCTCCTTTTTGCCCGATAGACCCCTGGGACATTTTTCACTTTTCCAGAACCGCCGGTCTCCGGTGAAAGCAAAGCCTCATCGATATTCTTTCGGGCTTCGATCAAATCAAGATAACGCACATTGGCTTCGTTGCTGGAATAGGTTTTTTCTTCAGTGTTGCTTTGAAGGTAATATATCTCACGCAATCGTTCTTCAACATTATTTCGACGCATGTAAAGGATCGTTCGCAGGCGATCTTTTAAAAGTTTATCATAATCTTCGGTAGAAATGCCCGGCTGCTTCTCAGGGAGCTCAACGATCTCAGAGATCTCCGAAAGCTCCAGCTCGAGATAATCGATTGCCTCATACTCATCCTGCTTGAGGCTATTTTTGATCAGATCAAAGAGGTGTTTGTAACTGCCTTCCTCAAAATCAGCCCGGGTCAGCTCGGATAATTCAAAACTCGCCAAAGTGCGATTGATCTTATATAAGGAATCTGGGTCCATCAGTAGATGTCGGATCGTGAACTCTTCCAGGGCGCGGTTCTTATGCTCACTGGTCGGTTTAGCCTGATAATCCAAATTGGGTTTGTTCTCATCTCGCTGTCTGCGTTTGCGTTCACGCATGACCTGATGGGTCGAAAGCACCAGCGTGCGCTCATCCAGGCGCAAAAGTGTTGCCAACCTCAGGCGATAGGCATCACGCTCGATCGGACTGGCGACCTCTTCCAGCAGCGGAATGACCTGATCAGCGATCTCCCGCTTGACCTTCGGATCGCTCAGATCGCGATCTTCAGCCAAACTATCCATCACGTAATTAATGATCGGTTTGGCACTGTCCAAAATGTTTTGCCAACTTGCCGGGTCTTCCAGAACGATCTCATCCGGGTCCAACCCATCAGGCAGCTCCGTTACGCGGATGTCAGCCTTCAGACTGCGTTCGATCTGAAGCAAACCTCTCGAGTCGATGCTGATATCCTCTTCCTGGTCCATTGCCCGGCGGGCGGTTTCGAGCCCGCGCAAGGTGGCGTTCTGCCCGGCAGCGTCGGGGTCGAGCGCCAGAACAATATTGGTTGTCAGGCGCTTGATCAGGTTGAACTGCGCTTCTGTCAGAGCAGTTCCCATCGGCGCGACCGCGTTGGGATAGCCCGCCTGATGCAGACCGATCACATCCATATAGCCCTCAACAATGACCGCCTGATCGCTTTTGCGCATGCCGGCGCGAGCCATATCGAGACCATAAAGCAAACGACCCTTGTCAAAGACATCTGTCGCGGGTGTGTTCAGGTATTTCGGGACATCATCGGGGTTCAATGCCCGACCGCCAAAACCAGCCATTTTGCCATAAGGATTGCGGATCGGGAACATCAAACGGTCGCGAAAACGGTCGTAAACACGACCTTCCTCGCCTTCGGTCAACAGACCAGCCCGCAGGATCAGCTCCCGGCTGTATCCTTTCGCCACAAGGTGATCCAGCAAGGCGTTCCAGGAATTGGGCGCGTAACCCAAGCCCCAGATCTTGATCGTTTCATCGCTCAAACCGCGTTTGTGAACATAATCGAGAGCTTTCTTACCTGCTTCGGTTTCCAGCATTTGCCTGCGGAAGAACTCAACCGCCGCTTCCATGACCTGGGAAAGAGTTTGCTTGACCTCTTCCCGCTTTTTCTCCGCGGGTGTTTGAGCCCGCAGAACAACACCTGCCCGATCAGCCAGTTGCTTAAGCACTTCCGGAAAATCGAGATTATCGCGGCGCATCAGGTAGCCGAAGACATCCCCTCCCTCATTGCACTGTCCAAAACAGCGCCAGGTTTGCGTCTCCGGGAAGACGACGAAAGACGGCGTGCGGGTATTGCTGTGGAAAGGACAAAAACCAATGTAGTTCTTGCCGGTCCGCTTCAGTTTGACCGTTTGCTGAACTACATCCACAAGATCGATGCGTTGTTTGATGTCATCTATTACTGTCATGATCGCTTCTGATTTCCTTCTTTTGTTCCGAACACCTGTTTGGTTAACTTAATTTTACCTTATTATCAGGTACGGATTGAGGTTTAAGATGATAATGGCATTGGTAAGGCAGGTTCCTTAATAAGTAGGTCGGGTTCCTCAATTTAACCCGACATTCATGAAAGTGAATAGCTGGTGTGTCGGATTGACAAGCGCAACCCAACCTACGCAAAAAAATCGCCTTTCTGCTTCGTGATATCTGTTCCAAAATGGGCTCCTGACCATGCGAATAATTAAGGTTGTAAAAAATGGTACGTTTAGTAGGTCGAGATTGAAATTTATACACAGAACGTGCATAAATTTCAATCCGACGTCCAACATTAATGATTAATAAAACCTAAACATTTCCAACCATTGATAAGCAATCTATGTGAATAATTGTTTGATGCTAAAATTGAACCACCTTATTGAATATGATGAAAAATACTCATCATTTTCATTTCCCCTTTCGGACAAATTGTTAAGATCTTGAATCATGTGCTGCAGGAATTGTGATTTCAGATTAAACAGGAGAGAAAAACCTCCTATTTAATCTCGACCTACTACTGCTATCCCCCCCATTAATCAATCAGGAGGTCCTTACGGACCTCCTGAAAAGTCTTAACTACTACTTAGTATTTGCCAAAGAGGGAATTATTCCTCTTTGTAGCTGGAATAGTCGATCTCCGCCATCTGTGAATACAGTGACCATCTGCGTGCGGCGTCAACCTCAGCAGCGCGCATCAGTTGCTCGGCGCGTTCCTCGTCCTGATTCAACAGCATGCGGTAGCGGTTTTCATTGTAGGCATATTCCGAAACCTTGATGGAAGGTTCTCTCGAATCCAACTGCAGCGGATTCTTCCCTTCTACCAACAGGCGCGGATCATAACGATACAGCACCCATGCGCCGGAGTTGACTGCCAGTTTCTGCTGGACAAGACCCTTCTTCATGTCGATACCGTGGTTGATACAGTGCGAGTAGGCAATGATCAGTGACGGTCCGTCGTAGGAATCGGCTTCGTTGAAGGCTTTCAGAACCTGAGCTTCACTGGCGCCCATAGCGACGCGGGCAACATAGATATTGCCATAGGTCATCGCGATCATGCCCAGATCTTTCTTGGGGCGTTCCTTACCGTTAGCGGCAAATTTCGCGACAGCGCCGATCGGGGTAGCCTTAGAGCTCTGACCACCTGTGTTGGAGTAAACCTCGGTGTCCATCACCAGAACGTTCACGTTGTGACCGGAAGCCAGAACGTGGTCCAAACCACCGTATCCGATGTCATAAGCCCAGCCGTCACCGCCCATGATCCAGACGCTCTTCTTGACCAGGTAGTCAGCAACACTCAGCAATTGTTTCAATTCCTCATCAGTCTTGCCTTCAAGAACATCCTTGAGTTGTTTGACGCGCTTGCGTTGTTCGTTGATGCCAGCTTCGTCGCTCTGATCTGCGTTCAGCAAAGCCTCAGCAAGTTCCTGACCGACCGTGGCAGCATGTTTTTCAAGCAGTTCGCGAGCAATCGCGGATGATTTATCAACGGATAGGCGCATACCCAGACCAAATTCGGCGTTATCTTCAAACAGGGAGTTCGACCAGGCAGGACCCTGACCCTTCTTGTTCACAGCCCAGGGGGTAGTGGGTTGGTTGCCGCCGTAAATGGAAGAACAACCAGTGGCGTTAGCAACGATCATACGATCACCGAACAATTGGGAAGCCAGTTTGACGTAAGGAGTCTCACCGCAGCCACCACAGGCACCGGAGAACTCGAACAAAGGCTCAAGCAGCTGCGAGTTCTTGATGTTGGAAGGATTGATCTCTTCGCGAGCAATCAATGGTAGATCCAAGAAGAAGTCCCAGTTCTTGACTTCAGCGTCGTGGATAGGAGGCTGAGCGCCCATATTGATCGCGTGGCGTTCCGGATTTTGTCTGTCTTTGCCGGGGCAGTTTTCAACACAAAGTCCACAGCCAACACAATCTTCAGGGGCAACCTGAACGGTCATGGAATAGCCATCTTTCCATTCGCGATAGTTGGAAGGCTTGCTCTTGAAGGTTTCAGGGGCATTTTCCAGCAATTCGGTCGGATAGACCTTGATGCGAATTGCCGCGTGGGGACAAACCAGCGAACAGCGTCCGCACTGAATACAGAGATTGGGGTCCCAGACAGGGATCTCAAGCGCGATATTGCGTTTTTCCCATTTGGTTGTGCCAGCTGGATAGGTGCCGTCAACCGGCAGTTTGCTCACAGGCAGATCATTCCCATTACGAGCGATCATTTCGCCCAAAACTTCTTTCACGAAGACAGGAGCTTTTTCTGGGACTGGCAAGCGGCGAGTATGCTTGCTGGTAACAGTTTGTGGGTAATCAACCTGGTGCAGATTGGCAACAGCCTGATCGACTGCCTCAAAGTTCTTCTTGACAATGCTTTCGCCCTTGCTGCCATAGGATGCCTCGATCGAATCTTTAATAGCTTTGATAGCTTCATCACGAGGCAGAACACCGCTGATTGCGAAGAAACAGGTCTGCATGATCGTATTGATGCGGTTACCCATGCCAGTTGCCTGGGCAACTTTATAAGCGTCGATGATGTAGAATTTGATCTTCTTTTCGATCATGTCCTTCTGCATTTCGACCGGCAGCGTATCCCAGACTTCTTCGGTGCTCGAAATGGTGTTGAGCAGGAAGACCGAGCCGGGGCGAGAATATTTGAGCAGATCGAAGCGATCAACAAAGCTGACCTGGTGACAGGCAAGGAAGTTGGCTTCGTTATCGGAAATGAAATAAGGCGCGCGGATCGGTTCGGGGCCAAAACGCAGGTGAGAGACGGTCACACCGCCGGACTTCTTGGAGTCGTACTCAAAGTAGCCCTGAGCGTAGTTGGGAGTCTCTTCACCAATGATCTTGATCGAGTTCTGGTTGGCGCCAACGGTGCCATCGGAACCGAGACCGAAGAACATCGCCTGAATAACTTTATCACCCAAAACTTCGAAATCGGGATCGTAATCAAGGCTCAGATTGGTCACGTCATCAATAATGCCGACAGTGAAGTGTTCTTTGGGATTATCACTTGCCAGATTGTCAAAGACACCCTTGACCATTGCCGGGCTGAAATCTTTGGAGGAAAGTCCGTAGCGTCCGCCGGTGACCAGGGGCATGGAACCGCATTCGAGTGTTCCCTTGTTCATGCCGGCATTGAGAGCATTGACCACATCCTGGAAGAGAGGTTCGCCAATGGAACCGGGTTCCTTGGTGCGGTCGAGCACGGCAATTTTCTTGACTGTCTTCGGCAAAGCTGCCAGGAAGGCATCAACCGGGAAGGGGCGATACAAGCGCACGACCACAACACCGACCTTTTCGCCCTGATTGTTGAGATACTTGGCAACTTCAGAGGCAGTTTCGGCGCCGGAGCCCATGATCACGACCACACGGTCAGCGTCTTTCGCGCCATGGTAATCCACCAGATGATACTGGCGACCGGTCAGTTCGGCAAAGCGGTCCATTTCTTCCTGGACGATGCGAAGTGCGTCGGTGTAATAGGGGTTGACCGTTTCGCGACCCTGGAAGTAGGTGTCAGGGTTTTGAGCGGTACCACGAATAAAGGGATTATCAGGTGTCAGCGCGCGTTTGCGGTGCTGTTCGACCATTTCAGGATCGATCATAGCGCGCAGATCGTCATCGGTCAGGCGTTCGATCTTGTTGATCTCATGAGAGGTGCGGAAACCATCGAAGAAGTGCACAAAAGGAACTCTCGAGCGCAAAGTCGCGGCGGTCGCGATAGCAGCGGTGTCCTGAGCTTCCTGAGCGTTGTTGCTGGCAAGCAAAGCCCAGCCGGTTTGGCGAACTGCCATAACGTCAGAATGATCGCCAAAAATTGACAGTGCCTGTGCTGCCAGAGAGCGCGCGGAAACATGGAAGACTGCTGGGCTAAGCTCACCCGCGATCTTGTACATGTTGGGGATCATCAGCAAAAGACCCTGAGAAGCAGTAAAAGTAGTCGAAAGCGAACCAGCCTGCAGTGCGCCATGGACTGCGCCCGCGGCTCCGCCTTCTGATTGCATTTCGACCACGGTCGGGACCGTTCCCCAGATGTTCGGGATGCCCTCAGCAGCCCATTGATCTGCGTATTCGCCCATACCGGATGAAGGGGTGATCGGATAGATCGCGATCACTTCGTTGTACCTGTATGCCACGTGTGCTGTCGCTTCGTTGGCATCAGTCATAACCATTTGACGTTTCATTTATTATCTCCTGTTAGATTTTTATGGACTATATTTCCATTTTTTCCCATGTTAAACTTAGGCTCCATTTTATGGAAACCCTTCCTCTGTATTGTACCCGATATCTAAAAATGAGTTGCCTGTTTTTGCTGCTTGTTGACAGTTATTTCACAAAGATTCGCATATTTGAAAAGGAATTATTCCTAAATCCCATCATTTATTGTTAACAGACATTTTTTAAAATCGGATGGTAAAGCATGTAGGCCGGATCGTGTATTTCGATCCGGCTCTTTACATTAACCAATGACTTTTTAAATAGGTCCCGCTAGGGATCAATACTGGAAGGGTCGCTAACGTTCTAAACGCCAAATCCAATCCCATATTATCGGTTCGACACACTCAAGCCGGATTCTTTCGAAATCCGGCTTACATTCTACATTCAGTAAATCAACAAAAACGTAAAGGTGTTTTTACCGATACCCGATATTGAGCGCTAATTCCTAAGAGTAAGCGGCAGGAACAGAACCCCTGGCGCTTCATTTGACTGCAACTCAAACGATCCGGTGTCACACCTTCCGTCGTCGCGATCTAGCATACGTTGGTCGACGTACAAGGGATAACCGTCAGCAAGGGTGCAACTGCCCAAAGAATAGTCAATAGCTGGGGAGCCAGGCATCAGGGAGACCGTTGGTGTCGGACCACCGTAATTACCCAGCGGACCCAGCTTCATGATGGAATAAGCAAAAACCCTGTCATCAATTTCAGGCTTGCAGGAATAATCCGAGAAAATATTCCCACCCAACGATGGTTCATGACCCTCTTGCATTGTACAGATAAGTCCCGACTCCACACCTGATACTGGGATAATCTGCAGAATATTGAACCACAATTGCAAATTTTCTCTATTCCAAATGATACCAACGTTACCTTCGGAAATTAGTGTTGAATTTTGGATCAAGGAAAGCTTTCCACCATGAATGTAGTATTCGCCGCCCTGATTATCAGACATGGTGCTGTTGGTCATCACCGGCCCATTACCCGCATCAATATGCGCCGAATAACCCTCGTTGATCGTGTTGTGATGGATACTTGACGAGTAGATCTGTATGGGGTTATTGGAATGACTCGCATGAAGCACAGATCTGACATCTGATCTGTTATGATCCAACTCACAGTAAGCCATAGTGATATCTGAATAATAAGCGTAGATCGCGCCACCATCGGAAACAAAACCGTCTTCACCTCTGGCTTCATTATTGGTCAGGCGCACATGGGTCAATTCCACCTTTGCTTCATCAATATGCAATCCTCCACCTGCCAAACCCTCCTGGGACGGGCCAACCTTTTTTGTCAATCCATTCTTCAAAACCAGGTTGGTCAGGTGTACATTTTGATTTTTCCCAATCTGCATCACGCGATCAATAAAATTGGCATCGATAATGGACGGGTTATCCCAATCACCGGTGCCTTTAATGGTGAAGTGATTGTCAGGATTGGGACGTTCTGGTATATCCAGATCGCCATAGTGGTCTTCCGGCTCTCCTTCGTAGCTTGGTTCCGTCAACGAAAGCTTATAAACCCCAGGCGGAAGTTGAATTTCGACATTTTCATGATGACGAGCCGCTTCGTAGATCGCGGCGCGCAATGAACAGGGACCATCTGTTTGATGACCTGCGCTGCAAACGCCATTATGAGCAAAGTCCCTCAGATCTTCGGTAGTATTAACTTTGATGATCCATGGTGCCTGAGCCTGAGCGCTCCATGGTATGACCCCCAGACCCAACAATAATGAGATAGCAATTAATAAGGATAAAATATTGAATTTAATTTTCACGGGAACCTCCTTGAAACAAGTTCGGGTTGCTAAACGTTCAGATGTTCTGAACAAATTCAAACTATATTAATAATTATACTTTGTTCTTATAGGAGCAATCTATTCTGACCATGGAGAATTGTTGCTACCAATCAGCTCTTTCAAATTCTATCTAATCTTTGCGCAGGATCAGTAAAGACTTAGACTCAAGCCTTATAAAACCCCACCAGGCAGAAGAGCTTTTTGCCTGGTGGGGTTATTTGCACTAATTCTTATAAAGCTCTGATCTCTTATGGTCGCTGGATCAGAGGAAGAAACAGTTTAAGGGAATTAGCAACAGGTTGCCCGATAAGGAATCCTTCTCCCATCGTTCCCGCATAAATCTTAGAGTTAGTTTGAGGATCAATAACCAGCGACGATATATAAGTAATATTAGATCCTGCAGTGGATGCGCTCCAGGATTCCCCCCCGTTCTCACTTTTGTAAACTTTTTGGTTTCCTCCTCCAACATACAGCGTCAACGTCGTTTGTGGGTCGATCGCAATTGTGAAAATATTTAGAAGCGGCAACCCATTATTCAGAATATTCCAGGACTCACCTCCATCAACACTTTTATATAATCCAACCAGGGTCCCTGCATATAGTGTTGACGGTGATTGTGGGTCAATCGCGAATGATTCTACGTAGCGACTTGTCAATCCGTTGCTAATTTCTCTCCACGATTCGCCGCTATCAAGGCTCTTAAATACACCTGCTCTTGTCCCCACGTAAAGTGTTGATGACGTTAGCGGATCAATTGCGATGGCCTGTATATAGCTGTTTGTTATTCCGTTACTGATCTTGCTCCAGGTAGCACCCCCATTCTCGCTCTTAAACAGACCATCCAGAGTCCCCGCATAAACTTTCGATGGCGTCTTCGGGTCGATTACAATCGTTTCTACATCAAGTTCCGTCAGTCCAATGTTGGAAGATCGCCAGGTTGCGCCTCCATTCACGCTCTTAAATAATCCTTCATCATATGACGCTGCGTACAACGTAGTTGGTGTTTGAGGATCAATCGCGAGCGCATTTACAGGAGTACCAATTATTCCTGTGTCGCATGGACTCCAGGAGGCTCCTCCATTGACACTCTTAGACACTCTACCAAGACCTCCACTTGTACTGACATAAAGAGTGGATGGCGTTAGCGGGTCAATTACAACATTCCATACATACTTACTTGACAATCCAGTGTTGGAGGAATGCCAAATGATCTCATCCTGTGAATAGACACCAGAAGATGGAAACAAAAATATTAATAGAACCATTATCAAAATAGTGCTGAAAATTTTTCTCATTTCTTCCTCCCGTGGAAATCTGATAAATCTTAAGAAGATTATACTTTATAGATAATGAGAATTTTTCATTGTAAATACTTGGATTTCCACAATGACTCATGAAGGCTTGCTCTGTCTTCCGCTATCAGCAATTTTCATTTTAGCCTTGTAAAAGAGTTGGGTTCCCCCGTGGTTTCCCGACCACGATCCATCTATCAATTCCATACTAAGAATTGCTACCCGCGATTATGCCTTTTCGCATTTCTGCGATATTATTGAGCAATACAAAAGTTCAGAAACAGGAGAAGCATATGTCAGTAAAAAACAGTAAAAACATCCCCAGCACACCGGTATCCATCGGTGAAGGCGCGACGAAAACAGTTCTTATTTCCGATAAGGAAGGACCAAATTTCGCGATGCGCAAATTCACCGTTCAACCTGGCGGTTCGATGCCCATGCACATCAACCTGGTCGAGCACGAACAATACGTCCTCAACGGGCGTGCCCGACTCGTCATTGATAAGGAAGTCCATGAAGTGAATTCAGGCGATGTAGTCTTTATTCCCGCTGAAGTACCTCACAGCTATGAAAACATCGGCGATGTTCCCTTCGAGTTTCTTTGTGTCGTACCCAACAAGGAAGATAAAACAATCCTTACGCCAGAAAGTGAATGATTTTCCTAAAAAGGTGAGGAAGGATGGCTAGAAAGGCAGCACCAATTTCGAGGGAACACGTGATCCTGGCTTTGCTGGATGAGGAGCCAATGCACGGTTATGAACTGCACCAAAAGCTCTCGAAGTTGCCAGGCGTCTCAAAGATCTGGAATCTGAAACAAGCCTTTTTCTATGCGAAGCTCGAACGCCTGCACAAGGACGGCTATATCGAGGAACATAGCACCCCAAAAGAAGGTTCAGGTCCTGCGCGTGTTGTCTTTCAGCTTAGTCCCCTCGGGAGAAGATCCCTTACTGCCTGGATCACTGCCCCTGTACTTAAGGCGCGCGATATCCAACAGCTGTTTTTGGTAAAGTTGATCATTGCCCGGCGATACGGTTTGTCAAAAACGCTTGAACTGATCCATAACCAGCGCGTTGTCTGCCAATCCTGGTTGCATAACCTGGAGTCAGAAATACCGGAGGTCAAAGCTCAGGAGCTGGATGAATACATTGTCCATAACTACAAAATGAATCGGGAGCGGTCATTGCTGAACTGGTTGGATAATTTGGAATCCTTGCTGATCGATCAGCATAAACGGAGAAAATAACGCCGACAGATCGTGGCAATTTGTGACTAACACGCCAGCCTTTCGACAGACAGGACAAAAGGGCTCATCCAAACAATTTCTTTTGTAGACGCAGATAAAAATTAGAAGCTCTTTTATTCACAGGATTTAAAAAGAATGCTTTAAATCCTGCGACTGTATTTATTTTGCCTATCCTGTTTTTGGCCGCAGCTGAACGACAGCTTCGAAAGCACGGGTTTGCTGGGAAAGATTATTGCCAACAAAGCCCAATTTCATCGGGTCTTCCTGCAAAAGCGTTTCCCTGACCTCAACCTCCTCGCCGTGCCGGACCTCTTTATCAAAATTGATCTGCAAAGAGTCAAATTCCCGTGTCTGATAGTGGGTGAAATCCACACTATCACAGATCAGGTCGATGTAGCGGGTGTTGTTCACGTGACCAACCAGGTCGATTGCCGAATAACTCGCCTTTTGTCCAACCTTGACCTCGCCACCATCGTCAATTTTGAGCTTTTCAAGAGGCTCATCCAGGGCAAATGTTTCCGGGTTCGCGGGCAAGGTCAGCCCTGGCAAAGAAGCAGGAGGCACCAATCTTCTGGCATTCGCGTCAAGCACTAACCAGGCGGAGCTTCCCAGGGCAACCGGCTCATCAGTCTGATCAAAAAGTTCAAAATCGCGAACATAAAAAAGCTTTTGTTGAATAGTTTTTGGCCAGGTTTTGAGATGTACCAAGTCTCCCATATGGGGATACTTCAAAAAGCGCACCTTAAAGCGACTCAGGACCCAAAAGTAGCCGGCTTCAAGCATTGCCTTATAACCAACGCCCAAAAGATCGGCGTGATTAGCCGCGCTTTCGCTCATTACCTGAAAAAAAGCGGTCGGCTTCCATCGACCTTCGAAGTCACAATCATAGGTGTTTACCGGAAAAGTTTTTTGGAATTTAAATGAGTTTGTCATGTATAGATTCTAATACCAATGCTGGTTAGGCATTGTTGTTGTAAAAGATTTTTTAAAATGGGGGAGGGATCTGGTTTATGCCCTCTGGGAATTAAGTATCCGCCTCATGACGTCAGCCCGAAACCCGATCTCAAAGCCTCTGAGCAGAATTTCCACCTTTGTTGTAGAATGATGGAAGAAAATTAGAGAGTAGAAAAAAATGACAGAAAACAATAATTCCGTAAATAATGAAACCCTCCTGCCTGAACAGGAGGAGAAATCACCGATCCACAGCTCCGGCAATCCAGTCGTTGGCTGGATCGTGCGTCTGCTCAAGGGCTTGCTGGCAGGCATCGGCGCGATCACGCCTGGTCTTTCCGGCGGCGTGCTACTGGTCGTTTTTGGGATCTACGAACCCCTGGTGCGCTGGCTGGCGGACATCCGCAACAAATTCCTCCAGCATTTGCTCTTCTTCCTGCCGGTCGGGATCGGCGGCGTGATCGGCGTGATCGCCTTCTCAGCAGTGATCGACTTCGCCTTCGAAAACTTCGCCGCCCAATTCACCTGGCTCTTCATCGGCTTCATCGCCGGCACGATCCCCTCCCTGATTAAAACCGCCGGCAAAGAGGGTCGCAAAAGCTGGCACTGGGCTCTCCTCGCTCTGATCGCGGTCGGCACCTTTTTCCTGATGCGCTGGATGGAGACGATCCGCAGCGTCGAGATGCAGCCCGGTTTCTTCGCCTGGCTGCTGAGCGGCGCCCTGACCGGACTTGGTCTGGTCGTGCCCGGTCTCAGCCCCTCCAACTTCCTGATCTACCTCGGGCTTTATCAACCCATGGCAAACGGGATCAAAAACCTTCAGTTTGGCGTCATTTTGCCCCTGATGTTAGGCGTGATCCTGGTGATCCTTATCTTTGCCAAATTTGTCAATTGGCTGTTCAATAAGCACTACGCCTTCATGTACCACCTCATCATTGGCGTGGTGATCGGCTCGACCGCTGCCATCATCCCCTCCGGCGTCTCCGGCTGGGGCATGATCGCCGTCTGCGCCCTGCTTTTCCTGCTTGCCGCGGCAGCTTCCTACGCTCTGGCAAAGTTGGACGAGAAAAACCCACACGAGGGCTTGTTCTAGTAAGTTTACTTTCGGATCAAAAAACACTACAAAACGAAGTCAAAGCCGCCCTAAGCAGGCGGCTTTTCTTTTTAAATATTATTCGTTGATCTCTAACCCTCTGTTCCTTTTTTGTTAACTTTCTTTTTAACTCTTTCAAAATAAATTAGCTATCATTGTAGTATGAAAAAGAATAAATTCCTTTATACTGTAATGACCGTACTGTTAACCCTGACAGTATTCCTCCCGGCAAATCTTCGTGTTTTTGCTCAGGATATCACTACCCTCCCATCCGGTCTCCCGGTTTCTGATCTTGAAAAACAGATCGACACCTTTGTCGCGGAACATCAGGACTCTCTCGCTGGCATGTCAGTTTCCGTTTTTGATGCCGATCAGGTCCTTTTTGAAAAGCATTACGGTTTTTCTGACATCGCCAATCAGATCAAAGTCGATGAAGAAACTGTTTTTGAATGGGGTTCCGCCACCAAATTAATGGTTTGGGTCAGCGCCATGCAACTGGCTGAAAAAGGCTTGCTTGACCTGAACGCGGATATCACCCAATACCTGCCGGAAAACTTCCTGACCAGACTCAAGGATTCACAAACAATCACCATGATCGATCTGATGAATCATCAGCCTGGCTTCCAGGAAGTCGTGTTGAACCTGTTCACAGAGCGAATTTCCGAGGTCAAGGATCTTGAAAGCGTCCTGCGCAACACTGAGCCAAGACAGATCTATGAAGTTGGTAAGTTTACCGCTTACTCGAACTGGGGCACTTCCCTGGCGGCTTTTGTTGTCGAGCAGATTTCCGGAAAGTCTTTCGTGGACTACGCCAAAGAAAACATTTTCGAGAAATTGGGCATGGAACAGACCGCCCTTTGGCCCGACCTGTCGGATAACCCCTGGGTACAGTCCAAGCGCCCAGACACAAAATGTTATTCCGATAAATTGAAAGCCATCGATCCTTGCAATTTTTACATCCCGCTCTATCCCTCCGGCATGGCAACGGGCACGCTGAGCGATTTCCGACTTTTCGCCCAGGCGATCGATCCGCAGGGAGAAAGCTGGCACAAACTCTTCAGTCAGGAGAGCACCATCAATACCTTTTTTGAGGCGACCAGCACCCACCCCAAAAGCGGGATCCCTCGCAACGCTCACGGCATGTGGAATTCAATGTACGCTCTTCCGGTTTACGGGCACGGCGGCAATACCGCGGGTCAAACCTCCAATCTTCTGATCGAACCCAGATCCGGGATTGGCATGGTGGTCATGGCAAATCAATATGGTGAGCACACATTTGCTATTGAGATGCCGGAGATCGTCTTTGGCACCCTCGATCCATCCAAATACAATCTGGAAAATCGTTCGATTGCAAAAGGTTTCTTTACTTCCTTAAGAACCATCGCCGTCGGTCCTTTCTCTATCATGAAGAACCTCAATCTGATCGCTATGGAAGAGGAAGACATCAATTCCTTATGGGAAGTAGGCGAAGTTGATGGTAAAGAGGTGCTTTACCTTGGTGTCATGGATTTTGTTCGCCCAAATTATTTGGAAATAGGGCTGACGCTCTTCCTCGCGCTCATGCTGGTGGTCGGCGGTCTCTACTCCTTGATCGTCTTGATAATCGGAATCTTCAAGAAAAAACCGGTTCAAACCACAGCAGCTGACGTAGTGGCACAGCACACTGAGGATCTAAAGATCAAAAAGTGGAAGACCGGTGCTTTGCTGCTCGTCTTGCTGACCTTGTTGAACACACTCCTGCTTGTTTGGGCTGGGCTCTCATTTATGCCGAAAAACTTCTTCTATGTGATCATCGCAATTTACATTGTTTTACTGGTTCTCTCCGTCCTGCACCTGATCCAGCTCATCCGAATGAGACCAGCAAATACAAAGAATACCCGCAAGCTGATTGGCTTCCCAACCTTCTTACTAATTGTAACGATCGTATCGATCGTGTTCTTCCAGTTCTATCAGTTCTGGAATCTATAAACTTTTACTGGAAATAAGTTAGAAAGTACTCATGGAGAGATTCCATGAGTACTTTTTGTCGAAATCTAAAGCGCGACGACCTTGTCAGCAGTCTGCATGGCTGCCAGAATATCAGGCATGCCAGCCATCCTGCCAATCCGCAGCTGGTCTTTCAGTCCAAAGTATTCCAAACAAGTTTGTGCAAACGATCAGCTCAACGCCCTTGCTTTGCAGCATTTCCAGCCAGTTGATCACGGGCGAACCTTCAACCACCAGCTTCACGCCTTCAGTATAGAAGAGAATCGCGGCTGGTAGTTGTTCTTCCTGCGGCAAAAGGCTCAAAAACTTGACTGCCAGAGCTTGCTGCAGACCTTCGGGCGCCTGACCCAGACCATCACGAGTAAATGTATATACAATTTTCATCTTCATTTCCTTCTTATGAGTCGCGCAGGACCGCGCCGATCTCAAAACCGAGCAATTTTACGATCTTCTTGCGAATCGCGGCAGCGTCAGCAACGCTCAGGGTGCGGTCAAATGCCTGATAGGTCAGCTGATAAGCCAGGCTCTTCTTCCCTTGTCCAAGTTTTTCACTGCGGAAAAGATCGAACAGACGCACGCCAACCAAAAGCTTTCCGCCCGCTTTGCGGATCAGGGCTTCCACCTGGCTGGCGGGAACGTTTTCATCCACGATCAGGGCGATATCCTCCACCATGGTCGGGAAGGTGGAAATAGAGCGCACCTGAAAGCCTTTTTCGACCAGCGGCATTAGTTGATCCAAATAGATCTCCGCCGCCAGGATCGCGCCTTCAGGGAAGTCATAGTTTTGTCGGATCAGAGGGTGGATCTCACCCATAAGTCCCAAAAGCGTTTCTCCCACATAAACAGCAGCGGCTTTGCCAGGATGGAAGGTCGGATGATCGCTAAGCGGACGATATTCGACGTTTTGCAGGTGCAAACCCTGTATCAAACCCTCCAAAACACCTTTCAGATCATAAAAATCCACCGTTCGGCTTTGGTTTTCGCTCCAGGCAGCAAGGTCTTTCGCGCCCCACATGCCGATGGCGAGCCGTTTTGGCTCATCCGGCAGCAATTGCCCCTCAACAGGCAAAAAGACGGGCCCGATCTCAAAGAGCTCCAGGCTCTCCGCCAGACGACCGTTGCGTTCAAGTAGCTCAAGCATGGTCGCCAGCGCGCTGCGGCGCATTACTGTTCGTTCCGGTGAGATCGGATTGGCGAGTTTGACATAACGAAGCGTCTCATCCGCCTTGCAGTCAGGCAAAAGCTTTGCCTCGCGTTCGATCGAGGTCTGGCGATAGGCAAGCGTGTCCTGCATGCCCAGCGAAACCATGATGTCGCGCACCTGCTCCTCAAATTCAACTTGCTTAACGCCCAGTTGCGGTGGCAATTCCCCCGTCAGACGACGGGTTGGGATGCGCTCAAAGCCATAAATGCGGCTGACCTCTTCGATCAGGTTGGCTTTTCCGACGAGACCCGTTTCAATATCGGTTCGATTGGCAGGCGTTTTCGCAGTCAGGATCTCGCCTTCGAGTTTACAGCTAAAACCGAGACGCTCAAGAATCGCCTTGGCTTCTTTTATATCTACGCGCACACCCAAACTGCGCTCAATGTCTGTTTCAGTCAAGGTATTGACCGGGTCTTCCCGCTTGAGCGGATATTGGTCAATGACGCCCTCAACCACCTCACCGCCTGCCCATTCCTGCATTCTGCGCAGACACAGGCTGAGGGCTTGCTCCGTCAGCGCGGGGTGCACGTCGCGGCTAAAGCGATAGGACGCCTCGCTGTTAATGCGATAGCGCGAGCTGGTTTTGCGAATATTAATGAAGTTCCAGGTCGCAGATTCGAGCAGGACCTGGGTCGATTCCGCGCTGATGCCCGATTCTTGCCCGCCCATCACACCAGCCAGGCTGAGCGGACCAGCCGTGTCAGTCACCAACTCGGTTTCACGGGTCAAGGTCAGTTGATGCTCATCCAGTGTGGTCAGTTTCTCGCTCTCTTCTGCACGACGCGTGATGATCGTCGGTTTGCCGTTGGCGCGTTTTCGTAAAACATCATAGTCAAAAGCATGCAAGGGTTGCCCGGTTTCGAGCATCGTGTAATTGGTGGCGTCCACCAGCGCGTCGATCGGGCGCATACCAGCCAGCGCCAGACGCCGCCGCACCCAATAAGGGCTGGGTTTTGCGCTGACGTTTTTCACCATGCCAAGCATAAAACGCGGATTCAGTTCAGGTTCGCGTATTTCCAGATCCACAAAATCCTCTATTGCTCCGCCTTCTTTTAAGGGTGCGCCCTGGGGCTCTTTCAGTTCCCGATCAAAAGCAGCCGCCAGTTCACGCGCGATCCCAAGGATCGAAGCGTCCCTTGCCATATTCGGCAAGATCGCCACCTCGAAAACAGCATCGCCCATATAATCCGCCAGCGGCATGCCAACTGGCGCGTCGTCATCAAGGAAGATCACGCCCTCGTGCTCCTCGGAGATGCCCAGTTCCTTCTCTGACGCGATCATGGAAGAAGACTCAACACCGCGAATGGTGGCTTTCTTGATCTTGGTCAAAACGTTGCCAGGCTTATGCCCGTCATAGAGCTGCGCGCCCTCTTTGGCGTAGGCAACTTTAATGGTAGGTTCCAATTTGCCTTTGCCAATGAAAGGATAGAGATTTGGGGCGCCCGTCAGAACAGTTTTTATCTCCTTGCCGTCGTTGAGCTCGCAGAGCGTCAGGCGGTCAGCATTGGGATGCTGATTAACTTCCAGCACTTCCGCCACAACAAACTTTTCCTTGTCCCAGGGCAAACCTGAGTATTTATTTTGCAGACGTTCTCCCGCGGGTTTTTCGAGCCCGACCAGCAGGATTTCTTCCACTTCCAGACCGATCATGGTCAGGGCTTGCCCGATCTCTTCCAGAGTTTTTCCGTCCAGATCAACGTAATCTTTTAACCAACTTAAAGGTGCTTTCATTTTTGCCTCTCCCTTTAGAACTGTTCCAGGAAGCGAATATCATTATTTCGCAAATAGCGGATGTCGTCAATGTGATAGCGCAGCAGCGTTGTGCGGTCGATTCCAACACCAGCGGCGAAACCGCTGTAAACCTCGGGATCATAGCCTCCATATTGTAAAACTCGCGGGTGAACCATCCCGCAGCCGCCGATCTCGATCCAACCCGTGCCGTGGCAAACGCCGCAGCCAGAGCCGCCACAAAACACGCAAGCCATATCCAGCTCAGCACTGGGTTCGGTGAATGGGAAGTGCGACGGACGGAAACGCGTGTCAGCGCCAGGTCCGAACATGCGCTTGGTGAAGTCTTCCATCGTGCCTTTCAGGTCAGCGAAAGTGATGCCCTTGTCAACGACCAAAAGCTCAAACTGCATGAATTCGATCTCGTGGCTTTGATCCTGCTGCTCGTAGCGCATACAGGCGCCTGGCAGGATCACCCGCACAGGGTTGGGGAAGTATTCGCGCATCGAGCGGATCTGCCCCGGCGAGGTGTGCGTTCGCAGCAGGACGTTTTCGTCTTCGGTGTAAAAAGTGTCCCACATATCCCGCGAGGGGTGATAAGGCGGGATATTCAGATAGGTGAAGTTCATGTCATCGGTCTCAACCTCAGGTGAGCTGTAGACCTGAAAGCCCATATCACCGAAAATGCGGTAGATCTCACGCAATGTAAGGTTGATCGGGTGCAGACGACCCCGGCGCACCGCCCTGCCAGGCAGGCTGACATCCAACTTTTCGGATTCCATGGATTGCAGCAAGGCATCGCGCTTGAGCACTTCTTCCTTCTCCGCAAAAGCAGCCTCAAAAGCCACTTTGACTGCGTTGACAGCCTTTCCGACCAACGGGCGCTCTTCTTTGCTAAAGCTACCCATTTTGCCGAAAGTGGTCATCACCAAAGAGCTTTTACCCAGAAAAGTTTGTTTCCAGGCTTCAAGCTCAGGCAAGGAGCTGATTGCCGCCAGGTTTTGCAGCCCTTTTTCCTGCTCGGTTTGCAAATTCAATTCAATTTCAGACATTTTCACCTCTTTTTTTGTGGGCAGACACAAAAAAACCGCCCCATAAAGGGACGGAGTTTCCGCGGTACCACCCTTCTTGCTCATTTGAGCCACTCAGGACGCCCAGTAACGGGGGCAACCGGCACGCGCTACTGACCTCGCGTTCGCGCATGCGACTCCCGGGTGAATTTCGACCAGTGCTGATCCGGATCCGCTCTCAGTCACGGCAGACCCTCCCTGTGGGGCAAACTGACCTACTTATCCCGTTCACAGTCGATAGGGCAATTATAAGTTTTTGAAGGTGGATGTCAAGTTATATGCAAAAAATGTTTTCAATTTTCACTCAGCCCTAAATCCTTTAAATAAATTCAACCACCGGGTGAATGCAAGATTTGCTTCTTTCAATGTTGTAAATGCAACATTCATTTTTCTGAGAATAGGTCGAAAATCTTTAGACATCTTCGATATCCACTCAAATGTCCTTAACAGCTCTGGTAAACCATCTGACATTATTTTGGCATTTGACACAAGTTTTTCAAGTGAATTTTCTAATCCTTGAATTGATTCCGTTGATTGTGTGTCTTGAGTAGCAGAAAATACAGACAAGAATGCAATTACCTTTCGATCAAGTACCACCATTTTTTCAGAATATTCATTGCAAAAATTATATAAGCCATCGACAGGTTCAGCTAAACTTCGGGCATTTTTCTTGATTAATAATAGCTTAGCACTCATAGGTTTCTTCTGCAAGTTGTACGTATTCAATTCGGAAGTCCCTTCATCCATCACTTCCGCTACTTTCTTTATCTGATCTCCAATTTTATATTGAATAGCTATTATTAAGTCGAATACAGCATCAAAATCAGCCAATTCGTCTAGATAGCCTGGCGCATCATCATTTTCAAAGTAATCGGAGTTATCTCTTTCTTCTTCTACATGCTCCTGTACAACTGATCTTCTTTCAAGCTCTTTGTTTCCCTCAATGATTCTCTTAACAATTTCATTCACTTTCATTTTATATTCTTCAGAATCTCGTGGTTTAAACCTTGTCGCTGTAAAATCTAAATACTGAGTTTCATTTACAATTCTAAGTAATTCTGCCCTAGGATCCGCATCGATAAAACTCTCAACGTGGATATAGAAAATTGGAATTATTAAACAGAATTCATCTATTAGGGTTTTTTCATAAAATATTTTAAACTCATCTCTACAATTTTCGCTATTGAAGTACCATGGGGATATTACCGGAAGAAAAATAGGCAGATTATTAAGGTTATCTGTAATTACTTCTTTCCATTTATCCCCTAATCTCATCTCATTTATATCGATAAATCCAGATTCGGGTTGTTCCCCAGTAAGTGCTTTATACTCATTCTTTATGTCTTCGTATAAATACCTTATACGATTATTATTTGCCTTATTATCCTCGTGAGAATAAGAAAAGAAACAATTAATAAGTGCCATTTTTCTTCCTAAAGTATCTTCATTTACCTGAAATTATACATTACTAATGATTCGTTTTTCGAGGATAATTCCATTGACCTTTGCAAAATGAGAAAATTGTTTTGTAGATAAATCTGCCATATTGGAGTTCCTCCTTTTTGGGTTTGATCCCTACAGGATGACCACAATGTGTTTTTTCGAAAAGCCTTGATCTCTCATATCTATTTGAACTTCCACAGAAAGTTAGTAGGTCGAGACGAAGTGCCCGTAAGGGTATTGAAGATGTGCGGACAAATCCGCACATCTTCAATCCGACAACATTAGCTCAGGTTTATCCAATCCCTGTACTCTTGCTTTATAAAAAGAGGCTGCCCCTTTGGGACAGCCTCTTTTATTCATTCTAAACCTGTTGGCAGGTCCTTCGCTGCTTCAATTTATTTGAAGATCAGCGGTAAGAATTGATCCCATTTGTCGATCACATGCAGGGTCACCGGCACATCGATATCGTTGTATGGCAGGTTGATCACCTTCAACAAGCCATAATAATCGCCAGCCGCCATGCCAGTGGAGTCAAAAGTGACGGTCACATCGAGCGTGCTGTTGGCGGGTACGCTGCCAGTCAGTGGAGACTCAGACAGCCAGGGGATGTCGTAGGCGCCAGTCAGTCTAATGTTGTCAAGACCAAAGCTATCACCGTCAAGACCAACATACTGCCATGCCAATCGAATTTCGCTCATTCCTTCGAAAGCACTCAGGTCAACAATTACCTCACGATAGTAGAAATCGTCATCCCAGACCTCATCGCGCACCATATCCCACAGCGGTTCAGTTGTGAGCGGAACACCCGCGGCATCCGTCGCCCACAATTTCATAGTAGCATCTGGATACATTGTATCTGAGAGCGCCATAAAGCTCAGCTCAAGATCCACCAGTGTGGTCGCGTCGATCACCGGTGTTAACAGCCACTCATCTGAGTTAGCGTAGGAGTCATAATTGACCCAGGCTGCGTATTCGCCTTCGTAAACATATAGAGGATAAGTGGGCTTGTCCACAAGGTCCCATTCCCTGGTGGTTGTTCCACGATGGAAGGTTTCCCATCCACCAGCAGGTGGCATCACGCCGCCTTCAAAGCCTTCAAAGAGCAGCTCAGCCGCAAGTCTTCCAGACGCTTGCGCTTCCACGATCTCGAAGTCGGCATCAGTATCGCAGCTGTTGCTCAAAGTCAACGTTTGAGTGGCGCTGTCATTAACCGCTAGTGTCTGTTCCAGACTGGTCGGTTCTACCGTAATGCAGGGATCACCCAATACTTTCATCGTCACAGGCACCACGGTTAGCGCAGCCAAAGGATCATTGCTGTAGAGACACAGATTAGCGCTGTATACACCAATGGGCATGCCGGTGGAATCAGTCGTCACGGTGACCTCATCGAAATCACCCGGGATCACAGTGCCAGAGGTCGTATCCAGAGACAACCACTGGACATCCGCAGGATTATCGCAGGGACCGGCATAAGTCGCGAGACCGCGAACCATCCAATTACCGGCAAATGTAGCACCAAGTGAGTCAATCAATGCCCACACCTTTGTTGGGGGCAAGGTGGGAGGAGTTGGAGGAGGCGTTTCTTCCCACCAACCAACCCATGAGCGCTGCTGGGAAGCTGTTTGATCGATCGCAGCCGGGTAATAACTACTGCCGGGAGTTTCAAGAGCTATCACACCGATCAATACATCGCCAGGTCCATTCAGAACCACCGGCGTGGTCAGTGTGTATTCATTCCAGGCATCAACAGCGGTTACTGTGGCAGCCTGTTGATAGAGCAGGTTTGATCCAACAGCTGGGTTGGTACTGCCGCTGGTGTTTTCATACACCACCAGGGTGATCTCATCACCAGGCTGGACATTGGTTGTTCCACCTTCGAAATACACCTGGATCTTATTCAAGGTTAGCGGGAACACAGTCGGATCTGGTGTAAAGCGGTTCAGGAAGATGAATTCCCGACCTCCACCAATACCAATATTATTTTCAGCTGACCCGTCATCCAGTGATAACACCAGGTCAGCGTTGATCGTATTTTCTGGTAAAACAGTTTCAACACTGGCATGTTCACCCGCAGCCTCAATTAGCGGGCTGACATCGGTGACAGGACCCACTGGACCTGAACTTGAATTATTGCCGCCGCCAAGATCCAGGTGATAGGCTCTGGCAGGCGCTTCCAGGAGGTTCCATTCCAGGTCCGCTCCACCTTCGTTTCCGATCGACAGCGTTTCAGTCATCTGAGTATCTGGCGCCTGTAAAACATCGACCTCGGTCGGGTCAAGCGTCAGGATGGGGAACTCGGCAGTTGGGATGACCACTACAGGCAGCTTCAGGTCAGTGAATTCAACCGCGCCTTCAGCTTGCGCAGTGATCATCACATCATCAATATACCATTCATCATTCCAATCACCTTCATAATGGAAAGCGACACAGATATTTGACCCAGCGTACGAACTAAGATCGACAGTGCGTTCTGCCCAACCGTATTGTGCAGCGCTGTATTCTCCTACCTGAACAAAAGCTCCATCCGCGGGAACACAGCTTCCGGTGGAAACCAGCACTTCATGCAGTTCATAATAGTTTCCAGTAAAATAATTCCTCTCCCAGAAGGAAAGCGTAGACGCACCACTTGGGAGAGTTATAGCTGGTGAAACCAACCAGGCATTATCATACTCAACGTCATCGTCATGCCAGGCATACCCATTACCAGTATGACCACCATCGGTGCCGTGCTGCCAGCCAGTTTCCAAAAGTGAATACTCATTCCAACCGGTTGGTGGTACAGCCGTTTCAAAACTTTCATTTAACAGGACATTTTGTGTTTTTGGGTTGGGTGGAACGAGACTATCATTCGTTTCCAGCCGAACACTGGCAAAAACCACCTCTTCATTGGGCATCGCGCTGACATCCGCGGTAATGGTCAATACCTGATCTGCGCCTGGAGCGATGGTAAAGGTCTCAGGGCTAACGGTCAGGGTCATGCCAGCCGGCACATCATAAGCAGCCGTGTAAGTAGTATCAACCGAGGCAACGCTGGTGACAGTGCGGGTCCAGGTACAGGTGCCCCTACAGTCATAATTGACCATGCTGGGCTGGTTGAGGGTCTTGGGGTCACCGCCAATGGCTGGATTAGCAGCTTCGTAATTTTCAATTGTTTCGTCAAGCACCAGACCAACACGTGAAGCCAGGGTTAAATTCAAAAGACCAGAACCTTCATCGAAGGGATCTGCCTCAGCAGCCAGGTCATTATCCAGGAGCACATCCGGATCAGCAGAAGCAGCCAGGGCAGACTTGATTTCCGCCACGCTCCAGGTCGGGTTCAAAGCCACCATCAAAGCAGCCGCGCCCGCGCCATGCGGTGAAGACATGGAAGTACCCTGAAGGAGGTCATATGTTACTGCATTTCCGCCCTTAGCAGCCACAGCAGCAAGAATGCTCACACCCGGGGCAACATAGTCCGGTTTGAGCAATTCAAACCTGCTGGGTCCGCGGGAGGAGAAATCTGCCATGATATCAGCGTAAGATGGCTCAGTGATGAAAGAAGGATCCTTCCCGATAAAGATGGTGGCTGAAGGATTGTCTAGCACATATTGTCTCAGCAGGGTGCCATAATCCAGATCGATCATGACACAAGGAGCGGCAAAGGGTGGCGTGTTCGTGCCCATGATGATGGGTGGACCAGGTTGGTTATTATAAACAACCACACCATCAGCACCAGCATTGTAAGCATTGGCGACCTTTTCCGCGAAAGAACATCCGCCGCGCTGGATCAAGGCAAAAGAGCCTTCAAAGAATCCTGTCGCGAATGCCGTACAACCATCATTATTGTTTGCGTCATATTTCAAGGGAGTATTCACATCAATAGTCAATACAACACCATCCCCAGGAATAGAAGGAATATTCTGAAGCTCAGGGGGTGTTGTTGGACCAGTGACATGCAATACATTAGCAACAACACGTCCATGCGTACTGGCGCCAACCGAAGCGTTCCATGGACCAGTCTTGGCAACCGTGCTGGCGCCAGGTCCGGAATTACCAGCTGAGGCTGAGACAAAAATACCAGCGGCTGTGGCATCCAGGAAAGCCAGGTCAACATCATCATTCCAGGGATTATCTGATCCTGAAATAGAATAATTCAACACATCCACCTGATCATTCATAATAGCTGAATTAACGGCGGCGATGCTGGCAGAGCCCGGGCAGCCGGGGTCGCAGACTTTATAAGTCACAATATTGGCGTGTGGTGCCACACCCTGGATTTCAACATTAACGCCACCATAGCTTGCTGTATGGCGGTTTCCACCAGCGGTGCTGGAAGTATGCGAGCCGTGCCCATCGGTATCTTCTGGTGACCCACCGGAAGTGTAGAAATTGTAAGCAGCGATCAATTTGTCGTTGCAGTAGCCGGGGTTTGTCGCGCAAAAGCCTTTATATACGCCAGCGCCATAGGGATTGGTGTGGGTATAACCGGCTTCATCCGTGGCAGCAAAAGAAGGGTGAGCATGATTGATACCAGAATCAATCATACCAATGACAATGCCTTCACCTTCGGTATTAAGACCGGAAATGGTCTCGCCTGTCCAAATGGTGGCAGCGCCAATGTGTTCTGGACCTACATCAGTGTCCATCTCCCGCACCACATCCGGACGAACAGTCAGAACGCCTGGGAGGGTGGCAACCAATTCGGCTTCAGCCTGGCTTAATTCTACTGCCATGCCGTTCAGGGCTGCCAGGTAATGGAATTGAACTTCCACCGAGCGACCCAACCTGCTTTCGATGCGGTTGATCAGGTCAGCTTGTTTGGCTTCCAGGAAGGCAAGGTAAGCCTGGCTGGCAGCGGTGTTGACATCCAGTTTACGCGCGCCCGTGACCTCTGGGCTGGTTGCTTGTAATCCGGCAATTCCGCCTTGATAAGCCGCGAGTGACGGCTCTGTCAGACGGACGATGTAGAGCCCGGTCTCACTGGCAGCGATCGTCCCTTGCACGCCCTTGAAGGTGATCTCTTCACCAATGGTTTGGGCGGTTGCAGGTGAAATCAGCATACCGGTAAGAAGTATCAGGCTCATTAAGATTGGTATTACTTTTTTCATTTGTTAATCTCCTTATAAAGTGTGTTATGAGTATGAAACTTGAGATTTATAATTTTTTCTACAATTTAAGCCCCTTTCTATATTGAATTTTATTGACTAATATTATAAAGCATTATCATAGTGTTGATATGAAATGCCTTTATATAAAAAGATAAGGAAAAACCACTTGTCTAATGGAACAAACTCCTTTCAGATCTTTGATCCATCCCCGAAGCAAGGGGGTAAATTATGCCATGCTAATAAACCGGAGTATCCCTACTCGAGAGCGTGAGATAATTATAAAATAAAACATATTAATGCGTCAAGAAGGGAAGACAAATCATCATGGCAAACGCATCTAAATTGCCTAAATAAAACTACCTTGAAGATTTTTAGGCACGTCTCATGCTGATTTCACTATGTTAAATATGATATATGTGGTGGTGTTACCAAGTTGTCATCGCGAGGAGCCCTTTAGGGCGACGTGGCGATCTGCCTTAAAGCTTTTGTTGCCCAAGTATGGAATGGAAAAATGATAAACTGCAGATTGCCATACCTTGACAGGCACAGGCGCCCCTTACGGGGCTCGCGATGACTGTTCGCTAAGTAAAGTTTTGCTTTTTAGAGCTATTATTTCTAAACTTGGCTAAAAAGATTGAGATAATATAATGTTCGTATTTACACTTGATTCGAATAAAACTGATCTATATTTAGATACGTTTGCCCTGGGCAAATCATCGTAATATATGTAGGTTCAGGCACACTATGCCCGCAATGGCTGTATAAGCTCAAGGTTAGACATCGCTAGTTCGCGCGTGGATAGGAGTCCGCGCACTCTAAGGGCGAATTACATCACCACTTTGTTCCGGCGTGGTCTCCCGACCATGCGGAAGGCTAAATGTAGACTTGTAGGCCGGATTTTGTTGTTGAAATCCGGCATGAGAGAGCAATATCCGCACTTGAGCTCTTGTCCATGCAAATGTCTAAACGTGGTCAGAAGACCTCGTGTTAACTTGAGACATTGGCTCAAAAACAAAGAAGCTGCCCATGCCAGGCAGCCTCTTCTACTTCATTATTCAGATTGACTTAAATCTGCCAGTCGCCGTCTTTCAGTAAAACGATTTCCGTGCCGTCTTCCTTAATACCGGTCACGGTAACATCTTTGCTGCCGACCATAAAGTCAACATGGATCAGCGAATTGTTCATGCCCAGCTTGCGGTTTTCCTCTTCGCTTCTTTCGGTCGCGCCGACCAGAGATTCAGTATAAGCCTGCCCCAAAGCAAAGTGACAGGAGGCGTTCTCGTCAAACAGGGTGTTCTTGAACAAGATCCCGGTATTGCTGATGGGCGAATTGTCCGCCACCAGCGCGATCTCACCGAGCCGCCGCGCGCCTTCATCCATCTCCAGCAGGTCATCCAGGATCTGCTTGCCAACACCGGCATCGTGCTCAACAACCTTGCCGTCCTTGAAAACGAAGTGGAAATCATCCACGATCTGCCCGCGCACCGAGAGCGGCATTGTCGCACGCAAGGTGCCATCAACCCGATCGGCATCTGGCATGCTAAAGACCTCCTCGGTCGGAATATTGGGGAAGAAGCGGTCGCCCTTCTGGCTAAAACCGGAACCGCCCTTCCAGACATGGTTTTTGACCATTCCGACCATCAGATCGGTGCCTGGTCCCTTATAGTGGATGCGATCAAAGCGGGCTTCGTTAAGAAACTTTTCGTGCTTCTTTAGTTCACGGTCGTGCTCTTCCCAGGCCTGGATCGGGTCGTCCTGATCAATTCGGGTCGCCAGGAAGATATTCTTCCAAAGTTTTTGCATGGCTTCTTCTTCAGGCAGTTCCGGGAAGGCAGCCTTAGCCCAGGCGGGGCAAGCCACAGCGACGATACACCACTTGACGCGGTTTTGCATCGTGTAAGCCATCAGAGGCTTGCTCGCGATGCTGGCAACTTTTTGCCACTGAGCAATTCGGGCAGGATCAGCTGGTTTGAGCAGATCCGGATTGGGCGCCGCCAGATTGAGCACGTTGAAATTGTCCTTAAAACGGTTCTCCTGGAAATTGACACGATATTCAGGGAAACTTTCAAAGGCTTCGTCCGGAGCGTAGAGATAGCGGTCAAGCGCGATCGAATCGTCCGAAAAATCAAGGTCGATCTCACTCACGCCCTTTTCATAAGCCTTTTTCGCGACCAGACGAGCCAGCGGCAAAGAGTACTCGCTCATGCGAATGGCAAGTTTGTCACCAGCGTGCAAACCAAGCCCGATATTAACGATCAGATCAGCATATTTTTCAAGATTTTTGTTTAGGTCCATTGTTTATTAATCCTCCAAAGCTAATTTTACCCGCAACAAGAAAAGTTGCAGCATTTTTCACAATATCACTTGTTTCAACAATAATTTATCCTTGTAATAAGAAAATTCCAGCTTGATTATTGACGGAATATTTTAGCCTATGGTAAGATTAAACAACGCCGTAGTATTAAAATCAAATCAAGTAGTTTTAAAGGAGAAAAAGAAGATTAGCAGTAAACAAGAATATCGTATTAATGAACGCATCCGCAGCGAGAAAGTTCGCCTTGTGGACGAAAATGGAGAAAATGTCGGGATTGTCAGCATCGAGCAAGCGCAACGCCACGCCAACGATGTCGGTCTCGATTTGGTTGAAATAGCTCCAAACGCAAACCCTCCTGTATGTAAAGTCATCAATTACAGTAAATTTCTTTACGATAAGGAAAAGAAAGAGCGCGAAGCCCGCAAATCCCAGACCAAGATCGAGATCAAGGAAATTCGCTTACGCCCGAAGACCAGCGACCATCATCAGAGTTTCAAAGTTCGCGATGCCCGCCGTTGGCTGGAAAGCGGCATGAAAGTACGCGTTACCATCCGCTTCAGAGGTCGTGAGATCACATACCCCGAACTGGCACTTGAAGACCTGCGCGAGATCGCGGAGGAACTGCAGGACGTTGCCGAAATTGAACAAGCCCCCAATATGGAAGGGCGCAGTATGTTCATGATGCTGGCTCCAAAAAAGAATTAATATTTCCACTTATTTTTTAAGAGGCTGCCTTGTTCGGACAGCCTTTTTTGTATTTATTTACAGGTGGAAATCAAGTTTTGCGTTGTGGGCAAGCGCCTCAGAATAAAGGTCTATCTTTATCTTGTTCGTTTGCATACCCTTCTATGTCAGACCCAAAGCGACGTTCTTACGCTGCCAGTATCGGTGAAATCTGCGTGTCCCGCTTATGGGCAGGAAAGCCAATCTACTGCTCCAGCGCCCATAGAAGGCGCTTTCTTCAATAGCAGCACGGCGGGTCAAACCGGCAAGGCTTTCTTCACTGGAATGTTCCGCCTCAGCTATCCAGTCTGCTTCCAGCTGGTCACGTTCGGCATAGAATTCTTTGGGCAGGGCGCGCCCGATCGCCTGGCGGTGAAAAGCTTCACGAGCGAGCCAGTAACGCTCAGCATCCGGATCCTCACCAGCAAAAACGGGCGCGGTGAGCTCAGCGCCAAACACCCAGGGCTTGAACAGGGAAATACAGGGAGTGGAACTGCCCGTGAGCCAGACGCGAATTTGCTCCCCCAGTTCCACGATCATACTGGCGGTGCTGTGGTCGCCGACCATTCCGCCAGCGTGCATGCAGGGGCTGGCAACGCTGCCCTGCGCCAGCGGATTCTGCACGTCTACACGGTGCTGTCGCAGCGCGCGCATCAGATCCTCGGCGTTTTTGGCATCCGCTAGGCAAGCTCTGGTTTGCGCCAGTCTGTCGGCTGAACCCGAAAAGTGCGAATAGAGCGGTTCGAGATGGGTTTTACGGAAATCGATGGCTTTCCCCGTGCTGTAAGCATCCCCGTCCGACCCGATGGTCAGGCGGTTGGAGATACTCGCCCGCTGCATCTGCTTGTAGACCCAATCCCGTCCGGCGGTTTCAAGAATAAAAAGCTCCTCGCGGTCCATGATCAGAAAAGAGTTGTCATAGAAGAACTCATGATCAAAACCGCAGTTTCCGCCCTGACCATGTTCTTCCAGCAGGCGAATGATCACATCGCGTGCTTGTCTGGCGCTGTCGGCGCGCTCCAGCCCAAGCCGCACCAGATCCATACCGATCAGACCTGTTTTAGCGTACCTGCCTTTGGTGAAAACGGCTTCGTTGCCGATGCATACGCCGAATTCATTCACGCCCATCTCACCACCCCAGATCCAGGTCGGTCGTGAGAGCAGCAGCGCGTGGGTATGGTTAACCTGCGGAATGGTAATGTATGTTGTTTTCAACACCTGGTTGGGACTGTGATCCACGGCAGGGTAAAACTCATTGACCTGCGGCTCATTGGGAGAACGGTCGCTGTTCTTGGCAAAAATTGATCTCGGTGATCTAAGCAATCCAATTGTGTCACACATATTCGGCCCCTTTTTTGTTTATCATACCTTAAAACAGCTCACCCGTCTGGATTATCGACCTTGAGTTACTGAAGAAAATTTGCATGTCGACGGGAAAATTGACAAAAAAGGAGATTTCAATAATACTAAGGGCACAAGCAAAGAAGGGGCACATTGTCAGGTCTGCAAATCTGACATATCTGGCGAGAAATGCTCAAATTAATTACTCCAGGCAAAAAATTATTGACTTTTGACAATTCTCTGGTAGTATTATTGTTTGCGTCAAGAGACGGCTGTGTTTTGCTCTCAGTCGTCGAATTACTATAGAGGAGTTTGATCGTGGCACGAAAAAAAAGAAGTGGAAAATACAAATTAAAGACTCATAAGGCTACGTCCAAACGCTTCCGCATGACCGGCTCCGGCAAGGTTGTTCGAACCAAGATCGGCAAGGGCCACTTGCGCCGCAATACTTCACAGCGAACAAAATATTTGCTCGCGGAAACGATTGAGGTCAACACCAACGGTTTGGTCAAGCACATTAAGCGCCTGGCACCTTATATGAGCAAAAGGGACTAAGGACTGTCCTGTCAACATCGGTTTAGTGTGGCTGTTGGGTGTTTGCAACGAGACGAAGAGTCTGACGCCCAGGGGACCGCAAAGGAGTTATTATCATGACAAGAGTAAAGAGTGGACCAATCCGCCGACGACGTCATCAACGGCTGATCGCCCGCAACCGCGGTTATCGCGGAACTTACAGCAAGCTTTTTAAGCGTGCAAACGAGGCTTTCCTGCATGCCCAGTGGTATGCCTATAACGACCGCCGCAACCGCAAACGCGATTTGCGCCGTCTTTGGATCGCCCGAATCAACGCTGCTGCCCGTTTGAACGGCACAACCTACAGCCGTTTTATCGCTGGCATGCGCAAAAACCAGATCATCATCAACCGCAAGATCTTAGCATCTCTTGCAGTCCACGATCCAAAAGCTTTCGCCGCCGTGGTAGAAGCCGCGCTGGCATAAGCTAAACCCTCCGACAAAAAAGAACCCCCGGAAATTCACCGGGGGTTTCTATATTTCATTACCTATCCCTTATTCAAAGATATTTCTGAAGTGATTCATGGCAGAATTAGCGCTTGTTGTACTTTCTTGAGTCAATCGCTACAGCAATGATGATAATAAGACCCTTGACGATATACTGCAGATAGGGACTGATACCAATAAAGTTCAAACCATAACTAATGACCATGAAGATCAGTGTTCCGAAGATGATACCTGGCACAGTGCCAATACCACCATTAAAGGAAAGCCCACCGACAATACAAGCCGCGATCGCGTCCAACTCATAGCCTTCACCGGTCCTGTTGGTAGCCGATCCGACACGGGCCGCCTCAAGCGCGCCGCCCAGACCATACAGAATACCAGCAAAAATGTAGGTGGACATGAGAGCCTTGAAAACATTGACACCAGAAACCGTGGCAGCATCAATATTTCCACCCACGGCATACATGTTTTTGCCGAAACGGGTCTTATTCCAAAGAACCCACACAATTACAGCTACGACTGTCGCGTAGATGATCAGATAGGGTAGATGGAAATTCCCGATCTTGAAGGCACCCTGAGCCCAGTTCATGAAATCCCTGTCCAAACCTCCGATCGGCTGCGCGCCATAAGGAGGGCGGTCAAAGTAAATTGAGGTCAGACCAAAGGCGATCACCTGCATACCCAACGTAGCCACGAAGGGGTCAACTTTGAGTTTCGCGACCACAAAGCCATTAATACCGGACAGTATTGCCGTGATGGTAACAACCGCCAAAACAGGGACGAGAATTGGCAATTTGGGCAGGTCAGGATACATTCGGTAGGCATAGTCCACAGCCTGCAGCAACGAAGCCGAAATGACCGCGGCAATACCAACCTGACGACCCAACGACAGGTCGGTGCCTTTGGCGATAATGATGCCACCCACACCGAGGGCAAAGATCAGGCGTGTTGAAGCCTGCGCCAGGATATTGCGGAAGTTCACGATAGAGAGGAATCGGGGCTCGATAATAACGATGACCACTAGAAGCATGATCAAAATAATCGCAATCGCGTTGTTCAATAAGAATTCAACCCAATTAAAGGGCTTTTTCGACGTATCTTTAGGGGTTACAGTAGCTTCCATTCGTTTGCCTCGAGCTATAAATATTTTGCCGCAAGAGTCATGATCTCCTCCTGCGTTGTTTCTTTTGTATCAACAATTCCAGCCATTCGCCCATTGCTCATGACCAGAATTCTGTCTGTCACACCCAATAACTCGGGCATTTCTGACGAGACCATAATAATTGCTTTGCCCTGGTTGGCGAGTTCGATCATCAGCTGATAGATCTCATACTTCGCGCCAACGTCAATACCGCGCGTAGGCTCATCAAGCAGCAGGATATCAGGGCTTGTCAAAAGCCATCGCCCCAGGATCACTTTCTGCTGGTTGCCGCCGGAAAGCGAGCTGAGACGCGTTTTCTGGGACGGGGTTTTGATCGATAACTGATCAACAGAGCGCTGCGTGTCCTCGCGCATCCCCTTGTCATCCAGCATGGAAAACTTGCCTAAATAGGCTTTTAGATGGGCAATCGTGCTGTTAAAGGTAACATCCGCGACGCCAAAAATGCCGTTGGCGCGGCGCTCCTCAGTGACAAGTGAGAAACCATTTTGAATCGCGACCGCGGGATTACGGTTGACGACAGAATTTCCATTTTTTAACAGAGTTCCGTTTTGAATGGTCCGATACCCAAAGATCGACTCGACTAATTCGGTTCTTTGTGATCCGACCAAACCGGAAATCCCCAATATTTCACCTTCGCGCAAATCAAAGGAAACACCTTGAAAAGATCTTGAATTGGTAGAACTAAAATCTTTCACCTCAAGGATGACTTCTCCAGGATGATTTGTTTTGGGTGGAAACCAGTTTTCGAGGTTGCGACCAACCATCTGATGAATAATCTCGTCAATACTGATCGTCGCCGCGTCAAAAGTCCCAACATATTTTCCATCCCGGAAGATGGTGACTTCATCGGCAATTTGCTTGATCTCATCCATTTTATGTGAGATGTAAACGATCGCGGTGCCGTTCTCGCGCAATCTCCTTAGGATCCTAAAGAGATGATTGACTTCATTTTCAGTCAATGATGAGGTTGGCTCGTCCATAACGATAATACGCGCGTTATAGGAGACTGCCTTGGCGATCTCAACCATCTGTGCGGACGAAACGGAGAGGTCGCTGATGCGCGTGTGAGGATCGAGGTTAATATCAAGCGAGTCAAAAACTTCCTGAGTATCCACCTTCATTTTTTGTTCATCAATAAACCCGTTCTTAGTTGGGAAGCGCCCCAGCCAAAGGTTATCGACTATTCGGGTCGAACGCACCTGGTTCAGCTCCTGGTGCACCATCGAAACTCCGTGATCCAAGGCTTGTTTGGAAGAGGTGAACTCGACTGGTTCGCCGTTGATCAGAATTTCGCCTGAATCTTTGCGGTAAATACCAAAAAGCACCTTCATCAAGGTCGATTTTCCGGCTCCGTTCTCACCCAAAAGCGCGTGAATAGAACCGGGGCGTAATTTAAAGTCAACTGCGTCTAAAGCCTGAACACCTGGAAAAGCCTTTGAAATACCCTTCATTTCAAGGATATATTCATTTGATCGATCAGCGCTTTCAATAGCGCCTGTCACTATTTCCTGGTCTAACTTTTCTGCGGGAGTAGTTTGATCCATAGACCGCCTCTTACTACTTTCAGAAGAGGATGCACTTCTGATGAAGTGCATCCTTTTTATTTATGCTTTTATTCAGCGTAGCTGTCTTCAGCAATTTTGATGTTTTCCAGGGTGATGCCGACGTAAGGAACACGGACTGACTTGCTTTCGTCAAGGGTCCATTGTGTTCCAGCCAGAGGATCATTACCCAGGGCAGCGTTGAGTGCCAGTTCGAAGGTCGCCAGACCCTGATTGGCGGCATCGTTGAGGACGGAGCCAACCAGCTCGCCATTCTTGATGGCGGCAATGGCATCGGGGATCGCGTCCACACCGACAACGGGCATAAACTTGCCATCCGCGCCGAAGAAGCCATTGGCTTTCAGCGAGGCGATTGCGCCCAGAGCCATGGCATCGTTGTTAGCGATCACGAGTTCGATCGCGTCGCCGTGCTTGGCATACCAGTTATCCATCAGGTCTTTGGCTTTGGCGGAATCCCACATGCCGGTCTGGAGTTCGAGTTCTTCGGTCTGAATACCTGCTTCGTTGACAGTTTGGATAACGAAGGTGGTGCGGGCTTCAGCATCAGGATGTCCGGGTTCGCCCTTCAGGAGGACATATTGGATGATTCCATCACCATTTTTGTCCCATTCGGGATGTGCGTTCCAGCCATCGATGATGACCTGACCTTCCATAATGCCGGATTCAGCGGAGGTGGTGCCAACATACCAGGCTTTGTCATAGGAGTTCAGATCCGCTTGGCTTGGTTCTTTGTTGAAGAAGATCACGGGCAGATCAGCAGCCTTGGCTTTGGCAATGATGGCAGAAGCAGCCTGAGGATCAACGAGGTTGATTGCCAGGGCACCGACGCCCTTGGAGATCATGGTATCAACCTGATCATTTTGCTTTGCCTGATCGTTCTGAGAATCGTTCATGATCAGCTGGGCTTTGCCTTCCGCGGCTTTTTCGATGTTGCGGCGAACAAAGGACATGAAGTTGTCATCATATTTATAGATCGTGACACCGATCAAGGGCAGATCGCCAGCGGCGTCTTCACCACCCTCAGGTGCGGTTGTGGTTTGGCATGCGGTAAAAACCAGCACACCAATCATCAAAATACTAATTAAAACAAATAACTTTTTTCTCATATCTCTCCTTTAAATATTAAGTGTTTTGTTTTTTGATGGTCCGACAGTGCGATTATATTTTTTAGTTTCTTGCCTCCTCTGACTTATCAAGTCAATTCATTTAGATTACCCACAACAGAACGACTTTTCAGCTTCGCTGTTTGGGCGCTCTAATTCAATTGCCAGGAGACGGGAACAAACACCCACACCCACGGTTATTAACCAAAGACATTTGGTCTCCTTGGCAGTGAAGAGTGTCGTCATCAGAAACTACACTCCCATATTATGGCAGAATTCTCTTAGAATACTCCCATGCAATGATTAATCACTATTATACCCGATTAACTCACCTTTAATATTGTTAACAATCATTTTCGAGAAGAATTGTATAATCCTTAACATAAATTCGATTGGCTTGAACCTATGGTCATTGGAAGTTTCAGGGGCGGTTATGATTGATGCGCGCGAAAAATGGTTGGGACCAACGGGTGATGGACTTCTCTGTCATCCAGCAATTTTCTGTGCGAGCTGCCAATTAATTATCAGGAAAAGAGGACTTAGGCATGAATATTCGTAATTCAGTGATCCGAAGCTTTAAAGCGCAATTTGGCAAAGACCCTGACTACGTGGTAAAAGCGCCTGGCAGGGTCAACCTTCTGGGCGAACATGTCGATTATAACGACGGGCTGGTTCTCCCGATCGCCATTGACCGCGCCACCTGGCTGGCGTTCTCGCCCAGCGGTAGCGCAGAAAACCACCTGATCGCCAAAGACCTGAGACAAAGCTGCAAATTCACCAGCCGATCGGTGAAAACGAAGCTCACCAGTGACGGAAAGCCACTTCCCAGCTGGGCTTTTTATCCGGCTGGCGTCTGTTGGGCAGCCGAAGAGCGTGGTCTGGAGTGTCCGGCGATCAATGGCGTCTATTCCTCTAATATTCCCCGTGGTTCTGGGCTTAGCTCTTCAGCTTCGGTTGAGATGGTTTTCGTCCTTTCCTGGCAGACCCTGGCGAACTGGGGGTTGAGTCCCATGGAACGCGCTCTGCTGGGGCAGAAGGCGGAAAACCAATACGTTGGCGTCCAGTCCGGCATCATGGATCAATTTGCCAGTGCCTGCGGGGAAGAAAACGCCATCCTGGTGCTCGACTGCCGAAACCTCGACTGGCGCACCATCCCGATCCCGTCCAATTATGCCTACATCGTGGCTGACACGATGAAATCACGCCGCCTTAGCTCCGGCGAATATAACAAACGCCGCGCCGACTGCGAAGAAGCGGTACGCCTGCTTTCAGCTCATCTGCCAGGTCTCAAATCCTTGCGTGATGTTACTCCTGATACCTTTAGTAAACTTGCTGGAACCCTCCCCGAACGCATTGAAAAGCGCTCCCGCCACGTCGTGGAAGAAATTGAGCGCACCTTTGAGGCGATTACGCTGCTTGAGAGCGGCGACCTGCCAGCTTTTGGCAAACTTCTCAATCAGGGGCACATCAGCCTGAGAGACCTGTATGAAGTTTCCATCCCCGAACTGGATATCATGGTTCGCCTCGCGCAAAATATCCCCGGCTGTCTGGGCGCGCGCCTGACCGGCGCAGGCTTCGGCGGCTGCACGATCAACATCGTCGAAGAAGAGCTTGCTTCCGACTTCGTTTCCGTCCTGGCAGAAAGCTACCACACCGCCACAGGCATCAACCCGGATATCTACCTTTGCCACGCCGCCAAAGGCGCAAGTTTGGATTGAGTGGAGCGTGTTTAGTAGGTCGAGACAAGGTACCCGTAGGGGTATTGAATAAATGGGGCGTATTATGCCCCATTTATTCAATCCGACGTCCAACAATTATGAATGATTATTTTTTTAGCAAAAGCGGAAACGTCAAATTGAAACAAGGGTGCCCAAAGAGCACTTACATTTCCGATGATGCAGTAGTTTCAATTACATTGGATTATCACTATAGGTCGATGTCGGATTGAAATTGTCCCCAAAAGGGACAATTTCAATCTCGACTACTAATTGTTCGCAAATGAAAATCCCTAAACTATCTCTTTTTTCACCCCTGTTTATCCATAAATGTTACGTTTTGTTGATAAACATATAGGTCAAGTTTCATTAACAGAGTGAGGTGCGGATAGATCTTTGATAAGAGCTTCTACCTTGGGATGATCATCAGATTTTTGAAGAACCCACAAAGTGTACAATAGATAAATACTGGAATTAAAAAACACTGCATATAACAAGAACAAAGTGGGCCCCACTATTTCAATCTTGTAAAGGAAGCAGTAGAATCTTGGTAAGTCTATTATAAAATGTGCGATTATTACTAAGATCATGCTGAATGATTTGACAAAAAGAGTTTTTAAATATAGCCCGACACAGAAAACACTGTAGAGTATCCCCGCAAGTAAAAACATAGGTTGGTTGACAGGAATTCCCGCTCTCATTACTGCGTGGTAGTTACTGATATGTCCCAAACTAAACAGCATCGCTAATACCACAGTTGTTATCTTGATCTGCTTTGTGGATATTGGAGCGTCTTTAAAAAAGAGAATGCCTTGAAAGCTTATATAAAACCACAAGAATGTAGTACATAATTCTTCTACAGCAATCGAGAAAAATTTATTGATGATGTCAACAATAAAATATTTTAAGTCCCCCAGATTAATAACGACCTGTTCATCTTTAATTTTCGAATATATGAACGTCATAACCAGGATTGATAGAAATTCTATGAGTATTGGCAGGAAGTGGCGCAGGTCTTTGAAATTGAAATTAACTAACAAGGGCAAAAAACGCCGCCCTTCCAACAGAGCCATGAGTAATAAAAACACGGCCAAACGAAACCATGGTTCACTACTTATAAAGATCATCAAGATAGCTGTAAATATCTGAAATAGAATGGAAATACCTTCTCTTGCTTTCGTTTTCTTGTTTCTCAATGGCTTTCTCCTCAGGCAAGAACCTTGTCAACAAAAAATTTTATTACACTTCCAGGGTCGATCTCGCGTGATCGCACAAAAACAAGTGCGGATCAACGCCTGATAAAATATTATTCTGGAATTAAGTATAAAGCAGCTATTAACGGTTTACAGCAATCTTTCCGCTATTGCATTTAAATGCCATATCAAAATAGGTAGGTCGTGACAAAGTGCCCGTATGGGTATTGAGATGGAACACGAGATGCGTTCCATCTCAATCCGACGTCCAATGTTGGTGTCCTATCGAGATTGATAACATTTCCTTCGATCCTATGTCCAACATCAGGATCCAGCTTATTGATAATAATCAAGATATGTCTCGTCGGATTGAATAAATTATGCGATTTCGCACAATTTATTCAATCACGACCTTGTATGGAACTAAAATTGCCAAACTTCTGCTGACAACCAATTTTCCGCGTTTGACAAAGCTGACTTTAAGGACTAAACTTATTATCTATCTATTCGACTATACGAAATGTTTTTATTTGGAGTTATTATGAGCGAACAAAGCGAAGGCATCAGCGCACACATCACCGAAAGCACCCTCCTCCAGCCTGCTATTCATGCCTGGAAGTTCTACCTGCGTGATCAGGGGCGTTCCCATCACACGCTCAAAGCTTTTTCTTCCGACCTAATGCTTTTGGAAGAATTCATGCCCACCGACAAACAGATCGGGCAGATTTCGACCAAGGACCTCGAAGATTACCTGACCTGGCTCGAAAAAGACCGTGGGGTTCCCTGCAGCCCCAAAACGCTCTCACGGCGCATTACCTCATTGAAGTCTTTTTTCCGCTGGCTGACCCAAAACGCCGTCCTTTCCGTTGACCCGGCAGAAAAGATCGTCCAGAAAACGGTTATCAGCCCCTTGCCAACGGTTCTCACCGCGCAGGAGGTGGAAACCGCGATCACAGCTGCCGATTCGCTCCGCAGCGCAGCCAATCCCGATCCGAGACCCTATGTTTTGCTCACCCTGGTGCTTGAGACAGCCCTAAAAAAGAGTGAGGTTCTCAACCTTAAAACCAATCACCTCGATATAGAAGATCCGGACGAAGCTCATGTCTACGTCCGTTATCCCAATCAGCGCTATCGCTTCAAAGAGCGCAAAGTCAAGGTCTCCCCGGAATGGGTCGAGGCTTATTCGCAGTACGCGCAGCACTATCAGATCAAGGATCAGGTTTTCCCCTGGTCGCAACGCCGTTTGGAATATCTGCTGGAAGATGTCACCGATGCCGGTCGCATGGAAAAGCACATCGGCTTTGACATGCTTCGCTGGACCAGTGCCCTGATCGATCTGGTCAAGGGTGTTGAACACGACCTGATCCGCCAGAAACTGGGCATTTCCAAAATCCAATGGCGTGAAGTCAAGAGCAAGCTGCACAGCCTGGCTTCGCAAAATGGCTACAGCTTGCCCGCAGAGGAAACTGACCCAGAATAAACCTCCACAAGGTAGGTAAAAATGCAATATACAACCCGCAACGAATACAAGCGTAAATTTCCGTTTGGATTGATCCTTCTCCTACTTGCCCTGGGCTTTATCGCCATGGCAGGCATCAGCATCAACAATATCCGCAATGGTCACAACGGCTTCCTCACCAATCTCTGGGAGCCCGATATCAGCATCGAGCCTGACCCCTATCTCGATGGCAATCCCGTTCGTCTGGACGTGCCTTCTGGCGTTACCAGCGTGCTCTTGCTGGGCGCCGATATCGATGATTATGGCAGTTTTCGCACCGACGTGATGCTCCTTTTGGTCATGAATACCAAAACCAGCCAGTTCAGTCTCTTCTCTTTCCCGCGTGACCTTTGGGTCAACATCCCAGGCGTGGGCGAGCAGCGTCTCAACACAGCTTATCCGTTCGGGGGCTTCCAACTTCTCAGCGATACGCTGGCATGGAACTTTGGCTTTCGCCCGGATCACTACGCCATGATCGATTTTGATGGTTTTAAAGAGATCATCGAAGAGCTGGACGGCGTGGATGTCGAGATCACCAAGTATACAGAAGATGAGTGCTTCTCCAATGACATCCGCTGGTGTGTTTGGGAACCCGGAACCTGGACAATGAATGCGCACGAAGCGCTTTGGTACATTCGCGCGCGCAAGAACAGCTCCGACTTCGAACGCACCCGAAAAGCACAGGAAGTGGTCAAAGCTATGGTCGAAAAAGCCCTGCGACCGACCTCGCTGCCAAATCTTGGCAATGTTTTCGCAGCCTTAAGGCGGAATGTCGAGACCGATATGGGCATCAGCGACAGCCTGCTCTACTTTGTCCCTATTTCCAAATATTTCGGCGGACCTGATATCAGCAATTACCGCATCACAGAGAATGACGCCGTTCCCGGAATGACCTCAGGCGGCGCTTCGGTGCTCTTTCCGAACATCCCTGCTATTCAGACAGTGCTGAAACAAGCTTTATGGATTGAATAACTACTTACGGTTCTGGTTTGACCAGTTCCAGATGCAAAATTTCCGGTTCATCGCCCAGCAAACGCCATGCCTGGGCGATTCTTAATCCCGCCGCCCAGATCACAGAGCCGCCGCTAGTCACCAGGGGCCATTGCCTGCGCAGGTAAAGGGGGATCTTTTGATTGATAAAGAAATCGCTTAGTTTTTGCCTTTGCAGGATCATTCCCAAAGGCGACCAACGCTCGCCTGGATTCGTCCCACGGACGAGCATGGGCAGTTCCAGGTCGATCGGGTTCAGCCAGGCGTGTAAGGGACTGGTTTTCGTCGGTTCGTCCAGCTTTTCAAACTTTGCCCGCTTCAGCAATTCAGCCTTGATCTTCCAGCCGTGATCCAGACAGATTGACTTTCCCAGATAAAGTTTCAAGACCGCGTCCACTGGCAATTGGGGATGATCCTTATTGGGCAAAACGAATCCTTTTTTATAGACAGCGACGAGATTCTCGCGCACTTCAACGATAAGCCCGGCTTTGAGATCCTGTCTTTCGGTTTCGCTGTCGATCCCATTCAGGACTCGTTCAATGATCTCAAAACCCCAATCGCGCACATCCGGCAAAAGCGCCTGCGCGCTACGCATCAGGACGCGAGCCTGCAAACCCCGTGACAATGCCCGCCATTTTTCGCGGTCAAACACCAGTGCCTGACCATCATATCGTTCAAGCAAACTTGCCCGAAAAGCAAGTTCACTGGCATCTTCGATCACTTCTTTGTCATTGGCAATTGCTTTGGCGTTGCGAGCCACGATCTCAACAAAACCAGGCTGGAACTCTTCCAGAAAGGGCACGACTTCATGCCTGATGCGATTGCGGAAGTAGACCGTGCTCTGATTGCTCTCATCGTCAATGGTCGAAATGCCGTGTTCCTGACAGTAGGCAAGGATCTCAGCCTTTGGAACATCCAGTAAAGGACGCCAGAGGGGGATTCCTTCCGAAAACTGTCCAAGTTTTTCAATTTTTCGCATGCCCGACAAGCCGTCCACTCCGCTGCCGCGAAGAAAATGCATCAGGACGGTCTCAACCTGATCGTCACGGTGGTGAGCCGTCAGAACTGCCTGGGCTTTGTATTCCCGGGCTGATTCAAAGAGAAAATTATAGCGGCAGGTCCGGGCGGCTTCTTCGATGCCGAGCTTGTTCAAGCGCGCATATTCGCCCACATCGCACTTGCCGCTCAGCAATTCCAGACCCCAGCTCGCCAGCAATTCCGCCAGTTGTTTTGCCTGATCAGTAGAAACAGCCCTTAATTGATGGTCCAGGTGTGCCGGGATCACGCGCCAACCGCCAGATTTCAGCAGGTGCAGCAAACAAAGGCTGTCCGCCCCTCCCGATACTCCTACAAGGAGGGTTTTTGCTGGGTCAGGCTGGAAATTTCTGACAAATTCCTGAGCAAAGAATTGCTGTTCCATTCTCAAATTATAGTCCAGGAATTGCTCAATCTCATCCCGATAATTTCATTGGCGGGTATACTTTTCCATATGGACAAGAATGCTTTCGTGATCGGAATTACGGGCAATATCGCCTCTGGGAAGAGCGTGGTGCGCAACTTGCTTGCCAACATGGGCGCTTACACGATCGATGCCGACCTGACCGCGCAGGACGCCTACCTCCCGGGCACGCCTGCCTGGCATGCCATCCTGGAGACCTTTGGCGAAGACCTCAAAACCCGCGATGGGCAGATCAATCGCAGCAAATTGGGTCGCATTGTTTTCTCCGACCCCGACCAGCTTGCCAAACTGGAAGAAATCGTCCACCCCTTTGTCACCGAAGCAATTTCGGAGCAAATGCAAAGCTGTTCCCGCCCGATCCTGGTCGTGGAAGCGATCAAACTGATCGAATCCGACATCGCCAGGCACTGCGACCAGATCTGGACCGTTGCCGCTGATGAAGACACACGCCTAAAACGCCTGATCGAGCACCGCGCCCTCAGTGAAGAAGTCGCTTTGAGTAAGATCAAAGCCCAATCTCCGCAGGAAGAAAAAATCGCCCGCTCAGATCAGGTCATCTGGACAGACGGAAACTACGAAAAAACCTATCGCCAAACCCTCGACGCGCTCAATCAGCTCAATCTGCCCACAAGCTACAGCTACACGCAAGTCGATTTCAGCATCGAAACCTTATCGGAAGTGGATCATCCCTGGCTAAAAGCTGTCTTTGAACAGCAAATGAGTAAAGAACTGGCTTTTGATCAGTTCTTCCAGCTTCTGGGAGCAAAATTGGTCCCGATCGCAAAAAAAGGCACAGAAGCCGTTCAGTGTCATCGCATCGGAGTGCGCCAAACACTGGCGCTATTGACCAACCAGTTCCCGATCAAGAGCGAACTGATGGAAAATCCCGAATCTCTGCGCCTGCTGCGATCCTGGTTGGCTGGCGCTTATGAGCTCCTGATCGTTCCAGCCATCAGCATGAGCACGCGCGAAGCCTGGCAGGAAGATTTTCTGCCCGGAGAAGATTATGTAAATTTCTATCCAAAACAAAGTTTTGAGACCTTTTTGAAAGAATATGGGCTCATGCCTGGTGAAGTTTGGATAAAACCATTGAAAGATAGCGAATAATTTCGCTCAAAATCTTTTTCTTTTAGACTAATTCATGACAGAAGGGGTTATACTTAGTTGTTCAGTCAGGTGATGAAAAATGCAGGATCTTTGGAATAATTTAATTTTCATTCTTGAGCGCTTCACATGGTCAAGCTTGCTTGACGTTTTGCTGGTGACCATCGTTTTCAGCTTATTCCTATACCTCCTGCGCGACACGGAAGCCCAAACCCTTCTGCGGGGCGTCTTCCTGGTCGTCATTTCAATCACCCTGCTTACATCGCTGGTCAATCTGCCGGCATTCAGCTGGTTGGTAAAAACCATCACCCCAGCGCTGATCCTTTCCATACCAGTCATTTTCACGCCTGAGATCAGGCGTGGGTTGGAACGAATGGGGAGCTTAGGCAAGCTGCGTTTTTGGTTCGCCAGCCGAAGCTCCAGAAGTGATCAGGAGATGGAAAAAGTCCTGAGCGCGGTGTCCCAGGCGGCGGTACAACTCTCGGAACGTCGTCACGGAGCGCTGATCATTATCCGGCGACGTGAATTTCTGGATAAATACTATAAGAACGGCGTTATGCTCAACGCCGAGGTCACCCCGCAATTGCTCTTGCAGATATTCTACCCAAACACGCCCTTGCATGACGGCGCAGTGATCATTTCTGAAAATCGCGTCAAGGCTGCCGGCTGTGTCATGCCCCTTTCCAGCAGCGGCATTCTCAATACCAACATCGCGCATACGATGGGTCTTCGCCACCGGGCTTCTCTGGGGATCAGTGAGGTTAGCGACGCCCTGGCAGTGGTTGTTTCTGAAGAGACCGGTACGATCTCCATCGCCCATCGCGGCAAACTGATCCGCAACCTCGATGGCGAGCGCCTTCTCAACAGCATGCGCGCTATCATGATCACCGATCAAACGCGCGACTCCGGAAAATTCCGATTTTTCTTCAACGGAAAAGAAAACGCGGACGAACCAAACGAGGAGGCTGAAGAATGAAATTCCTGAAAAAGATCCTCGGTCTTATCCCTATCTTTCTAACCGCCCTGATCCTGGCATTTGTCGTCTGGGTCTCAGCAGTCACATCTCAGGACCCCAACGAAACCGTCACTTACGGCACCTCAATTCAGCTCTCTGTAATTGGTCTGAACCCAGACCTGGTCATCACAGACCAAAGCGCCAAAACGGTAATGATCACGGTTCGCGCGCCCCGCTCTGTGCACGATCAGCTCGCGCGCAATTTGAACCGCGTTAGTGCCCGCGTGAACCTCAACGGTCTCGATGCTGGCACTTACGAATTGACACCCGAGATCAACATCGGTTTTCGTCCCATACAATTGGTGGAAGTCAACCCGCCTGAAGTCACCCTGACGCTCGAACAGGTCGCGACAGAGACCGTTGATATTCTTCTGCTGCGAAACGGAAGCCTACCCATTGGGTATGAAGCCAGTGAGCCATTTTTGAGCACTACCGAAGTGCAAATGCTGGGACCGCGATCGAAATTGGACGAAGTCATGAACGTTGTGGCAAATATCGATCTCAGCAACGCAACCACCACAATTACCCGCAACATTGAGCTGCGCGCGATCGATAAACGAGGCAATGTTGTCTCGGGAGTAAGCCTCAATCCAAAATCGATCAATGTTGAAATTCCGATCAAGCAATTGGTCGGTTATCGCAATGTTTTTGTAAAGATCATCACAACCGGCTCCATCGCCCCCGGTTATCATCTGACAGGATTGATCGTCAACCCACCCAATCTGACCATCTACGCCTCCAACCCCGATCTGAATCATAGTTTGCCCTCCTTCCTCGACACCGCGCCCGTCAACCTGAACGGCGCCAAAGAGAGTTTTACGATCCGTGTGCCCCTGCAGGTTCAGGATGGCATCGTTATCATCGGGGAACAAGAGGTGACCGTCGAAGTAAGCATTGAAGCGATCCAAAGCTCCATTCAGCTCTTTGATATTCCTGTCGAAGTGATCAACCTCGGCAATGGCTTGAAGGCACAAATTACTCCGGAAAAGGTAGATGTTTATATCTCCGGCCCGCTCTACCTGCTTGAAAGCCTGACGACTGAAAGCATCAGGGTCCTGCTTGATCTGGCAAACCGCGCTCCTGGAACTTACCAGATCGCGCCAATTGTTGATCTGCAGGGACTTGAACTGCGGCTCGATTCAGTGCTACCTGCTACAATTGAAGTGATGATCACAAAGTAAGCTCGTAATACGCTAAGGAAAATAATATGGAAAAACCTGTAATCGTGCTGGTCGGCAGACCTAATGTTGGCAAAAGCACCTTATTTAACCGCCTTGTTGGGCAGAGGATCGCTATCGTAGATGATATCCCCGGCACAACCCGCGACCGCCTTTTGGCTGAAGGAGATTGGGCTGGGCACGACTTTTTTGTCGTTGACACCGGCGGCATTGACCCCAGCAAACAACGCAGCCAAACCCCACTCTCGATCGGATCGGCTGATTTCATTCAGGACATTCGTGAACAGGCAGAGATCGCGCTCGAAGAAGCTGATGTGATCCTCCTGATCACTGACGCTATCGAGGGGGTCACCCAGGCAGACCACGAAGTTGTCAATATTTTGCGCCGCCGTCGCCCGGGAACTGACAATCGCCCTACCCCACCGGTTTTGCTGGTCGTGAATAAAGCCGACAGCCACGAGCTGCGTCTTAACGCGATGGATTTTTACTCGCTTGGTTTGGGCGAACCTTACCCGATCTCTGCCATTCATGGCACCGGTACAGGCGATCTGCTTGACGCGGTCGTGGAATGCTTCCCCGAGCCTGTGGTTGATGAAGAAGACGATACCAGCATCAAGGTCGCGATCGTTGGCAAGCCCAACGCCGGAAAAAGCAGCCTGCTCAACAAACTGGCTGGAGCACAACGTTCCATCGTGAGCAACATCCCCGGAACAACCCGCGACGCGATCGATACCAAACTAAGCCAGGACGGGCAGGATTACACCCTGATCGACACAGCCGGCATTCGCAAGCGCGGTTCCATCGAACCTGGCGTTGAAAAATATTCCGTTTTGCGCGCCATGCAAGCCATTGAACGCTGTGATGTAGCCGTTTTGGTGGTGGACGCGGTCAGCGGCATCACCGCCCAGGACACTCACATCGCTGGCTACATCAAAGACGCCTGGAAAAGCGTCATGGTGGTGATCAACAAGTGGGATCTGATCGAAAAAGACCATCTCACAGCATTGGAGTTCGAGAAACACATCCGGCAGGAGCTCAACTTCCTCCCCTACGTGCCGATCCTCTTCATCTCCGCCGAGACCGGTCAGCGCGTCCATCAGGTTTTGCCCCTTGTGAAAGAGATCCAGGAGGAACGCACCCGCAAGATCACGACCGCTCAGTTGAACAAGATCCTGGTCACCGCTCAGGACCGGCATCAGTCCCCCTCCGGGATCGGCAAACCTCTGCGCATTTATTATGGCACGCAGGTCAAGACCGAGCCGCCAACCTTTTTGCTCTATGTTAACGACCCCGCTTTGGTCCATTTCACCTATCTGCGCTTTTTGGAAAACCAGATTCGCGAAACCTTCCCTTTCAAAGGCACACCCATCCAGATCGTCTTAAAGAAGCGTGAAAGGCGCGAATAGCAACCCGCCCCGTTTTGGTATAATAGCGTAGTTTAGCTGGCTTTACAGATTGGACATAATGTGGAAGAAAAAATAGAAGAAAATCTAATTGAAGAAACAAATCCTGTTGTTTCACCTGAGACAACAGAAAATGCGCAAACTAAAGAAGAATCAGGCAAGAGCTTTTTCCGGGATCTGGTCGAGACCGTGCTCATGGCTTTGATTCTTTTTGTCATTTTAAACACGATCACCTCGCGGGTGAAAGTTTTCAACGTCAGTATGCAGCCAACCCTCAAAGAACAGGATCTCCTGCTGGTGAACAAGTTGGCTTACCGCTTTGGCGAGCCAAAACACGGTGATATCATCGTTTTTCATTTCAATGGTGGCGATCAGGATGACTATATCAAACGCGTCATCGGTCTGCCGGGCGACCTGGTGGAAATCCAGGGCGGCGTTGTGCGCGTCAATGGTCAGGCTTTGACCGAGCCTTATATTATGGAAATGCCGACCTATAACGGAACCTGGGAAGTGCCGCCGGACGAACTTTTCGTCTTGGGTGATAACCGCAATCACTCTTCCGATTCCCATCAATGGGGCACGGTCAAGATGGAATGGGTCGTCGGGAAAGCCCTGTTGGTCTACTGGCCCCCCAATAAAGTGAAACTGCTCACAATTCCTGACCTCGTTACCGCTGCTCCCTGATCCTGCTCCACACCAAGTTAAACCAACGGCTCCCAAAAAGGAGCCGTTTTCTTTTCCCATCATTTAAACTGTGCTTTTTTATCTGATCCCGTACTTCTCGATGATAAAGTCCATATCCTTATCGCCCCTGCCCGAGAGGTTGATCAGGATCGAGCCTTTGCCCATCGTCCTGGCGAGCTTCATCGCGTACGCGACGGCATGAGCGCTTTCGATAGCCGGAATGATCCCTTCCATTCTGGACAATTCAAAGAAGGCGTCAATTGTCTCATCATCTGTCACCACATCATATTTCACTCTGCCAATATCGCGCAGGAAGGCGTGTTCGGGCCCGCTGGACGGGTAATCCAGGCCAGACGCCACCGAATAAACCGGAGCTGGCTCGCCTTTCTCGTCTTTGAGCATGATGCTGTTGAAGCCGTGCATAACGCCTTCCTCGCCGAAGGTCAGGCTTGCGGCGTGATCGCCCATCCTGGAACCTCTTCCAAGGGGCTCAATGCCGTAGATGTCAACAGGGTCATTCAGAAAGCCGGCAAACAGCCCGATTGAATTGGAACCGCCGCCGACACAGGCGACGAGCGCGTCGGGAAGCTCACCCGTCATACTGATAAACTGCTCGCGGGCTTCAATACCGACCACAGCCTGAAAATCCCGCACGATCATTGGGAAGGGATGGGGACCCACAACAGAGCCGATGCAGTAAATAGCGTCTTTGTACTCTCTGGAATAGGCGGCAAAAGCCGCGTCAACCGCCTCTTTCAGCGTGGCAAGACCGTCCGTCACTTCGATGACCCGCGCGCCGAGGATTTTCATTCGCGCGACATTGGGAGCCTGCTTCTTAATATCGACCGCGCCCATATAAATATCGCACTCCATGCCAAAGTAAGCGGCAGCAGTGGCAAGCGCGACGCCGTGCTGCCCGGCGCCGGTTTCCGCGATGACCTTCTTCTTGCCCATGAACGAAGCCAGTAAGACCTCGCCCATGCAATGATTAAGCTTGTGCGCGCCAGTGTGGTTCAGATCCTCACGCTTGCCATAAAGCTGCACGCCTGTGCCGATCTTGTCCGAAAGCCTTTCAAAATGCGAGATCGGGGTCGGTCTGCCCTGAAACTCCTTGCGGATCCTGCGAAGTTCGCTAATGAACCTTCTCGATTTGCAAATTGTCTGATAAGCGTCAGCAATCTCGTCCATAGCGACCTGCAGCTCAGGCGAAATATAAGAGCCGCCGTATTTACCGAAATAACCCTTCGCGTCGGGATATTTTTTGAAGTAATTATTAAATTCAATACCGTTCGTTTTCATTGTGTTTTCCTTAATAAGACAGATTTTTATTTACTCTTGGTTTGAAACCGTATACACTATTCAAATCATTTTCGGCGCGCGAAGCGCCATCGTTTTGTTAATCGCATCGCTTTAAGCTCCCTAAAAGAGATTTATCTACATAACTTTCTGTCTCTTTTCAGTGGACTTCTTAATAAAAAAGCCCCTGACAGAGATTTTATTTCTGTCAAGGGCGAATAGCTTCAAAATTATTCTTACATTATCCGCGGTGCCACCTTGATTCACAGCATGACCTGTGCGCTTAGCAGGATACCATCATATCCCCGGCAACTAACGTATGCCAACACGTTGCAGAATACTCTGGGAATTTCCCATTTGACTGCACCCTCAGCGGCCCATTTGACAACTTGTTTCTTACCTGACTCTCAGCGCCTCAGGCTCTCTGTGAAGGCATGATTGCCTTTACTCCCGCTTCAACGGTTTAGCGTATTAAGTTTACTCGTTTAATTTAGCACCAGGTTTGGCAGTTGTCAATACGTATGTAGGAAGAGATAATGTCCAGCAATTCTCATTATGGAAATATTACATGGTTCGTGGTCTCCCCTTGTTTAGAAGATGGGTCTTTTTATGTTTTATCTAAGCTTCCGCATGAGCAGGTCTTTTTTATGGCATCTGAACGGCGGATTGAGCAGAAAAGCACTGCTCAATCTCGCCCTTGCCAGGTTTTTGCCTTGCTACAGAGAGCTCTACAAGTTTCATGCTGAGAATTGCTAGATAATGTCTTATAGAAGAAAGAGTCTGACCAGAGCTTACAAGAGAAAAGCATCTGATTAAGCTTTCTCTCAAAAGAAGAGATTTTTATTAAAAGAAACCAATATTTGCAATTTCACTTGACAAATATAAAGTACTGCTTAAAATGCATATGAAGTATTACTTAATGGAGTTGATCATGTTGCTAAGTCACGGAAAAGAAGATTATATAAAAGCTATTGCCCAAACACTTGCTGAAAATGAGTTTGCCGGATTAAAACCCATTGCGGAATTTATGAATGTAAGTCCAGCTGCGGTTTCAGATATGGCTAATAAGTTAGCCAAAGAAGGTCTGGTGACAATTACGCCCTATAAAGGCATTCAACTGACCGAGTCCGGAAAAATCTACAGCTCCAAACTAAATGACAAACACCGCATTTGGGAGGTTTTTCTTGTCAATTATTTAGGTTATTCCCTGCGTGAAGCCCATGAAGACGCGCATATTCTTGAACATTCCAGCCCCCAACGGCTGATAGAGCGTCTTAATGCCTTCATGGAAATGCCGAAACATTGTCCTCATGGTCATGATATCGAAGTCAATAAAGAGAGTGTGGAAGATATACCTTTGCTGACACTCAACGAACTCGAAGTCGGTGAAAGCGCGATATTGCTTAGCTTTAAAGAGGAAGGTTCATTTTTAGATCTTATAGAGGAAAAGCAATTAAAACCTGGCTTAAAAATATTAATTACAGAAAAAGAAGCATTTGGCGGCTCAATTGTTTTTCGTGTTGACAAAAAAGAAGTTTCAATCGGATCACAGGCTGCCGAAATGATAAAAATTAAAAGAATCGAGGAAAACCATGAAAACTCAAACTTTTAAAAAGGCAAAACTATTATGCCTTTCAATTATTTTTTCCGGGCTTCTGCTCCTGGGAGCCTGCAGTAAATCAAATACTGACCCAAACCCTGGCGTATCAGATCAGGATGGAAAAATCCAGATCGTCGCCACTACCACGATGCTGGCAGATCTAAGTCGGATTATTGGCGGAGACTTCGTTGAAGTTGAAGGATTGATGGGTCCGGGGATCGACCCCCACCTCTATCAAGCCAGTGCTGGTGATGTTACCGCCCTACAAAAGGCAGACATTGTGGTCTATAACGGTTTACATCTCGAAGGCAAAATGGGAACAATTTTTGAGTCTCTTACGGAGATGGACAAAAAGATCATACGCGCTGAAGATGCTCTCGACAGAAATGATTTGCTTTCTGATGAAGAGGACCCGATCTACTTTGACCCCCACATTTGGTTTGATGTTAGTCTTTGGAAAGATGTGACGAAACATTTTGCTGAAAAAATGGCGGAATACGACCCTGACAACGCCTCAACTTACTCATCGAACGCCGAAAAGTATCTTGAAGAGTTGGATGAAGCCGAAACGTACATCAAAAATCGGATTGGTGAATTGTCCGAGGAATCACGCGTCTTAGTCACCGCACATGACGCCTTTCAATACTTTGCGCATGCTTACGGTTTTGAAGTGCGTGGGTTGCAAGGCATCAGCACCGATGCTGAAGCCGGCACAGCAGATGTGCGTGAGCTGGCAGATTTTATTATCGAAAGAAAAATTAAAGCCATATTTATCGAATCTTCAGTACCTCATAAAAATGTCGAAGCTTTGCAAGCAGCAGTTCAGGCAAGGGGCTTTGATGTAGAAATTGGTGGTGAATTGTATTCAGACTCATTGGGAGATCAAGCCAGTGGGCATGATAGCTACATTGAAACCATAAAAGCCAATGTTGACACGATAGTAGACGCGCTGAAGTAGGGCTGGGATTTCACGATGAATCACGATGTGAACAAATCAGAGGTTGCGATTGAAGTTTTTGACCTGACAGTCGCCTACGACATCAAACCCGTGCTATGGGATGTTGACGCAAAGTTTCGTCGGGGAAAAAGCACAGCAATTATTGGACCAAACGGTGCCGGTAAGTCAACCCTGATCAAGGCAATGCTCGGCATGATTCGTCCCATTACCGGAGCAGTTCGCTTTTATTCTGAAAGCGGACTGCTCCAACGTGATCAAATCGCCTATGTTCCCCAAACCACGGCGATTGACTGGGATTTTCCGATCACGGTGAAGGACGTGGTCCTGATGGGGCGTTATGGACATCTTGGATGGGTCAAACGTCCAGGAAAAAAAGATCGGGAACTCTCACTCGCTGCACTTGAAAAGGTTGGCATGCTGGATTACAAAGACCGACAAATAAGCGAGCTTTCCGGTGGTCAGCAACAACGCGCCTTTTTAGCCCGCGCCTTTGCACAGCAAGCAACAGTTTATTTGATGGATGAGCCCTTCAAAGGCGTTGATGCCAATACCGAAGCTGCCATTGTCTTGCTACTGAAGGAAATAACCGCTTCTGGCAACACGATCGTCCTGGTACACCATGATCTAAATACGGTTGCCGACTATTTTGATGAGGTCTGCATGATAAACAAACGCATCATTGGACATGGACCCGTTCAAGAGACATTCAATGAGAAAAACATCAATCAAACCTACGGTCGCGACAGTTTTATAAAGGCAGGTTTGTCATGACAGGTATTATCGATCTTTTTGGTGATTATACCTTTCAGGTGGTGGCTCTAGGCACGGGACTTTTGGGCGTTGTAAGCGGCGTTTTAGGCAGCTTTACCGTCTTGCAGAGACAAGGTCTTTTAGCAGATGGAATTTCTCACGCCGCATTACCTGGTGTTGTGATCGCCTTTTTGCTGACCGGCACTAAAAACACCGAAGTCTTACTCTTTGGCGCTCTGATTGCCGGGCTGGTCGTGAGTGTTTTGA
>JBMNVH010000014.1:0-57339 GCA_050946715.1 Anaerolineaceae bacterium | reverse complement strand
GTTTATCTCAATCTGACCGCTGACGTGGAAAGTGAGCTTGATCGTGAAAGGCTGGAAAAAGAGTTAGCTGAAGCAGAAAGCCATATTGCCAGACTTGAGAAACTGCTCAGTTCACCCTTCGCGCAAAAAGCTCCCGCGAATGTCGTGGAGGCGGAACGCGAAAAACTGGCTGGCTATAAGAGCAGCGCAGAAAAATTAAGGGAGAGGCTTAATTAGCTGTAATTTTTACCAGAAACAAAATTGTGATGTATGGGCGGGCTTCCACGTCCGCCCGAGACATAAGCGACCTCTGGCTTTGCCTAAACCTTGGACTGACCCACCCATCGGCTTCGCTGACACCCTGGAGGTGGTTAGCTGAGGCAGACATCAGGGATGTGGTTCTCTTCTTTACTTATTAGTATTTTCCTGAATTTAATATATCGGGCGGATGTGGAAGTACCTAGAAGGCATCACATCCGTCCCTATTTTTAAGAAAGCCTTTCTTTTTCAAGCTGCAAAATGCGCTTCAGGATGGTAATGGAGACAGCGTAGGTGGAATCCATTCCAAAATAAGATAAGCCCCCGGCGCCGAGGTTCTTGCCCTTGGTGTTGGGGGTGTCTGATACATAATGCATGATGCCCAGGTCAAAGGAAAGCTTATTCAGATTGACGATCTGATTGATCGGGTAGCGTTGTGGACGGGAAAGCTCGTAAACAGCTGAAAGATAGGGCCCGGCTTCCATCTCGATATCGGTATAGCCCTCGCGATAGACGACATCCAAAATGTTCTTGTTCTGCAAATAGGTGCCGAGAACTGTAACTGCTTTTTGATTATCCAACACGGTGCCATAGCTGAGGTGAGGCGATACGTCTGTAGCTGAGAACTTGTTGGAAAAGATATAGGTATTCTGGGAATGCTCGTCATAAACGACCTCAGGAATGATCACATCCCCTTTTACTGCGTTGAGACTGGCGGCTTTGCCCATGACGTAAATGCCAAGAATCTCACTGACGTTCTCAGAAATTTTGGTCAGGAGGTTGTAGGCAGCCACGCCAAGCGGGTAATCGATGTTAAAGATCACAGCGTTGCTCTTCTTGAGAAAGTCAAGCGATCGATCTCCATTTGTAGGTGCTAGACGTTGGTCGATCGTGTTTGGATCGAGCCTAGAGAGGTCGATGATATTGGCTTCAACATCGAATGAGTGCATGCTGGGCACGCGGATAATTCCACGATCGCGTTCAAATTGCAGTTGCTCTTCGACCAGGGGATTATCTTTGTGAGAACTGAGATAGGATTTCATCGTGTAATAGTAAAAATTCTCAGGGCTCGATATTGAATCCTGACGATTGATCTCTTCCCACTCTACCAGCAGAGCTGGTTCGTTCTCATGTATGTGGGAGAGTAAGACATCTTTCTTCCCCAAGGCATAACCAGAAAGCAGGTTGGTCAGACTGTGCGTATTGGAAGAAACAAAGTAAACCGGACGATCGGTTATCTCGGGGTAGTTTTCTTCGATGTTTCTCCACCAATTCACGGTGGCACGGCGATAATCATTCAGGGAACCGCTAAGCAGCTGGATGGAAAAATCGGCTTTTCGCGACCCGAAAATCTTCAATGTGCTGGTGAAGTCTTCTCCTAAGATCGTAAAAAGACGCGCCAGATCCTCATCTGAGAGGTGCAATAACTTCCCCAACTGGTAAAAAGCTTTGCGTTTTGATGGCAGTGCTTTCTCAAGCAGACCTTCCGGCAATGTGTTGATCAGAAAGTGCAGTTTGTTCCATTCGATCTGCAAGGCGGTTAGAACGGGGACGACATCGTCGATATCTGATCGTGATGCAATAAAACATGCCAGGATATCGTCGCCATTGTAATAACACTTGCGGCGACGTGCGCGTGCGGATACCTCTTGCCAGGATTCAATATCCTGGTAGCCTCTTTCTATGAAACTTGTGGAAGCTTGCCCCAGGATCACTTTTTTGACATGGATGATCTCTTTTGGCAGGCGCTGCAGAGAATAGAGCAGGGCGGATGTATCCGGCTTGTCTTCTTTGGCGTACATGTGCAAGGAAGAATCTGTGCCGGCGTGGACGCCTTCAAGCGTTCGGATGCGCACTTCTTCGGTTGAACGCAAGAGCGAATAGATCGTGCGTAGATAGAGATCAATTTCTTCAGAGGATCGGATTGGTACAGTTCTTTCCATAATATTTGCCTTTTTTCGTTTTGAAAATTTTATCATGTCTCCTGATGAGGAAACTCGACGTATAATTGCATGAGGAGAAGATATGCTTTATTTAGTAGCAACACCAATCGGTAATCTTGGCGATATCACATATCGGGCAGTCGAGGTTTTGAAGCAGGTCGATCTGATCGCCAGTGAAGATTCCCGAAAGACAAGCATTCTTTTGAAGCATTATGACATCAGCAAACCGCAATTAGCCTTTAATAACTTCAATGAAAGAAAAGTTGTGCCAAAGATTATTGAACGCCTGGAGAGAGGTGAAGATGTCGCGATCGTGACCGATGCAGGTACGCCGGGAATTTCTGACCCGGGTTATCTGATCACCCATGCCGCTTTGGAGGCGGGTATTGAGGTGGTGTCAATCCCTGGTCCTTCGGCGGTGATCATGGCGTTGACGCTGGCGGATCTGCCTTTACATAGTTTCACCTTCAAGGGTTTTCCTCCAAACAAGGAAGGTCCACGTAAACGCTTTATTGCCATGGAAGCAGAATCGCCCCATACTTTGGTTTTTTATGAAAGTCCGTATCGGATTTTGGCTTTTCTCAAAAACTGCCTTGAGATACTGGGGGATCGCCGCGCAGTGGTTGCTAATGACCTGACGAAAAAGTTCGAAACACATTACCGCGGCACAATTTCGGAGATCATTTCAAAGCTGGAAGAAGACAAGATTCGAGGAGAATTTGTCGTCAGCATTGAGGGCTTGCGCAAAGAAAAGACTAAAAAGAGAGCGGATTCAGATCCGTAAGGTCTGAATAAACATCAATTCCTTCGGCTTTCTTCAACTTGTTGGTTACAAGGTAGGTCAGTGGCGTCGAAAGGACTTCGATGGCGACCTTAAAAATGTAATTCGTCAGGGTCAGGCTCCAGAATAAGTCCCAGGGAAAGACGCCCGTGAGCGAAGCGATGGCGATAAAGATCGCTGAATCGAGAAACTCGCCAACCAGCGTGCTGCCAATGGTGCGCATCCAGAGATGTTTACCTTTGCTTAGTCGCTTCATTACCGCCATGATGATCGAGTTCGAGAAGGAACCGATCAGGTAGCCAGCAACGCTGGCAAGCACGATCCCGCCAAAGCTGATGCCTCCCAGAACAGCGTCGAAGGCTTCCTGTCCAACGGTTTTGAGCCAATAGGCTTCACCCGGCAATACGCGAATCAGCCAGAACATTAAGAAGGTGAAAAGCAAAGCCGCAAAACCGATCCAGATCACCCTGCGCGCCCGTGAGAAACCATAGACTTCCGTCAGGATGTCTCCGATAATGTAAGCGAAAGGGAAGAAAACCGTTCCGGCATCAAATGCCAGTGGGATATTACCGATGGAGAAGCCCCAGTCGATGATCTTGGCTGAGGACGCGAAGTTGCTTAAGATCAAAATCACTGTAAAGGCGACCATGACAAGGTCGAGATATTTAAAGCGTAAGCCTGGTTCTTCGGTTAGGTGTGTTTTGTTCGTTTGCATAGTTGATATATATACTACATTCTGGCGAATTATGTGCAGGAAAGCAGAGCTTAGTTTTCAGCCTATTAGTAATTCTTAGTATGACAAAGCAATAAAGCCTGAGATCAGGAGGCCACGAGCAACTAAGGCAGACAAGGACGGGGCCTGGAAGTGTCAGGTATTCCACGCACGCCCGTGATTTTGACCGGTATGTATGTTGACGGGAGACTGTGGGATACCCTGACGGGCACAGGTGTCTTCCCTACTCAATACAGTAAAAGGTTTTGCTCGCGATTAGGAGACTATTATTGTGGAAAAAATCAGAATTATTTTAGCCTATACGCTGTTTGCTCACATTTTCAATTTTAGGTTAAAATCCCGTTATGCATAGATTCTTTCTGAATAAAGAACAGATTAATGATGGTTTAGTAACTTTCCCAGACGCGATCTCGAGACAAATCCGAAGAGTGCTGCGGATGGACGTCAAAAAGGACGCTGTGATCGTTTTGGACAACAGCGGTTGGGAATATCTGGTGCAAATGGATGGTCTTAAGGGGAATCAGTTGCTTGGTCATATTGTGAGCAAGCAGGAAGGTCGCCCAGAACCAGCGCTTGAGATCACGCTTTGTTTCAGCCAATCCAGACGGGAAAAGGTCGAGTTCGTGTTGCAGAAATGCACTGAGATCGGTGTAGCAAGGTTTCTTCCCTTTGTTTCTTCCCGAACTCTGGTACAGGACAGACAAGGTGGGAACAACAGCGCCCGGCGCGAACGCTATGAGGCGATCATCCGCGAAGCCGCTGAACAAAGCCGACGCGCCCGCTTGCCCGAATTATTATCACCAATGGCGTTTGAAGAGATGCTAAAGGAAACTGAAGAGGCTGAGCTACGCCTGATCGCCTGGGAGGGAACGCCTTTGGTGAGACATCTCTGCGCCGATACGCTCCAAAGTTTGCCTGGGCTGGAAAGAAAGACGGTAGCTCTTTTGATCGGTCCGGAAGGTGGATTTAGCGCTGAGGAAGTTGCTCTGGCGGAAAGTTATGGCTATCAGCAATTTTCACTGGGGATCAATATCCTCCGCATGGAAACTGCCTGTATGGCAGGCAGCGTTATTTTGACCAATATGGCTTTGGATTTGAAAGACTAACGGATCAAATGACGATTAGGCAAGAGATTGCGCAAGCGTTCTTTGGAATACTTCCCAGCCCCTAAATTGTTGCCTTCGCTGTCGCGAATTTGCAAAAAACTGCCCGTTTTCAAAGCGGGTATTTTTATTCCGCGAATGTCATAACCCTTCTTCCAGTTTTCTTTTTCTTCCTCAGGAATTTGCCAGAAGCCTTGTTGAAAATGCTGCCCGTAGCTCAAAATGAAATCCGGGCTGGGTTCAAAGTTTTGACGGATGAATTGACCGATTTGGATGCCGACCAGCTGCACTGGCAAACTGGTAAAGACTTCAAAGAATTCTTTAGGTTGGATCCAGATCTTGTCTCCCCACCAATACAAAGCGAGATTCTTCTCCTCGAGAAGACTTTCGAGGTTGAAAGCAAAATTTTGCTCAAAGTATTCGAAAAGCAGCTCCTGCGTATTGGAAGTAAGTTCTTTTAGTTTAACCGCTCTTGATGGCGGCTTTAATCTTGTGCTTTGGTCATCTGGGATTGATGCGGTTTTGGTCAGTTTTACGGCAAAAAAGCCGTTGGTTTGGAAAATGAAGGGCCAGATCCTAAGGCTATTCTTGAGCATTGGATCGTAGACATCGCCATCGAACTCGGTCAAGCCGTGTGCCTGATAGAGATCGGCATGGGTGGGGTCAATTTCGAAAATACCTGACCAGGTCTCAAGTAGGGCTGAAACAACGGCTTCATCTTCTTCAGGAGAGAGCGTGCAGGTGGAATAGACCAATTCCCCTCCAGGTTTGAGCGCCTTGGCGGCAGAGAGTAGCAGCGCAAGCTGGCGATTTGCCAGACGGCTGCGTTCATCTTCGGTGATAGGTCGATGAGGGTGGCTGGCAGAGACCCGCAGGCTCTGCATGCTGCAGGGCGCGTCGAGAAGAATGCGGTCAAAGGTCTCGGGATACCAATCGCCCCAATTCTCCCCCGGGAAATTAGTAACGGCGAAGTTGTTGGCGCCCCAGGTTTGCAGGACGGTTCGTAAGGCAGGAATACGCGACGCGGCGGAGTCGTTCGCGATCACCAGGTCATGATCCAAACCAGCATCGATCAGTTGGGTGGTTTTCCCGCCCGGAGAGGCAGCCATATCAAGCACGAGCAGGTTCTTGTTCGAAGGAGTGAAAAGGGAGACTGGCAAAATTGAGGCAGCATCCTGGATGTAGAACTGACCCAGTTTGTGTTCAATTGTTTGGCTGGGGCTTATCTGAGCGCTTTCAACCTGGACTGCTTCAGATGAAAAGGGGATGGGTTTTGTTTTCCAACTATATTTTTCTGTCAATGTTTTTAGATGATTCGCAGGATCGTCTGACTTAAGTTTATTTATCCGTACCGCGGAAACCGCTTCGATTTCAGCATCATTGAGCAGGGTTGAAAATTGTTCTTCGCTTAGATAAGGTCTATATCGTTCAAGTTCAAGCATGAAAGGGTCATTTGCTGTCATTTTAAGATCCTTTCCTGATAAAAAAGATTAGCTCATCGCCAACTCTAATTTTTTCGAAATGGAAATCCTGTCCCTGGACGGCTTTTTCAACCAATTGCGTGTGATAGTTTTCGAGTGAATGATGCCGTGCCAGGTCGGTGGCTGGTAAGGTGAGAACAGTAACATCCACATTGAGCTGCTGGAGTAGGAGAGCGGTGGCACCAGGCTGCCGCTTTTCGAGCCGATGAGCTTCTTTGAAGAAAAAGGCACAATCTGCCTTTTCAGAAGGGGGATCAACGAAAACATCCTGTTGAATGGCTTTGGCGAAAGGGAAAGCTGACGCGAAAAGCTGATTCAAATAGCTGATGCGGGAGCCATTGACGTCGAAGGCAAGAAATGTTGGCTCTGGAGCAAGTTTGAGCCAGGGCAGGCTGAGAGGATCGAGAGCGCATGCCAGATCAAGGACGCATTTTGGGCGTCCGATCTGCTCTTCGATGACGGCGAAAAATTCTACCAGCCATGGAATGCGTTCACGGGTTGAGGCGTGTTTTTCCATGATGGAAAGGCAGTAGGCTTGCGGATCATCAACTATTTCTGGATGATCGATCAGCTTTGTGGTTACCTGCTGATAGTCGATATTTTCCAGATAGGGCGCGATCACATTGTGAAGGTTCTTTCGGAAAATGGTTTTGATTTCTGCGGACGAAGTAGCGTTTTTTGCTGCTTGTTCAGCGAGATCATAGAGAAATTCATCAGGCAAATCCATCTCGCGATACTTCCTGGATTTTTTGGTGGTTTCTACCATTTTTGTAAGATTAGAATTTAGCTCTTTTTTCATCTTGTCAACAGAAAAGCCATTTCATTAGGGAAGTCAAAACGCTGAACCTGAAAGCTGAAACCCTGAATCAGGTCATTGAAATGCTCGCTGTATGTTTGCGCCATTCCTTTCTGGCGCCCACCCAGGCTTTTGGTTGGGTAGGAGATCAGGATGTATTTGCTATTAAGCTGATCAAGCAGGTTCCTGGAAAAATTAGGGTCAACCTGGTCGAGGATCGGCAAGGTTTTAAGTACCAAAGTTAAGTCAATTTCCTGCTGTGGGATTTCCACCAGCAGGTCGCAAAGGAAAGCTTTGCTATCGATCTTTTCAAACTGAAACCATTGCTGCAGAAAATCAATTTCTGCTTTGATTACGTCACAGGCAAAGTAGCGAGGCGTTGACTGAAAAGGCATGAAGGGAATGGCGAGCGGATTGAGCCCGCAGGCTAGATCAAGAATGGATTTGGGTTTCGGGATGGAGGCAAGCGTTTCCTGATAAAAACGCTCGAGAAAAGGCAATCGCTCCTGGGTGGAGGCGTGAGATCGCATGATCTTTTTGAGGGCGACTTTTTTTGCCTCTATCTTAGATTCCGGGATAGACTTGTAATTATCAAGCAATTGCGCGTAGCCACAATCGGATTGAAGAAATGCTCCTGTTAATCGGTGGAGACGAGTGCGAACTTTCTTTGTAGCGGTTTTCAGGTTTTTGTGTTTTGGATATTCTTCAACCGCGATTCGCTTGACAAGGCTATTGCTTACCTGAGCGTATTTTTTGTTTAAAAGTACTGCCTGGAGAAGGTCTTCCAGTGAAAAGGGAGGTTCAGGCATTTGTGCTCCGTAGATCATCGATCAGACGCGTCATGAAGCGCAGGTTGTGCATGGTTGCTAGGCGAAAATAGGAAGAATCGCGCATGCGGTAAAGGTGATAGAGATAACCCATGCTGTAACTGCGGCAGGCAGGACAATCGCAATCTTCTTCAATTGGTCGTTCATCGCGAATGTGAATTTCGGTGTTTATATATTCAAATTTCAGCCAGCCAGGTTGCGTATCTGGCGTGATCTTTGGGATGTTTCGGGTATAAAGGCGACCATGTCGGGCATCCCGGGTTGGCAAGGCGCAATCGAACATTTCGTAACCGATCTTATAGGCGGTAACGACGCTTTCTGGATGGCCGATCCCGAGAGCGTGAATAGGAAATTCTTCAGGGATCAGGGAGCGTACCAATTCGAGGATATCTGTGATCAGGTTTGAATTGTCGTCAAGCGGCCATCCGCCAAAACCAAAGCCATCGAATCCAATTTCTAATAATGCTTCTGCGCAGCGTTTGCGTAGCTCAGTTTCGCCACCGCCCTGGATGACAGCAAAAATGAGTGGGCGATTTTCTGGATCCACTTTTCTGGACGAAAGCTGATCCAAATAGGTCTTTTTGGCTTTCTTTGCCCAGTCGATGGTGCGCTCGACAGATAGCTTTTGTTCAGCGTAACTCGCGTTGATATGGGTGCAATCGTCAAGGCAGATGTGCACATCTGAGCCGTAGGAAAACTGAAGCTGAATGCTTTTCTCTGGGCTTAGGTTGATTTTTCGTTTGGAGTTTTCTGGTCTAAAGAGGATGCCTTTTGGGCTTAGGCTGCCAAATTTCGCGTTTTGGCGGATAAGCGAATATGCCTGGAAACCGCCAGAATCGGTCATGATCAGACCTTGCCAGTCTGACATTTCGTGCAAGCCTCCAAGCGCCTGGATGGTGGTCGAGCCAGGTTTTTGCATAAGATGAAAGGCGTTCATCATTAAAGCTGGTAAACCAACGGCTCTCAGATCGTCGCTGCTAAGGCTGCGCACATAGCCATAGGTGGCGTCCGGCATGAATACCGGCAGTTTTACTTCTTTATCGCGAACATACAAGGAACGAAGTGGGATCATGATTGTCTCCGACCTCGTTTTTCGATAATCAAAATGAATTCAGCTTTTCGGTTCTGGACATCTTTTTGAATTTCCTGAACAGGTCCGAGGTATATCTTCTCGGTTGGCAGGGTCAGGTCTGTGGCTAAGAAAATACTCTGGTTCTTGCCAAAAGCAGTGGCAACTTCTTCAAGCAGCTTTGCCATGCGGTAGGGAGTATCCATCAAAATGAGGGCATCAGTGTTCCTGCTGCTTTGTTGGAGCGCGCGCTTGCGTTGTTCAGTTTTAGGGGGTAAAAAACCCAGAAACTGAAATTGACGCAAATCAAAAGGGCAGATGGAGATGGCTGCGATCAAAGAGGAAGCGCCAGGAATGGGTGTTACCTCGATCTCAGCTCCATAGAGCATCTCAAGTAAGATCCTGCCTGGGTCAGAAAAGACGGGTGTGCCGCAATCGGAGATCAAAGCCATATTTTGCCCTTGAGTCAGTTTTAGCAAAACCTCGTGTACCATCTGTTCTTCATTGTGTTCGTTGAGTTCGATGAGCGGCTTTTTGATATCAAGCTGTTTGAGCAGACGCGAAGCGACCTTTCTTTCTTCGCAAAGAATGACATCGACCTGATTGAGTGTATCAAGGGCGCGTTGGGTAATATCGTCTGTGTTGCCGATCGGGGTTGAAACAACGTATAGTTTTCCTGCATCGTTCATAATGATAGGATTATAAACGAGATGTAAACAAGCGCCTGGAAAAACCTGCGGCTCTACAAAAATGGCAAAACTCAATTTGAAAGATTTGCGCGTAGACAGAAGACCACGCGCGAACTTTCTTTATATTAGGAAATGATTTCCGCTGTGTCCCTGGCTAAAATGAGATTTGCTGACAAAAAACGGATTTGCAGGATTGTGGCATAATTAGCGCGATTAACCTGGAGAAATATGAAAAAACTAAGTCGACTTTCAAAAGTTTCGTTATTGCTTGCCGTGCTCTTTGGCATTGACAAGATCCTGGGCGTTGTGCGGCAAATGTTGATCTCACGTCAGTTTGGTCTTTCAGCTGAACTAGATGTGTTCAACGCCGCCAATAATTTGCCGGATATGCTTTTTATGCTTATCTCCGGCGGCGCGCTGGCGATCGCTTTTATCCCTGTTCTGACTGAGGTATTAACCAAAAAAGGGCAGGAACAAGCCTGGAACCTCTTCTCGAACATCCTTAATATCGCTTTTATCGTCACCGCGATTCTGGCGATCATTGTGGCAATTTTTGCCAGACCTTTGATCACCCATCAACTTGGCATCGCGCCAGGATTTACAGAGGAGCAAACGGATATTACCGTCAGGCTCTTGAGGCTAAACCTGATATCAACGCTGATTTTCTCAATAAGCGGGTTGGTCATGGCGGGTTTGCAGGCTAATCAACATTTCCTGCTGCCGGCATTAGCGCCAATTCTTTACGACCTTGGGCAGATCTTTGGCGTAGTGATCCTGGCTCCCAGTGAGGGATACCAGATCGCTGGATTTACCTTGCCGGCTTTTGGCATGCGGACAGATGGCATGGTATATGGTGTTATTCTCGGTGCGTTATTGCATCTATTGATCCAGGTACCTGGTCTGATCAAGCATCATTTCAAATGGAGCCCAAAGATCGACCTCAAAGACCCGGAGACACGCAAAGTTCTGCGGATGATGGCGCCACGCCTGGTCAGCATGTTCTGTGTTCAGATGATCTTCTTAGCGCAGGACAATTTTGCCTCAAGGCTTGAGGTTGGATCGGTCACTGCGCTGACTTACGGATGGTGGATCATGCAGGTTCCTCAAACGCTGTTGGGCACTTCGATAGCGACCGCGATCCTGCCAACGCTTTCGGAGTTGTTTAGCAACGAGCGATTTGATGAGATGAAGGTCAAGATCGAACGAACCACTCAGGTAATGCTGGCGCTAACTATTCCTGTGGCGATCATTGCTGGCGTGGTGCTTTATCCTGCCATCAGTGTGTTTTTAGGACTGAATGAGATGGAAACAATGCGAGTTGTTGATGTTTCGCGCATTTTCCTACTTGGAATTGTGGGGCACTCTGTTGTTGAGCTTTTTGTGCGCAGTTTTTACGCGGTTCAGAAACCACGCTATCCTCTAACTGGCGCGGTATTGACACTGGTTATCTATATTATTCTTGGAATTTCGCTTTCCCCTGCTTTGCAGGCGCGCGGAATTGCATTGGCGAATACGCTGGCTTATACAATCCAAGCCGTATTCCTCCTGATCATGCTGAATGGTAAATTGCCTTCAAAACTAAAGCTTTTACCGTCTTTTCTCAGGTCTAATCTGGCTGCATTGATAGGAGGAGCGATCGCTTTTGTGGCGCTAAATTACTTGCCACGTTTTGCTCACACTCTAATTGGAGCTATGTTGGCAGCTGTGATAGGATTAGCGCTTGCCGCTGTCGTCGTTCGTAAAGAACTGATGGAACTAAGGCGGCTTTAGGAATACATTATGAAAGAAAATAAAGAAACATTTGAAGAAGATGTAATTATAAACTCCGCGAATAATGCCGAAGAGTTTATTGAAATAATCCCAAATACTGAAGCAGAGTCTTTCTCGGAGACAACTGAGGATGAACAATTAGCAAAAGATGTTCATCCAGAAGACCCGTCTTTGGCTGGAAAGCGAGTCAAAAAGCGAAAAAGCAAGTGGCCCTGGGTCGTCTTGCTTTTGTCAATCGTGATCCTGGGCTTATCGGTTTTTCTTGGTTATCGAAACGGCGTGCAGAGACGCATTCAAAAAGAACGAAGCATGCTCATGGATCAGATCTCTGTGCAGTTGGATTGGGTGTATAAAGACATCGAAGCGGGACGTTATGAGAATGCCAAAACACGCCTGGAATACATTATAGACAAATATCCCGGTTTTCCTGGCGCGGCTGAGTTGTTGGTCGAAGTGATGATGAAGATGGAAGTGCCGACCCAAGCGCCAACAATCCCTGCAATGGTTTTTGAAGAAACGGAAGAACTCGAAATCACTCCAACACCAGACAGCCGAGCCTCAGAAGAGATCTTTCTTCTAGTTGAGCAATTAATTGCGGCTCAGGATTGGCACCAGGCATTGGAAAACATCCAAAGACTTAAAGAAAGCAATTACGGCTATAAAACAGTGGAAGTGGATGGATACTACTTCATCGCGCTGCGTAATCGCGGCATCCAGCGCATCTGGGCTGGGGAGATCGAACAGGGGATGTACGATCTTTCCGTAGCTGAGCAGCTTGGCGCGATCGATAGCGTCGCTGCCGGTGCGAAATCATGGGGCTCACTTTACCTGACCGGGGCAAGTTATTGGGATGTAAACTGGGCTGGCGCGGTGGAGATATTCGGTCAACTCTACGCTCAAATGCCGTTTTTTACCGACTCGACCGGCATGAATGTTACCGAGCGTTATCGAATCGCTCTCTATAAACTGGGTGATCAATTTGCGATGAATGGCGATTATTGTACTGCCAGTCAGTACTATAACAAGAGCCTGGAAGTTGGTCTAAACCTTGATATTCAGGTGACCGCAACCTGGTTGGCAGAAACCTGTGCCAATCCCTCCGGTGAGACTACTCCGGAACCACCTATAGATCCGGAAGAAACTCCTGTGGCGCCGACGGAAGAACCGACACCAGCGCCATAGTTTGATCAACGTAAAAACAATAAAAAACCTGAGGGATAGACTCAGGTTTTTATTTGATCTGTGATCCGAAAAGGTCGTAAGGTCCGGAACTTTCGATCTGGATCTTTGCCATTTCACCGACCTGAGCAGAACCTTGCGCAACGATCAATCCGTCAATCTCGGGAGCATCACGATAACTGCGACCAACAAGAATTTCTTGCTCCTCATCAATGCCTTCGACCAACATATCGAGACTGCTTCCGATCAGGGACTGGTTCTTTTTGGCAGAGATCGAGCTTTGCAGCTCCATTATCTGGTTCATACGGTTCGTTTTTTCCTCTTCTGGAATGGCGTCTTCCATCAGATAAGCAGCTGTGTCTTCTTCGGGAGAATAGGTGAATACTCCGAGGTGATCAAACTGTATTTCCTCCACAAAATCAAGCAGGCTTCTGAAATTTTCTTCTGTTTCATTCGGAAAGCCAACGATAAAAGTAGAGCGAACGACCAGATCGGGGATCCTTGCCCGCATTTTTTTGATGGTTTGACGAACCCAGTCGATATCTGAGGGTCGGCGCATAGCTTTCAGGACTTTGGGATCGGCATGCTGTAAGGGGACATCGAGATAGGGCAGAAGTTGATTCTCGCTTGCCATCAGATCGATCAGGGCATCTGAGATCATTCCCGGATAGGTGTAAAGCAAGCGTACCCAGGGGACATCTGGAATCTGAGGCAACACATTTGTGAGAAGTTTATATAGTCCGTCGCTTTCGTTGTGATCAAGTCCGTACGCGGTTACGTCCTGGGCGATCAGATTGATCTCCTGAACGCCTTCGGATTGAAGGAATAGCGCGTCTTCAATCACATCGTCAACTTCACGACTGACCAGGCTCCCCTTGATGCCAGGAATAGCGCAGAAGGCACAAGAGCGATGGCAGCCGTCAGCGATCTTCAGATAGCTGCTTCCACCCTGAATGGCGGTGTAAGAAGCGCCTTCCGGGTAGCGTAGGGCTGGATAGAGCGGGTAGGGGCTGAGCGTGGAAGCTTTCGCGCCGTCTCGCAGGCTATGAACCAGTGGAATGATATCTTCCAGGTTGCGGGTTCCGATGAATCCGCTAAGTTGTGGGTGTTTCCTTATGAGCTTATCCCGCCAGCGTTCTGCCAGGCAGCCTGTGGCGATGATCTTTTGATCAGGTTTTTTGCTTTCGAGAAGCTCCTGGATCGTTGTTAAGGATTCTTCGCGCGCGTCATGGATAAAGCCGCAGGTGTTGACCAAAACAAATTCAGCCTGGCGGGCTGAACGGGCATAAGTGAGATCTTCTGCTTCAAGCAGCTGTGCCAAAACATTTGAATCGACAAGGTTTTTTGCGCATCCAAGACTGATGATGTAATAAGTGTTCTTTTTCATACTCTTCCAGAAATTTTATGGTTCTTCAGTGGTTTCTGAGTCGATGATTGGCAATTCAGAAACACCTTCGTCAGAAAACCAAAGGCGGGCGGCCGTTCCGATCTTTTGTACGCCGTTGTCATAAGGATTTTGGTTGAAAATGATCTCAAGCCCGGCGATATTTCCGGTCTGGAGTTCAATAGATTCGTCGGCGGCATAAGTTAGGACGTTTCCTGGTGCCTGTCTGCCCTGGTAGACGATTTCACCATCGCTGATGACGCGAAGCCAGGTGTTCTGACGGATGAGAATGACAAGCTCAAGCGCTGAACTTTGCTCTGAGCTGGTGAAAAATGGCGTTGGCGTTGGCACCTCGAGCAATTCCTGGGTTGGCTCGGGCGTTTCGATGACCTCAAATGCCTCAGGTGTGATCTCTGCGAGCAAAATATCCGCGACCGCTGGTAGCGTGGCTGTTATATCTGGAGAGTCGTCTCCAAATGACATGCGTGAGATACCCCAGACCAAAAAGCCTACAATTCCGAGGATCATCAAGGTTCCAAAGAAGAGATCCAAGGTGAAAAAGCGTTTCAAATTTACCAGAGATGCCGGCAAGACCTTTACGCCTTGCAGACGCCGTTTTTTCGTTACGTTCTTTTCGAGACGGCGTTTTTGCATAGCATCAGCGTAACGGATCATGATCGCTGTTGTGTCGAGGTTTAGAAACTGTGTGTAAGACAGCAATACGCTTTTGTATTTTGTGGGATTGAAGAAGGCATCAAGGTCACCCCGTTCAACATTGCGAAGTTGCTCTCTGGGAATATGAGTTTCCTGCTCGATCAGGTCCCAGGAAACATTGAGGTAGCGGCGACGCGCGACCAGTTCGCGACCGATGGCTTGCAGATGTTTCTGTGATTCACTGACGACGATTTCAGGTGTGGGATCGGTCGTTTCAGTTGCAGTAAACGGTTGCTCAGAGCTTTCTTTTGGGAGAGGATCAGGATGCACGACTCGCGTGACAACTTCAGGCGATGGTGCTTCTGGTGTCTCTGAAGCTGACCTTGTGTCTGTTAATTCTGTGGACTGAGTCGTTTCAACGGATCCTTGTGTATCCTGAACTTCAGGTCTATCCGGCAATCCAAGGAATTGGGCATAGAGGCGCAAAAATCCTTTCGCTTGTGTGGTGGAGCTTAATTCTGAATACTCTTCGTCTTCAAGATCCTGCAAAATTGCCATGCGGATACGAGTCGCGGAAGCGACTTGTACGAGCGGAATGTTGCGCTCAAGCCGAATCTTTTTTAGTTGCGAACCAGTATATTCCATACCACTTGATTCTAACAAAAAATTAGCCTGCTGTTATTTGCAGCAGGCTTGTTACCCTTTTTGATACCAAATATTAATTACTCAACCTGAGTTTCTTCAGCTGGAGCTTCTTCTGTTTCTTCCACTTCAACGATTTCTTCTTCAACTACTGCGGGTTTGAAGACTTCGCCTTCGCGATGAATGACGACACGAATCTCAGGAACAAGGTCGAGCGTCAGGCTGACAGGGATCATGTAATCGCCAAGATTACGAATGGGTTCGGTGACCAACTGATGACGGTCGATCTCGATTCCCTTTTCTTCCTTAATGCGATCGACGATGTTTTGTGGGGAAACGGAACCATAAAGCTTGCCAGTTTCGCCAGCTTTGACGGGGAAGTAGATCTCCAGAGCGGATAAAACTTCAGCAACGCTCTTGAGCTCTTCGTTGAGCGCGGCACGCTTTTCGGTTGCCTTCTTGGCGATCGCTTCGGCGACCTTGGCTGAGTTTTCAGTTGCGGGAATTGCGAAACCCTGGGGTATCAGGTAATTGCGGCCATAGCCATTAGCGACTTTCTTGATATCGCCAGCGCGGCCTAATTTGTAAACGTCTTTAATCAGTAAAACTTTCATTTCTAGCCCTTTCTTGCTAATTGATCTATGTTGAGTGAAGGGTACAACACTCGAACCTAAGAATACTACCATAAATTTTTGGAAAATGAGCAAATTTCATATACATTTTTATGATTTTCAAATTATGAAAGAGTTGTGAACTTTATTAGCTTTTTTGCCTTATTTTTTAAAAAGGAGCTTGGGAAAAGTAGAGTTATTTATGACCAAAACATCGAAAAATTTTCGGTAGAAATGATTGATTGGGGTATACTTAGAACGTTAACCATCAACCCATTCAATGAGGAAAGGTATGACAGAAAAAACACAATTCGAAACCTGGCAGGAAAAAGTCTATAAGCCAGCCATCAACAGATTTCCAGAACGTAAAGAAGAATTTAGTACCTCATCAAATATCCCTATCCCAGCAGTTGTTCCACCCGATAAGATCAATCCGAATAATTTCGAGGATCTGGGATTACCAGCGTCTTACCCCTACACGCGCGGTGTTCAGCCAACGATGTATCGTGGAAGGCTCTGGACAATGCGCCAGTATGCTGGCTTTTCGAGCGCGGCGGAGTCGAACAAACGCTATCGCTTTTTGCTCGAACAGGGACAAACTGGTTTGAGTGTCGCTTTTGACCTGCCAACGCAGATCGGTTATGACGCTGACGACCCGATCGCGATGGGCGAAGTTGGCAAAGTGGGTGTGTCGATTTCCTCGATCGAGGATATGGAAACCTTGTTTGACCAGATCCCATTGGATAAGGTGTCCACCAGCATGACGATCAATGCTCCCGCGGCTGTTCTACTGGCGATGTACATCGCGGTTGCAAAGAAGCAGGGCGTTGATTCAAAAGCCTTGCGCGGTACGATCCAGAACGATATTCTCAAAGAGTATATCGCGCGGGGAACCTATATTTTCCCGCCCAAGAGCAGTATGCGCCTGATCACGGATATCTTCCAGTTCTGCAAGACGGATGTGCCCAACTGGAACACGATCAGCATCTCGGGCTATCACATTCGCGAAGCTGGTTCAACGGCTGTTCAGGAAGTTGCCTTCACGCTGGCAAACGCGATCGCTTATATTGAGGCAGCAATAAAGGCAGGAATGGACGTTGATGAATTCGCTGATCAATTATCGTTCTTCTTCAACGCGCATAACAACTTCCTGGAAGAAATTGCCAAGTTCAGAGCGGCGCGCCGTCTGTACGCAAAGATCATGCGTGAACGATTTGGCGCCAAGAACAGCAAATCTGAACGACTGCGTTTCCATACCCAAACTGCTGGTTCGACCCTGACCGCCCAGCAGCCCGAGAACAATGTCGTGCGTGTGACCTTGCAGGCATTGGCGGCGGTTTTAGGTGGAACTCAATCCTTGCACACCAACAGTATGGACGAGGCGCTTTGGCTGCCGACCGAAAAGTCGGTTCAGGTTGCTTTACGTACCCAACAAATCATTGGTTTTGAATCAGGCGTTGCCGATTCGGTTGACCCCCTGGCTGGCTCTTATTTGGTCGAATATCTGACTGATGAGATCGAAAAACAAGCTGCTGAATACATCAGGAAAATTGATGATGTTGGTGGCGCTTTGAGCGCGATCGAAAGCGGTTATATCCAAAGCGAAATTCAGGAAGCTGCTTTCCAGGCGCAAAGACGTCTTGAGAACAAAGAAGACATTGTCGTCGGCGTGAATAAGTTCCAGGTGCAGGAAGAGATCTCGCTGGAAGCCTTAAAGATCGATCCGAGCATTGAAGAGGAACAACACGCAAGGTTGGCTGCACTGCGATCCTCCCGCGACCCTGAAGAAGTTGAATCCTTGCTGAATCGACTAGAGGAAGCCGCGTTGAGTGACACGAACATGATGCCGATCATTATCGAGTGTGTGGAAAACAAGCTTACCCTGGGTGAGATTTGTGGACGATTAAGAAAAGTTTGGGGCGAATATGTCGCTCCCAATTACATCTAAGACAGGAGAACAATGGCAATAATCAAAAAAATAAACCATGTCGCAATTGTTGTTCGCGATATCGAAGAATCTCTAAAATTTTGGGAAGACCAACTGGGTCTGAAGCTTGACCATATTGAGGTCGTTCCGACCCAACATTCCCGTGTTGCTTTTATCCCGGTTGGGGATAGCGAAGTTGAACTTGTTCAGCCAACCAGCACTGATTCAGGGCTGGCAGCCTATCTTGAGAAACGAGGTGAGGGCATGCATCACCTTTGTTTCGAAGTTGACGATATTGATGCCAAACTGGCAGAGCTTAAAGAGAAAGGAGTTCGTTTGATCAATGAGACCGCCGAAGTTTTGCCTGGTCGAAAGATGGCTTTTCTCCATCCCAAAGCGGGCAACGGCGTTTTGATCGAACTCTATCAGTTAACAGATTAATTAATTCATCAAGGAGAGAGGATGAAATGATCATAAGAAATGGCCCAATCGTTACATGGAGTGATCCGAATCAGATATTGGAGGATCATGAGATATTGGTTCAGGATGGCGTTATCAAAGAAATTGCTGCTGCTGGTGAACTGAGCAAGCAATACCCGGAAGAAGAAGTACTGGACGCGCAGGGGCAGTTTATCATGCCCGGCAATATTTGCGCGCATAACCATTTTTATGGCGCGTTTTCACGCGGCATGGCTATCCCGGGTGAACCGTCCAGGAATTTTTCGGAGATCCTGGCAAATCTATGGTGGAAGCTGGATAAGGCGCTGGATGAAGACGGCGTGCGTTATTCAGCCTTGACGCTTTTGCTCGACGCGGTCAAATACGGCACAACGACAATTATTGACCATCATGCCTCACCAAATTTCATTGATGGTTCTCTGGATGTCGTTTACGAAGCTGTTTTGCAGTCTGGATTGCGCTGCGCGCTTTGCTATGAAGTGACTGATCGTGATGGCGAAGAACGCGCTTTGGTTGGTATCCGAGAGAACGCGCGTTTTATCGAACGGGTGCTAGCTGGTGAGGTTGACCCAATGGTCAAGGCTCATTTTGGTTTACATGCCAGTCTGACGGTTTCGGATGAGACTCTGGATCGTTGTATTGAAGCCAATCAGAATCGGGCTGGTTTCCATACGCATGTGGCTGAAGGCATTGTCGACCAGGAAGACTCTTTGGCAAAATACGGCAAAAGAGTCGTGGAACGTTTCTGGGATAAGGGCATTCTCAACGACAAAAGCATTTTGGCGCATGGTATTCACTTGAATGATCATGAAATTGACTTGTTGGTTCAATCCGGCACCTGGCTTACACATCAGCCGCGTTCTAATATGAACAACGCCGTTGGGGTAGCGGAAGTCGAAAAAATGTTGAATGCGGGTGTTCCCGTTTGTTTAGGAAACGACGGATTTTCCAACGCCATGTGGCAGGAATGGTTCGTTGCCTATTTGATCCAAAAAGACCATAAAGCTGACCCCAGAGCGATGAACGGCTATGACGTCATCAAGATGGCGGTTACGAATAATTCGAAACTTGTTACTCAAATATATGGCGGTTTGCGCGTAGGCGCAATTGAAAAGGGCGCCGCTGCGGACATTATCTTTGTCGATTACCATCCAATTACCCCTATGCATGCCGGCAATTTGCCCTGGCACATTCTTTTTGGATTCCGTGACGGCATGGTGACAATGACGATGGCTAACGGAAGAGTCTTGATGAAGGATCGAAAACTGCTCTTCCTGGATGAGCGAGAGGTTGCTGCTAAATCCCGCGAAGTTGCCGCTCAGACCTGGGCTCGAGTGCAGGAAATGTAGAGGTGAAGATGACATACAAGATCGCAATTATAGGTGGTACAGGGCGTGAAGGCAGCGGGCTTGGATACCGCTGGGCTTTAGCCGGGCATGAGATCCTGATCGGGTCCCGCAATGCGGATAAAGCCATCAAGGCGGTAGAAGATCTTATGCCGCGCTTTGAGGGTAAAGAGGTCAAGATCAGTGCCTGGACGAATGAGGAAGCGGTTAAGCAATGTGATATCGCTGTTCTGACGGTTCCTTTCAGCGCCCATGCTGCGACATTGGAGGGCTTGAAAGATCAATTGCAGGGCAAACTGCTTATCGATGTCTGTGTCCCTATCGTTCCTCCTAAAGTTACCAAGGTGCAAATGCCTCCGGAAGGCAGCGCCGCTCTACAGGCAAAGGCAATCCTGGGACCTGATGTACAGGTTGTGGACGCATTCCAAACGATTTCTTTTGAACACTTGCTTTCAGGTGAAGAAATCGATTGTGATGTTTTGGTTGCTGGCGGAAATAAAGAAGCCCGCGAAGTTGTGATTGGTCTGGCAGAGGATATCGGTCTGAAAGCCTGGGATGCAGGCGTAATTGAAAACACTGTTGTGTTGGAGGGTCTGACCTCGATCCTGATCGGATTGAATATAAAATACAAAGTCCCCTCCGCTGGGATTCGCATTACTGGAATTGAATGAAACAAGCTAAAAGATTAGAACTAACAGCATTAATAGACTTTCCCATGATCCAGCCAGGTGATGACCTGGCTGCTTGCATTCTGAAATCTGCCAAATTGAGCGAAGTCGAAGTTCAGGACGGCGATATCTTTGTCCTGGCGCAAAAGGTCGTTTCAAAGGCAGAAGATCGCCTGGTGAATCTGACCACGGTTGAGCCTTCCGCTGAGGCGATCGAACTTGCTGAATATCTTGAAAAGCGACCTGAATTGGTCGAGTTGATCCTGCAGGAGAGTAATGCGATCCTGCGCACGCGACCAGGGACGATCATCGTTGAGCAGAAAAAAGGTTTTGTCTGCGCGAATGCCGGCATTGACCATTCCAATGTCACTGGTCCGTGGGGCGATCCTGAAGATTGGGTTTTGCTTTTGCCGGAAGATTCGGACCTTTCCGCGCAAAGAATCCGTGAAAAAATCGAAGAAAGAACGGGAAAGCGAGTTGCGGTCCTGATCATCGATTCCCACGGCAGAGCCTGGCGCAATGGCGTTTTAGGAACAACAATCGGCTTGTCCGGCATGCCTGGACTGATCGATATGCGTGGTGAAGAAGATATGAACGCCTACAAATTGCGCGTCACGACCATCGCTGCTGCTGACGAGTTGGCTGCTGCTGCGTCGCTCTTAATGGGTCAGGCAAGTGAGGGCACACCGGTGGTGCACGTTCGTGGTTTTCCTTATCCATTGCGAGAAGGACATTCTTCTGAGTTAGTGCGCGATAAAGAAAGAGACTTGTTCAGGTAAAAGAGATGAGGAATACCCAAATTTCAGATCTTAAAGTAACCGTGTTGGCAGGGGGTGTTGGGGGTGCCAAACTGGTTTTGGGTTTCGATCGTATCTTAGAAGCTGGAAATTTGAGCGTTATCGTCAACACTGGCGACGATTTTCGCCATTTTGGATTACAGATCAGTCCTGATCTCGATTCAGTCTGTTATGCACTGGCAGGATTGGCAAACAAGACCTACGGCTGGGGGCAGGAAAATGAAAGCTGGCAGGTGGCAAACGCATTAGCCGATCTGGGAGCGCCGACCTGGTTCCAGTTGGGGGACCGCGACCTCGCCACGCATCTTGAACGGACAAGGTTGTTGGAAAACGGGAAAACCTTACAGGAAGCCACCAGAATCCTTTGTGAGAGATGGGGCATTTTAAGTCAGGTCTATCCAATGACAAATGATCCTGCAGCGACACTAATTGAGACAAAACAGGGCGGTCTGCTTGCGTTTCAGGATTATCTGGTTAGACTGGCAGCAGAACCCGAGGTCGCGACGGTAGTGCTTAGCGAAGCCGAAAGAGCGGAATTGCTTCCGGATGCCCACACTGCCATAGAGGATGCTGACCTAGTCGTATTGGCGCCTTCCAACCCCTGGGTATCGATCGATCCGATCTTATCCCTAAAAGACGTTCGGAAATTATTGACCAGCAAAACTGTTTATGTTGTTTCTCCCATTATCCAGGGGAAAGCAATAAAGGGTCCGGCGGCAAAGATGTTTTCTGAATTGGGGATCGAGCCGTCCAGTATGGCTGTTTTAAATCATTACAGAGAATTCGTGGATGTTTTTGTTTATGATGAAAGTGATGAATCATTAGAAGCGCAAGAAATTGAAACGGTTCAAATGCAGACGATCATGAAAAGCGAGGAAGACAAAATTGCTCTGGCAGAAGCAATTGCGACACATTTTCTCGAGTCAAGAGGCAGACTATGACGACCTGGGCAATTTTGCCTGTTAAACCTTTTTATTTGGGTAAATCACGTCTGCACTCTTTTCTGGACAAAGAAGAAATATATCAACTCAATCGAGATCTTTTTACAAGCACCTATCGTCGTCTGGAGGCTTGTCATGAGATTGACAAAATTCTTGTCATAACCAGGGACGAAGAGATATTGAAATTGGTTGATGAATGGGGTGGCGTTGCTTTGGCTGAGAACACGTCTTCCAGCTTAAATCTGGCAATTAGTCAGGCATTTGCCTTTATCCAGGAATCAGAAGAATCTGGTCCCGTGCTTGTTATTCCCGCGGATCTTCCGCGCATGAAAACGGAAGATCTGGACGAAATGTTGGCATTGGCGAAAGAAAACGGCAATTCTCATTTTAGCCCTAGACATGGTCAGGAGACCATGTCCGAACGAGAAAAAGAGTTGGGTTCCCTCGTGGTCTCCCGACCACGAATCATGGATTATTTCCATACTGAGAATTGCTGGAAGGAAAATCGGTTTCTTGTCATCGTTCCGGACTATAATCAAACAGGTACGAACGCATTGTATATGAGCAGACCAGCTCTGATCAAACCGATGTTTGGACGTCGGTCGTTTCAAAAACATATTCGCCAGGCGCTGGTAAAGTCAATTAATCTAACTGTTTGGTTGAACAATGTTATGCAATACGATCTTGATACCCATCAGGATCTGCAAAAATATAATAAAATTAATCACAATCTAATTGAAACTATCTATTGAAAGAGAGGAACTCACCATGTTTGACAGAATTGCACTATATCTACAGGATGCTCATGATCTGAGAGAGGGTCTGGACATCGTCAGGTACGCAGAAGAGAAAGGCTTTGAAGCTGTTTGGCAGGCTGAAAGCCGATTGGTTCGGGACGCAATTGTTCCGATGGCAGCCTACGCTGCTGTGACAGAAAGGATAAAAGTTGGTTCAGGCGTGATTAACAACTGGACCCGAAATATTGGTTTGCTCGCGTCAACACTTTTGACTTTGGACGATCTTGCTCCGAACCGTATCATTTGTGGTATTGGCGCCTGGTGGGATCCGTTGGCTAAAAATGTTGGTATTAATCGTACCAAGCCAATGAAAGCCATGGAAGAAACAATTTATGTTCTGCGGAAATTGTTGAATATGGAACGCGTAACTTTTGATGGCGAATTCCATAAAGTAAATGGCATTGAACTGGATGTCGTCCACGGCAGACGAGAACCGCGCAACGTACCCATCTACATGGGGGCAACTGGTAACAAGATGATCGAAATGGCTGGCAGGATCGCGGATGGTATCGTGATGAATTATTGTGTGCCGGTTGAATATAACGATATCGCCATTGAACAACTGGAAAAGGGTTTAAAGGAATCCGGAAGAACTTTGGAAGAATTTGACCGACCACAATTGGTTGTCTGCTCAGTGGACGAAGATCACGACAAAGCTATCGACACCACCCGCGAACTGCTGACCCAGTATCTGGCTCAACAACCGCATATCGCTCAGGCAAGCGGTGTTTCCAAGGATGTTGTTGAAAGCATTCAGGCGATCCTGGGCTGGCCCGCCACTCACGAACAGATCCAGGCTGCCAAGCATCTTGTGCCTGAAGACCTGATCCATCGCATCACTGCCAGCGGCACTCCTGATGAGGCTCGCGCCAAGGTGCAGGAGTATATTGACCACGGTTGTACCTGCCCGATCCTCTACGCGGTTGGTGGAAATACGAAACTACTTATTGATACCTTTGCGAAGGCATAATGAAAAAATTACCCGGAAGTAGCGGTTGTTATGTTTGCGGACGTGAAAATCCGGTCTCTTTGAAGCTCGAGTTCTATGCCCGCGCTGAAGGAGAGGTTGTCTCGAAATTTGAGCTGCCTGAACAATATGCCGGCTATCCCGGGATGATTCACGGCGGCAATATTGTCGCAATTTTGGATGAAACGGCTGGCAGGGCTCTGACTACTGATGACCCAAACCGATTCATGGTGACGAATGAGCTGAAGGTCAAGTATTTACACCCAGTACCGACAAACACAAAACTCACTGTGGTCGGGAAAAAGGTGAAACAGCGCGGTCGGATCGGTGTCGCGCACAGCGAGATCCTTGACGCGAGTGGTCAAGCCCTGGCAGTTTGTGACGCTTTTTTTGTGGATGTCACTGAGGATCTGACGGCAGGAATGGATCTGGAAGAGACAGGATGGAAGGTGTATCCTGATGAATAAAGAAAATTTTGAATACCTGAGACCAGCCTCTTTGGATGAGGTGTTGCGATTACGAGCTGAGAACCCTGACAAGATCAAGTTTTTGGCAGGTGGGAGCTTTAAACCAATTCTTGAAGACGGCAAGACGATCATTGTTGACCTGCAGGACGCTGGTTTGGATTGCCTGGAAGTCACCGAACAAGGCTTTATGATCGGTGGGCTTGCCACCTTGCAGGATCTGTATAGCGCTCTGGGTTCTTCCGGCTTTTATCAGGCTTTGAGCACGGAGTATGGTCTGAATGTTCGCAATACGCTTAGCCTGAATAACTTTCTGGCTCAGACAAACGGGCGTTCACCCGTTTTGATCTGTCTTCTCGCTCTGGCCCCTGTAGTTTATAGCCTTGAACATCCCTATGGACTAAGCTTGAGAGAATATTTGCTTTCCGTACCAACAGGTGATGTGGTTAGCAAATTAGAGTTTCCAGGATTCAAAAAATTAGGCTATGAAGGAGTTGGCAGAAGCCCTAAAGACCTACCCGTTGTGAGTGTGGCCGTAAACCAGCAATTGGACGGCAGGTTTCGTGTAGCTTGCGGTGGAACAATTGAGATTTGGGATGCTTTTGAGCTCTCCCAGTTGGATGAAGGTGGTATAAAGCAAATCTCCAATCTTTACCAGAATTCTAATGATGCCTGGGCGAGCGCGGAATATAGGCAGGACGTGGCTCAGGTTTTGCTGACCCGCGTCCTCCAGAAATTAGAAAACATTGCGTAGGTGGCATGATGAAGATCACGCTTCGAGTAAATAAAACAGATCACGCGGTTAAGATCAAAGCAGAAGAAAAGTTACTTACTGTTTTGCGCCGACTTGGTTTTCTGAGTGCAAAATCAGGCGGATGCGTCAAAGGTGAGTGTGGTGCTTGTACGGTATTGATGGATGGAAAGCCGATCAATAGCTGTATGCTCTTTGCATTGCAGGCTCAAGGACATGAGATTGAAACCGTTGAAGGGATGGGCGAACGACCTCAACAAGCCTGGAAAGAGACCAAAGGGCTCGAAATTTTGCAACAGGAATTTGTTGAAAGCGGTTCGGTACAATGCGGATATTGTACGCCTGCGATGATTTTAGCTGCACGAGCTCTGTTGGAAAAGACGCTTGAGCCAACGGAAGAACAGGTACGCGAAGCGCTTTCCGGCGTTTTGTGTCGCTGTACGGCTTATGTTAAACCTGTCCAGGCTGTCCTGAAAGCGGCTGAGAAGATCCGAAATGGGATCAAAGCGTCAGAATACCAACAGGAAGAAAACATTGGTCACTACGAGCCGAAGATTGTCACGATCGATCAGCGCGATGAGACCGTAACAATTGGAAAATCGGAGATCAAGGTTGATGCCCTCAAATTGGTGCAAGGGAAACAGGCTTTCACCGCTGACTGGCATATGCCTGGCATGCTTTATGCCAAGGTTTTGCCTTCGCCATATGCCCACGCGATCATAAAAAGCATCGATACTAGTCAGGCAAAAGCTCTCGAAGGTGTTGAATGTGTATTGACTTGGGAAGATCTGCCGCGTGTTGTTCATTCTACCGCCGGACAATCTGACCCTATCCCTGGACCTTTGGACATGTTCTCGCTGGATAAAAAAGTGCGTTTTGTTGGCGATCGGGTTGCCATGGTGGCTGCTGTTAGCCCGGAAATTGCTGAAAAAGCACTTGGTCTGATCAAGGTTGAGTACGAAGAACTGGAACCGATCATCGATATGCGCGACGCGATGAAAGAAGGCGCGCCGATCATCCATGACGAAGAAGAATACGTAAACTTTGCTGATTCTGACCCTAGCATAAACCTGGCTGCGAAAATACGGATCGATATAAATAATGTTGAGAAGGGCTTTGCTGAAGCTGACCAGATCTTTGAGCGAGAGTATGTTGTTCCAAAGGTGCAACAAGCCCATATAGAACCGCATGTGACGCTAACTTATTGGGATGAAGATGATCGACTTGTCGTTCGAACCAGTACCCAGGTGCCTTTCCATGTTCGCAGAATGATCGCTCCAGTTCTGGGCTTGCCGGTTAAACGGATCAGAGTGATCAAACCTCGTATCGGAGGTGGTTTTGGCAATAAACAGGAAGTCCTGATCGAAGATGTTGCCGGACACCTGACCATCGCAACCGGAAAACCGGTCTTGTATGAAATGACCCGTGAAGAGGAATTTATCGCTTCCCGTTCACGTCATCCTATGCGTATTCGAATGAAGACCGGTATTAAAAATGACGGCACGATGACTGCCAATGAAATGTACGCGCTTTCAGACACGGGTGCTTATGGTTGCCACGCGCTAACGGTGACGGGCAATACAGGTCAAAAGTCAATGGGCTTGTACGTTGGCGATGGTGAGTATCGGAAGAAACCAAATATCCGTTTCTATGCCGATATTGTTTACACAAACACACCGCCTTCTGGCGCGTATCGCGGTTATGGCGTTCCCCAGGGTTATTGGCCGCTTGACCGTCATTTTGAACATATTGCCAGATCGATTGGAATGAGCCCAACTGAATTTCGCCTGAAGAATTGTCTCAGACCAGGAGAGTATCAACCCTTTAGTACCGCCTGGAATGAGGGGCGGGAACCGGTGCCTGAGATCATCCAAACCGTTGGTATAGAAGATTGTGTCAGGCAGGGCAAAGAGGCAATTGGCTGGGATGAGAAATTCGGTAACGAAGAATGGCATACCGTTGAAGGAAAACCTCATCTGAGACGCGGTATCGGCGTTGCGACGGTCATGCAAGGAACCGCGATCCCATATCTGGATATGGGCGGCGCGCATCTAAAGATCAATGACGATGCCAGTTTCAACCTGATGGTTGGAGCCACGGATCTGGGTACCGGAAGTGATACCGTTTTGGCTCAAATTGCCGCTGAAGTGCTGGGTGTCAGGACGGACGATATTATTGTTACCTCGTCAGATACGGATACCACTCCTTTCGATGTTGGCGCCTATGCCTCTTCAACGACCTATATTTCCGGTACTGCCGTCAAAAAAGCAGCTGAGGAAGTAGCATTAAGAATAAAGGAACGTGCGGCAATATTCTTTGAAGAAAACGGCACAAAGGTTGAGATTAATGACATCGTGCTCAAGGACAAAATGGCTGTTGCGCCTAATGGCGACAGCATTAAGCTTGAGCAGATCGCTTTGGATTCCCTGCATTGGCGCAATCAGGAACAGATCATGGCGAGCGCCTCTTATGTTTCACCTAATTCTCCACCACCTTTCGCCGCTCAATTCGCGACCGTATTGGTCGATTTGGAGACGGGGCAGGTCACTGTCGAAGATCTTGTCATGGCAGTTGATTCTGGTGTTATCATCAATCCCGTGACAGCGTCCGGACAAATTGAGGGCGGTGTCGCGCAGGCACTCGGTTATGGTGTGAGTGAAGAAATGGTCTATGATGAACGTGGTATTCCGCGAGAAGTTGATCTCATGGATTATCATATCTTCCGGGCGGATGAAATGCCAAGGATTGAGACGATCTTCGTACAAACCTATGAGGAAACCGGCCCATTTGGTGCCAAAGCCGTTGCGGAAATTCCTTTGGATGGCGCTGCGCCGGCTATCGGTAATGCGGTTTTAGACGCTTGCGGCGCAGATATCCTGGATAATCCGGTCACACCGGAAAAAGTATGGCGTGCCTTAAAAAAACTAAAGAGGTAAAACATGGATACAGGTAGTTATCAACGAAAATATACTGATCGGATATTTGTTACTGGTCATATCAATCCCGACACTGATTCGATAGCATCAGCAATTGGATATGCCTGGTTATTGGCGGAACGGGATGGTGACCCGACAGTTGCAACTCGAGCAGGGGCAGTCAATATGCAGACTGCTTTCGTTCTGAAAACACTGAACATGGAACCTCCGGTTCTTCTAACCGACGCGAGTCCACGCTTTGAATCGGTTATGCGCCGTTTGGATGTGGTCACCCCAGAGAAATCGCTCAATGAAGCCTGGACGATCCTTACCCGTACTGGCGGAATTGCTCCAATAATAAATACGGATGGAACCCCTTATGGGATGGTAACCGGTGATAGTTTGTTCGACTTTCTGCGCCGGATCATTGGTCCTCATCCTAAATTTAAGGATATGACGATCGCTGAGATGCTTGATATACAATGTCGGGAAGCCGCAACCCGTAATATCCCCAAGTTCCAACCTCAAACCCGCATTAAAGACGTCATTAATCGCTTGTTGCGTCAGGAATTTAACGAGTATTGGGTTGTGGATGAGAATAACCGTTATGTGGGTGTGGTAAGACAGCGTGATATTGTCAACCCACCTCGGATCAAGGTGATCCTGGTCGATCATAACGAGCCACAACAATCAATTGCTTCATTGGAAGAGAGCGAATTATTAGAAATCCTTGATCATCACCGTCTTGGAAATCAACCGACAAATTATCCAATTAAATTCACCGTTGATATCGTTGGCAGTACCTCTACTCTGGTCGCCGAGCAGATCGCGGAAGCAGGCTTGAGCGCGCCGCCGCAGATTGCAGGCTTGCTTTTGGCGGGATTGCTCTCCGACACGCTTATATTAAGTTCACCAACGACCACGCCGCGGGATAAGGCAATTGCTGAAGTTTTATCTCGCTGGGCTTTTGTGCCTGGTTCTCCCCTGGAGAATGAGAATATTAAGAGCTGGGGTGAAGCCTTGATCAAGGCTGGCGCAGGCTTGCTGACTCAGGAACCTGAAAGAATCGTTCGGGCTGACATGAAGGTCTATGAAAGTGGTGGGTTCAAATTCTCCATCGCTCAGGTTGAAACGACAGATCTGTATCAGATCGGTGATTTTGTGCCCCGGTTAGTAGAGGCTCTGGAAGGTCTTAAGAAAGAACATGGTTTGGACTTCGCTGGTCTGATGGTTACTGACGTGGTCGAAGGATCCAGCCGTCTTATCTTTGTCGATGCGCCTCCGGCTTTGGATGAACTGCCTTATGAACCCCTTCCTGATGGCACTGAGCTTGCGGAAGGTGTAGTATCCCGTAAGAAGCAACTGCTACCGATCATACTTTCTTTGCTTGAGGCATAATGGCAGACATTTACGAGAAATTACTGGCAGCAAAAAAAGAAGGCAAGGCGGTTTGTTACTGTGTTGTGATCGAAACCAAAGGCTCTGTTCCGAGGCGCGCTGGCAGCAAAATGTTAGTTTATGCCGATGGCAGTACTGATGGAAGTGTTGGTGGCGGAGCGCTAGAATCCCAAACCGTTGAAATGGCTCTGAAAGCTCTTAAAGACGGTAAGCCTCAAATCCTGCATTACACGCTTAATCCACAGGAAGAAGGTTCGCTTGGGGTTTGTGGCGGTGATGTGAGCGTTTATATCGAACCTCAGATAACCCAACCAGTACTTTTGATCCTCGGTGCCGGGCATGTTGGGAAATCGGTGGCTAAATTTGCTCAATTGCTTGATTTTCGAGTCGTTGTCTCTGATGATCGGGCTGAGCTGTGTACCAGTGAGGAGATACCTGGGAAAGTGGATTTCTTGCCTGTCCTGATGCAGGAAATCCCCGAACATCTTGAGATCAATGAACGTGTATATATCGTTGGTGTCTCAAGAGGCAGTGATGTCGATGTGGCTGGTTTGCCTTCAATTCTGGAGCACAAGCCGGCTTATATTGGCTTGATCGGCTCAAAGAAACGCTGGGCGAGTACAAGGGACGCTTTGAAAGAACTAGGGGTCTCTGAAGAGCGTCTGTCCTGGATAAAATCACCGATAGGACTTGATATCAAAGGCGAGACACCGGATGAAATTGCCATTAGTATTTTGGCAGAGGTCATTCAGGTTCGCAACACGTAAAATGGCACAGGAGTAGCCTATGTGGAACAATTATTTCATGCCGGAAACGGTCGAAGAAGCACTGAAACTTTTGGAAGAAGGGAACGAGAACACCAAGCTAATTGCTGGCGGCACGGATCTTATGGTCGAGATCCGTAACAAAAAATGGCCGCAGCTTGAGAGCATAATTGATATTTCAAGAGTCAGGGGGCTTGACCGTATCTATCAGGATGAACAGGGATTGATCCATATCCAGGCGATGGTGACTCATAATGATGTGCTCAAATCGGAGTTGATCCGGGAATATGCATCACCTTTGTATCAGGCATGTTACAAGGTCGCTACACCGCAAATTCGAAATCGCGCTACTGTAGTGGGAAATTTGGTGACTGCTTCACCAGCTAATGACACGATCACACCACTGATGGCGATGGACGCAGCACTGGTTTTGAGCTCCACTGCTGGGGAGCGGATTGTTGAATCAAAAGACTTCTATACCGGTGTGCGAAAAACTGTTTTGAAACCGGAAGAGATGGTTCGTGAAATTATCGTTAGACCGCTTGGAGAACATGAAACAGGGTGTTTCATCAAGCAAGGACTACGAAAAGCTCAGGCAATTTCTGTTTTGAATTGCTGCGTTTTGCTTGAGTTGGAGCATGATCTGATCCTCAAAGCAAGGGTGACGATGGGCTCTGTCGCGCCCATAATTATCCATTCGCCCAGTGCTGAAGAATATCTGGTAGGTAAAAGATTGGATCAGGATACAGCGAAGGAAGCTGGTGTTTTGGCAGCACAAGATAATCGTCCTATCAGTGATATTCGGGGCGGTGAAGATTATCGGCGCTACATGATGCAGGTATTGGTTGAAGATGCTTTACTGGAAATTCTGGAAGGAAGAACTGATAGCAAGATTCCTGAACAACCGGTGACGCTTACAAATAATGAAGGTCTGAGCAAACCTGATCTGAGCGATTGGGATGGCAGCTGGTTGAAGACGACCATCAATGGCGAGAACCTTGAGTTTTCAGGCAATTTTAGGTCTACTCTTTTAAATTTCATACGAGAGCGTGTAGGTTATACAGGTCCGAAACCTGGATGCGAAGAAGGGGAGTGTGGAGCTTGCACGATCCATATGGACGGCAAGGCGGTTGTAAGCTGTCTGATCCCAGCTCCAAGAGCGCATCATGCAAACATAAAAACCATTGAAGGTCTGGCACCTGAGGGAGAATTGCATCCCATCCAGGAAGAATTTATCAACCATGGAGCTGTGCAATGCGGCTATTGTACGCCTGGCTTTGTGATGGCAGCGGCAAAAATGATGGAAGAAAAAGAGGATCCAAGCCTACAGGATATCAAAGATGGCATTTCAGGAAATCTGTGTCGCTGTACCGGGTATTACAAGATCATTGAAGCAATCGAAGCGGCTTATGAGAAACGTGGAGGCGCGTAGTGAAAGAGGTAGGGAAATCAACAAAGCGTGTTGACGCGCCAGCCAAAGTAACAGGCAAAGCAAAGTATCCTGGAGATTTTCATTTTGCTGATGAATTACAGATGAAAACGCTGTATTGTGGTCGTGTCCATGCCAGGATACTGTCAATCGACACCAGTGAGGCTGAGGCTTTGGATGGTGTTGTGGCTGTCATCACAGCAAAAGATGTGCCCGTTAATGAATTCGGTTTGTTTTATAAGGACCAACCAGTACTCTGTGGGCTTGGTTCATCGAAACCTGGAGCGGATGTTGTGCGCTTTGAAGCTGACAAGGTCGCATTGGTGATCGCTGAGACCGATGAGATCGCTGAGAAGGCTTTAGAGCTAATTCGTGTTGAATATGAGGATCTTCCAGTCGTAGCGACTTTGGGTGACGCGTTAAAAGAAGATGCTCCGATCTTGCATCCTGACAGGGACTCAAACATATTCCATCATAATGTTGTTCGGCTTGGAAATGTTGAAGAAGCCTTTGAAAAATGTGATGTTATTGTCGAATCTGAATTCCAGACCCCGGTTCAGGAGCACGCCTACATGCAGCCTGAATCAGGTGTGGCTTTTTTGGATGAGGAAGAGCGGATTACGCTCGTTGTCGGCGGGCAGTGGACACATAAAGATCAGGAACAAACCGCGCACGCGCTTGGTCTTCCGTTAGAAAAAGTCAGGGTGATCTATCCAGCGATCGGCGGCGCTTTTGGCGGTCGCGAAGACATGTCTGTTCAGATCATCCTCGGATTGGCGGTATACCATTTGCAAAAAATGGGGATCAATCGACCGGTAAAAACGGTCTGGTCAAGAGAAGAATCAATTATTGGGCATTGCAAACGCCACGCCTATAGCATGAAAGCCAAATGGGGAGCAAATAGGGATGGGAAAATCCTGGCTGCGCAATGCGAGGTATGGGCAAATGCCGGCGCATATGCTTATACGAGCGTGAAGATATTAAATAACGCGACCCTTTTGGCAACCGGTCCTTATGAAATTCCCAATGTTGCGACAGATGCCTACGCGGTCTTTACCAACGATGTACCAGGCGGAGCATTCCGAGGCTTTGGAGGCCCTCAGGCAGCCTTTTTAGCGGAAATGCAAGTCGATAAACTTTCGGCTCTTTTGGATATGGATCCAGTGGAACTGCGAATGCGGAATCTATTCAAAGAAGGTTCAATGTGTTCGATGGGTACAGTTTTGCCGGAAGGCGTGACCATCCGTCAGGTGACGGAGCGCTGCGCGCTTGAAGCGGGATGGCAGAAGACTGAAGATGGTTGGAAGCGTCCCGAAGCTCCAAAATCTGACAAGGAGCATATAAAATCCGGTTGGGGGCTGGCTTGCGGCTATAAAAATGTTGGTTTTTCTTTTGGTGCTCCGGAAAACTGTGGGGCGACGATCATATTGGAAGGAAACCAGGAGATCGAAGTCGCAAAACTTTATCATGCTGGAGCGGAAGTTGGGCAAGGCGCTCATACGGTGTTTGCACAGATGGCAGCTGATGCACTCGGTTTACCTTTTAGCAAAATTCAAACTTTTTATTCTGACACTGCTACTGCGCTAAATTCAGGCAGCGTTTCCGCTTCTCGTATGACCTATATGGCGGGCAACTCAATTATCGGTGCTGCTAAACTCGCTCTGGAAAAATGGGATGAGGGCAATCGCCCCGCGATGGGTTCATTCGTTTATCGACCCACAAAAACCACTCCAATGGACCCAGTCGATGGGCATTGTTACCCAAATTTCACTTATGGATATGTGGCACAAGCTTTTTTGGTTGATGTTGACACTCGCAGCGGCGAAGTGAGCATTCGCAAAGCAATCAGCGTTGATGACGTTGGGAAGGCGATCAACCCGCAGTTAGTGGTTGGGCAAATTGAAGGCGCTGTCGTTCAGGCGGCTGGTTATACCTTGCTGGAAGACTGGAAGAAAAAGGATGCCAGAGTAAAAACTGACCGATTCTCGACTTATTTGATCCCAACTGTAAAAGATATCCCTGACGAAATGATCAGTGTGGTGATGGAAGAAGCCGACCCATCTGGACCTTTCGGCGCCAGAGGGGTTGGTGAAATGCCCTATTTGCCTGTCGCGCCGGGTGTTATTGAGGCTGTATACCAGGCAACCGGCGTTCGCTTTCATCATTTTCCGTTGACGGCTGAAAATGTTTTGCGGGGACTTGGAAAGTTGCCTGCAAAGGAATGGGATTTCTGGGAATTTGAGTAAGGGAAACAGAGAAAAAGTTGCCGGTGTTATTCTCGCGGCTGGAGGATCCAGTCGCTTTGGCAGCCTGAAGCAAACCCTTCCCTGGGGTGATCAAAACTTTGTCAATGCCGTCCTAAAAACTGCAAGATTAGCGGGACTTGACCCTTTGCTGATCGTTTTGGGCAATCGTGCCGAAGAGGTTAGAGACACAATCACAGATGAGGATGTTGAAATTCTCATCAATCCGGATTGGGAAGCAGGGCAATCAAGTTCACTCAAACTGGCGGTAAAACATCTTGACACTGATCTGACTGGAGCCATTTTTTTGATGTGTGACCAACCCCATCTTACCGTGCATTTTCTAGCATCAATCGTGGAAAAAGGTAAAAAAAGCGCTAAAGTGGTTGTTCCATATATCAACGACCGTCGGACGAGTCCGGTGTTCTTCCCTGCAAGCTGTTTTGACAATTTCAATAAATTAACTGGAGATGAAGGCGGCATGCAGATCATGTCAGAATGTCCTGTTGTACTTTTTCCCTGGCTAGATGAAATGATGGCCATGGATATTGACACGCTTGAGGATTATCGCAGGGTCAGCGAGTATTTTGGCAAGCCATATTCCCCAGATGATATTGTATAATGATATCAACCTGGGAAACATAGCGCCCGGCTCGCATTGCGAGTGACGAGGTGGGAGGTTTCTTCTCGCAGGAGAAGACTAACCAGCCAATGCTGGGAAAATCGAGAGATCGGCGGATGCCTCCAGGATGATCCCTTTTTCCAGGAATAGTAAAGACTATTTAAGGAGCACCAAATGTGTGGAATTGTTGCATATATTGGCGAACAGGACGCTACGCCTATTGTCGTTAGCGGTTTAAGAAAACTTGAATATCGGGGTTATGATTCTGCTGGGATCGCGGTTTTACAAAAGGGGAAAATTGAGATCCGAAGGGTTGCTGGGAAGATCGAGAAGCTCGAAAAACTTGTTAGCAGCAATCCTGTTGAGGGGAATATTGGTATTGGTCATACCCGCTGGGCAACTCACGGCGCGCCGAGTGAGCAAAACGCGCATCCGCATGTCGGCATGGCAGGTAGGATCGTGATCGTACATAATGGCATTGTCGAAAATTATCTTTCTCTGCGCGAAGAACTGATCGCTGAGGGTATCGAATTCAAATCTGAGACCGATACAGAAACGATCGCCCATTTGATCGAGATCTTTTATAGTGAAAGTAATGATCTTTACAGTGCCGTTCAACGCTCACTAAAAATGATAAAAGGCGCTCATGGGCTGGTGGTGATGTCCACCGAAGAGCCAGACAGGCTGATCGCGGCGCGGCTTGGCAACGCGGGTGGGGTTACCCTGGGCATTGGCGATGGCGAGATGTATCTGGCAAGTGATGTCCCGGCGATCGTTGGATACACGCGGCGGCTGGTTTTTCTGGAATCGGGTCAGGTGGCGGTCATTAAGAAAGATGGCTACAGCGTTCAGGATCTGGATGGAAACCCTGTGCAGGTCGAAGTGGTGAATGTCCCCTGGGATCCGATCTCTGTTGAGAAAGGCCGCTATCGTCACTTTATGCAAAAAGAGATCCATGAACAAGTTCGGTCGCTTTCTGACACATTGAGTGGGCGGGTTGATTTTGATGAATATCGGATTCATCTGGAAACCTTAAATCTGGATGAAGTGAACGCCAAAGCGATCCGGAAGATCTTTATCACCGCCTGTGGCACAGCAGCCTATGCCGGAATGGTAGGGAAATATCTGATCGAAAATATTGCAAGAATACCGGTTGAAGTAATGGTGGCGTCCGAGTTTCGCTATTGCGATCCGATCATTGAGCCTGGCACAGCCGTGTTGGCGATCTCGCAGTCCGGAGAGACCGCTGATACCCTGGCAGCCATGGAAGAGGCTCGTCAAAAAGGCGCACCTTTGTTGTCAATTGTCAACGCGATCGGCTCACAGGCAATGCGCATTGCTGACGGTTTTATTTCGATGCAGGTTGGACCTGAAATTGGGGTTGCCTCCACCAAGGCTTTTACGGCGCCCTTGCTTGACCTTTATATGATGGCGGTCTTCCTGGCAGACCTACGGGGAACTCTCCCTACCGAGAAGCGAATTGAACTGGTCAAAGACCTGTTGAAGGTTCCTGGTTTGGTCGAAATAGCCTTGAAGAAAGAAGACACCATTAAGAGGATCGCTGCTAGATATAAGGGCATGAAAGGAGCGCTGTATCTGGGAAGAGGGGTCAACATGCCAATTGCATACGAAGGCGCTTTAAAGCTAAAGGAAATTTCCTATAAGCATGCGGAAGGCTATCCTGCCGGAGAAATGAAGCATGGTCCAATCGCATTGGTGGATAAAGACCTGCCTGTGGTTGTGATCGCGACCCGGGACCCCTGGTATGAAAAGATGATCAGCCAGATCGAACAAGCAAAAGCCCGAAGCGGAAATGTTTTGGCGGTCGCCACGGAAGGTGATGAGTTGATCCCTACCATCGCGGATGAAGTGTTTTGGGTGCCTGAAACACCCTGGTTATTAAGCCCGGTGGTAAATGTTATACCACTTCAGTTGTTTGCTTATCACATCGCCGCTCAACTGGGATTAGACGTCGATCAACCGCGAAACCTGGCGAAATCTGTCACTGTGGAATAATTGCTTTAGCAGTAATTCTCAGTATTACAAAACAATATTGCTCGTGGTCAGGAGACCGCGAGCATTCGTTTACGATCGGTCACTGCTTGCGTTTCAGGATTTTTCCCCAATGTGGTCTCCTGAACATGTCCAGCGATAAAATGAGAATTGTGTTAGTTTGGTCATTGGTTTGAATTATTATTCCTGAAGGCTTAAAATATAAGAAAGAAAATGTTTAGGAGATTCGCTTGATTAGTAAAGAACAAGTTATAAATGCATTGTCTCACGTGATGGATCCAGAATTACATCAGGATCTCGTCTCATTGAAAATGATCGAAGATGTTGTTGTCGATGGCGAGAAAGTAAGCTTCTCGATCGTGTTGACCACTCCCAGCTGCCCTCTCAAAGGGAAAATTGAAGCTGACGCACGGCACGCGGTCTTGACAATGACGGATGCGAAGGAAGTTCATGTCAAAATGACTTCAAGAGTACAAGGAGCCAGGAAAGCCATTGACCTGGGTTCAAATCGTTTTGAACATGTGATCGCGGTTGGTTCTGGTAAAGGCGGTGTGGGCAAGAGCACTGTTTCTGCCAATATTGCCCTGGCATTAGCTAAGGATGGCGCTAAAGTCGGTTTGATGGACGCTGATATTTACGGACCTAATATTCCCCGTATGTTGGGTATTGAGGGTTTGCCACTTACACAAAAAGATGGGAAGATCAGACCAGCAGAAATACTAGGTATGAAAGTTCTCTCCATTGGTTTCATGGTTCCGGACGGACAAGCTCTTATTTGGCGTGGTCCAATGCTCCATTCAGCTATTCAACAGTTTGTTACCGACTTTGATTGGGGAGCGTTGGACTATTTGGTGGTTGACATGCCTCCTGGAACTGGTGATGTGCAATTATCCCTCTCACAAACGCTCCCGATTGACGGTGCGGTAATTGTTACAACTCCTCAGCAAGTCGCGACCGATGATGCCCATCGTGCTGTTACCATGTTTGAAAAGCTTGAGATACCACTTTTTGGCATTGTAGAGAATATGGCTTATCTACCTATGCCAGATGGAACACAATTACACGTGTTTGGTGAAAAAGGCGGAGAGAATCTTGCTTCATACGTCGGCGCACGATTTTTAGGCAGAGTCCCCATAGACCCCGCCATCGCTAAGGGTGGTGACAGCGGTTTGCCGACGGTTATGCAAGAGCCATTGAGTGATGCCGGGCAAGCTTTTGTGGATATCGCAAGGAACATTGCCGCAGAAGCGAGCAAAGTGGCTCATCGTAAAAGAAAAAGCGGATGATATAATAAACTAATATGACAGAACAAACACTTATTGGCGTCCAATTCAGAACAATTGGAAAGTCTTATCTTTTCTATTTACCTGAGGATTTGCAGGTTGATATTGGCGACTATGTGATCGTTAATACGGTACGTGGTAAGCAAATTGGCAAAGTTACACGTCTCAATATGTCAGTTCCTGAGAATGTACAGGAGATTCAATCGGTCGAACGGCTGGCTTCATCAAAAGATCTGATCATGAAGGATATGATCAAACAAAAAGAAGCTGAGGCTGTTGAGATGACACAACAGTTTTTAGCCGATAACCCTACTTATGAAGGTGTTAAGGCTTTGGACGCGGAATATTCCTTTGATTCAAGCAGACTGACACTGTTTTTGAGCTATGACAATGTGCCTGATTTCAATATGCGCAATTTCATTCGCGAAGCAGCGCCTATGTTCCAGGACGCAAGGGTTGAAATCCGCCAGGTGGGTCCCCGTGATATGGCAAAAGACCTTGCCGGACTGGGAGCTTGCGGTATCGAGAAACGTTGTTGTTCGCGATTCATGACGGAATTCAGCTCAATTTCGATTCGGATGGCTAAATCACAAAATGTGTCGTTGACGCCATCTGAAATTACTGGAATATGTGGGCGATTACGTTGTTGTCTGGCTTTTGAGCACGAAATTTATGATGAAGCCCGAAAACTACTCCCCAGACTAAAGAAGGTTATTCAAACACCATTAGGTGAGGGAAAAGTTGTTCAGGTTTTGCCTTTAAGTGATTCAGTGGTGGTGGATATCCCTACTCTTGGACCGAGGGAAATTAAACGATCCGAGTTGGAATCCGGAAAAATGGAAATAAAGAAGCCTGTTATTCCTGAATATGAAACGATCGTTGAAGAAACAAACGAAGACGTTGAAGTAATAAAATTAACAGAAAAGAAAAAGCCGACTGGTCGGTCTGGACCACAACGGGGTAAAGGACGCAACCGGAACGATAGAAGTAAGCAAGGTTATCGAAAAGACAAACCAGCAGAGAAGAGTGATGAAGCTCGTCCGGAACAAACAGGAAAGCCAAAACCTCAGGGAAAACAACGCGGCACATTTAGACGGGATCGCCGCTCTTCGAAACCGAAGCAAACGAAAAAGACAAATGAGAACTAAGGCTTTTGTCCCGATCATCTTTGATGAGTGGGATGCTCCTAAGAATATTCTTGTCATATTGGCGCATCCGGATGATCCTGAATTCTTTATAGGCGGTACAATCGCGCATTGGACCCGGGCTGGTCACCAGGTAAGTTATCTTTTGCTCACCAAGGGAGAACGGGGTGTTAGCCGTGAATTTCCTGATGGTGAGGCTTTGAAAGCGCTGCGGGTTCAGGAACAAGCAAACGCAGCCAGGACTTTAGGTGTAACACATGTTGCGTATATGGATCTTCAGGATGGTTCTCTTGAAGTTAATCTGAAAAATCGACGCAAGCTGGTGGCAGAAATTCGGAAAAGGCAACCTGATATTGTGGTCATTTTTGATCCTCAAACGCTTATTTACGATGACTTTAACTATCTTAACCATCCGGATCATCGCGCTGCCGGACAATTAGCTGTTGATGCTGTTTTCCCAGCTGCGGGGAGTTTTGCGTTCTACCCTGAACAGCTGGCTGAGGGACTGAAAGTCACAAGGATCGAAGAGCTATGGTTATGTCTGACGAATGAAGCAAATGTTGTTTTGGACGTCAGTCCTTACTGGGAAACGCGTCTTGAGGCATTGAAACAGCATGTGTCCCAAATCGGAGACCCGGAAGAGTTTGTCAGAAAATGGAATGAACGGCGTAAAGAAATAACCGGCACTGACGACAGCTATTATGAACAGTTCCGACGGGTGATCTTGAGGTGTTTATGAATCTTTTGACCCTTGCGAAAGCTCAATATGAGCAGATCCTTGCTGACCGCCGATTTTTACACCAATATCCTGAGTTAAGTAAGCAAGAAGAGCAAACTGCGCAATTCATCCAGAAAAGGCTAAATGAGCTTGGTTTTGTGGTTGAGGAGAAGATCGCGGGGACTGGTCTGGTGGGTCGTTACGATACCGGTAAGCCCGGAAAGTCTTTTCTGCTTCGTTTTGACATGGACGCGCTTCCGATACAGGAAGAAAATAATTTTCCATACCGATCCAAGAATGACGGCGTTATGCATGCCTGTGGACATGACGGACATATGGCAATTGGACTGGCAATTGCGCGTATCATAAGCGAACACGCGGATGAATTTAGCGGTATTTATCATTTGCTTTTTCAACCTGCGGAAGAAATCGGATATGGCGCCAAAGCAATGGTTGAGGAAGGCGTATTGGATCGGATCAAACCGGATGCGGTCTTAGGCGCGCATTTATGGAATGAAAAGCCATTCGGATGGTTGGCGATAAAGCCAGGACCCTTAATGGCGGGCTCCGGTCGCTTTGAAATTATAGTCAAAGGAAAAGGCGGACATGGCGGCAGACCGCAACTAGCGATAGATCCGATCGTGGCATCTGCTCAATTGATCACTCAATTGCAAACACTGATATCGCGGAATATCAGTCCACTTGAGTCGGCTGTTATCAGCGTTTGCAGCGTTGAAAGCGGGTCTGCATATAACATAATCCCCTCTCAGGCACGATTGCAAGGAACCATCAGATATTTTGACGCAATGGTTTACAAGCAAATTCGGAAAAGAATGACTGAAATTTGTGCTGGTGTCGGTCTGGCTACTGCTTGTGAGATCAGTATTGACCTGGAAGGTTTGGCAAGTGCGACCATAAATGACAGTGTTCTCGCCCAGAATATGCAGACCGCAGCCGGAAGACTCGAACAAAGGCTTGAAGTCGATGCAAGTTATCAAACTATGCTTTCTGAAGATGTGGGTGTCTTTTTTAAGTTCGTCCCGGGTTGCTTTGTGTTGGTTGGCGCTGGTGAAAGTCCGGATGGGAATCAGTATGGGCATCACCATCCTAAATTTGATTTCGATGAAAGAGCCATGCCATTGGCGGCGGCTTTGCTATTGCAGACTTGTTTGGAATTAGGCTAAGAAATGACAGAAGAAGCCGAAAAGCTGCCATTTACCCAACACCTGGAAGAACTAAGGGGAACATTGTTAAGAAGCCTGTTAGGACTCATCGCAGGTGTAGTGGTCGCTGCATTTTTTGTAAATCCGATATTGGATTTCTTCACTTTGCCAATTGGAGGATTGCAAAACCTGCACGCTATTGAGATCACTGAGACGATGTCAGTTTATATGCGGGTGGCACTTTTGGGCGGTCTTATCCTGGCTTTGCCGTGGATCGTTCTGCAAATCCTGCTTTTTGTTGGCAAAGGGCTAAAAGAGAACGAACGAAAAAACATTTATCTTGCAATGCCTTTTCTCGCTATATTGTTTCTGACAGGCGTTGCCTTTGCCTACTATGTGATGCTGCCGGCTTCGTTGGGCTTTTTCAAAAATATTCTGGCAGTAACAGCATCCATCCGGATAAAGTCTTATATCAGCTTTGTTACCAACCTTCTTTTTTGGATCGGTGTTAGTTTTTTGATACCCCTGATCTTCTTTATCCTGGCTAAGATAGGGGTGGTAAACGCAAAGATCTTGTTAAAAGGCTGGCGGGTCGCTGTTGTGGCGATCGCGGTTTTGGCGGCAGTGATCACGCCGACAGGTGACCCAATTAATATGTTAATTTTCATGCTGCCGCTTTTTGTATTATATTTATTAAGTATTTTGCTTACAGCTTTGGCAGTTAAGCGACCAAAAACCAAAGCTGAGAAGGAGGAGTAATGCCTACACTACACTTGCCTGAGATTTTATTGATTGTTGTGATCTTGCTGCTGGTCTTTGGTGTTGGAAGGATCGCTAAAATTGGCGGCGAACTTGGCGCTGGGATCAAAGCATTTAAAGATGGACTCAGCGGCAAATTGGATGATAAGGATCCCGTAGAAGAAAAAGAACAAGCCTTAAGCGACAATAAGTAAGAAAAATGGAATTTCTCAACCTGGGTTGGATGGAGATCATCCTGATCCTGATCTTGGCTTTTATTTTCCTGGGGCCGGACAAAATGGTCAGCACTGGGAAGCAATTAGGTTCCTGGCTACGGAAGCTGAGCCGTGACAAAATGTTTCGTGAGGTCGTTGAAACGACCGACGAAATACGTCGTTATCCGCGCAAGATATTTGAAGAAACGGGTCTGGATTTGCCCTTACACGTAGAACAACAGAAACTGCAGGAAGAAACTCCTGCAGTTTCTGAAAAGCCAACTGATAACCAGTTGGATGAGGACAAGCCATCTGAGCTTATTTAATCTTCCGTAGTTTTTCCATCATCCTTTCAAAAGCATAAGAAGCCTCTTCAGCGGGTTTTTCTTCCGAAGCTGGGAAGACGCTCTCATAGATGGCTAAAAGCTGATTTTTCGTGAAATTGTGCGCCATAGAGAAAAATTTAGTCGGGTTGGTCATCAGCTCTGGGATCTGGTTTTGAAATTCCTGTTTGACCATTGTGGGCAGTCGCAACTTCAGGAGAAGACTGTTGATCCGATCAAATGGGGTTGAGGAAATCGCCTCAAAAGTGATCCCTTCTACGATAAGATTGAGGAATTGATCGCTTGGGAACGGTTCACAATTGATCAGAAGAGTGTGTGTTTCAAGGGAATAATTCCAGTCGTATTGGACAAGCGAGCTTTTTATATTTGTTGGTTGGGTGATGCCAACGATCTCGAACTGCCAGCTTCGCTTTGTGGGAAGGGAAGAGGCAAAAGCGCCGTCAGCAGCATCAATTTTTATACTCAGCGATCCATTCTTCCAATATGAAGAAATTTTTGTGAAACAGTAATCTCCATTCAGATAGCTTTGACCTTCACCGGCATCTTCATAGATGGAATAACTGGAATCTTTTCCTGGGAATACTTTCACATGGAATTTTGAAGGCAGATCAACACCGTTGCGGGGTTCATCTTCATTAAGCGGGATGATCGAACCTGCTGGAGCGAAAACGGGTGTTCGGTCAAGTGGGGCGTAATAGATATACCAAAAGCCGCCTTTGAAGATCTCGTTAGTGTTGAGATCAAACCAGTCACCTTCCGGCAGCCAGACCAGTTTTCGCGCGAAACCTGTGTCGGGGTCAATTGGTGAGGTGACCGGCGCGACCAATAGATCCTGACAAAATGTGTATTGACCAGGGCATTGATAAGCCGCTTCGTCTTTCCAACGATAATACATCGGCAAAATGACAGGTTCACCTGTGCTGGCGTTGCGATAATTCGCGGTGTAAAGGAGCGGAATCAGGCGATGGCGCAACTGCATTGAATGGCGGGCATATTCGAGTGTGTTAAGGTCAAAACCCCAGGGTGTTCGATCAATGAAGGGGTTGTTGGTTGAATGAAGTCGGAAGATCGGGCTAAAAACGCCAAATTGAACCCAACGCAAATAGAGCTCGGCGTCTTCGATGCCTCCGTAATGACCGCCGATATCATGGCTCCACCAGCCAAAGGCGACGTTTGCGGCTGTGGCGGTCATATGGGGCTGAAAAGCAAGGCTGTCCCAATCGACGACAGTGTCACCTGAGAACCCGATCGGATAGCGATGTCCGCCCAGACCGGGCCAGCGCGAGAAGATAAAGGGACGCTTATCAGTCGTTTTGCCCTGGTCGTAATAGTGGAGATGGTTCAACCAGAAGAGTGGGTCGAGACCCTTAATCGAGGAAAGATTGCCTTGCTGCCAATCGATCCACCAAAAATCAATGCCTTGTTTTTCGAGCGGGTGATGAAGTATCTCGAAATATGCCTTTGCAAAATTTTGATCGGCAATATCAAAAGAAACTGGTTCAAGGCTATCAGGATCGACGCCAATGCGCGTAGCCATAATGGGATAAGTGTCTTCGTGAGGATGAACGCCTTCGGCAGGATGAAGGTTGAGAGCTGTCTTGAGATCACGTTGATGGAGTTGCTGGATGAATTGCTCTGGTTCCGGGAAAAGTTTTTTGTTCCAGGTATAGCCAGTCCAGCCGGAAGATTGGTTGCCGGTTTCCGTGATGTGCCAGTCCATATCAACGATGCAGACTGATAGAGGGATTTCATGTTTTTTGAATTCATCCATGAGGGCAAGGAGGGATCTGTCACTATATGCCCAATAGCGACTCCACCAATTCCCTAATGCCCAACGGGGCAGGAGTCCGGGTTTGCCAGTGAGGCGCTGATGGTCTTTGATAGCGTCAAGATAATTTTGTCCATATCCATAAAAATAGAGGTCTTTGTAAGTTGTGGGTTTGTTTCGGAGAGTGGGCCAATTGTGTTCGTCAAAAACCAAACTTTGGCTGTCATCGACCAGTGCCCAACCAGAACGTGAAACCAGCCCTGGGTCAAGCTCGACCGCTCCTACGGCTCCATCCAATGTTCGCGTTGTTCCGCCCAGATTTAGCTGGTCTGCATCACCATAACGCCATAGTTGTCCGGTCTCCTTAAGTTCGATCCAGAGGTCGCGTCTGTGGAAGCGGTCCTTCTCATTAAAGTGAAGTCTTAAGAATTCTGTTTCAATAATGATTTGATCGTCGGATGATGATAGATGAAATTTAGGCGCATCAAAATTTCGATACCAATAGACGAGACTTGGTCTATCTTCGAAATTGGCTTCAGGGTCAAATTCCATGCGGATAATTCGGTCAGTAAGGATCGAAAAGCGCACCTTGCCAGAGCTTACTACTGCTTTAGGATTGACGATTGGATCAAAAATTACCTGCTTTTTCAACGGTTAACTCCCTCATAAGAAATGATATGTGAATTGTAATTCATGACGGAAATGTAATGATAATTTTGGTTTAGTAATTCTCTGTAGAGATATATTGACGTGGTCGGGAGACCACGAAAGAACTAAGAAGTCGAGTTAAGTTCCAACGTCTGCCCGTAGCAGGGAGACCGTGGAATACCCTAACGGGCACAGGTACCCTGACTAGTACTAGTGTTTCCTTTGCTTGTTCAGGAGCCGGGTCTTGTTATGTTTTTTTCTTAGCATCACTCGAGCAGATACTTTTTATGGTATATGAACGGCGGATTGAGCAGAAAAAACTGCTCAATCTCGCCCTTGTATACCAGGCTATAAGCCCTTGCTAAAGAGAATCCTACAAGTTTCATGCTGAGAATTACTGAATTAGATCGAGAAGTCTTAGAATTTGCGGGTAAAATTGGTGCAAGAAAGGGAATAATATGGAAACAGAAAATCAGACAATCAATGAAGTTCAAGCAGAAAAACCAGTTAAATACAGAAACCTTCTCGCTTTGGCCCTGGGATATTTTGTTGACCAGGGTGAGGCACAGGCTATGTCAATATTTAGCCCGGTGCTCAAACAGATGTGGAATCTATCGGTCGGAAATTTGACCTGGATCACCTTCGTACGTAGTTTGCTGCAATCTTTCAGCTCGCCCTTCTGGGGCTATCTTTCAGACCGCTACTCCCGGAAGAAGGTTTTGTTTTGGGGAACAGGCTTCTGGGGCATCTGGACTGTCTTGGTCGGGTTCACGCAAAACTTTGGGCAGCTGATCGCAGTTCGTGTGATATCTGGCATCGGTTTGGGTTGTTTGATGCCGGCAACTTTCTCCATCATGGCGGATACATTTGCGCCGAAGATCAGGGGTCGTATGCTGGGCTATCTTGAGGGCATCGGCATCCTCGGTATTATTGTTTTCACCGTTGGGCTCGGCATGTTGGCAACTCCGGATCACTGGCGTTATGGCTTCTTCATTTTGGGTGTCGCTTCCATTATTTCAGGAATCGTCATTCTGATCTTTGTTGATGAACCGATCCGCGGTCAAAGTGAACCGCAAATGATGGGAAAACTCACACAGGATCAGGCTGACAAGTATCGGATCAAGTTTGATGATATCAAAAAGGTTTTTGGGATCCCAACCATTCGCGTCGCGATCTTGCAGGGATTGGCAGGCTCAATGCCCTGGGTTATTATGGGCGCTTTTTTGATCTTGTGGCTGGTGGAAGACCGCGGTCTGGCAACCCAAGAAGCGCCGCTTGTTTTTGGCGTTATGTTGATCGGTACCGCGCTTAGCAACGTCATTGGTGGATATCTGGGAGACTGGGCAGAACAGCGAAATCCGAAATATGGGCGAACGATCGTTGGTCAGGTTTCAGTGATCTTTGGTATTCCCTTGACTTTCTATTTATTGACCCGTACTCAGGATTGGAGTATCCCTGCTCTGACGGCGTTTTGTTTCTTCATTGGACTGTTGATCAGTTGGCCCGGAAAAGGCTCAAAAGAGCCAATGATGGCAGCTGTGACGCCGCCTGAATTACGGTCAACTGCTTTTTCTCTGACGACTTTCGTGGAAAGCGGCTTTGCTGCTATCGTGGCGCTGATATTTGGATTGATCGCTGACCGTATCAATTTGCAGACCGCAATGCTGTGGACAATTCCGGTTCCCTGGATCTTATGTGCCATATTGTTCTCCGGTTTCTATCTGACCTATCCCAAGGACAGAGAAAAACTGGTCAAATTGCTGGAACAACGCGCTGTGGAACTGGAGATTGTGGCGGAGGAATAAAAAAAGAAACTGCCAGATGGCAGTTTCTTTAGGCGGGAGCGACGGGATTTGAACCCGCGATCTCGGCCTTGACAGGGCCGCATGTTGAACCGCTACACCACGCCCCCATAGGAAAAGAAGTTTATCACAGAATTTTATTACGTCAAGTTTTTTATAAAAGAAAACGGTGGATCCCACCGTTTTCTTTTTCTGTGACTTGTGAACAAGGATTAGGCGGCAGCGCTGTCGGCGGCTTCTTCAGCTGCGTCTGCAACTTCTTCAACGTTCTTTTTGAAGCTGTGTGAAAGTTCCAGCGCTTTTTCTTTGGTGGCCTGGGCTAATTCATCGGCCTTTTTCAAAGCGTCCTGATAAGCAAGCTCGGCACGGCGTTTTGTTTCTTCATAGGTTTCATTGCCTTTGTCTTTCAGCTCAATTGCTTTTTCCTTAATGACCTGGCGGGTTTCTTCGCCAGTTTGGGGGGCTAAAAGCAAGGATGCGATCGCTCCGGCAAGGGCGCCTACGGTGAAACCCATTACAAATGATCCAAAATTGTTTTCGTTTGACATAATTTTCTCCTCTAAAATATTTACTTTTTGAAATTGAATAGCTGGAGAATCTTCTTGATTCCAGCCAGAGATTCATTGAGCTTGATCACTGGTTCGGTCAGATTATCGCTCATAAACCTGACAGTTCCTTTTAGTGTGTTGACGGTATCAGTAGTTGAATTTAGGATAGGCTTGATCTCATTCTTGAGCAAGTTGGTCAGATCCGCGACCTGAACGATAAGAATAACCAGGGCAAGTCCGATTACGAAGGTCATCAATGCCATCAGGATGATGAAAAGGTCGCGGACTTTGGTAACCGTGCCAGCTTCTTGTAAAGAAAGCACAATTATTCCCGCGATGATCGCTATCAGGATGACCGCGATCACGATAATTACGACTGTTCCCTGGTTGCTCTTTACTTCTTCGGGCTCCACGATGGGTTCGATTTCTTTTGAATTGCTAGTTGTTTTGACGTCTAATTCTGTCATTTCTTCCTCTACTATCAAATTATATACTAAAAGCGCTTATTAAATGGCGAAATTGTATAAATAAAGTATTAGAGATCGTTAATTTCCAGTTCGGTTTCATCAGTATCGAAGAGACTTTCTTCTGGGTAAAGGTCGATGTCTCCAAAAGTCGCTTCTTGATGCGTTGTAATTAAGCGCTGTTTAATTAATTCCAAAATTGCAAGGAAAACAACGATCGTCTGTAGTCGGTCAGGATTTTCTCCCAGAACCGCAGAAAAGCTGCTTTGTTTGTCGCTACGCAGGATGTGAACAATTTCTTCAACTTTTTTCCTAAGGGTGACCCGGGGAATGCTGATCAGAGCGCCATCCTGAATGGTGGGTCGTTGACTGACCAGGTTTTCGAGCGCAACGATGAGGTCGGTTACGCTTAAATCGGTTAAGTCAAGTTGGACGGTTACCGGATAGGAACGTGGAACGTGCAAATGTGACCTAAGATTTGAATTCATACGTTCTGAGAGCCATTCGGTTGTCTTTTTGATCTCCCGGTATACGATCAATTGGTGGGCAAGTGTTTTACCAATGTCTTCTTCATCTTCTGTACGGATTGGGGGTCTTGGCAAAAGTGCTTCGGACTTGATCTGGACTAACTTGGAAGCAATAATGACAAATTCTGAAAGATAGTCAGGATCCGCATCCTGGTTGTTGGCAATATAAGCGAGGAATTGGTCTGTCACCTGTGCCAGAGCGAGTTTGCTGATATCCAGCTCTGCTTTCTGGATCAGATCCAAAAGGAGATCCAGCGGTCCAGAGAAGACCTCAGTTGTGATCTCGTAGGAGTCGGATTGGTGTAGCCATAATTTTGCCATAAGGCAATTATATCTTAGGCTGAAGCAATTCTCAGATTGAGAAATAATATACAGCCCATGGTCGGGAGACCACGAGCGAACCTATTACCCTCCAATTACCCGGCTCACGTTCTGTACGTCGTGTTGAGAAGCGCAACCCGACCTACCAAACTTTTATCGGTCATCACGAAGAGCCCAACAGGGCAACGCCTGTGCCCGTTAGGGTATGTGCGATCTGCTTTTTAATTCGACAGTTCCTTTTCAGAAATCTGAATTTACATTCCAAACAAATGAAACAGAGAGGCTATGAAAGCTGACAGGGCGGGAAACACGATTATCGTGCCGAGCCACTTTTTTAGAAGTGTTTTCTTTGGGATGTAAGGTTTTAGATCTTCGGTGCCTTTTATATCCCATGCTTTTGTGTGTCCGACCCAATACCAATCGATAAACAGTCTGTCGAAAAGGTTCATGATCAAATAGATAACTGTCATCTGAGTAAAGCCATCCCAAAAGCCTCTTGCGCCATTTACAAAATATACAAGCACGGGGACAAAGATCAGAACAGGGAGAAACAATGCAAGACTGATTAGAATTGCGCTTTTCTTTATTTTCCTTGGTGAGGTCAGACCTAATTGGATGACTCGATCTTGGACATCCTTCTCATAGAAAACCACCAAGCCGACCGGTCCGTTTGATATGCCTACGACGCATATAAGCAGAAGCCAAAAAGACATCGCTAAACCTTCTAAAACAAGCATTTTCAATCTCCACGAATTTGAGTTTATCTATTAATAATTCATTTTGTTTTACCAATATATTACCACCCAGAAGGCAAGTTTACTTAGGCTGGCTTCAAATATTGAATCAAAGAAGTATACTTAATCCGATATGATCAGATATTTTTGTATGAACTGCGGCGCGCCCTATTCTGAGAGTGGTCTAACTGTAAGCTGTCCAAATTGCGGTGGATTGTTTACGCTTGATGGATTGGAATATGGACCCTCTGAAATCCGCCAATTATCGGGCATATGGTCCTACGCAGCCTTGTTTGATGCTTTTGGTGTTGAGACAGCGTATTTAGGAGAAGGACAAACTCCATTGATTCAAAGAGAAGTCGAGGGACATCAGTTCTTCGCAAAAATGGAAAGCCTAAATCCGAGTGGGTCATTCAAAGACAGAAATGCTGCCTATCTTACTGATTTGATGAGGAAGCATGGAATAAGAAAAGTGATTGAAGATTCTTCAGGCAATGCAGGTGCTGCTTTGGCTTTTTATTGTGCGGCGTTTGGAATAGAGACGCATATTTTTGTCCCTGAAGAAACCTCTGGTCCAAAAATCGCTCAAATCAAAAATTGTGGTGCTCAGATAAGCTACATTCCTGGAGAAAGAAGGAATGCCCAAAAAGCGGCTTTGGAACAAGCTGAATTGGGAAACGGCTTTTATGCCAGCCATGCCGCATTACCCTTTGGCGTCGCGGCATACGCTACCATCGCCTTTGAAGTATTTGAACAATTAGGAAAGATGCCAGAGCGGGTCTTTGTGCCGATTGGGCATGGCTCACTTTTTTATGGGATTTTGATCGGCTTTGAAGCCGTGGCTAAGACTTATTCAATAAGAAGACCCGCGATGATCGGCGTGCAGCCGGCTTTATGCGCGCCGCTTGTCAAAGCCTGGCATAAAGAAGCTTTTGTGATTCAGAAAGGCAAAAGTCTGGCTGAGGGAGCGGTAATAACCGAACCTGTTAGAGGACCTGAAATTCTGAGGGATTTGAAATCAGGTTATGATGATTTGATCGCTATTGAAGAATATGAGATTGCTGCGGCTTTTTCTGCCTTGGCGAAGTCGGGAATCTATGTAGAACCAACTTCCGCGTTGGTCTATGCTGGACTGAAGCGATTGAATCTGCCTAAAAATGAATTAAATGTTTTGGTTTTTACGGGGAATGGGTTAAAATCAAAAATTGAATTTTAATAAAACTGTTGATTCGTTTGAAATTTACTGGTGTGGATTCCAAACGAATCAGCGGTTCAAGCTGGAGAGGAAATGATTGAACCTGCTGCATTAGAAAAGTTAAGGGAGTTTCTCCCTGAAAACTTTAAAGATATTTTTTTGTTGACGCGAGCTTTAACTCATCGCTCTTATATAAACGAAAACAAACACGTTCTGGAAGATAATGAACGGCTTGAATTTCTGGGTGATTCTATTTTAGATTTCATCGTAGCGGAGTGGCTATATAACCAATTCCCGGAAAAGAAAGAAGGCTTTCTAACGAAGGTGAGGGCTGCGTTGGTCCATACACAACAGCTGTCCGAATTCGCGAGACAGATCGATCTGGGACAAGCCTTGCTGCTTGGTAAGGGAGAGGACAGCGCTGGTGGGCGGGACAGGGATGCGATTCTCTGTGATGCCTTTGAGGCGCTTATAGCAGCAATTTATATCAAAACTGATATCGAAACAACAAGGAAGTTCTTAGTGCCGTTTCTGGAACGGGAATCCGGAAAAATAATAAAAAATCATGCTGAAGAAGATGTAAAGAGCCGACTTCAGGAATGGGCTCAAGCCCAGGGCTATCCTTCACCGAACTATCTGATCATCAACGAAAGTGGTCCAGACCACGCAAAGATTTTTGAGGTGGTAGCGATCGTTAACGACCGTAGGATCGCTAAGGGTCAGGGAAGCTCAAAACAACAGGCTGAAAAAGCGGCAGCAGAAAACAGTCTTAAGAAATTAGGGGTAATAGATCAATGAACGAAACAAAATTCGCAGGTTTGAGCCTGCAGGGGTACAAAACCTTCGCGAAGGAGACAAATCTGGTATTTCCCGCGAGGATCACCGCTATTGTTGGTCCTAATGGCTCAGGTAAATCCAACGTTGCCGACGCGATCCGTTGGGTCTTGGGCGAACAATCTTATTCTTTGCTCAGAGCCAAAAAAACCGAGGATATGATCTATTCCGGTTCGGAAAGTCGCCCCAGGGCGGGTATGGCAGAAGTATCGATCAAATTCGATAATGAGAACAAATGGCTGCCAATCGATTATTCGGAAGTCGTGCTGACTCGTCGGGCATTTCGTGATGGAAAGAACGAATATCTGATCAACAATCAGCGCGTCAGGCTGAAAGACTTCTCGGAATTACTTGGTAAGACTGGTTTGAGTGATCGCACCTACACGATCATCGGTCAGGGTTTGGTCGATTCCGCGCTTTCGATTCGACCGGATGAACGCAGCAAGCTTTTTGAGGAGGCTTCTGGTATTGGTCTATATCAGAGCCGCAAGGAAGAAGCTTTGCGACGACTGGATACGACCGAACGCAACCTGGAACGCGCTCTGGATATTATTGCTGAAATTAAGCCTCGCGTTCGCAACCTTGAGAAACAGGCTGCCAGAGTTACTGAATATAAAATCGTTCAGGAATCGCTCAAGAATAATTTGCGGGAGTGGTATGGCTTTCATTGGTATAAAGCTTTGCATGAAACCAAGCAAATTCAGCAGCAATTGATGAGCGCGGACCTGGAGAGGCAGGCAGCCCGAAAGACGATTGAAATTGACCAGGTGCAAAGTAAGGCTCTGCGTGGTCAAATAGAGGAACAACGTTTTGCTGTAAATCGCCTGATGGATCAGCTGCGTTCTCTTCGAGACCAATTGCAGGCTGACAATCAGCAGCTTGCGATTCTGGATGAGCGGAAAACAGCCGCAGAACGGAATAAGAGCCAGATATTAACTGACATGGCTGGTGTTGAAGAGCAAATACGTTCCGCGGAAGAAAGATCCAAGACCCGTATTCTTGATGAAGCGAAAGCGCTGGAAGAATTTGAAGCCATTAATGCGCAATTTGAGTCTTTAAAGACGAAACGGGAAGAACTTCTTCAACAGGAAAAAGAACTTCAAAAGGAAGATTCGCGTCTGAGGGATGCTCAGATCGAGCTGGAAAAAACAGGTATCGTTTTTCGGTCAAAAAAGCAAGAAATTCAACAACGATTACGCGATATTGAAGCCTCTCAACAAAACATCAAGAAGACCTTAGGTTCTCTTGAGAATGAAGAGAAGCAATTGGTCAGCGTTACCGCAGAGTTAGCCGGCAAGATCGAAAAGGCAGAACAAGAGATCACAGAATTGCGTGAAAGGCTTGAAGCTACGCGTGCTGACAGAATGACGATGGTCAAAGAGCTTGAGGAAAAACAACAAAGCATACACGCGCTTGATCTTGAAAGAAATCGGGTGAAAAACCGACTCGAATTGATCAAGCAAAGTCGTGAGAGCATGGCTGGTTTTTCTGATGGCGCAAAAAGTTTGCTGAAATCGAGCCGCGAAAAGAAATTGCGCAACGAGTTAACTGACCTGGCAACTCAAATTGAGGTGCCGGAGGAATATGAAACGGCGATTTCTGCCGCGCTTGGTGAAGCGGTTGATGTATTGATCGTTCGGGATCAGGCTTTATCAAGCAATATTTTGAATGAGTTTTCCAATCGTCTGGACGACCGTGTCGCCATATTGGGTCAGGACTTAAATTCAAAGAGCAAGCAGAGAGTTGAATTTCCCGAGGCTATTAACCTTGCCAGCAAGATAATTAAGGTAGATGACAAACTAAAAGAAGTGGTTGATCTGCTTTTGGGCGATTTCGCTATTGTTGAATCAATGAATAAGGCATTTTTCTTGCAGGAAAGGCATGGTGATCTGAACTTTGTCACAAAACAAGGGGAAGTTTTACTGAAAAATGGGATCGCGATCATTGGTAAGGCAAATCGCAGCAGCAAAGTAAGTTATTCCCGTCTTGTAAAAGAATTAAGTGCTGATCTGGAAAAGATCGAGACTTCAAAAGCGCAGTACGAGACTTTATTGAAGCAGAAAAAAGCGATGCTTGATAAAGCGGATGAGCAGATGCTCGAAATCCAATCAAAGCTTGATCAGGCTACGCGTCTGCGCGAAAGTCTGGAACGCGATTTTAAGGCAAACAGCCTTTTGCTTGAGAAAGCTCAAAGTCGTGCCACCTGGATGCAAAGGCAGGAGAAGGAAAATCAGGACCAGTTGCTGCAATTACAGAAAGCGATCGCGGATCAGAACGCACAGGAAAAAGAAAACCAAGGCAAGCTTGAACAACTATTCGAAGCGCAAAAGCTGCTAAAAGCAAAAAGAGATGCTTTTAACATGGATGATGTCGAAAATCAGTATCACTATCTGGAAACAGAGAGACAAGTGCTAAACCAGCGCTTAAATCATCTGAGACAAACAAAATCAAGCGAATTGAACCGGTTGGAAGAAGATCGTATTCGTTTGAATCGCTTTCAGGAAAGAATTGAGAATCAAGACGATTCCTTAAATATCCTCAATGGAGAGATCGAAAAGCTCCTGCAAAAGATCGAGACAGACAAAGACTTTATAGATAAGCTTGAGACAGAATCTTTGAATCCTGAATTGATGAAGCTGCGTGATATGGAGACCCAAAGCAGAATTCTTTCGGATGGTGATGCTGATAATCAGAAGAACCTTACCGAGAAAGACCGGCAGGTAATTCATTATCAACTAGAACTGGCACATCAACAGGAAAGACTCGAAAACCTTAAGAGCAGGATCGATGACGATTTTAGCCTGATCGAGATGGAATATCGAAACGAATACAGACAATCATCGCCCTTGCCTTTTCCTAATCTGGTGATTGAAACCTTGCCTGAAAAAGCAGAGATTCCCGAAGAGCTTGCTGAAGTGATTAAGCAACAAAAGGCTCAGATCAGGCGGATCGGTACGGTAAATCTTGAGGCAGATCAGGAATATCGAGAGGTGAAAGACCGTTATGATAATCTCAACATTCAGGTTAAGGATTTGACTGCCGCACTGTCCGATATCGAAGAGATGATAAAAGAGCTTGATGTAGTCATGAAAGCTGAATTTTTGGAGACATTCAAAGCAGTCAGTGCCGAATTTACAAAAATGTTCTCCAGATTGTTCAATGGTGGCTCAGCCCGATTGATCTTAAGCGATGAGGATAGCCCAATTGAGGGCGGCATCGAGATTGAAGCGCGCCTGCCGGGTAAGCGGGAACAGGGTCTGGTCTTGTTATCAGGTGGCGAGCGTAGTTTGACTGCTGTGGCACTGATCTTCGCATTGCTAAAGGTCTCTCCAACGCCATTCTGCGTTCTGGATGAGGTTGATGCCATGCTGGATGAATCGAATGTGGGACGGTTTATTGAACTTTTGAAGGACCTTTCCAGCGAAACACAGTTTATCTTGATCACGCACAACCGAAATACGGTTTCAGCTGCTGATGTGATCTACGGCGTGACCATGAGCAAGGATTCTGCCAGTCAGGTGATCAGTTTGCGCTTGGATGAGGTCGATGACGATTATATGCATTAGTATTGGATAGGATAAAAAAAGCCGTTCTGAATTTCAGGACGGCTTTTTTGAATGAAAAATAGACGTTTAGGTCGGGTTGGTGATCAAATACTCGTAGATCTCATCCGGTAGAGGAGGAACGGAAGGCGCAAATTCCTTCCAAATATCTTCGATCTTGATATCATCCCTTGCTTCACGTTGTTCGGTCAGCCAATCATTAAAATATTCCTGCTTGATCCGGTCAAATTTGTACGAATTGACATTGTTGACAGCTTTGGTCACCAATTGGATGACGTGCCAGCCATTCGAACCCTGAACGGGTTCGCTGATCTCGCCATCTTCGTTGAGGGCAAAAGCGGCTTCGAGGAAGGGAGGATCGTAACTATCGATGCGCCCGATCCAACCGAGATCGCCACCATTGTCCTTATTGGCAAGGTCGGTCGAATATTCAGCCGCGAGGTCTGCCCAGGATTCACCTGCCTTGAGCTTTGCGATAACTTCTTCAGCCTGATCTATGCCGTCAACAAGGATGTGGCGGACCCAAACCTGTTCTTCAGTTGGGGGCAAATCCTTGGTAAGTTCAGCAATGAGCTTATCCCGCAGCAATCCGTTCTTCAATACTCTCTCAATATCAGCTCTCGAGATCTCATAGGTTCCGAGATAATCGAGATAGTTCTTTACGTCCTTCTTATACAACTGAGAAGTATAAGGCGTAGGAGTTGGTGTGTTCGTTGGAATTGACGTGGGAGTAGGCTCTTCTTCAGGCTCAGTTTCGTCGTTTTCCGTTTCTTCGACAACGGGAGTTTCACCCTCAGGCAAATCGGCAGGGGTAGGCTCCCAGCCATCTGGAGTCGCGGTAGGTTCGGGGGATGGCGTGAAGGTCGCTGTTGGATTAATTAATTCAAACTGAGCAGCTGACCAGGTTGGCGTATTGACAAGGGTTGAAGTGATTGTCGGGGTCAGCGTGCCATCAGGGAAAAAGTTGAATTGCTCACGCATCAGGGCTTCAACTTCTTCATCCGATACAGTAATACCAAGCTCAGCAGCTTTTTCCGCAATGATAACTTCATCGATCATCTGGTTGAGCACATTCTCACCAACAATTTCAGGATCACGCAACTGCAAAGCGACTGGCAGAGCATATTGCTTGCCCATATCTCCAAACTGCAGGAATTGATTAATTTGATTGAGCATATTGAGGCGGGAATACTTGGTGTTAGAAACGAATTCCGCTGCCTTTAGTTCTGTTTCGCCAACACGAGCAACAACAGTGTTAGGTTTGATGATGAAGCGATCAACCAAAACATAACCCAGCAGGACGACAACGACAGCAAGAACGACAACGGTCACTGTGACCGCTGTCTTGATCTGACGTTCTTCCTGTTGCTTGCGGGCGACGTGTTTTTTGGACACGATACGAGGGTTTGATGGGTTTCTGGCCATAATTTACGCTCGTATTGGTCTAATTATTATCTGCCCAGAAATCACCTTCGAAGGGTAAGAGGGCGATGTGGCGAGCATTTTTGACTGCTGTGGCAACTTCACGCTGGTGTTTGGCACAGGTGCCGGTTTGGCGACGTGGTCGGATCTTTCCGGTTTCATTAATGAAACGGGACATCAACTCAACGTTTTTATAGTCGATCTTTAGGTTTTTGTCACTGCAGAATTGACAAAACTTGGGGCGGGATACAAAGCGGCGATTGCGATTGCCACCGCGACCCTGGAAATCGCCACGGTCGGCGCGTTCGGAACGTTCGGTAGATTTATTTTCTGTCATTTTATTACTCCTGATTAATCAACACGCAGAATACTGGTGCGCAAAATTTGTTCGTTGAAGCCCATGGTGCGTTTGAGGGCTGCAACGTTTTGTGGGTCATAGTCAAAATTCACCAAGACATAATAGCCTTCGTTGGTTTTACGAATGGGATAAGCCAGCTTACGCTTGCCCCAGCGTTCGGTTTTGGTGATCTCACCCTGGTTGGATTTAATCAGATTTTCGATGGTTTCGACAGCAGCGTCAATCGTTGCTTCGTCCAGGTCTGCCTGGAGGATATAAATGAGTTCATATTTGTGCATACTTCGAGGCTCCTTTCCTCGGGTCTATTCCTGTTTGAGCTGTTAGCCTGCAGGAGTGGAAGGTTTGAATTTTCGGCACTATACCGAATTTAACGGAAATAGTTTATCACAAAAAGTGGAAGATGCAAGTTTTTAATAGTGTGTGAAGGGTAAAACAAGAGCTGATTCTTCTTATAATTCAAAGGTATCGTTTCTTTGCATGAAAACTATTTTTGAATTGCGTATTACTCGTTGGATTGAATATGTGCGGACAAACACGTACATATTCAAAACCTATACAGGCACTTCGTCTCGACCTACTAAAACAGTCTATGAAAAAGTTGCAAATTTGGCGTTTTATTATTTGGATAGAGCCTGACAGGCAGGCTCTTTTCCGACATGGTCTACTGGTTTTCTGAAGAAACAATTCTGATCAGTCGTCATCCCGGTCACGCTTGCGCGAGGAGCGGTCGTTGGCGAAGAGCATTGTTGCGATGCTGACAATGATCGAGCCTAACAGTGCTGGTAAGAAGCCATCGACATGATAGCCAGCACCAAACCAGGCTTGAGAAATATTTGACGAAAGCATGAACATGGCGGCATTCAGGATCAGGCTAAATAAGCCCAGCGTCAGGATAATAAAACCGCAGGACAGGGTTTTCAAAATGGGCAGAAGGGTGGCGTTTACCAAGGCAAGCACTGCTGCCATAATTGCGTAGGTCGTCCAACCTTGCCCTGAAACATGGATCCCAGGTACGATCCAGGCTGCCAGGAAGACCGCAGCCATAATTACTAACCAACGTTTTAGAAGATTCATAATTTTTCCTTTCTACTAACTTATCTATATTATCCTTCATAAATAAATTGGATAGGATAGATAATCTAAGGTTAA
>JBMNVH010000013.1:0-57741 GCA_050946715.1 Anaerolineaceae bacterium | reverse complement strand
AGTTCTCGGTTTTATCATTTGGATTTATCTCCAGATTAAAAATAACTTTGACAACAAAAAGAAGAATAAAGAACAAGAAATCGATTCCGTGAACGAAAGCACTGTAACGCAATAGATACACTAAATGAAAAAAAGTTGTAGCATTTATAAATCAATTCCTTTCGCGGTTCTTCTATTTGCTTTATGCTTGGTACATTGCGGTTGTAATATATGTAAATGTCCACCACCAAACCCATCTCACTGTAATCCTACAGATACCGAAACCCCAACCTCAACCTCGACCCAAACTAATACACCGACCGCAACACTAACCCCAACACTAACAGCAACCCAAACAAATACACCAACACAAACTAATACACCTACCACAACGCTAACCCCAACATTAACGCCAACACCAACTTACAATCCTTTTACAGATAGTGGAAACAAAGTTTCTTATAATTTCGACTTTTCGAAAATGAATGAAACACAAGTTAATTCATATTTTACATTCTCTGAATCGGAAGAACATTTCTCTTACTTGATTGTCAGCGACGGTATTCGATGGGAAGGCGAATTCTCCCAAACTACTGAACAATCCTTTGAACCTATAAGGGAAGCTGTCGATTCAATATATGAGTTGAATTTGGAAAAGATTGTTATTGTCTTGCATATGGAAGAACCTGACAATTATTTGATTGACATCAATGAGATTGAAAGAGAATCTCATTTTTTCTATGAGTTTTATTGTAATAAAAAATATAAAGTCGCTGAGAATATTTCTAACAGGTTTCCTGCGTGGTGTGCAATTGGAGGAAGGTATTGGTTTACAGCATCTGAGCATGAGGATGGCCTCCAACCTAATTGGTATGAAACAGCTGGATTCGAAATTCATAAAAGATACGAAGCATGGAATCCAAGGTACTATATTGCGACAGTGCTTTATAATTATGCAGATAATGGTGCACTAAAAAAACCAGAGTTCTATTTGCAACCCTTGGTGAGCTTGCCAGCAAATTTGACTGATTATTTTACGAACCCTCGGTCGATGATTATCTCGGGTTCGACGCGTAAAATGGATTTCAATTGCGAATCGGTATCGTTTGAAAGATTTGGGGTTAGAACCTTTAAGCAGAGCGGAATAAGATTGACGATAAATGCTATCTATTTTGAAGGGACGAAGAGGTAATTCACTTTCTGGTTATAAACAAGTGTTTTTTTTAGATGGCGTTGCAGATCGTGTTTACCGGTATTGTGAACGTCGGATTGAATAGATGTGGCACAAAACACCACATCTATTCAATCTCGATCTACCCCTGGTTTCGTTGCCAGATTTGCAATTGCCTCTTGACATTCAAGACGATTTGCCCCTTGGTAAGAGATAGTATTCCAATGCCACTTTGTGATGGTGGGTGAAATGTGTGGGAGGCACATAGATAGGATGCCACGGGCGAACAGGTTACAACTTTAATGTCGGGTTGAACCCCAAAGGGGGCAAGTATTGCAATGCGACCTACATACACAGAATTCCATCCATAACTGCAAGTGTGTGGTAGAATTCTGCTCTGCTGAAATTTCCATGATAGTCGGAAGTTTGGTTAGAAAATCACAATGAAACCCCTGAATTGCGCAGGGTTTCCTCAAAAATGAACGAGGAAATTGCGAAAAATGCCTTGCATAAGCAAGGGGTGTGTGATATATTTGGTAGGCTGCCTTTCAGGCGGTTCTTTAATATGGCAATTTAAGAATGTATTCCGAGTGGACAGAAGCGTTGCATAGGGTGCATTAACTGAATTGTGCGAAGATGATGCGGCTAGCCCAAGCCGACAGTCTTGCAGAATTACTAAAACAGGAGAATAGAATGTTAAAAGGGCTAATAGGAAAAAAGATCGGAATGACCCAGATCTTCGATGGAGACGGCCGCGCCGTCCCCGTAACATTAATCGAAGCTGGGCCTTGTTTTGTATCACAGATCAAAACCCTGGCTAACGACGGCTATAATGCTGTTCAGCTGGCTTTTGACGAAGTGAAACCAAAACGCCTCAGCAAAGCTGAGCTTGGTCATCTTAAGACCAACAAGCTTCCCCCAGTGCGCACGCTACGCGAGTTCCGCACCAACAAATTGGACGGTATCAATCCCGGTGACGAAGTGAACGCTTCAGTATTTGAAGTTGGCGATCTCGTCGATGTGATCGGCACCTCCAAAGGCAAAGGTTTTGCCGGCGCGATGAAACGTTGGAATTTTGGCGGCGGCGTCATGACCCACGGTCAGTCAGACCGTCAGCGTTCCCCCGGTTCCTCCGGTTCCGGTACGACACCAGGTCGTGTTTTTAAAGGAAAGAAACGTCCCGGTCGTATGGGTAACGAGCGGGTAACCTCTTCCAACATCCGTGTCGCGTTGGTCGATCCTGAACGCAACCTGATCGGTGTGCAGGGTTCAGTCCCCGGCGCAAAGGGTGGCACCGTCATGATCAAGGCGGCTCGCAAGCAGTAGGCTTGTGGTGAATGGAGAATGTGAAAATGAAAGTTGATGTTTTTAACTTAAAAGGCGAAAAGACAGACAGCATTGAACTGCCCGAAGAAATTTTTGGTGCCAAAGTCAATGTGGATCTGATGCATCAGGCTTACCAACGCCAGATGGCTAATGCCCGTTTGGGAACCCACAACACCAAGCGCCGCGGCGAAGTTCGTGGCGGTGGCGCAAAGCCCTGGAAACAAAAGGGTACCGGTCGCGCTCGACGCGGCAGCATGATCAATGCCCAGTCTGTGGGCGGTGGTCGCATCCATACCCCGAAACCGCGTGATTATTCCCAGGCGATGCCCCGCAAGATGCGCCGTGCCGCATTGCGCTCGGCTCTGACCGTGGTTGCCAACGGCGAAAAACTGATCATGCTCGACAGCATTGAGATGAAAGAAGCCAAGACAGCTGAACTTGCCAAGGCTCTCAAGAACCTGACCGGCAATAAGCGCGCGTTGGTGCTTGTGCCTGATAAAAGCGAAAAAAGCGAAAATCTGATCAAATCCGGTCGCAACCTGACCGAAGCGAAACTGTTGCAGGCAAATTACCTCAACATTCGCGATTTGCTCAGTTTCGAGAAAGTTATCATCCCGCTTGCTTCACTTGAAGTGATCAAGGCTTATTTGGGATAGAAAGGGTAGCAGCATGAGCATCTCAGTTTTTGATATCCTGCGACGCCCTGTCGTGACCGAAAAATCAAACTATCTTGCCAGCAAGTTGGGGCAGTATGTGTTTGAGGTAAAGAGCGATGTGACCCGTGAACAGGTCAAGACCGCTGTTGAAACCGCTTTCGATGTCGACGTTGTGCGTGTAAATATCATCAATTTGCCCGCCAAGGCGCACCGCAACTCCCGCAACCGCCGATTGGTTGTGCGTAACAGCGGTTATAAAAAGGCGATCGTAACCCTGAAACCGGGTGACAGTATCCCTGTGTTTGAAGGAGTGGAATAATAATGGCAGTTAAGATTTATAAACCCACAACTCCTGGTCAGCGCAATAAGAGCGGCTATGCTTTTGAAGAAATTACCAAGAGCAAGCCCGAACGCCGTTTGACCGTAATGCGCAAGCAAAATGCCGGTCGAAACACCCTCGGTCGCATCACCGTTCGCCACCGTGGCGGCGGCGCGCGCCGACAGATCCGTCTGGTTGATTTCAAACGCAATAAGGTCAATATTCCCGCCAAGGTTGCCGCGATCGAATACGATCCCAACCGTACGGCTCGTTTGGCTTTGTTGCACTATGCCGATGGTGAGAAGCGTTATATCATCGCCCCGATCGGCGTCAAAGTTGGCGATACCCTGATGTCGGGTCCCAAGGCTGAAATTCGCCCAGGCAACAATTTGCCATTGGCTAATATTCCGATCGGTACGACTGTTCACGCAATCGAACTGCATCCTGGCAAGGGCGCCCAATTGGTCCGTTCAGCCGGTACCTCCGCTCAACTCTTGGCGAAGGAAGGCAAATATGCCCATATCCGCATGCCAAGTGGAGAGGTTCGCCTGGTTCTTCAGGACTGCAGCGCCTCGATCGGTCAGGTCGGCAATGTGGAACACAGCAATATCAAACTCGGTAAAGCCGGTCGCAGTCGCCACTTAGGGCGTCGTCCCGCCGTCCGTGGCTCCGCGATGTCCCCAAGGGATCATCCGCATGGTGGTGGTGAGGGTCGTACTGGTATCGGTATGCCCGGTCCGAAGACCCCATGGGGCAAGCCAGCCCTTGGTTACAAGACAAGGCGCAACAAGCGTACTGATGACATGATTGTTCGCCACCGCTCGAAAGCCAAGCGCAGATAGCGGTTGAGAGACAGAAAAGGATTTTGAAATGTCGCGATCATTGAAAAAAGGGCCATTTGTAGACCCGAAATTACTACAAAAAATTGAAGACATGAACCAAAAAGGCGAGAAAAAGGTTCTTCGAACCTGGAGCCGCGCGAGCGTCATCTTCCCCCAGATGGTTGGTCATACAATCGCCGTCCATAACGGACGCCGCCATGTTCCGATCTATGTGACCGAAAACATGGTTGGACATCGTCTGGGCGAATTTGCGCCCACACGCTGGTTCCGTGGACATGTCGCAGAAAAGGGCAGGTAAGAGATGGCACAGGAAGTTACTGCAAAGCTCTCAAACTATAGAGAATCTGCCCAAAAGGTTCGCCTTGTGGTTGACCTGGTGCGGGGCAAAAAGGTGTTGGAAGCGCTCGATATTTTGAGCCTGACCCCTAAGAAAGCTGCCGCTCCGGTTCATAAGTTGATCTATTCGGCGATGTCCAATGCGGAAGAAAACTTTGGCATCAGCCGTGATGACCTCGTAATTCACCAGATCTTTGCCGATGAAGCCCGCACACGCAAGTGGCGTCGTTTCGGGGCACGCGGTCGGTTTAAGCCTGAACTGAGACGCAGCTCTCATGTCACGGTCATTTTGCGGGAAGTCGAGTAAAGGTAAGGAGAAACTATGGGTCGAAAAGTACATCCAATTGGTTTTCGTCTTGGCATCAACAAACCCTGGTTAGGGCGTTGGTATGCCGAAGGTAAAGAATATACCGAACAATTACACCAGGATCTGAAACTGCGCAAGCTGATCATGAAAGATACCGAGCGCGCTGGCGTTTCCTCTGTTGAGATCGAACGCTACCCCGGCAAGGTGAAGGTTGCCCTGCACACTGCCAAACCTGGTATTTTGATCGGTCGCAAAGGCGAGAACGTTAAAGAAATAAGACAAAAACTCGAAGCTTTAACCGGCAAGAAGATTGATCTGGAAGTTAAAGAGATCAAATCTGCCGATACCGATGCGTATCTGGTTGCTCAAAATATTGCCAGCCAACTGGAACGCCGTATCAGCTATCGCCGTGCAATGAAGCGAGCAATCCAGCAAGCAATGCGCCAGGGCGCAGAAGGTATCAAGATCACCGTCGGTGGTCGTTTGTCTGGTGCAGAAATGGCTCGAAGCGTAACGCTGCGTGAGGGTCGTGTGCCGCTGCAGACGCTGCGCGCGAATATCGACTATTCCAGAGCCACCGCCAGCACGACCTTTGGTCAGATCGGTATCAAAGTCTGGATCTATAAAGGCATCGTCATGGATCAACCCGAAGAAAAGGTTGAGTCTACCGAGGGTGTTTATATTAGCGAGTAATTATCGTAACGAGTGAGGTAGCAGATTATGTTGATGCCAAAGAGAGTAAAGTACCGCAAGCAGATGCGCGGCCGTATGAAAGGGAAATCCTATCGCGGCGCGAACATCAACTTCGGTGATTATGGACTAAAAGCCATGGATTGTGGCTATATGACTGCCCGCCAGATCGAAGCAGCCCGCCGCGCGATCGTCGGCGATATGAAGCGTCGTGGCAAGGTATGGGTGCGTGTCTTCCCTGACAAACCCTACACCAAGCGCGCTGCTGAAACCCGTATGGGTAAAGGCAAGGGCAATGTGGACCACTGGGTGGCAGTGATCCGCCCCGGTAGAATCTTGTTTGAGATCGGTGGTACCGATATTAATACGGCTACGCGGGCATTACGCAAGGCGCGTTATAAGCTTGGTTTTAAGACCAAGATCGTATATCGAGATGTATTAGGAGAAGGTTCATGAAAGCCAAAGAAGTTAGAGAACTTTCTGTAGAAGAAATTAAAACAAAACTCATGAACACCCGGCAGGAGCTGATGAACTTACGCTTCCAGATGGTGACCGGTCAGTTGACCGATACCAGCCGTTTCAAGGTTGCCCGACGCAATATTGCCCGGCTTCAGACCATCCTCAACGAACGTGTTCGAGATGAGAAGGAAGGTAAGAAATGAACAAACGCCGTCGTTTAACTGGTATGGTCAAATCCAATAAAATGGAAAAGACCGTAATTGTTGAAGTGACCCGCACTTTTCAGCATCCCTTGTATCACAAGGTCGTTCGAAGTGCAAAAAACTACAAAGCGCATGACGAAATCGGCTGCAATGTTGGCGATAAGGTCGTTATTGTTGAATCACGTCCCTTCTCAAAGACCGTGACCTGGATGGTTGAGAAAGTTGTCCAGGTTGAGCTGCGTCAGGAAGGTGTCGTCAGCCAGGAAGAGACCATTGAAGAAGTGGAAGCCCTGGTTGCTGAAGAAGACGTGGTCGAAGAGCTTGTTGAAGAAACTGCCGAAGTCGTTGAAGACGAAGAAGAGAGTGCGGCATGATTCAAAAGGAAAGTCGTTTAGTTGTTGCTGACAACACCGGTGCCCGCGAATTGCTGGTCATCCATGTTGTCGGTGGTACCCGTCGCCGTTACGCCGGTGTTGGTGACATCGTCATTGCCACTGTCAAGACCGCGACCCCGCAGTCTTCTGTTAAGAAGAGCGAAATCATCAAGGCTGTTATCGTGCGCACTGCCAAAGCCTATCGCCGACCTGATGGCTCGACCATCTGTTTCGACGACAACGCTGCAGTTGTTCTGGATAATGACGGTGTCAACCCCCGTGGAACCCGTATCTTTGGTCCGGTTGCACGCGAACTGCGCGAAAAAGGCTACATGAAAATTGTTTCATTGGCTCCGGAAGTGCTGTAGTCAATGATAGGAGTGACCAGATGAAAAATAAGATACGGAAAGGTGATCGAGTTCGCGTAATGCGCGGTGACGACAAAGGCAAAGTCGGCGAAGTCATTCGTGTATTTCCGAAAGAGAACCAAGTTGTGGTACAGGGTGTCAACCTTGTAAAGAAACATCAGAAGCAGACCCAAATGGGCGGCAAGACAATTCCTTCCGGCATTCGTGAATTCGAAGCCCCAATCGATCTGTCTAATGTCGGCCTGGTTGATGGTGGCGCTTCTGAGAAAGAAGCTAAAGAACCCCGCCGCTCAAGAAGAGCAAAGGCAGCCGAAGGCAAATAGGCGCAGGTGAGCAGATATGAACAGATTACAAGAACAGTATAAGAACGAGATCGCTCCAGCCCTCTTTAAAGAGCTTGGTCTGGAGAACGTGATGCAGATCCCCCGCATCACCAAGGTTGTGGTCAACATTGGTGTTGGCGAAGCTTTGGATAACCCTAAAGCCCTGGACGCTGCTGTGAACGATCTGACCATCATTACCGGTCAGAAGCCTGTTGTCATCGCCGCCAAGAAAGCCATTTCCAACTTCAAACTGCGTGAAGGTCGCCAGATCGGCGTAAAAGTTACCTTGCGCGGTGAGAAAATGTGGGCTTTTCTGGATCGCCTGATCAATGTCGCTTTGCCTCGTGTGCGTGACTTTCGTGGTATTTCACCCGATAGCTTTGACGGTCGTGGGAACTATACCCTTGGACTGACCGAGCAGTTGATCTTCACTGAAATTCAGTACGACAAGATCGACAAAGTCCGCGGCATGGAGATCAGCATCGTAACAACTGCTGAAACAGATGATCAAGCACGCGAGCTTCTGCGTAAGTTCGGCATGCCTTTCAGGAAGGATAACTAATGGCTAAAAAGTGTATGCAATATCGTGAGATGCGACGTAAATATGCGGGTCGCGTTGTTAATCGCTGCCGTATTTGCGGCAGACCGCGTGGTTATATGCGCAAGTTCGGCGTTTGCCGTATTTGCTTCCGAGAATTAGCGCTCCAGGGCAAGATCCCTGGTGTGACCAAATCATCCTGGTAATTGACCTGGAGGTATGAAAATGACTATAACAGATCCAATTGCCGATATGTTGACCCGAATTCGCAATGCCGCATCCGCAGGTAAAACCCTGGTCGCGATCCCGAATTCGAAGATGAAAAGCGAATTAGCCCGAATCCTGGTTGAGGAAGGCTATGTCGAAAGCTATGAAGTCGTCGATGGTAAAACAAAAGGTAGCAAAATTCTTCAGATCAAACTGAAATACATTGGTGAAAGACGCCAACGCCGCTCCCTGATCACAGGTCTGCAGCGCGTCAGTCGCCCGGGCTGCCGTGTTTACACATCCAAGAAGGAAATCCCCTGGGTTTTGTCCGGGATTGGCATCGCGATTTTATCAACCCCTAAAGGGATCATGACCGGTCATCGCGCCCGTAAGATCGGCGTCGGCGGCGAAGTCCTTTGTAAGGTTTGGTAGGAGGTAAGAAATGTCGCGTATAGGTAAATTGCCAATCACCCTGCCTAAGGGTGTGGAAGTAAAAATTGACGGGAACAAGGTTGCAGTCAAGGGCCCCAAGGGCGAACTGGAAGAAACCTTCTCTCCCGAGATCAATATTTCAATGGAAGACGGCGTTATTACGGTAACCCGTCCGAATGATCAGCCGCATATCCGCGCTCTGCACGGAACCACCCGCGCGCTGCTGAACAACATGGTCGTCGGCTGCAGCGAAGGTTTTCAGAAGGTTCTGGAATATAAGGGTGTTGGTTATCGCGCTGAAGTAAATGGAACTGACCTGGTTTTGAACCTGGGTTATTCCCACCCGATCACCGTCAAAGCTCCGGAAGGAATTACTTTCGAAGCTGACGCAAAAACCCATCTGATCAAGATCATGGGTCGAAATCGTCATACGGTTGGTCTGGTCGCGGACCAGATCCGCAAGCTGCGACCACCGGAACGTTATCACGGTACTGGTATTCGCTATCAGGGTGAGGAAGTCAAACTCAAAGCTGGTAAAGCTGGAAAGACCGGTAAGTAGAGGTAGACAATGGCAAAGAAATCAAGAAATCAAGCCCGATTACATCGTCACGCTCGTGTGCGTAAGAAGATCTTTGGTACTCCCGAACGTCCTCGTCTGAATGTTTTCCGCAGTATCACCGATATCTATGCTCAGATCATCGATGATCACAGTGGAAACACCCTGGTGTCGGCTTCCAGTGTTGATACCGGTCTGCGCGCAGCAGTTGAAGGTAAAACAAGAATGGAACAAGCTCAGATCGTTGGCGAAGAACTCGCAAAACGCGCCAAGGAAAAGGGCATCACCACAGTGGTCATGGACCGTGGTGGTTACATTTACACCGGTCGTGTCAAATCATTGGCAGAAGGCGCCCGTAAGGGTGGACTGGAGTTCTAAAAGAGGATAATATGGAAGATTTTCAATCATTAGAACCGCAATTCGATGAACGTGTGATCGATATCGCCCGCGTGGCAAAAGTTGTCAAAGGTGGTCGTCGCTTTTCGTTCCGTGTCACCCTGGTTGTGGGCGACAATAACGGAAACGTTGGTCTGGGTATCGGTAAAGCCGGCGCAGTCCCGGACGCGATGCGCAAAGCAAGCGAACGCGCCTATAAAAATATGCACAAGGTCAGCCTGATGGGCGGTACCATCGCTCATGATGTTATCGGTGTTCAAAGTGGCGCCCGGGTTTTACTCAAACCGGCATCCCCTGGTACCGGTGTTATCGCTGCGGGCGGCGTTCGCGCAGTTTGTGAAGCCGCAGGCATCACGGACATTCTGACCAAATCTTTGGGCAGCGCGAACATGCTCAATATCGTTCAGGCAACCTTCAATGCTTTGGAACAACTGAAGTCACCCGAAGTTGTGGCTGCTGAACGCGGCAAGAACGTTGAAGACGTAACCCCATATTGGGAACGGAGGAGAAATGGCTAAGAAGAAAAGCAAGGTCCTTCGTGTTAAACAGGTGAAAAGCGGTATCGGTTATACCGTTCGCACCAAAAACACACTCAAAGCCCTGGGTTTTCGTAATGTTGGCGACGTTGTCGAACACAAAGAAAACGATGCCCTGTTAGGTATGCTGGATAAGGTTTCCCATTTGGTGGAGATCGAAACAGTGGATGAGGAGAAATAAGAATGCAATTACACGATCTTAAACCCAATGAGGGTTCAAAGAAGACTCGCAAGCGCGTAGGTCGTGGCATGGCTAGCGGCTCCGGCAAGACAGCCGGTCGCGGTACCAAGGGTCAGAACGCCCGCACAAGCGGTGGTGTTCGCTTGTATCACGGCGGCGGCAACCTGCCTTTCTATCGCAAGCTGCCTTTCCTGCGTGGTGAAGGTTTCACCCCTCGCAACCGCGTCCGCTATGCTGAGGTCAATCTGGATTCATTGGTGGATTTCAAAGCCGGTGATGAAGTTAATCCCGAGACCCTCAAAGCAGCTGGTTTGTTAAAAGGTAAAGGCCTCCCGATCAAAATTATGGGTCGTGGTGACGTCAAAGTCGCTCTTAAAGTCAAGGCTCATAAAGTGACCGAAGGCGCGCGCCAGAAAATTGAAGAAGCTGGTGGCAGCATCGAGACTATCGAGCTGGCATAACTAGCGATAGGAGAATATTTATGAAACGATCAGCCTGGCGCTTTTTATGGAAATCAGAGGATATCCGCAATAAACTGCTGATATCCTTACTTCTGCTTGCCATCTACCGTTTGGCAGCCAATATCCCGGTGCCCGGTATTGACCGCGTCGCTGTCGCTGGCCTTTCCCAGATGACTGGCGCGGGCAGGAACCTGGTCGGTTTGCTCGACCTCTTGTCCGGAGGCGCGGTTTCCAACTTCTCCATCCTGGCAATGGGTGTTTATCCATACATTACCGCCCAAATTATCCTGCAGCTGCTGACCCCGGTCATCCCGGCTCTGGAACGCAAGATGCAGGATGATCCCCGCGAAGGTCGCATCTGGATGGAAAAATGGACCGTTATTCTGACCATCCCGATGGCGCTGCTGTCTGCTTTTGGTCAAATCAACATCTTCAACCAGATGCTGGATGGCAGTTCGATCATCACCAACTGGGGCTTCACAGGCGCGAATCTGATGCCGACCATCACCGCGATCATCGCGATGGTTGCGGGTACTATGTTCGGTATCTGGATCGGTCAGCTCATTTCTGAGTTTGGTCTGCGCAATCAGGGTCTTTCCTTGATCATTTTTGCTGGTATCGTCTCCCGCTTCCCGGTAGCGATCGCGAGAATGGCACACAAGCCCCATCCGACAATCCCGAACGAATTTGTCTCAGAGCCCTGGTGGGTCTTTGTGGTTGTTCTGGCTGTCTTTGTCCTGTCCATCATGGCAATCGTTTATGTTCAGGGTGGACGCAGAAACATCCCTGTGCTCTTCCCGGGTCGCCGTATCGGCAACCGCATGTCCATGCCCGTTCGCTCTCAGCTCCCGCTGATGGTCAACATGGCTGGCATGATCCCGATCATTTTTGCACAGAGCTTTTTGACCTTCCCGGCGATCTTGTCCTCTTTCTTCCTTAATTCCAAGGTGAAGTGGATCAGCAATGTTGCCAACTGGCTTTACAAGGCGTTTGGCGGCGATACCTGGTGGTATCCGATCCTCTTCTTCCTGCTGGTGGTCGCGTTTGCCTACTTCTATACCGATGTGCTTTTCGCGCAGCAGAATTATGGCGAGAACCTGAAGAAACAAGGCGCGCAGATCCCGGGTGTTGTCCGTGGTAAAGCTACTCAGGATTACCTGACCCGTGTTCAGCGGCGCATTACCCTGCCGGGCGCGTTCTTCCTTGGTTTGGTGGCAGTCTTACCTTATATTATGACTTTCATCCTGCCCGAGAACAGCGCTGGCGTCCAGATGATGCAAGCCTCAGGTTTGTTGATCGTGGTCGGTACCATCCGCGAAACTGTAGAACTCATTGAAACTGAGCTGCGCATGCGCGGTTATGACGATCGCCTGATCAACTAAAGTGGAGAAAAAATGAACGAGCGAGCTACTTATATTGTCATGTTGGGCCCTCCCGGTGCCGGGAAAGGAACCCAGGCGAAAGTTATCGCTGAAGAGTTGGGTCTTGTGCATGTTTCGACCGGTGATCTCTTCCGTGAAAACCTTAGTCAGGAAACGGAACTGGGTAAGTTAGCCGCGCGTTACATGAATGCAGGTGAATTGGTGCCGGATGATGTCACCATTGCTATGGTCGAAGAACGTCTGGGACGCGCAGATTGCGTCAAGGGAGCTGTTTTGGACGGCTTCCCGCGCACACCTGCCCAGGCAGAGGCTCTGGATAATTTGCTGAGCCGTATCGGCGGCAAAGTCGATCTGGTGCCTTTTATCAAAGTGCCAAATGAGGTTCTGATCGAACGACTGAGCGGTCGTTGGATGAGCCGAAGCGGCCGTGTATATCACGCCCTCTACAACCCTCCCAAAGTAAAGTGGCTGGATGATGAGGACGGAAGTGAACTTTACCAACGTGATGACGATAAACCCGAGACGGTTGCCCATCGCATTAATGTCTATTACGAACAAACCTCACCTTTGATCGATTATTATCAGAAGGCCGGAACTCTGGTCGAAATTGATGGTACTCAGGAGATCGAGGATGTTACGAAGGATCTGCTGAAGGTGGCGAAGGCATAATGTACGGTTTTGAAGCGGGTATTAACATCAAATCTGCCAGTGAGATCGCGATCATGCGGGAAGCTGGCAGATTGAACCGCATGACCCTGGAAGCGGTCAAGGCTGCCATTGCTCCTGGTGTGACCACCGGTGAGTTGAATGAGGTGGCAGAGAGCTTCCAACGGGCGCATGGTGTTTTTTCACCCTTCAAGGATTACGATCCGGGCAACGGCGTGCCTTTTCCGGGCAGTATTTGCACCAGCGTGAATGATGTTTTGGTGCACGGCATCCCCGGGAATCGCAAGCTGAAGGAAGGCGACATTATATCGGTCGATTGCGGCACGGTTTATCAGGGTTTTGTTGGCGACGCGGCATTTACCGTTGGCGTTGGCGAAATCAGCCGCAAGGCGCAGCATCTGATCGACGTGACAGCCAAAGCGCTTGAGATCGCGACCAGTCTGATGGTGATCGGCAATCGCAGCGGTGATGTTGGCGCGGCGATCGAAGAATATGTCGAGAGCGAGGGCTATTTCTGCACGCATACCTATACCGGACACGGCGTAGGGCGAGAAATGCATGAAGACCCGCAGTTGCCGAACTATGGCAGACGCGGACATGGTTTTTTGCTGCGTGAAGGCATGACGATCGCGATCGAACCGATGGTATTGGTTGGAACGCGCCAGACGCGCGTACTGCGTGACCGATGGACAGTGGTTTCTAAGAATGGCGGCCTTACCGCTCATCAGGAAGACACGATCGCTGTCACCAAAGACGGACCGCTGGTATTGACCAGCCTGTAGAACATTAAGAATTGTAAGGAAAGCTGATCATGCAAGACAGAAAATTGAATTGTAAGTATAGTTTTCCTTATGAAAATGTAGTAAAACGAGTGAAAACCTTGCCATAAGCGAGGGGAAGCACTATAATTAGAACTTTGCAGATAGAAGAAGGAGATGACTGATGAAAGTATCAGCTTCAATTAAAAAACGCTGTAAAATGTGTAAAATTGTAAAACGTGAAGGACGTCTTTACGTTATTTGTACCAATCCACGACACAAACAGCGACAAGGATAAGGAATTATAGAATGGCACGTATTGAAGGTGTTGACCTCCCGCGCAACAAGCGCATTCAGATTGGCTTACGCTATATCTATGGTATCGGCCCTAAGGTTGCCGATGAAATCTTAGAAGCTACCGGTGTAGATCCTGACGTTCGTGTTAAAGATCTGCCCGAAGAAGAAGTTTCAAAACTTCGTGAATATATCGGCCAGAACCTGACCGTCGAAGGCGATCTGCGACGTGAGGTTCAGATGAACATCAAGCGTCTGGTCGAAATCGGCTGTTATCGTGGCTTGCGCCACCGCCGAAACCTGCCCCTGCGCGGTCAGAACACCCGCACCAACGCGCGCACCCGTAAGGGACCCAAGCGCACTGTTGCCGGTCGCGGTCGCCGCCGTGGAGCAACCAAGAAATAATAAGATCAACCAACTGACAATCCAGTTCACCGGGTGGGGTTCCCTTTCTCCCCTGCGGCAACCTGGTGAAGTGCCTGTCAGACTTGAAAGATTGAGTGAGGAAGAATTATGGCTAAAAAAGCACGTACCGCGCGACGAACACTTGGCTCGCGCAAAGTCAAGCGCCAGATTTCAACAGGTCAGGTGCACGTATTTGCGTCCTTTAACAACACTATCGTTACTGTGACCGATCTGCAGGGCAACACGGTTGCCTGGGGCAGCTCTGGTTCAGCTGGTTTTAAGGGTTCCCGCAAAAGCACACCTTTCGCTGCCCGTTTGGCAACTGAACAAACCATCAAAGTAGCCCAACAGATGGGTCTGCAGGAAGTGGAATTGTTCGTAAAAGGTCCTGGCCCCGGTCGGGAAGCTGCCATTCGTGCCGTCCAGGCATTGGGATTGAAAGTGATCAAGATCACAGATTTGACCCCAGTACCCCATAACGGCTGCCGGCCTCCAAAGAAACGCCGCGTTTAGTACAAAAGAAAAGGAAGTTAAGTTATTATGGCAAGATATACAGATGCAGTTTGTCGATTATGCCGTCGCGAAGGCGAAAAGCTTTTCCTCAAGGGAGCACGCTGTTATACCCCCAAGTGCTCATTTGAGAAGAGATCCTATGCCCCTGGTCAGCATGGCAAAATGAGTGCTGCGCGCCCTGGTCGTCAATCTGACTATGGCAAACAGCTGCGCGCCAAGCAAAAAGCCCGCCGTATTTATGGCATCTACGAACGACAGTTCCGCCGTTTTTACAGTCAAGCTTTGGCAATGCGTGGTCAGACCGGTGTGAACCTGCTGATCATCCTTGAGACCAGTTTGGCAAACGTTGTTTATCGACTGGGCTTTGCTGCCAGTCGTGCACAGGCTCGTATTTTGGTGACCCACGGTCACTTCCAGGTTAATGGTCGTCGTGCTGATATCCCCTCTTATCGGATCTCAGTGGATGATGTCATTAGCGTGAAAGAAAGCTCACGAGATAACGCCTACTTTAAGCACCTGCGGGAAGAAGCTGAAGGTCGTATCGTCCCGACCTGGTTGGCACGTGACTTGAATAACCTGAGCGGTCGTATGTTACGTACACCGGAACGCTCTGAAATCGACGGAAATCTTAACGAACAACTGATCGTTGAATATTATTCCCGCTAATCAGTAGACTAGTACAGTCTTTCTTAGAAGTTAGACTGAACAGAGGTAAACGTGACAAAAATTAAGGAAATGGTATCACCAAAAGTAGAGCGCACAGAAGAGTCGCGCGATTATGGTAAATTCACCATCAGTCCGCTGGAGCGCGGCTATGGTGTGACCCTTGGCAATGCTCTTCGACGCACACTGCTGTCTTCATTGGACGGTGCCGCTGTCACATCCGTGCATATTACAGATGTGATGCACGAGTTCAGTACCATCGAAGGCGTACGTGAAGACGTTATCCAGGTGATGTTGCAACTCAAATTGCTGCGCTTCAAGCTGCATAATGTTGAGTCAGCCAGTATTCATCTGGACGTCAAAGGTCCCGGCACCATCACTGGTGCGGATATCGTCTGCCCTCCGGAAGTGGAGATCGTTAACCCCGAGCTCTACCTCTTTAGCATCAACGAGCCTAATTCTCATGTCGAAATGGACATGACGGTCGAAGCTGGTCGTGGCTATATGCCCGCGACTGATCGCACCGAACGGCTGGCAATTGGTGTCTTACCGGTTGACGCTATCTTCTCGCCTGTGCGACGCGTAAACTGGGAAGTTACCAGCGCGCGCGTTGGGCATAGTACTGATTATGATCGCCTTACGCTCGAAATCTGGACAGATGGCACTTTGTCTCCTGAAAAGGCTCTGATCGACTCCTCTCGCATTCTTATGCGTCAATTGGGGATCATCAGCGGCACCAGTGAAGATATGCTTACAAAGCCTGCTGAGGAGATCGAAGTTGAACAGCCTACGATCAACCGCGAACATATTGAAACCCCGATCGAACAACTTGACCTGGGCGTCCGCGTTTTCAATTCATTAAAGCGCACGGGCATTACAACGGTTGGCGATGTGTTGGAACTGTTGGAAAAAGGCGAAGGCGCGATGCTCTCGATCCGCAATTTCGGTGAGAAGAGCTTAGTTGAACTCAAAACCAAACTGGTCGAAAAAGGCTATTTGGATGAAGAAGTGGAGAAAGAATAATGCGGCACCAGATTAAAGGATATCGTCTTAATCGCAATATGGGTCATCGCACCTCTATGCGCCGGACGATGATTAAACAATTATTTGAACACGAAAGAATTAAAACTACGCTGGCGAAAGCAAAAGCAATTCAGCCTGATGCTGAAAAGCTGATCACCCTGGCAAAGAATGTTCATGATGCTGATGACATCAAACAGGTCAACGCTCGCCGTGCGGCTGCTGCCCAACTGGGGAACAACAGCGGTGAGATCGTCAAAAAACTCTTTGACGACATTGCCCCTCGTTTTACCTCCCGCAAGGGTGGATATACCCGATTGCTCAAATTGGGTCCCCGCCAGGGCGATAACGCTGAAATGGTTGTGCTCGAATTGGTGGCAGAATAGTTAGAAGAATTAGTAAAGCCTTTTGAAAGTTAGAAAGGCATGGCACATTACAAACTTATCCTTGCATATGAAGGCACCAACTATAGCGGCTTTCAGAGGCAAATTGGCAAAAGCAGCGTACAAGGCGTTTTTGAAGACGCCTTGAGAACGCTGGGCTGGCAGGACAGAAGCATTCTGACCGCCGGTCGGACTGATACAGGCGTGCATGCAAGCGGACAGGTGATTAGCTTTCAGTTTGACTGGAAGCACGGTGACCTGAAGCTGCTCAAAGCGCTGAACGCCAATTTGCCCGCAGATATCCAGGTTCAGAGACTGGAGCAGTGCAGCGCGGTCTTCCACCCCCGTTACGACGCGCTGGCACGCACTTATCGTTATAAGCTCTATAGCAAGCCCGCGCGTGATCCTTTGCGGGACCGCTTTGCCTGGCGGCTGGACACTCTCCCGGATCTGGGATTGATGAACCAGGCTGCATCCGACCTGATCGGAGAACATGATTTTCAGGTCTTTGGCAGAGCAGTTTCGGAAAACGGCACGACGATCAGAAGAATTGAGGATGCCAAATGGGTGCAAACAAAGGCGGATGAAATGGAGTTCACCGTCATCGGCAATGCCTTTTTGTATCACATGGTGCGGCGGATCGTATTTGTTCTGGTCAAGGTCGGTTTAGGAGAAGCTCCGGTTTCGATCGTTGAGACTGGGATTCGGGAAGGACAGACAGGGATCGTTGCCCTGGCGCCGGCACGAGGCTTGACGCTGCATGAGGTGCGCTATGCTGAGGATGAAGAAGAAAACAATTACCCGGGCAGGATTGCCGGGGTGTATTTTGAAAACGGAGAATGTTAAAAGTGGAAAAAACATATTATCCTAAAGGAAATGTTACCGGCGAGTGGTATGTGGTGGACGCTACTGGTAAATCCCTTGGCCGCCTGGCGACCAAAATCGCCGAAGTCCTGGTCGGCAAACACCGCCCCGATTTCACCCCCGGTGTAGTGTTGGGTGATCATGTGGTTGTCGTGAACGCAGAAAAAATTGAAGTTCACCCAACCCGTGTTAAAGAGAAAATTTATTATCGTCACTCCGGTTATCCGGGTGGGCTGCACGAGATCGACTATACCCGTCAACTCGAAAAATTCCCCGAACGCATCATTCAATTCGCGGTTCGCGGTATGCTGCCCAAAAATCGCTTAACTGCGCGCTATATGGACAATCTGAAGGTTTATGCTGGTCCTGATCACCCCCATCAGGCACAGAATCCAAAGCCTTTCGAACTGGAGTAATGGAGAGGAATTATGGCACAATATACTGAAGCAACTGGTCGACGCAAAGAGAGTACCGCCCGCGTTCGTGTTTACGAAGGCACTGGCGTATTCACCGTAAACGACAAGGAACTGGTCGAATATTTCCCTCGCACAGGCGACGCTCCTGCTATTTTAGGCGCATTGGAAGCAACCGGACGCCCGGTGGATTCCTTTGACGTAACTGTCAAGGTCGAAGGCGGCGGGATCAGCGGTCAGCGCGATGCTGTCAAACTCGGTTTGGCGCGCGCATTGGTCGCGATGGACGAAGGTCTGCGCGGCGTTATGCGCCAGCATGGTCTTCTGACGCGCGATGCCCGTGTTAAGGAACGCAAGAAGCCAGGTCTCAAACGCGCCCGTAAGGCTCCTACTTACACCAAGCGTTAATGGACGCGCCTGCCCTTTTGGGTCAGGGAAAGTAAATTTGCGATACAATCAAAAGGCTGTCCTTTATTGGGCAGCCTTTAATATTTTATGAACTCAGCGGGAAGCGCGCTGTCTGAGAAAAGGAAGTACGATGAGTGGTATTACGATCGTTGGCTTAGGGCCAGCGGGCATCAATAGCCTGACCAAAGAAGCCTGGGAATGGCTGAGCAATTCTTCGATGGTTTTGGCGCGGACAAAATATCATCCGGTTTTTTCCGAACTGCCTGATACTGTGCAGGTGAGCAGTTTTGATGAAAATTATGCTGAAAGCGAAGATCTGGAAGAAACCGAAGAATATCTGGCGCGCCGGATGATCCAGATTGCGAAAGAGCGTTGTGAGCTTACCTTCGCGGTGCCTGGAAGCCCTTTCGTTGGCGAACCACTGGTCAAAAAGCTGTTGGACCTGGTATCAGAGACTGGTATTCCGGTCCGCGTTATTGACGGTCTGAGCTATATTGAGCCGGTCTCATCAGCTTTGGGACTGGATCTGAGTGAACGCCTTGTGGTCGCGGATGCTTCAGAGCTTCTGAAGGTTGAAATACCCTTCTTTCCTCCTTCGATGCCAGCCCTGGTTTCGAACCTCCCTGAAGACCTGGAATTGACGGAACTGAAATTGACGCTGATGAACAATTACCCCGATGAGTATCCAGTGAAATTGGTGCATAATGCCGGTTTGGCGGATGAGCTCGTTGAGGAAATACCATTGTATGAGTTGGATCAGTCCCTGCACACAGGTTTCATGAGCACCTTGTACCTGCCCGCTCGGGAGAACGGACGTGGATTTGAGGATTTCCAGGAGGTGATCGCCCGCCTTCGCGCGCCGGACGGCTGCCCCTGGGATCAGGAACAAACCCATTTGAGTCTGCGCTCGCATCTTTTGCAGGAGAGCTACGAGGTGCTGGAAGCTTTGGATGAAGAAGACCCCGCACACTTGCAGGAAGAGTTGGGGGATCTGCTTTTGCAAATCGTTTTGCATGCCCAGATCGCAATGGAAAATGGCGATTTCAATATGAGTGATATTCTGGCTGGGATCAGCGACAAGATCGTCCGTCGACATCCGCATGTCTTTAAGCAGCTTGAGGTTAATGGCATTGATGAAGTTTTGACCAACTGGGAACAGATCAAGGCGGAAGAGCGAAAAAAGAAAGGTGAGGAGCGTAAAAGCATGTTGGACGGCTTGCCTGCCGCTTTGCCGGCTTTGAGCCAGGCTGATGAGATCCAACGCCGTGCCAAACGGGTTGGCTTTGACTGGCAAACGATCGAACCGGTGGTAGCCAAGATCCACGAAGAGCTGCAGGAGCTCAAAGAGGCTGAAACAGACGAGGAAAGACAGTCTGAAGCGGGCGACGTGCTTTTCGCGGTCGTAAATCTGATCCGTTGGCTGGATGTTGACCCGGAAATGGCGCTGAGGGAGACCAACAATCGCTTTAGAAAAAGATTCGCTTATTTGGAAGAAAGCGCCGTGAAAAAAGGGAAACATCTGGAAGAGATGAGCTTTGAGGAACTGGACGCGCTCTGGGAAGAAGCCAAACACGCCATGCGTAATGGTGGGGTCTGAGATGGTTTCGACTAAAAACATAGCGATGATGGGCCTCGACAAAATTTATAACGGGACTCCAAAGACGATTAGCACCCTAAACCCCCTCCTGGGAGGGGGAATTAACCCCCAAAGGGGGCAGGCGGGGTGGGTCTTGTGACGGATCAACGGGAGGGCATGGAAGTCCTCCCCTACCTATGTGTCGATTTTCCGAGATTGAGTATGTAAGTAGATGTTATCATTAAGATTATGGTAGGTTTATTGGATGACAGATAATTATCATCAGGCAAGCGACGAGCCAATTCAGGGTGCGCAGTCTGAAAGCAAGCTAAATAACTTTTCTCAAAAATCGGAACTGGTTTGTCCCATGCCGACGCCGAAAACAAAAGAAGAGACAGCCAAAAGTCAGATCGCGCGGGCGGCAAGCATCGTAATGATCGCTTATATCTTCAGTACGCTGGTCGGCGTTGTGCGCGGGATGGTCATCTCACGCGCCTTTGGCACCAGTCCGGAACTGGATTCCTATAACGCGGCTAACCGCGTTACCGAATTGCTTTTCAATCTGACCGCCGGCGGCGCCTTAGGGTCGGCTTTCATTCCCATGTTCACAGGGATGTTGACCCGAGGAGACAAAAAGTCTGCCTGGAAACTGGCGTCCGGTGTTATGAATACCATCATCGTGATCCTGATCCTTGTCACGCTGGTTATGTGGGTCTTCGCGCCGCAAATCGTTGAATACGGCTTGTTCGCGCTGGCGCATGGCAATCCAGGTCAGGTCGAGCTAACGGTAAAGCTTTTACGCATCATGCTGCCAACCGTGATCATTTTTGGCATGAGCGGTCTGGTGATGGGCATGCTCAACGCGCACCAGGTCTTTTTATGGCCTGCGCTCGCGCCCGCGATGTATTCGCTTGGCTTGATGGCTGGAACCCTGTTTTTACCGGAGTCATTAGGGATCGAACGGCTGGCGATCGGCGCTGTTCTGGGCGCTTTGGGGCATTGGCTGTTGCAGATCCCCAGTCTTTTCCGCTTGCCTGATCGCTTTTATGACCGCAGGGTCTGGTTCAAAGATCAGGCTGTTCGGCGGGTGTTGAAACTAATGCTGCCGCGCGTTATCGGGGCCGGGGTCGTGCAACTTAATTTTGTCGCCAACACCATCATCGGTCTATCGCTGGGTGAGGGCTCAGCCAGCGCGCTGACCTGGGCATTTACGCTGATGCTCATGCCACAGGCTGCCATCGCTCAATCAGCAGGGATCGCCTCCTTGCCGACGCTTTCGGCGCAGGTCGAGCTGGGGCATAAAGAGGAATTCCGTAAGACCTTGGCTGGGATCTTACGGGCGATGCTGCTTCTGGCGCTGCCGGCAACGGTCGGTTTGATCGCCTTGCGAATTCCACTCATTCGGGTTTTATATGAACGCGGAAGCTTCGACGCGCATTCCACAGAGATGGTCGCTTGGGCTTTGCTTTGGTACGCGATCGGGTTGACCGGACACAGCCTGGTGGAGGTGCTTAGCCGGGCTTTTTATGCCATGCACGATACCAGAACCCCGGTAACGGTTGGCGTGATCGCCATGACGGGCAATATTTTGCTCTCCTTTGTTTTTTCACACCTGTTTGGACAACTGGGATGGCTGCGATTGGGCGGTCTGGCTTTGGCAAACAGTTTCGCGACCGCGGTCGAATGTATCGCCTTGCTGCTGATCTTGCGCAAACGCATTGAGGGGATCGAAGGTTGGCGTATTTTGAGTTCAGCTCTCAAGGCTTTGGGCGCTAGCGCGGTTATGGGTCTGGTTTTATACGGCTGGATGAGGGTGTTCGGGCAGCGAAATCAGCTGATCGTCCTGGTTTTGGGTGCGGGTCTGGGCTTTTTGGTCTATGTGGCAATCCTATGGTTCCTGAAAGTACCGGAGCTGCGGTCTGTGATCGGACGAATCAAGGGAAAACTGGCAGAAAAGGGCTGAAAGTATTGTCGGTAGTCACCAGTTGGTGAACAAGTCGATGAAAGAAAAGATAGCAGCTTACGAGAGAAATCTGGACGATCTCGCCTTGGATGAGAATGTCAGGATCGAACTAATGGGCTTCGCGCAGCGCAATTATGGGCGGATGGAGGCTTTGGCGAGTAAGGCGTATGAAGGTGAGAATCCTGATTTTCCAATCTGCCGCCTGATGCCGCTGAGCCGTCTGGCAGTTTTGGTCTGGAAACTGACCGAGATCCGGCAAAACTACCTGAAAATGGGCGTTTCTGAAGAGATCTACCGCGATACGATCGGTGATATCGCGCTGCGACAGCGGCTGTATTATACAAAAACTGGCAAAATCGGTCTCAGTAAGGGCGATTGCAACTGGTTACGTCACCTGAGTTATGGAGATATTTTCAAACTGGGCGTTTTGCAGTTTCAGCCTTTTGAAGTGATCTATTTGGATGAGATCTGGGGGAAAAAGCCGGGTTTTCGCTACCGCGAGGAATTGAAATCGCGCTTGCCAGCTGGCAGCCCGGTGGTGAATGTGCATATCCAAAAGGGAACAGACCTCGAAGTGGGTAAGGTGAAAGAATCTTTTGCCCTTGCCAAAGACTTTTTCAAGGAGGTCCTTCCAGACAAAACTTTTGAAGCCTTTGTCTGTTATTCCTGGCTCTTGTATCCGGGCTTGCGGGAGGTATTGCCTGCGCGTAGCCGAATATTGGCGTTTGCAGATTTCTTTGAGATCCTTGGCGTTTCGAAGAACAGGGAGCAGGCGGTTGAGAGGATTTTCGGTAAGCGTTATCGCGCCAAGGCGGATCATCCACAGAACACGAGCTTGCAAAGGGCGGCATTGTCGAGGATGGACTGCCTGGGCTATGCCATTGGTCTGATCTGGTGGTGAATCAGGTACCCTGCCTTTTAAATGCTTTGGAGAGAGGGACTTATCGTTGGAAGCTCCACATGGGCGTTTGTCCTGGAAATTGTAAGACGTTTTGAATGTCAAGAGGAAATTGCAAATCTGATGTGCAAATCTGATAATTGGCGTAGGTCGAGATCGAAATGGAACGCGTTTCGCGCTCCATTTCGATCCGACGTCCAACAATTATGCATAATCAATCAAAAGCGTATTAAACAAACGATTTTATTTATCAACATGCAATGCTTGTTTGTAATAAATACGAACACGCTATTATTGATCTTGAAAAAAACTCAACCGTTTTATTATCTCCTCAGTTGAAGATCGTCGCTGGATGTCGGATTGAATATTTGGGCTGTTGAGCCCAAATATTCAATCTCGACTACCAAAAATGCCAATGACATTGAAAAGCAGTAAATTATAGGTAAGTCGGATCGAATTACCTGATCTGGCCTACACCATGGCGTATAAACGGGAGACGACGCGCGAATAGAACTGTCATCCTGAGTTGAAGACGAAGAATCTTGCGTTGGTAGACTCGGGCATTTTGTTAATAATTTACTCTTGCGAGGTGAAGGCAGGATCTTTCACAAAAGAGGTTCAGGATGTCAGCTCAGGTAGGGCAGAACTATCCCTGTGAACAGGGCGCGGGAGGTGGGCAGTTACTGGCATTGCGAATAACAGATTTGGCGGGCTAACCTTATATTAACAGACAGTAAGTGTAATTACCAAAACTATAATTTTCTATATCACTCAAAAACATACCGATAAAAGCTTCCCTGAGGAGGGAAAATGGACGAAAATAATAAAGTTACAAAGAGACAGATCCTTCAAACCCTCTCTCTTATCTGGCTGGCATGGTTTGTCGGGAATCTCTGCGCCAACGCTCTTTTTTACCTCGGCGCGGATTTTAGATCGCAATTATCCGTCGATCTTCAGTCTGTTACCTATCACTGGGGCACACTCATCTACTATATAACCGTCGCGATCGTGGGCATAGCCGCAAGTGTTCACTTCATCAAAGCCTGGAAGCTGCCGATCAATTTGATGCCAAAGAAAATCAGCCCGCGCTTTATTATCCTTAGCGTGGTTTTGTTAGCATTGTTGATAGGTTTGGGGATCATGGCTATCAGCCAGGACTTTCAACTGTCATTAGCTGAGGTTTTCTCCGGAAGCTTTTCTTATTTGATCTCCCCGCTTATCCTGCTTTTGCCGACGATGGTCGCCTATACATTGATGTGGTACGGTTTGTTTTTACAAGGCTTGATCAGAGTGTTTGGCGATACGCTGCGTGGAAAGGTTTTTGCCGTTTTGCTGACCTCATTCGTTTATGCCATCTATCATTTCGCGAGCATCAATGAAATTCAAAGTTTTTCTGGCATGGTCGAGGAGATCCTGATCACTTTTGGCATCAGCGTCGTTATAGCTGCCTATGTGCTGCTTGGTAAAAGCCTTGTAGTGGCTTTTGTTGCCAATCTGGTGTTGAACTTTCTTATATTCTCACCGGTCGCCTCTTTCCATACCTCGCCCTGGAATTGGTTGTTTTCTTATTCTGTTGTGATCGTGCTGCTGCTGATCTATCATTTTGGATGGAAAAAGCAAGGTTCAAAGCTTTGAATTTTTGAAGTGGACAGCATTGTTTAAACAACCCGACCCCAATCTTAGCGCATGGACGGGAGACCACGCGCGAAGATAAGTTAATACCCCTTCGGGCACCTGGTCACGACCAACTACTTTCTGAAAAATACTGCAAAATCCGCCTTGACATTATTACAAGTGTAGTTATATAATGTGGTTATTACAGCTGTAATAAAGAGGACTGGCATATGAAACAACTATCCAACAGTGAACTCGAAATAATGATCAAACTCTGGGATGCTGAAAAGCCGATGAGTTTTGAGGAGATCTACAAGGCGGTTGAGGAGCGCAATTGGGAAGAATCGACCGTGCGTTCGTTCATCCAACGCATGATGACCAAGGGTTTCATCCAAAGCGAAGCGGATGGGCGCAAGCGCCTGTATTCACCAAAGGTGAGCCGAAACTATATCGACAAGCAGAGCCAAAACCTGATCAGCAGGCTCTATGATGACTCGGTACAAAATTTTATTGCCGGGCTTTACCAAAACAATGCATTGAGCAAACAAGACCTTCAGGAGTTGAAAGATTTTCTGGAGGAGATCTTAGAGGAGAATTAAGATGAAAGCAATTCTCTTATCCAGCCTTTCTTTTTCCGTGTTGGCGGTGATGGTGCTGGCATTCCGACGCTTTCGGGGCGATAAGTATTCACGCCGTCTGGCGCGTGCGCTCTGGATCGTGGTCGTCCTGCGCATGGTGATCCCGTTCACGCTGTCGGACAGCCTGGCAGTGATCCCTTTGCCTAAGAACAAGATCACTGAACGCATTTTCCAGGCTGAAAAGCCTGTTCCTCAGCCAGCTAATGCCATCGAGGCAGAGCCTGGGCAGCCGATCAGCCCAGTAGCACTTGATAAGCTTCCACAACTTACACAGCCTATAACTCCGATACAGGCAAATGAGCTGCCACAAGTTGAGCATGCCGTGGATCCGATATTGGCAGATAAGCTTTCGCAAGCTGAGTATGTGCCACTTGTTCCCGAAACTGTACCTCAAACCTCTTTAGAGGAGTCTGAAGAAAGCTTAGTCGTTGAGCCTGTTCCTGTGAGAGAGCCTATTCCAACGGAAACCATCTTCCTGGTCGTTTGGGGGACTGGTGTGCTGGTTTCGCTGATTTTCTTTGGGTTTTCCTACCACAAGTTTAGAAATGGATTAAAAGGACAACTCAAACGACTTGATCCGCAGACCGAAGCCGCGATCTGGGCGTTTTTAGGGAAAAAGGTGCGGCTTTTTGCCATTGAAAGCGATGAAAGCCCGATGACGATCGGGTATTTCTTCCCCTGCCTGGTCCTGCCAGAGCGATTGTTGCCTGATGAAGAAAACCCGGAACGGCTTTCCGAAAACCTGCGCTATGTGCTCAGGCATGAGTACGCGCACATCCAGAAGCGGGATCTGTGGTTGAAGGCACTGTATCTGGTGGGGCGATCTTTCCAGTGGTTCAACCCGCTGGCGTATTTGATCCAGGAGCCCTTAAATGAAGATATTGAGCTGGCGACTGATGAAGAAGTTGCCAAAGATCTGGCTAAAAAAGAGCGGGCTGCCTATTGCCGCTCGATCCTCGAGGTGGCGAATGCTTTACCAGCAACCGCCAATAATTACTCGAGCAGATTTACGGGAGATGTGAGATCCATGAAAAAGAGGATATCTGTGTTGTTTCAGGGCGGTAAAGCGAAACGCGGTCTGACCGTTATCGCGCTGTTGCTGGTGGCGGCTGTGTTGACCATTGGGGTCGTTTCTTGTGAGATGGTGGAACCGATCCAGGATGAAACAAGCGCGCCGGTTGAGACCTTGCCTGCGAGGGAAATTGTGATCCCAACAGAAAAAGTCACGCTGGTGGAAGCAAGATTTGATCGCGATGAGACCATGCCGCGTCTTTTCGACTTGCTGACGGCTGAGGACACACTGGCGATCTATACTTTTGAACTTACAGATGACTATGATGCTACTAAGATCGAGAGCCTTTACGAAGAGGTCTTTGATCAGGTGCTAGGTGTGATGAAGCAGTACCCGATCGCGACCGTAGAAAAGCCGGAATTTATGTTTGTCGAGAAGGATGGGGCAGGCAAGCTCTTCAACAAACCATTTTTTTACGGCAGTAGGACTATCATTCCTTACAGCGCAGTTGAAGCTGGTGGCTTACAGCAAATACTGGTGAAAGGGCTGGCGTATGAGAGCGAGCCCTGGGTCGCTTACGGTCTGGCGGGAATGTTGGCTGGCGAAACAGGTGAGGCTGATCTTTCCTTGCTTGCGGATGAAGAGAAACTTTACCTTTCCGGTCTGAGCTTTGAAGAGCTGTATGTTAGCGCGGAAGAAAGGGAAGAGGCAATCAAGCTGGCGACCGCTTTCCTCAATAAAATTGTGGAAACTGAGGGTCAGGAAGAGGTCATGAAGCTGATCGACGGTAGCTCCACCTTAGACGTTTACAAGGCATATCAGGATTGGGGTGGGGTTGACAACCCTGTGTTCTCCGCTTCGCCCGAGCTGTTGTTCGGCAGGTATTCTTATCAGGCTACACCTGGTTATGACGTGATGATCAAGGACGGCAGCTCGAATTTCTACTTCAGGATAGCTGAAGATCAGCCTGCTGAACTGGATACGGCTTCCATCATCTATGCTTTTCTGGAGCGTTACCATAACGCGGTGGAGAGGATCGGTGCGTTTGGACGAGATCACGGCCTGGTAGTGAGAGACTCGGGTTACAATGTTTTCACAAGCCCGATCGGTTTTCAAAAATATCAGACAGGATATGTGGACGGAAACAATGTCATTTTTACTCATGCTGGATGGAAGCTTTATACAGAGAGAGTCATGATCCAGGCTGTGCTTGGAATGGCTGAGGATAATTGGTTGACACCAGGTCTGACTGAATTGATGACCTTTAAGGAAATCTATGGTCCCGAAATTTACGAGATCACTGGTTTTACAGAGTATTCTGAACTTGAAACCTTAAAACAAGTTCGTGATAAAAAGCTTGATAAGACTGATTTTAGATCCGAGCTGGGTTATGAGACGTATCTGGAGATCGAACGTTATTACAGCCAACGGGCTTCTTTGGATGACGCGAAATTTAACTATGACATCTTTTTTGATGGCGCGGCGTCTGCCTGGCTGGAATATGCCAAAAAGAACAATATTGATGTGAATGCTGCGATCCCTCCTGTAAACGCGATCAATGAACATCCATTCCGCGGAGAGATATTCGCGTCGTATGCGAATTACCTGATGAATCAAAAAGGCTATAGCCTCAAAGAGCTGCTTGGTTATTCGCAAACCGGGGAGCTGTCGGAAGAGATGACCAGTTATGTGGATGAGTGGCTGGAGTATATCCGTACGGGTGAGGTTCGCGAAGGGAGCCAATCAAGTGATCCATCCACGCAGGAAGCCGTGCTTGTGCAGGCATGGCAGTTGGGCAAGCTGATACTCTATCAGTACGATCTGCCGATTCAGAAATCTTTTGATGCATCTTTATCGACGCACCCACTCAATGGACCGATTAATGCAGAATTTGCTGGGGATCAAATCAATAAGGAACGCTAGCGAGAGATCCTGATTGGCACGAATGAATACCAGGCTTTTGAAAGTATTGGCGAGGATCTTAAATCCGAGGTCGGCGTGAAAAAGAATGGGGAAACGATCTTCGTGGTGCCTGTTATTCCGACCAGCGATGGCCTTTCAATGGTCTACGGAAGAATTGAAGGACTGTATGTGCTGAATGAAAGCTGGATCCTGGAAGTTGTGCGCGATGAGATCAGGAAAGCTGATGATGGTTCAGAAATACCCATTTTGGTTGGGGAATTGTATCTGGATGGCGAGCTGCTCAACGAGAAGTATGACTATGACGCGGCTTTCGAATTTCAGATCCTGGCTGGCAAGCCCTTCTTCTTCTTCGAACGTGATGGGAAATTTGGTATCTCCTACGACTGGCATGAGTATGAACTGCCGGTAGAAAGCATCATTCACTATACCTGCTGTTCTGGGGCTGCAAACAATCCGCTGCATTTTGAAAATCTGGTCGCCTTCGTGACGAGTCAGGACCAAAAACTTATCTATTATGAGCTGGTGAACATTCAGGGTGGGGCATCCTTGCTCGACGAAACAATCGCGGTGGAAAAGAACGATGTGAGAATGGAACTCCAGCAGGTAAGCCAAAGCGGCGAAAAGCTGACGCTGACCGTGAAGTACTCGCTTCTCGATTGGAGAGGCTGGGGGATCTCGAATATCAAGCTGTTGATCGATGGAAAGAGCTATCAGGCTCCAAAGCATGAACTGATTGAACAGCGCTATCAGAAACAGGAAGACCAGGTTTGTCTGCTGAACGCGCTCACGGGTGAGACCTGTAGTGAGGGAACTTCGGATGATCTTTATCGGATCGAGCGATTGACCTTTTCTGGTCTTCCCGAAGGCCTGAAAGACAAGATGATCGAGCTGCAAATTTGGCAGTATAAGGTCGATCCTCCTGAAGGGGAGCGCTATTGTGATGTGATGCGGGTGGAGTATATCCAGAACATACTTGAGCATAAGTACCCTGGCATTAAGATCAATTGCATCGTTGCCCCGGGGATGAATGGGCTGGAACTAACCGAAGGTACTCCTTATGAGGACGACCCGCAGGCAAAGGCAGATCTTTTGGCTATGGTCGAGGAGATCATGTCTGGAAGCGTCGTCGGCCCCTGGAGTTTTGTGATCGCGGAATAGGGGTTGCAGATTTGCAGCAGGCTCGCTAATCGTTAAAAATCGCGAAGCCGAGGGTGCCCCAGGCGTCGAAAGTTTTGAAGCCGAAAGAACGATACCAGTCGTGCAAAACGGCATTACTCTCATCGAGGTCGGTCATGAGCACAACCTGACGGATGCCAGCCAGCTTTGCCAGCATCTGGCGCATCAACTGCGAACCGACGCCTTGCTTGTGATACGTTGGTCGCACCAAAATGTCCTGAATATAGGCGATCGTGGCTTCATCGCTCAGGGCGCGGATGAGCCCGACCAGAGCGCCGCCCTCCCAGGCGCTGATCACGATCGTGCTACGTTCCAGAGCGGCTTGCAGACGGGGAATATCCCTGGTGTAGGCGCTCCAGCCGACCGAATCATATAAGGCGAATAATTGTTCCGCGGGGAATTGCTTTTGAGCCGAGTAGCGGATTTCCATCTTATTTCATCAACAACCAGACAACGAAGGCGATCGCGATGCCCAGCAGCATGCCGGCGATTGCTTCTACAGGGGAATGCCCGATGATCTCACGCAATTCGGTCCATTTTGTGTCGGCAATTTTGTGGTCTGTGACGAAGCTGCGCACAATGTGGTTGATGCGTTCGGCGTGGTAGCCAGCCTGACGGCGAACGCCAGTGGCGTCATAGATGACGATGCCTGTCATCGAGACTGCCAGAATGAATAAGGGGCTGTCCCAACCCTGGCTGAGCCCGATGGCGGTTGAGACGGCACTCATCAGGGAGGAGTGTGAGGAGGGCATGCCTCCCGCGTTGATCAGGAGCGACCAATCCCATTTTTTCGTGCGGATATAACCGACCGGCAGCTTGATGATCTGCGCCAGGATCCAGCCGAGCATGGCGGAAATGCCGATCGGTGAGGTGAAGAAAACGAGCGGATTGCCCACTAAAGCGCTTCCTCCGTGTTGTCTTCAACCTGACCCAGTGTGCTGACGCGCAGTTGCGCGTTTTCGAGCAACTTGGCGCATTGGTCAGAGAGCTTTTTGCCTTTTTCGTACAGCTTAAGCGCTTCCTCAAGGGGCAATTCGCTGTTTTCAAGCTTTGTGATGACTTCCTGTAAAGCCGCGAAGGCTGCTTCGTAATTGATGGGGGGTTGTTCGGTCATTTGGTCTCCTTTAGGGATGCCTGGATTACGGCGGGCACTTTGCCGTCGATAAATTGTATTTCCACAGACTGATCTGGCTGAGCCTGGTTTGTTTGGTTAATGAGAGTGCCAGAGTGCATATCGGTAACGATGGCGTAACCGCGCCTGAGCACAGCGGTTGGACTGAGCGTTTCGAGTCGGCTGCTCAGGTTCGCCAGACGCAGTTGGGCTTTGTGAAGATGGGTGCTGATGCCGCGGTCAAGCCTTTCGCGGAGGTGATCCATGGTTTGGATGGCGTTGTTGACGCGCTGCAGGGGAGAAAGGCGCTGCAGGTCGAAATTTCGCAATTCGAGCGCGTAACTGCGTGTAGCAATTGCGTCTTCGATGGTGGCGGTCAACTCGGAGCGGGCGTTTTGGAGGGTGACGGCAAGATCGTTGATCGAGATTGCCGTGGCGAGCTCCGCAGCTGCGGTGGGCGTGGGCGCGCGCAGGTCGGCAACAAAATCAGCGATGGTGAAGTCGGTCTCGTGTCCGACGCCTGTGATCACGGGGACGCGGGAATTGTGGATCGCATAGGCGAGGTTCTCATCGTTGAAAGCCCAGAGGTCTTCAATCGAACCGCCGCCGCGTGCCAGGAGGATCAGATCAAGATCGTCGATCTGGTTGAGCGCTTGCAAAGCCTGGATTAGGCTGGCGGGGGCTTCCACGCCCTGAACCTGGCTGGGCGCAATGGTAACTTTCGCCAAAGGCAGGCGTCTTGAGAGGGTGTTGAGCATGTCCTGCAGGGCGGCGCCTGTGGCAGAGCTGACAATGCCAATGTGGGAGGGCAGTGCGGGGATGGGTCTTTTGTGTGAGGGGTCAAAAAGCCCTTCCTGCTCGAGTTTGTTCTTCAGGCGTAAAAATTCCTGATAGAGCAAACCTTCGCCGAGGGCTTGCATGCTGTCAACATAGAGCTGCACCTGACCACCAGCGGCGTAGATGCTCATGCTGCCGTGGACTTCGACGCCCTGTCCGTCGCGGGGCGAAAAGTTGAGCCGATAGGCGGCGTTCTTCCACATGACGCAGCGGATCTGCGCGTCAGAATCCTTGAGCGTGAAGTAGAGGTGCCCCGAACGGGGTTGGGAGAAGTTGGAGATTTCGCCGCGCACCCACACGTCGCGCAGGACGTCATCGGTTTCGAGCAGCTCGCGCAGGTAGTTGGTCAGAGCGGTGACGCTGAGGACGGTGGGTCGGAAAAAGTCGAGTTGGTCCATAGTTGAAGTATAAACGAAAAAGCGAGGGCTGCGGACAGAAGGTTGTTTTGAGAAATGTGAGAATGTAGGCATTGTTTCTGGTAGGCTGGATTGTGTATTTCAATCCGGCTTACATATGGAAGACACAAGACCCACTCCTGGGAACCCTGTGAAATGCACACAGGGCAGGCAGAACCCAGGACGCAAACAGCCCCGCTTGCCCCTGTAAGAGGTTAATTCCCCTTGCCAAGGCACGCAAGCAGTCCCAGCGCTACGCTGGAGTGGGTCTTGGTTCCACCTATGGGCTGCTGCGCCAGTACAAAGTAATGTGAATATAAATTTGACGGCTAGGCAGGCTGTGGAACTTGACCTAACGATAAAAAAAGCCGGATTCAACTACAGAATCCGGCCTACATTTCGATCCCATCGTTCAGTTATGATCTCCTGTTCATGGCAATGTGGTCAGGAGACCACTTCGGAACAGAATTCAAAAGACGACTCTTTCCTAATGATGTTGTATGCACTCCAAACGGGCGGGCGTGGAAGTCCGCCCCTACTTTTTGACCCTCATCCACCACTCCGTGGTCCCCCTTCTCCTTCAGAGAAGGCTTAGTCTGGGAAGGCTTAGACAATCACCCAGAGGAAACAGCTAATTCAAGCAAGGGCGATCCACAGCCTTCTTACACGGGAGAAGGTGCTCGAAGGGCGGATGATGGAATAAACAGTGGGTGAGTTTTCCTGGATTTTGCACTATAATCAAGTCTTGAAAGAAAGGTGTATGATGAAAAGAACCGCTATATTTATCGCGATCGTTATGATAATTCTCCTGGGAGCCTGTGCCACTGTCAATAATGAGGTTGAGGCTGAACTGAGGGCGACTTTGGTGGCTGTCAATGTTGAGCAAACTGTTCAGGCTGAAAAAAATACCCAGCTCAATGAATTGCTGGCGCAGCCAACCGCAACTTGCCCGGCTTGTCCCACTCCAGAGCCTACGTGTACTCCATTTGTCGTGACGGAAGCTCCGCCAACCCCAACTCCCGCCCCGACCGAGCGACCTACCGGCAGCATCTCGGGCAAGCTCGGCTATCCTTCTGAATTCATTCCTTCCTTGCGCATTGTGGCTTTCAATACGGTCACGGGCGAATATTACTGGCAGAACACAGTCAAGAATCAAACGAGTTATCGTTTTTCAGAATTGCCCGCAGGAAGCTATCATGTTCTGGCTTATCTGATCGACAATCCATCCGATAGCTTTTATGCCGCCTATTCCAATTTTGTGAAATGCGGCATGACAGCCAGCTGCGTGGATCATAATCTGATCACTGTTGAGGTCAAAGCGGGTCAGGAAACGATAGATGTCAATCCGGTTGATTGGTACGCGACCGATCCAACAGTTTTGGGCTGGCCTTTGGATCCAACGATCAAGTGGGATTAGAACCTATGAAAAGAAAAAGAACCTGGTTCTATCGCTTCCTTTTAAGTCTTTTGGCTATTCTTTTGCTTGTTACGGCTTGCGCTGGTTCAGGCAATCCAAAGAATAAAAGGATCCTGACGGTTGAGTTGGTACAACCGCAAACACAGTTGAGTCAGGGGCGCAGCTTTGAATTGCAACTCAGACTTCATAATCCGGGCATCTACAACGTGCATGTTACCCGAATTACCTTACCAAAAGAAGTGATGAACACGGGCAGATATCTCGGCTCGATCCCTCCGCTCACCACGAATTTGAACGAGCAGGGCGATGGGCTGATCGAAATGGACCTGACCATTGCGCCGACGGGTTTGGAAGTCTTTACTTTTCGCTTTGAAGCTACTCAAGCCGGGACTTTCAATGGACAGGGGAAGGTCAGTACCGATACGCAGGATTATTCTTTCGATATCCAACTTTCTGTTGGCGGGGTTAACCCTGAGGGGTGGGAACCGGGAATTTCGCCGCAATTGACGCCCACCGCGCTGGGAGCGATCCCATGGCAGGCAGTTGTGCAGATCGAGGCGATCGTCAATGTGGATGGGCACAAGCAGACCGGATGGACCGGCTCAGGCACAATCATAAGCGCAGACGGCTTGATCCTAACCAATGCTCATGTGGTGCTTTCGGACCGTTTTTATCGGGTTGAAGACCTGATCGTATCTCTGACGGTCGCGGATGATGCCCCGCCGGTGCGCAGCTATTACGCCAGCATCGTGCAAGCGGATGCCAACCTGGATATCGCGATCATCAAACCCTATCAGGATATTAACGGCAACAATCTCAACTATAGTCTGTTGAATCTGCCTTTTGTGCCTCTGGGTGACTCCGATGAGCTGAGTTTGGGCGAATCGCTGGTGATCCTTGGCTATCCCGGCATCGGCGGCGAAACGATCACGCTGACCAAGGGTGAGGTGAGCGGCTTTACAGCTGAAAGTCCCTATGGGAACCGGGCTTATATCAAAACCAGTGCGACGATCGCGGGTGGAAACAGCGGTGGGCTGGCAGTCAATGAGCGAGGAGAGTTGATCGGTGTGCCGACAGCGGTAGGCTCAGGCGATCTGGAAGATGATATCGTTGATTGCCGTGCCTTGCTGGATACAAACCGCGATGGTTATATTGACGAGAACGATACCTGTGTGCCAACGGGCGGCTTCATCAACGCCTTGCGTCCGATCAATCTGGCGCGCGAGTTGATCCTGGCGGCGCAGCAGGGACAGGTCGCGATTGAAACTGGAACAATTGCTAATGAAAATTTCAACGCGGACGGTCAGGTGATCTTTGAGGATAATTTTGATGATCCCGAGAGCGGGTGGGGAAATTCGTCATCCAAACACGGCATCACCAATTATGAAGCCGGCGAATATACGATCACCGTACGTTCTCCGATGTACTATGCTTTCTCAGACCAGGAATTCAATTATGACCGGGTTGTGATCGAGGCAGACGTGCGCGTATTGAATTCTGTTGGTGATGGTGATTTTGGCTTCGTTTGCGGATATCGGGAAAATGGCGATCTGTACATGCTCGAGATCAGTGAAGACGGCTATTATACGATCTGGAAAGAGATCAATGATGAAGTTGTCTTTCTGGTCGATTGGACCTATTCACAGGATGTGGTTACGAGTGGTCCGATGCGATTGAGCGCTCAATGCGGCAGAGATCGATTGGTCTTAGCCCTGAACGGTAAAGTGCTGGCGAGTGTCTCGGACGCGGAATTCCAACCCGGTGGGGTGGGGATGGTCGCGGGAACCTTTGAAGTGCCTGGAATAAAAGTCTCTTTTGATAATTTGAAAATTAAATTACCATGAGGTGAAAAATGAAAATGCAAACAATGACCGTCCATCATCTGGTGAAGGGAGAAGATCTCAATCATCACCACACGCTTTATGCGGGCAGAGGCGCCGAATGGCTGGTGGAGGCTGGCTTTATCGCGGCTTCGAGCCTTTTGCCGGCAGAATATGTGCTGTGTCTCAAGATCCACGGTATGGTCTTCTCGCGACCGGTGAGTCCGGGTGAGGTGGTGAAGTTCGAGTCGCGGATCGTGCTGACCGGACGTTCACGCCTGGTGGCTTATATCAAGGCGACAACCAAGGATGAGCCCACTGTGGATGGTTTTATCACCTTTGTCTACATTGACGATGAAGGCAGATCCAGACCTCATGGCATCACAATTGAAGCAGAGACTGAAGAGGAGATCGAGATTCAAAAACGCGCCAGCATGCTCTAAAGCTGAAAATTAGAAGAAGAATAAAGAGCTTTTTTGACCAGACGAAAAGCTCTTTATCTGTTTAAAGAAACCCGCGATGCCCAGGCAGACCAAGCCAAGAGCGGTGAGGATCGCAAGGATGAGATTGATCGGTTGGATGGGGAAAAGCTGGATTAGAAATGGCAAAAGCATGCAGATTATCGCTAAGGCGATCCCACGCAGCCCAATGGGTCTGAGAGAACCAGAGATCAGATTTTCAGCCTGATTTTTGTTGAGAAGGTCTTGTCCTAACTGCAGCTGGGCGGCTGTGAGCCCGATCAGGAAAAGGGGCAAGAACTGCAAGGCATTTGTTTTTAAGAATAACTGAGCGATGAGTGTGCCGAGCAAACTGGCTAAAAATGTGGGTATGAGGGGCATGAAAAGCTCGATCAGACCCCAGTTTTGGATCGAACAAGGGAGTTGACGGGTGAGTTGCCATTGTTCAAGATCGCGTTGAAACAAGGAAAGACTGTTTTGGCTAAGGATCCAAACCCAGCTGGCGATGCCCAGCCAGGTAGTGGGGGAGTTGCCCGCGAAGGCGAAGGCGGGGATAAATAGTAGTGGATAAAGCGCATGCCAGAGGTTGTTCAGACTGAAACTGCGTTTTGTAATGATGAACGCTTTCCAAAGAAAGGACTTGCTGTTTTGCCATTTGGGGATGAAGCGTGTTTGGGCGCTTAGGCGTAGCTTACTCTCGTGCTTGATTTGTTTTATGGCGTCAAACTGGGCATAACGCGCCAAAGAGCCGATGAGCGCGGCTTTTTCGGTTTCGACCGCGGCTTTGGAAGGGCTAAAGCTTTTAGCTGTTATCCATAAAAGAATGAGTGCGAGCGCGGAGAGCAAAAGCCCGATCAAAAAGGTTGACCCGAAGCCAAAACCTTTGATCCCTAAGAATGAAAGAAGAAGCAAGCGGATGAATTTTGTGGGAGAAGTTAAAACCGGATGGTTAAAACCGAAGAAAGCGGGCAGGAAAAGACTGAGGAAAATGCTTATGGTTAAGAGGATGAAGGCGAGGCTCGGAAGCCAGGCAAAAACTTCTTTGCGATGATTGCAGGCAAAAATTCCAACTGCCCAGGAACTGACAAAAGAGGCAAAGTGAAAGGGTAAGCTGAGCAAAAAGACACGGATTCCGTACCAGATATAAAGCGGTAAGTGGCTTGCTATTTCGCTGCTGGGGATGCTTGCTTCGGCAAAGACCATGCCAAGCAGGGTGCCCAAAAAGCCGAAGATCAGGAAATTCTTGAGCCAGGGGGCGAGGATCCAGCGGAAGACGAGTGGTCGCGGAGGCACGGGCTGTTGGCAGAGCAGATAACGATGTTCTTCACTGAAGATCAGGGGCGAGCGCAAGCTGGTAGAGATCAGATTGCCGATCGTGAAGGCAGAAGAAAGAAATAAAAGACAGGTGCTGATCAGCGTTTCGATTGGCACGGGTCCAAAGATCGGCAGGAAATTCAGAAAGCCACTTGCCAGCCATGCCAGGACGATAAGAAACCAAATCGCAAAGAAAACGACCAGATAGAGCAGGTAAACGCGGTTGGAAAAGCCCTTTTCCTCCGGGTCATAGCTGACCAGAGCCAGCCAATAGCGCAGGTCGGAGTAGTCCTGTTTGCTGATCAAAAAGTTGATGGCTTTGATCGCCGAATTCGACATCTTTATTCGACCTGAAGTTTTCCCTCGACCATGACCAGGGTTCGGTCAGCCAAACGATCAGCGAGAGCGGGGTCATGCGAGCTGAGCAGGGTTGCCAGACCGGCCTGTTTACGTTCAAGGAGCTTCTCGGTAAGCAGTTGCGTGGCTTCCTGATCGAGTGCGGAGGTGGGTTCATCGAGCAGCAAGATGCTGGATGGGCGGATCAGCCCCAGAAGCAGACCCAATTTCAGACGCATGCCGCGGGAAAAACGGTGCGGAAACTGATCCTTCACCTGCCAGAGCCTGAAATCGCGCAGGAAGGTTTCAGCCCTGACCTCGAAGCCCTCCAGGGCATTATTTGCCGCGGCGATGAAGCGCAGGTGTTCCCAGGCGGTCAGCTCAAGGTAAAAACGAGGGACATCAGGAACAAAGACGAGGTGGCGGCGGGCTTCCAGCTCCTGTTTGACCATGTCAAAGCCGCAAACCTCAACCGTTCCGGTTGTTGGCGGGATGAGGTAGCTGAGGCAATTGAGCAGGGTGGTCTTCCCGCAGCCGTTATGCCCCTGCAAAACGACAATTTCACCTGGATATACGGTAAGGTTCAAGGGCGCGACAGCCTCAAAATTCTTGAATTTGCGACTCAAATTGCTGGCTTTGAGGATGGGTTCTGTAGAATTCATCTTAATGACTTGCGATTTTTAGAATGGCTTGGCATCTTTCGAAAGCGTCAGCGTGACCGCGCCGGGACGTAAACCAAGTTGGTTGATGAGATCAAGAACAGCCAGGTTGACCTGATGGCTGGCTTTGACGAGGTCCGCGTAAGTCGGGCTTGTGACAGTGTAAGCGATCTCAAAGTCAAGCGAAGTGGGGTTGAATCCTTGCAGGCGGGCGCGTTCGAAGCGCACCTTTTCGATGGCATTTAAGGCTTGTTTGATTTGCTCGGGCAAGTCTTCAAGAAGCCTGGGATCAGAGTCGGTCGAAAGCAAGATCGAGATGACCTGCAATCGTTCTTCGAGACGGCTGAAGTTTTGCAAAGGATTGGCGAGCAGAGCGGAATTGCCGATGGTAAGGGCTTCACCAGACAGACTGCGAATGGTGGTTGATTTGAGCCCGATCTTTTCAACCGTTCCGGTGTAATTGCCGGTCTTGATGGTTTCACCAATGTCGAAAGGTTTGTCGAGGCGTATCGTCAGGCTGGAAAGCAGGTCGCTGACAAAGCTTTGCGCTGCCAGACCGATGGCGATGCCTCCCAGACCAAGGCTGGTGAAGATGCCGGCGATGTTGAGGTTGGGGATGCTCTCGAGAATCACGAGTATGACGATGAGCCAGACCGCGATGCGGGCAACTATCACGATGCCGCGAATTGAAGAGCGCCGCGAAAGGTCTTCAGCCGGGACATTTTTAAGCTCGCGCTCGCTGACAAAGGTGATGGCGTGGTTGAGCCAATTCCCAGCCTGAAGCGCCAGAACAGCGATGAATAGGACGCGTAGAATTTGCGCAAGGTTGGCTGGTAGGCTTAGGAAGATTGTTCCAGCCCAAAGCGCGAGCGCGATGCGGGTGTACCATTTCACCTGGCTAAGTAATCGAAAGGTGAGGAGTGGAAACTCGCTTTTTTTGGATTGGACCCTGCCGAGATAAGCAAATAGCTCGAGGAGTAACCAAACCGCAAAGGCGGTGATACCTGCCCGAACCCAGGCGGATATGGGATTAAGTTCTAATAGCTGATTCATGCCTGTATTATAACATCGGCAAGGTGGTCGAAACCTGAGCCTTTGTTTAGATATCATGTTCAGCATGGTTTCCTGACCATGCGGGAACAATAAGTTGTGCTTTAGACCTTCTAATGCTCTATAGGGAGCAAAATAATGAAATAAAAGACCCACCCCCTTTAATTCCCCCTCCCTGTAGGTGGTTGATCTAGTACGCCCGATTTATGACGTCTAGTATGCCATGTGCGCTTTCAATCACGACCTACAAAAATCTAAGCTCCGACATTTGTCACACTGGCTGGTTTCTTATTATCAGAAAAAGACCATCCAGACGATATATTCTAGTAGCCCGTTGGACTTTTTTATGAAGCTTTAATATTTAAGGAGTATATTTAATTTAGTTTACTAGCTTATAGGTTTTAAGAGGTAGGATATGAATTCGAATAAAAATAAACTTCGTGTGATCACTTTTCTTCTAGTTGTTTTCATGGCTTTATCAGCCTGCCGTCTCACACGGACGGGGAATCCGATCAGTGAAATTCCTTTTATCGGAGAAGAAGAACAAGTCGAGACAGTTCCAACACTGCCCGCTGAGCATTCCACTACGATCTTGGTGCCGGAATATACGGCATTGGAGGGCAGTCTGGAGGCTTTATACCAAAATGTCAGCCCAGGCGTGGTCTCTTTGCAATATATGAGCGCGCAAGGCGGCGGTCAGGGAACTGGTTTTGTGATCGATAAAAACGGGCATATCGTGACCAATTATCACGTTGCCAGCGATGCCCAAAGCCTCGAAGTGCATTTCCCATCGGGATTGAAGGTTTATGGTGAGGTGATTGGCGTTGATCTTGATTCCGACCTGGCGGTGATCAAGGTGGATGTTGACCCCGACCTGTTGGTTCCATTGCCTCTGGGCGATTCCAACGCGATCCAGGTGGGGCAGACGGTTGTCGCGATCGGCAACCCCTATGGTTTGAGCGGCACGATGACTGTGGGTGTGGTTTCGGCTCGCGGGCGCGTTTTGGACTCGATGCGCCAGACGGAGACGGGTACCTATTACTCCTCCGGTGATACGATCCAGACTGACGCGCTGATCAATCCTGGCAACTCGGGAGGCCCCTTGTTGAACTTGAATGGGGAGGTGATCGGTGTCAACCGCGCGATCCAGACCGCTGGGATGAGCATTACCGGAGAGGCTGTCAATACCGGCATCGGATTCGCGATCTCATCGAATACGGTTCGAAAAGTTGTGCCTGAGCTGATTGAAAACGGATCTTATGCCTATCCATATTTGGGTTTGTCCAGCTATTCGAATATGTCTTTGGCGATGATCGAAGAGTTGGGTCTGCCTCGTCAGACGGGAGCATACATCGCTCAGGTGGTCAATGGCAGTCCGGCGAGCAAGGCTGGCTTACGAGGCGGAACGGTTCCAACGCAAGTTCAAGGTTTGTATAAGGGCGGCGATCTGATCATCGCTGTTGATGGCATTGAGATCAAGGATTTCAGCGAGTTGATGAGCTATCTGGTGCTCAACACCAGCGTTGGCGACGAGATCGTGCTGACGGTCATTCGCGGCGAAGAAACAGTGGATGTGCCTTTGATCCTGGGGCAAAGACAATAAGATTATTGCCGGATTCTTTATGATGAACGTCGGATTGAAATGGAACGCACATTGTGTTCCATTTCAATCTCGACCTTACAAAAAAAAGTGCTACTTGGAGTAGAAATCTTTGCGGATCTGTGGGTCGCGGGCGATGCCTGCCATGAGGATGTCCATCAGGTTATGTAATAGGTCTTGCACGGTTTGGTTCCTGGTGAGATCCATGGCGGGGTCGATCTCTTTGCCGGTATCTTGTTGCAGGCGCTCCAAAAGATAGGGGGAGATCCAGTTGGAAATTGTCTCCAAAACATAAGCTGCCATATCTACATCGACCCAGGTAGCGATATCGTCATGAAAAACGCCCTGAGACAAAAAGGCATGAAAACGTCCGTCACCGGATAATCGCTGACCGGTTTCAGGGTCAACCGAGCTGATGATGGGATTGTCGAAGCGGTGGTGACGCTCCACCTGGGAGAGCAAGGGGTATTTGAGCTCAAAGATCATGTCCACCATGACCAGACGGGAGAGGTAACGAAAGGTGTCGAGGTTGTTCTCAGGCAGCGGCAGGCTGGTGATCAGTTCCACCTTCGTTTTTTGCACGATCTGAAGAATGTGCTCATAGAGATCTTCCAGATTTTCGAAGTATTGATAAAAAGAGCCTTTGGCAATGCTGGCATTGCTGACGATGGCATTGACCGAGGCGGCTTTGAGTCCGTTATTGGCGAATTCTTCAATCGCGACCTTTTCGATCAAGGCGCGCTTGTCCTTGCTTAAATTAAAGAATGTTTCTTTTGGCATTTTACCTCTTTGTGACCGAATGGTCATATTATATGCGAGTAAGTGTTTTTGTCAAACGACATTCTTTCTACATCAAACCAACGGTATTTAGAGATCGAGGTTTGCAGTGATAAGTCATAGGGTAGGTCGTAATTGAGGAAAATGTGCAAAATCGCACATTTTCCTCAATTCGACGTCCAATGATCATATTAAATCAAGATGTCGGATTGAAATTGTCCCCTTTCGGGACAATTTCAATCACGACCTACCCGATGAAAACTTCTGGGCAAGTGGTGATTTTCTTTCCACATCGGACGTTTTTCGGGTAAAATCTTGGCATGGATCACCTCTACAGCGATCGAAATGCATACTTCAAACGCGATAAATCGGCTATGTGTGCTTTTTGTGAAGCGCAGATGAAGGAAGACGGCTTTGGCAATCTGATCGTACACCGCGGGGAACATTGCTTTGTGATCATGAATCTTTACCCCTATAACAGCGGGCACATGATGGTGGTGACAAACGCGCATACCCATCTGTTCAGCGAATTGCCGGCTGAGCACATGGCGGAAATGACCAGCCTGATCCAAAAGGCGATCAAGGTGCTAACCAAGGCTTACTGTCCGCAGGGTTTTAATGTGGGCGTCAATCTGGGGGACGCCGGCGGGGCTGGGATCAAGGAGCATTTACATTGGCATGTGATCCCGCGCTGGTTTGGCGATGCAAACTTTATTACTGTGGTCGGGAAAACGCGCGTTTTGCCTGAATCTTTGGAAGAATCCTACAATAAGATCGTTGAAACCTGGAATTCGATCTAGGTAAATGTTGTTCTAATATGGATTTGAGATGAATCCAACAAGCGACATGAGCGAACAGAACCTGGTTTGCGGTACTCTAATAGCTCGAATGAAAAAGACCAACCCCCTACGCCCTCCCTGCGCCTTCGACTTAGTCTTTGGCTGGAGATGGTTGATTGGACTGCTGCCAAAAAATTGGACAGCATTCCCTTCTAAAAGCTATACTTAGATTGCCGACTGTTTTCAAGATAGGCCGCGGAGAAATGCTCTAATTTAATAATGGATGCAATCACCAATGCTAGGGGCAAATCCAGGATTTTACTTAATTAATTGAATTTCAATAAAAAAGCCCTTTGGGTATCAGTTCCTAAAGGGCTTGATGTTTGACTAAAAAGGCTTATTTGGTACCCAAACCTTCGATCGTGCCGACGCCCTCGACATCTTGTTTGATGGAAGGCTCGCCATAATAGCTGACGTTGTAAGCGCCTGAAAGCTTGAGGGTCAGTTCGGTTGTCGCCCAAATTTCAGCGTTGACCGCGCCCTGGGCATTCAGGTCTACATTCAGGCTTTTGAGATCACCAGCCTGGTAATTTACGCCGCCTTCGGCTCTGATCTTCTGAATGTCGGCTACGCCCGTTATCTCCACATCGCCGCCGCCTTGCATTGAGAAATCAAGGAATCTGGCGCTCAGATTTTCCATCACTACCTGCGCGCCACCCTCGATATCGATAACGAGGTTTTCTGTGGTCAGGTCGTTGAGGGTCAGCTTGCTGCCGCCTTTGAAATCAAGCTCTTCGAGGTTCGCAAAAGTGATCGTCATAACCGGCAAGGTGTATTCGGTGAACCACTGCCAGAAGGACCTGTCCAAAGTTACTTTCAGGGTGCCATTGCTGACGGAGTATTTGATCCTATCGATCATACTCTTAGGACCTTCGATCTCGATGGAATGACTGTCGCCCTGAACCAATTTGATCTTTCCGGCACTTTCGATGTAAATTCTAGTGAATTCGGTCAGGTTTTCTGATATTGTGATGCGGGTCTCATTGGGATCATTAGTGGGAGGTGCGCCCTTTTTTTTCAAAGGGAAACAAGCGGTGCTGACAAGCAGTAATGCCAGCAAAAACAGCAATACTCGGGTATTGTTTTTCATCGTCAAGAACTCCTGAATAAGATGCTAATTGTATGTTAATTATACTTCAATAACACCTGAAGAAGCCTGGGTTAAAGCTTCTTCAGGGTGCGGTAAAGAACTTATTAACACTACTTGTTTGATTTGAACTGCCGACGCAGCCAGGAGGCAGCCGGGCTTTCATGCTGGCGCAAAACGAGGATCGAGGTGGAGGTGCCTTTGCGTACCTTCTCGACCAGCTCACCAAAGGGAGCGCTGGCAGTGGTTTCGCCATCGTAAGAGCCGATGATGATCAGGTCATAATCAAAGCTCTGAGCTTCTTCAACGATCGCCGAGGCTGGGTCTGCGCCACGCAGGATCTGCAGGTTCATATTGCCGGGAATGTTGTTGAGCTGGGTGATGGCGACTTCCTGCAGGAATGACATTTCGTCTTCGTAGAGCTCTTCGTCCACGTTCTGGTCAACGACGCGAATCAGATCAACGCTGCCGTTATCAGCTTTGGAAAGGCTGTCAGCCATTTGGATCGCGAGTTTGCAGTGGTAGCCTCCGCCGACTGGCACGAGTATGTTTTCGAGTTTATCGATGCCGCGGTCAATGAGCACGCCAATGTTGGCAACGCCGGAATGAATCAACGCTTCGAGTGATTCCTTGAAATGAGCCTGGGCTTCGGCTTTTTCGGGCCATTTAAAGAGCATCAGGCGTACGTTGTTATCGGCTTTGACTTCGTTGATAATGCCATCAGCGGCGGTTTCGTCGCTGATCGTTTTTGAATACATGGGGACGTTGCGTTCAACGGCGTATTTTACGAACTTTTCGAGCATGTACTGGCGTGATTCTTCGATCCTGGTCCTTACGCTCTCATCTTCCACGACAGATCGATCAAGGACCTGAAGCAGACACATATTGACATCACTCTGCGCGTTAGCGATCCGGGCGCCGATGCGGATGACGTTCTCAAAGCCGTGCTGCTGATGAATGGGGATCAGCAGGCGGTAGCGACCTGGGTTGAGGCTGCGTTTGTGTTCAGCTTGCCAGGATTCGATGCCCATGCGAATGTAGTAATAGGCTGAAAAAATTGCCAAAATGATCGCCATAAAAGCCAGTGCTTTCCATTCAGAATAGCGCAGAACGATCAGACAAACGATCGAGGCGACGATGGGCGTAAGCGGGAAAAAGGGCACCTTGAAGGGGCGATGGATGAAGGGGTATTTTTTGCGCAGGGTGATCATCGATAGGTTCGATAAGAAGAGCACAAAAAGATACCCACCCGATGTGATATAGCTGAGGAAATCGACCGCGCCGATCAGGGTAATGAGCATAGAAACTGCTCCGATCACAATGATAGCGAAGTAAGGCACGCGTGCCTGGTTTAGTCGCGAGAGAAAAGTGGGCCAGGCGCCATCACGGCTGAGCGTGAAGCTTTCACGGGTGGCGGAAAGCATGGAGGAATTGACGGAGGTCAGGGAACCCACGATGCCAGCAATACCGATCATGGTCGCGCCTGGAGCACCGAGGAAAATTCGGATGGTATCCGAGATGGCTGTTTCGGAGCCAGCGATGTCTTTGGAGGTCCCCATCGCGACGGTGACGACCAGGGTATAAATGACCAGGACAAGGAAAAGGCTGATGATGATCGCCAGGGGGATGTTCCTGGTTGGGTTTTTGACCTCTTCGGCATCATCTGCGATGACTTCAAAACCAACGTACATGGCGTAGATCAGGGCGATGGTCTTTAGGATAATGCCGATGTTTGCTCCGATATTATCGGTAGGGAACCATTTCCCATCGGGCAGCAGGATCTCAGTGCTAAAGCCGTTGGGCATGGTGAAACCCGCCACAAGATAGATCGCGAAGGCGAGCAAAAGCGCGCCGCCCATGACCACCTGGATATTACCGACTTTGGTGACGCCCATAATATTAAGGATCACAAAGAGCATGATCGCCGCGATGGCGACCAGGGCTATGTTGAGGGAGCTGGCGGCAACGGCTGGGAAAAATACTGACACCGAATAGGCAAAGCCAACTGCGCTCAAAGCGGTGTAGAAAGTGCTCGAAATGCAGTCCATTGAACCAACCAGGAAAGCCAGCAAGCCTTTCCCCCAGGCTTCGCGGACGTAGGTCATCGCGCCGCCGGTTTCAGGGTAGGTTGTGGCGAGTTCACAATAGTTAAGGGCGATGCTAAAGCTGAGGATGCCCGCGATCAATACTGCCCAAATGGCTGCCGGGCCGGCAACCGCGGCGGCATGACCGGTGAGAACGAATACGCCGGAGCCAAGTGTTCCCGCGGTGCCCAGCATGATTACCTGAATAAGACTAAGCTGTCTTTTAAGTGTTCTTTTCTTTTCCATTTAGCTTTACCTCTAAAGCATAAAGGTTCGGCATACGGGCTTGCGCCAGACCGAACCTTTTCTTTGTTTTTTATTTCAGGTGTTATTATAATTCCATTCCTGAAAAGCAAGGGGGGAATTTAGTTGACTCGTTTACTATAGGTGTTCTTTATTAATGTTGGGAAAAGGCGGGTACATTTTTTGAATACCAGCAATTCTCAGTGTAAAAATTATTGATGGCCAGTGGTCGATAGACCACGAGCGAAACCAGGGCTTTTTCTTGTTAGAAGGTAGTCAGGAGAACACGAGCCAGTCTTTTTTTGTCGTACTGAGAATTGCTGTTTGAGCGCGCAAATGGTTGAAAGCTGTTGCAGCATAACGGTATAATAGGCGCATGCAAATGTATCTTTCGAACGAATGGCTGCTGGATGTTCCGGATGATTTTCAACGCCGGAAAGAAGGCGATAATGTGATCTTTTGGCGTGTTGGCTGCACCTTGCTGACAACGATCTTTGCTTATTCCGGGGAAAAGCATCGTCAGGCTCTGTTGGCGAACCTGAAAGCAAAGGCTGAAGCGGAAAAGCTGGAAACGATCAGGGAGGATAAGGGTGACATCTCACTGTTTGGTTTTTTGAAGTTGGAAGAAGTGATGCCCGGGCACAATCGCCTGGCATTGCACGCCTTTACGACCGCGCCTTATACCTGTTTGCAGACTTCGTTTTATATAGATGACCCAAAAGAATTGCGCGAATGCCTGTTGATCTGGGATTCGGTCGAATTTGAAGATTCTGGACTTGATTGATTTCTTGCTGACAACTTAGAGGTTGAGAGTGGGCAACAAAAAACACCCATGTTTAGATATCCGGGTGTTTTTTACCATTTGATTCAAACAAAAAAATCCGAAGTCAATAATTTCGTATGAACAAACCTTGCACAACTTCAGATTTTTTGGAAAAGATTACTTCTTGTCTTTTTTATCCTTTTTATCTTTCTTCTCTTTTTTGTCCTTCTTTTCCTTCTTTTTCGCCAATTCTTCCAGGATTTCTTCTACGTCCAATTCGTCCGGATCCCAGAAAGTGGTTAATTCACCGACGGTTGAAGGATTCAGGTTCCGCCATTGTTTCAACTCCAGGTCCAGGCAAGCCAGGGAGCCGGTGGAAAGCACATTGACCTTACCTTCCAGCATTTGCAGAAGCGCTTCCAGCCCCGGGTTGTGACCAATCACAAGCACGCGCTTGACGTCATCATCCAGCTCTTTGAGGGTTCGGATGTAATCTCCGGGTTCTCCCATGTAGAAAGAATCGACATAATGGATCTCGTCGTAGCCAATTGCTTTAGCAACGATCTCAGCGGTTTCTGAAGCGCGTTTCGCAGGTGAGCTGAAGATCAGGTCGGGCAGCATGCCGGAAGCCTTGAGCAGTTTACCAATTGTTTCCGATGACTCCACTCCTTTTTTCTTGAGGGGACGATCGAAATCTTTTAGCTCTTTGTCCTTCCAGCTTGATTTCCCATGGCGCATTAACATAATTTTTTTGCTCATATCTTCTCCTGATGAATTATTTGCAATTCGACTCATAAAATCATAATATCACACGTTTCAGTATTTTGAGTGTAATGTCTAAAAACGTTAACCTTTAAAAATCGGCTACAATGCCACAAGAGGTGATTATGCTTTATTATACCTTTGATTTTCAAAAACTGGCCGCGATTTTAGCCGCTCTTTGGTTGGTTTTCAGAGTTGCCCGCTCTTTTTTGCATGGAAAGCCTGATCTGAAAAGGGCAATAATTCTCTGGATCTTGTTCTTTTTTGTCTTGTTCCTGCTTTATAGAACGCTGGAACCTTTTGAGTTCGTTCCCGATTGGCAGGTGAAGCCAGCCAATCTGCGACCATTACACGGCATTATGAAAATGATCGAGAATGCTTCAAAATTTGATGACAAAACAACCCAAAGAATTGTTTTCATTAATATTGTGGGCAATATACTGATCTTTTCTCCTTTTGGTTTCTTCATGCCTGTTTTGGAGAATAAGCTGCGCAGGTTTTGGCTGGTTGTTCTGATCGGGCTGGGGATCTCCCTGTCCATTGAGCTCACTCAGACTTTGTTGTCAGCACGGGTATTTGATGTGGATGACCTGATCTTGAACAGTTTTGGCACCTGGCTTGGCTATGCTTTTTACTGGATCAGCGCTCAGGTTAGTGGGATCAGCAAGGCATACGCGACTTTGGCTGAGGCGCGCCGTCCAAAAGCGCTGCTTTTCACGCTGGTATTTCTGGCTTTTAGCGCCCTGGCTGCCTTGACGATCTTTTATTATGATTATTCGGCTTTTAAACTAATTCCTCAGGGATGAATGGAACCACAGCAATTCTCATTTTTACCGGTGCATGGCCCGGATGCCACGCGCGAACCAACTTTTTATTTTCCGATCAATGTTCATGGGTAAAATAAGAATTGCTAATGGAACTAAACGGGAATTAAATACGTCTTTCTATTACAATAAGATTGAGTCTTTTAGCTTTTAAGCGAGGTTATGATGAAAAAGAGAAACTTGATTCTGACAATTAGTTTATTGGTAATGATGCTTGTGGCAGGCTGCAATTTGCCCAAGCCCACCCCTGAAAATGGGGGATCGCTCACCCAGGTGGCGCTGTTTGCTCAGGCAACTTTGACCAAATTCGCCCAACTACAAGAAGAGACACCCGTGCCAACCCAAGAAACCAAGGATGACACAGTAACAGAGCCATCGCAGGCTCCCGCGACACTCGCTCCAACTGCTGAGCCGGGGGGACAAGCTCCTACTCCGAGTGCGACAGCCGTGCCCGCGACCGCAGTGCCAGTAGTAACGATCACGCCTGTTTCACCAACCGCGACCAGTGGGCCCCTGCCGACCACCGCTGCTGGTATGACACGCGTGAGCTTTGAGGTTGGGACAACCAATTACACCGTCAAGGAGACGATCCCAGCCAATACGACCAAACGTTATGCTTTGCGCCTGACCCAGTGGCAGATGCTCGAGATCACCCTCAAGAGCAATACTTCCGCCTTTATTGCTGTTAGCACAGAAAAAGGCAAGCAACTGGTCGATTTTTCTCAGAAATGGCTGTGGTATCGTGATTACGCGACTGAGAATGGTGACTGGTATGTGGATGTGCAGACCGGAGCTTATGCGGCTGATATCAATCTGAGCTTTGTGGCTCCTCAGCGGGTTAGCTTTGATTCAGGCAAGAACTCACTGATCGCCAAGGCAACGATAGGCGGCAACCGCAGTCACAACTTCATCGCCAGGGCAAGTAAAGGTCAGACGATGAGCATTTCGCTCAATCCGACAAGTGGGTTGGTGCTTTCTGTTCGGCGCGTGACTGGTGAGGTCTTATTGGCGGAGTCGGAAGGGAAGACGAGCTTTGAGGGCACATTGCCGGACACTGGCGATTACATCATCACGGTTAGCAATGCTACCGGAGGCAACATCAACGTCGAACTTAATCTGACGATCAAATAAGTGTTTGGTGTTGGTCAAGCCTTGTTTTGGGAAATGAAATGAAGGAACGGGGTTTAGCTGTGCCCGTAAGGGTATCCCCGTCCTTAAATTCAGAAGTCTGTATGGATATTAGTAGGTGTCAGTTTGACCAAATGTTGACGTCGAATTGAACCCTTCTTTTGGGTTCAATTTCGACCTACACATAGGGTTGACGATCAAATAAGTGTTCATGTAAGAGAGCGAGCTTTTCACACTCGCTCTTTTTGTATTAAGCATTGCGTTTTCGCTTGATCTCCTCGAGCACAAAGGATCTCTGATATTGGGTGTCGATCGCGTATGGGACGGTTTGTCGTACCCAGGCGACCGCTTGTTCACCGTCCAGATCGAGTAATTGGCTTGCCATCAGGGCGACAAAGATACCGGTGCGTCCGATGCCGGCGTGGCAGTGGATGACAACATTCTCGCCGTTTTGGATCGCCTGGATGGTTTCCGTAATGGCGTTATCCCAATAGCCGGACTCGGGGGCAGAAAAATCAGGAATGGGCGCATAAATGATCCGATATCCTGCCTGGCGGTAGCGCTTCAGCAGAAGTCGCCCCGTGTGGCGAACGTGTTCGTCTTCATCATTGAGCACAACAACGGTATTGATCCCTTTTTCTTTGAAAAGTCCCAGGACTTTGTTTTCGGGGTCGAACATGCGACTGCCAGGGGTCGGTGAGCGAAAGACTTTCCCAGCCATATGGAATGGGAACTCGGTGATCAGCTCAGGCTCGGGGTGTTTGCGAGCGCTGGGCAGCACCAGGCGTCCGCAATCAGCGCGCGCAAAGTGGAAGGTGGCAATTACGGCGTCAATGTTCAGTGCGCCGTAAATATGGGGGAAGAGCATCTCGCCGCCTTCGAGGTTTTCGTAGACCAGCCTGGAAACCAGTTTGTCAGGATCGATTTCAAGCACGATCAGATCGGGCGTTTGATCGTAAAAGCGGTTGGCTGTACCTTCCAGCTGAAAATGATCAGAGCAATGGATAAAGCCTTCGGTTTTGAGGCTTTCCGGGGAGTAGTGATTGCTTTCCTGAGCGCATTGCCAGGCATTTTCGGTAGTAATGTGATAGATCATGTAGACCTCCAGTTTTCTTATTATCTATGTTGATTGTAAAGCTAAATCGGAGGTCTTTTGGAATTCGTTATATTTTAATCTTGACAATAGTGTACGACATACAGTATACTGTAACAGACAGGAAGAAATGAGTTATGAAAGAATTTGAAAGCAACTTTGAAAATGTATCAATTGAACTCAAACGCGGTTTGACCAATCTGGTCGTGCTTAGTCAGTGCAAAGAGCCGACCTACGGCTATGAGCTGGTGAAATCGCTGGATGAAAAGAGTTTTCCGCTGGACGCCAACACGGTTTACCCTTTGTTGCGTCGGCTGGAAAAACAAGGCTTACTACGCTCGGACTGGGATGTCATCACCGATAAGCCGCGTAAGTATTATTTGATCTCAGAAATGGGAGAAGTGTTTTTTGAGCGTCTGAAGGCGCAATGGTACGAAATGATCGAAATAGTAAAGAATGTGATTGAGGAGTGATCATGAAAAACGATTTGGTTGAACGATATATTTATGCGGTTGTGCGGCGTTTACCTGAAAAGGAACGCAAGGAAGTCTCTTTGGAGATCGATGAACTGATCTCTTCGATGCTTGCAGAACGAGCTGGCTCGGGTGAGAGTGAGGAAGAACAAGTGCGGGCAGTTCTGAATGAATTGGGAAACCCAGAGGAGTTGGCTCGCAACTACAGCAATGTGGCAAAGAACTGTCTGATCGGTGAGCCGCATTTCAGTCTCTATAAACGCGTGCTTAAGATCACACTCATCGCAGTCGCTGGAGCATTGGCTCTGGCTCTCTTGATCGAATGGTTAACGGGCATCCCTGGGGGCGTGAGATATGATCTGGGTGGGATCATTTTGCTTACGACTAGAGGGATTGCTCAGCTTATATCAACAATTATCAGTGGTTTGCAGGGCGCTTTTGCAATTGTGACGATCATCTTTGCCATTTTGTATCATCAGGGTGTTGAATTGGACTCGGAAAAGTTCGATCTGAACGACTTGCCCGAATTGCCGGATAGCGAAAAGCGAACTGGGATCGGAGAGTTTATCGTCAGCATGGTGTTCCTGAGTATCTTTGCGGTTTTGTTCGTGGTTCTCCCTCACATAAATATCCCCGGCCTGGTTATCGATGGCAAGTGGGCTTCTTTCTTCAATCCGGAGGTTTTGGTGAGCATCCGACCCCTGCTGATCGCTCTTGTGGGAACAGCTTTACTGGAATTGGTCGTGAAAATGACGAAGCCAATGGGCAGCATGATGAGATTCCTGGCAACTCTGCTGGCGAATGGCGTGGTGATCATTACCTTACTGGTCTGGTTTGGGAATCCGCTGGTGGTCAATCCGGAATATGTCAGCATGCTCAAAGGAACACTCGGTCTTAATATGTGGAACGTAAGTGATCTTGTTAGCGAAGGAATTACAGGTCTGATTGGAAAGTGGGCGATGCAGCCCTTACCACTGATGATCGCACTCCTGATCATTATCATCGTTTCGATCGTTGAAATCGTAAAAACAGGGATAAAAACAGCGAACATGAGGAAAAAATCCGTATAAGCTGTTTCGAACATAAAAGTGTGGTCCTTAGTCCCTCTCCAATCCACTGGGGAGGGACTTTTTCAATAATATCAGGCTAGGGTGGTGCGCCAGATGGTTTTGTTGGCTTATAAAAATCTGCAACTTCAATGTCGGGTTGAATTACGCAATACCCTAACGGGCACGCTACCCGACTTACCTTTACTTACTCAGCATCTCGATCTCGACCTTGTATAATAATTTGGAAACGTCCGATTGAAGGAAAAAACCTTCAATACCCATTTGGACACCTTGTCTCGACCACATATTATTGCCGGATTTCGGAGGAATCCGACCTGCGATTTGCTGTTGAATCCGGCACAACATGTTATACTTAGCGCGTGACTGATGTTGCTTTAATTAGTCTGGGTTTGCTGGCAAAGCAGCTGGAGGAATTTGGATGAGAGTGAGAGTGGATGAGGACCTTTGCATTGGCTGTGGTGTTTGTGAAGGCATCGTTCCTGAAGTATTCAGAATCGAACATCTTTATGCTGCCGAAGTAATGATGGACCCGATCACTGAGGATTTCGAAGATCTTGTCAGGCAAGCTACCGAGGGTTGTCCGGAAGGCGCCATCACTCTCGAAGAAGAAAGCAAAGCAATTAATTCTGAAACTACAGTTGAAACTTTGGAACTTGCCGAAGAAGAAGCTGAAGAATCAACCCAAAACCATGTCTTTGAAAGGAATAATGAAATGAAAGTAACTGTTGACGCTGATCTTTGCATTGGTTGCGGTATCTGTGAAGGTATCGTCCCCGAAGTATTTAGCCTGATGAACGAGCCCTATGCTGAAGTTCTGCTGGATCCTGTGCCGGAAGAATTCCAGGAAGCAACTCGTGAAGCTGCAGAAGACTGCCCGGAACAAGCAATCGCTATCGAAGAGTAAGATTTGTAGCCTAGTTTGCCGCCTGAGATATCAGGCGGCGTTTCTTTTTTTACAGCAATTCTCAGCATTTAGCATTGAAATAATATATGGCTCGTGGTCGGGAGACCACGAGGGAACCCAACTCATTTCTCGTTCGGAAATGGTCTCCTGACCATTTCGAAGCTGAAGTAAGAATTGCAGTTTTTAAACTCCTGTCGAATAATGTACAATTAGCGTAATCGCTGGGCGAATTTTAGCCTGATAATGGTTGGTACAACGAGGAGACGCGATATGGAAAATAAAAAACGATTTTTGATCCTGACAAGTGATTCGGGCTTTGGTCACCGCAGCGCGGCTGTTTCGGTCTCGAAGGCGCTTGATCATCTCTATGGTGATCGTCAGGTCAACCTGGTTGTCAACCCAATTCTTGAAAGTAATACGCTCTCGCTCATGAAACCTATTGAGAAGAATTACGACAAAGGGATCAAGAACATACCGAGCCTTTGGAAAATAGGCTATGAGTTCAGCGATTCCCGTCAGGTGAGTGAGTTGATGGAGAGCGCGCTCACAGTCCTCCTGCAGCAAAGCATCGGTGAAAAAGTGGATTCATTTTTGCCGCACGGCATTCTGATCACCAATCCGATGTTCAACGCTCCAGCCCACAAGGTGCGAAAGGATTACAATCCTGATGTTCCTTTGTACTCGACCGTGACGGATCTGGCGGATGTGCATTCGCTTTGGTTCGCTCCGGGACCGGATCTGTTGTTTATCGCGTCCGATTGGGTGCGCGTCAAGGCAAGGGAAAACCGGGTCCTATCACGCAAGTTGAAAATTTCCGGCATTCCAGTAAGCCCTAATTTTGAATTGAATAAGGCATCCAAGAGCGAGATGCGCGCGCGCCTTGGGCTTGAACCAGATGTCAGAACGATCCTTTTTGTTGGCAGTGTTCGTGTTGATCATATTCTCGAAAACCTGCATGCTTTGGAGAAACAGGACCATCAATTCCAGGTCGTTGTGATAACGGGCGGCAATGAAGACCTGTTCCGTGAATTACAGATCAATGAGTTTGAATTCCCGGTCAAGATCCTGGGGTTTGTCGATAACATGCCTGATTGGATGATGGCTTCGGATCTGCTGGTCACCAAGGCGGGCGGCTTGATCCTTTCGGAGGGACTGGCGGCTGGGTTGCCGATCTTGTTGGTCGATTTTCTACCTGGTCAGGAAGAGGGAAATGTCCGTTACGTTACCAGCCATCAGGCTGGCGCGCAGGTCATGAACGTTGGTGAGTTTAAGACCATGATCGATTTTTGGTTAAAAGATGATGCTGTCCAATTGAAACGTACCGCAGCTTCTTCCAAATTGATCGGACGTCCCGACGCGGCTTTCGAAGTGGCAAAACATTTGTGGGAAGCGACCCAGTCAATCGAGTGATCTCAATCGAAAATGCTGTCTAAATCCGGCTGGACATAACCAAGGGCGGTGGCTTTTGCCATGAGTTCCTCGCGCGTCTGGGCGTTGAACTTGAGCCGGATGCGGTTGAGCCGGTTCTGGACAGTTTTAGGTGTGATTCTCAGGTGATAAGCGGTTTGTGTGAGGTTTAGACCCGAGCAAAGCGCCTGCAACACCTGAATATCCCGGGCAGTTAAATGGATTTGAGGCTTATCTTCGTCAGGCGTAGGGGGATAAACGATCACGAGTTTGCCGATCCTCATTGCCTGCCAGGCGCTGGTACGCGAAAGTTGAAACCCGAGGTGGGTTTGCCAGTCGCCGGAATTGATCTTGCGCACAATTGCTTCCGGCGCGACTGGATCGTTGAGCACCTGGAAAGCGCCATTCTCCTGAAAAAGAAAAATCTGAGTCATCTTCGTATCCGTATTTAGAACGTATGTGCTATTATCGTGTGAAAAATGGCTTTTGTCAAGAAACCGGAGAGGGGGATTTCAATATACAGATTTTTTTAGCTTCCTCACCCAAGAAAGAAATAGACCACTCCTACAGTCCCTTCGGGCGCTTTCTCCGCTCTTCGGACTACCCCTCATCCACCACTGCGTGGTTCCCCTTCTCCCGAGCGGAGAAGGCTTTTGGCCGCACAAGCCCTTCGGGCTATGCCCCTCACTCTGGTAACCAAAGCGCAAGCAGTCCGCCCTGCGGGGACCTTCTCCCAAAGGGCGAAGGCTATGTTAACGCAACAAGGTTTTGATCATCTATTCTACGGATACACCTAACCCGTAGGATGGGAGACGGCTTAATTTATTCTTAATTTATTGCTTAAGTTAACGATTGGTTGATAACCAGTCACATATTTCCGTAAAAAACTATGAGATTTCCTGCGTGGCTTCAGGGGCTTTCCCGATTTGGCGCAGACTCCAAAACGCAAGCACAGATAGAACGCCCACGACCGCGCCGACAAACCAGGGAGTTTGGATGCTGAATTTATCGGTAAGAATGCCGGCGCCCATGGGGCCGATCGAGAGGGCGATGAACCAATTGAGACCGAAAAAGCCCAGATAGCGTCCGCGCTGGTCGGCTGGGGCGAGATTGGCAACATAAGCCGTGGCGGTCGGGGCGGTGATCAGTTCGCCAAAGGTCATGACCACCATGGCGAGTAAAAAGCCCCAAAAGTTGGTGCTATAGGCGACGATGAGCATGGCAAGCGGATAGAACGCCGCGCCTATTGGCATGACGCGGTGCGGGTCGTGGCGCGAGGTGAGGCGGGTGATGCCGACCTGCAAAAAGATGACCATAAGCGCGTTCGTGGTCGGAATCCAGGAATATTGGTCTTCCTGAATGCCAAAGTTTTGCTTGATATAGACCGCCAGGATGACCCACATGAGCGTGGCGCAAATTTCCATCAGGGTAAAGGAGCCCAGCATGCGCATAAAGGCTTTGTTGCGCATTGCCTGGTGCATGACCCTGAACTGATCGCCCAAGCTTTCCCGTTTTTCGCCAGTTTTTCGTTCCAGTGTTTCTTTGAGGAATAGGAGCGTGATGATGCCGTAAGTCGCGAGGGCAAGCGCGGCTGAGACGAAACCGATATTGTAGGAACTGGAAAGCACGATCCCACCCAGGATGGGACCAAGCGCCACGCCGATGTTACGACCCATGCGGAGGAAACCGTAAGCCTGGGCGCGTTCCTCGGCGGGCAGCATATCTGCAACTATGGCGTCGGTGCCGATGCGATAGAGGGGACTGAAGCTGCCAGAGAGGAACATCAGTAAGCCGAATTGCCAGAATTCGTTGGCGAAAATATAGCTAAGATAAACAAGTGCCATGCCGAAAACGCCAAAGACCATGATGCTTTTCCGACCGAAGTAGTCTACCAATGTGCCGGCAAGGATGGAGGCGATCAGCCCAGAGATGGAGTTGAAGGTCATCAGGCTGGTGACGGCAGCCATTGGGAGTGATAAGGTCTCAGAGGCGTAGATGGTCAAAAAGGGCCAAACCATGGTCGTGCCGGTCGTGGAGACGACCAGACCAAAGATCAGCAGCCAAAACTGAATGGGATAACGGCGGAAAATGGAGCTGAATTGTCGCATGTCTAAGGTTTAGGGTCGCTAAGCGGGAAGGCGGCTTCGCAGCTGTACCCGATGGGAACGTAAAGGGGCTCTTCGTAGCGATAGATCGTAAAGTAAAGAATGATCGGTGGGTTGCTGCCGTAGTGGATCAGGTAGGGGTCAACGATCTCACCATTCTGATTGAAGATCGGACTCTGGCGTAGGAAAATGATCTCTTCCCCATCGGGACCGCGCAAGGTCAGCAGATAAAGCTCTTCGCGCTCACGCCCGTCGTAGAGATTGCTGTTGCCAACCGCGATCGGATCTTCGGGGCTAAATCCGTATGTGTCACGGGGCGCGGTCTTACAGAAAGCCATTTCTTCGGGGGTCAGAAAGCGCAGGCTCTGAACCATTTTATCAAAAGCGGGTTTGCCGATGTTGTTCCATAAAGTGACGTCATCTTCATATTTATCAATACTCTGACCAATGAAAACAAGGCAGCCGCGTTCGGAGTATTGAAATACGATCTCGCCTGTCGAATGATAGCCCATAACGATCCCGCTGATGCCGCTTGATTGGGCTGTGCCGATCGGGAGTGTGATCGCTTCGTAAGGCGCGAAAGAATACTGATCGATATCGAGATGACTTTCCTTGAACACATAGGCGAGGCAGCTTGCTTCGTCTGTGATCTCTTCGTTTTTATACTGCCAAATCGAGAAGTCGATGCCCGAATCTCCTGCGTTAATGGAAGTGAAGCGACCGGTTGTGTTGTAGGCGGGAGCTTCATCCACAAAAAAGTGCGTTTCATAGGTGGGGCCGTTTTCCCGGGCCACCAGGATGGGTGTGAAGGCGTAGCCATTTTCGAGCACGATCACTTCCTCGCCCATCTGAATATTAGATGCATAGGTTAGCGTTGGGGTTGGTGGAATGGGCGTGTTGACAGGTGGCGCGAGGAAGATAGGCACCTCGGTGCGCGCGGGACTGCTGATCTGATAATCGCAGGCGCTCAGCAGGAGCAGGATAGCAAGCAGGAGAAAGGAAAGGCGGCGCATCAGGGCAATATGACCTCATCGCCTTCTGGCTCAACTCTCGATGTCAGGTGAAACTGCTTGAGCATTTCGCGGTAGGTGGGCAGGAAGGCTTCCCAGTCGGCTTCAATTCCTCTGCCAACAAAAACCAGGACATAAAAAGGCATTGCCACGATCACCACGCGCCCGAGCATGTAGCTTTCGGCGTGCGGCTTGGCGAAATCAAGCAGCATGGCTGGGTATTTATCGACCTTGGTCTGACCCTCGTTGACCACGGCGTAGTCATCATCGACGATCGAGGAAAGGAAGGGCTCGATCCTTTCTTTGGCTTGGTCCAGGTGGGTGGCTGTGTCGATCGTGTCGGTCGGAGCGGTGTAAACGTAGATGACCAGCTCTTCTTCGCTGGCCTGATAATCGGGTGGAGTGAGCTTGAGTACCTCGGCTTCGGTTTCGGTCAGCCAGCCTTCGGGGATGGCGAAGGTGTAGCGCCCGTGGGGGTCCGTGTAGTCTTTCAGCGGCAGACTTTTACCGGAAGCGGTAGCGCAGCCAGCCAGCAGGCTCAGGCAGAGAAGAATGGGGGTCAAACGATACAGGTTTTTGCGCATATAGTGGAATTTTACTTCAAAAGGCGGAGAGGGGGAATTGTAGGTGATTATGTGGTGATTTCGCGATAACAGTTACATTTCAGATCAGTTATAGATAAATACTCTAATAAAAAAGACCCACACCTGGGGACTACACCCAGGACGCAAGCAGCCCCTTTAATTCCCCCTCCCTGGATGGGGTTGGAGTTGACTGCTCCGGATGATTACCTACGTGATTGACTGGGCTTGTTCAACCACGTTAATCATTCCTAATATCAGACTGTCAAGGATCTACACTTGGATTTCCATGCTTATTGGTTTACTGCCAATTAATCATAAGAGATTAAGCAAGGCTTTATTTCTATTTCGATGCTCTCAATTAT
>JBMNVH010000012.1:0-59273 GCA_050946715.1 Anaerolineaceae bacterium | reverse complement strand
ATTGCTGTTCTAAGATTCTTTTTTTGTTTCCTCAAAACATTATGATTATTTGAATATGCATACAATATGAAGTCCGCGGTTTCCAGAGCTTCTGTAATTACTATAAGGGTTTTTAAAGACCTATAGATATTGAACCGTGTCTGACTTGATTGTACATTTAATTGATCAAACGATAAAGGCTAAATTCTTTGAATCTCAGAATTTTTCAAAAAAATCATCAATTTCGTTCACAGTTTACTGCATGATTCTCTGCTTTTTTGTGAATATTAACCAAGAGAGGCTGTCACCATATTTAGGGACAGCCTCTTCCATCTTATTCAAAGTTGAAGAATTATTCTTCGCTTTTCATTTCTCTCTGGCGTTGGTCCATGATCTCCTGTGCCAGGTGTTGTGGGACGAGGTCGTAGTGGCTGAATTCCATCGAGAAGGTACCGCGTCCGCCGGTCATGGAGCGCAGGTTGGTTGTATACTTCATCATTTCAGCCAGGGGCACTTCGGCGGTGATGCTGGATTTGCCACGGTCACTGTTCATACCCTGAACGCGGGCACGTCGGGTGTTGAGGTCGCCCATGATATCGCCCATGTTGGCTTCGGGCATGTGGACAACAACCTTCATGATCGGTTCGTAAAGGACAGGACCAGCGTCTTTGAAAGCCAGTTTGAAGGCTTCGCGACCAGCGATCTCAAAGGCGATCGGTTTGGAGTCAACCGGATGTTCTTTGCCGTCATAAACAGAAACACCGATATTATGGACAGGATAACCCGCCACAACGCCTTCTTTCATGACCGCGCGGATACCCTTTTCGATCGGAGCCATGTAGTTGCTGGAGATCGCGCCGCCGAAAACATCATTGGTGAAGGAGAATTCTTCTTCGATGGGGAATATCTTGAGATGAACTTCACCAAACTGACCGGAACCGCCGGTCTGCTTCTTGTGGCGGTACATGGCGCTGGCTTCGCGGGTAATGTGCTCTTCGTAGGGCACCTTAGGTTCGTGCAGGTCAAGGAAGAGCTGGAATTTCTGCTCAGCGCGCTTGATGGCGACATCGATGTGCTGGTCACCCATACCGAAGATGAGGGTCTGGCGGGTCGCGGCTTCCTGAGCCCAGGAAAGGGTCATGTCTTCTTCAGCCAGGCGGGTCAGCGTTTGGCTCATCTTGGCGGCGTCAGACTGCGTGCGTGGGGTGATGGCGATGCGATAAAGCGGATTCGGATAAGCGGGAACCGGCAGAGTCAGGTTTTGCTCTTTAGTGGTCAGGGTATCACCGGTTGTGGTGACAGAAAGTTTGGCGACTGCGCCAATATCACCGCTGTGAATGACTGAAACAGGGTTCATGTCTTTGCCGAATGGCACCATCACGCCAGCCAGGCGTTCATCTTCGTTCTTCGTGGCGTTCCACACGCGGGTATCGGAGGTCACGGTACCGGAATAAACGCGGAAGAAAGTCTGACGACCAACAAAGGGGTCGGCAGTGGTTTTCCAAACATAGGCTGCCAGCGGACCGGCGTCATCAAATTTCAATTCAACATTGCCCTTGGGGGAGTTGGCGACAACCGCGGGACGTTCGGCAGGAGATGGCGCGAGCGCGAGCAAGGTTTCCATCAGAGGTCCGACACCGATCATGTGACCACCAGCTGCGGTGAGCACGGGGATGATGTTGCTTTCCGTGATGGCTTTGCGCAGACCCTGCACGATCTCTTCACTGGTGAGATCGCCATTCTCGAAGTATTTTTCAAGCAGGCTGTCTTCACCCTCGGCAGCGGCTTCAACCAGGACCATGCGGGCTTCTTCGGCTTCGTCTTTGAGTTCGGCAGGAATTTCGACTGCAGTCTTGCCGTCGCCCTTGTAAGCCTTCATTGTCAACAGGTCAATGACACCCTGGAAGTCGGCTTTTTCGCCCCAGGGCAGCTGCACGGGGATCAGGCGGTCGCTGATCTCGTTGCTGACGGAATCGAGGGCTTTGCGGTAGCTGGCGTTATCACGGTCCATCTTGTTGATGACAATGATCTTGGGCATATTGAATTGATTTGCCAGATCGAGCGCGGTTTCGGTGCCAACTTCGAGACCACCAACGGAATCGACCAGGATCAGGGCGCAGTCTGCCACACGCATAGCGGAGACAACTTCGCCCACGAAATCGGTGTAACCGGGGGTGTCAAGGAAGTTGAATTTGACGTTTTTGTAAACCACGGGCAGAACGGAGGTGAAGAGCGAAATGTTACGGCGCTTTTCTTCGTCATCAAAGTCCGAAACGGTGGTGCCGTCCTCGACGTTGCCGATACGGGTGGTGGCGCCTGTAAAATTCAGTAAATTCTCCACGAGTATGGTCTTGCCAGAGTTACTGTGTGAGGCAAGAACGATATTGCGAATGTTTGCGGTTGAAAATTCTTTCATGTTTTTTTAGACCTTCCTGTATATTGTCGTGGAGACCACGCTTATTTTAAACATTTCGGCGAGTTAACGCCGACTTTTTATTATATCAAAAAAACACGACTGTGAAAGGTTTTTTAATATTTTGCCAAAAAGAAACAAAAAATCCTTAATTGATCGTGCATAGTTTTCGTGAGGATTGATCCAAAGCCATTTTTAGGGCTATCGAAACAGATTTAATGGAAGCTAATTACTCAGTTGTTGTCATTCAGCCTTTGTTAAGTAGATCAATGTACGCAAACTAAACCGGGCAGTCACTGTCCAGATATAGAGATGGCTTTTAAATTTTTGTTCCGGATCGCTGCAAATTAAACTTACTTTGCGTCTCCAAAAAAGAGCGGCAGGTGACCCAGTGAGAGGATGTCACGCCATTCGGCCCGATCTCCTTCGGTCAGGATGCCAACTTCCTTAGCGGTGATCGCGCCGGCTTTATCCATGATCAGATGCATGCCCTGCAGGGTTGAACCGGTGCTGATGACATCATCGAGCAAGACAACTCTTTTGCCCTTGATCAGTTCAAGGTCTTTTTCGTCGAGGAAAAGGCGTTGGGGTTTGCCGGTCGTGATGGACAAGGTCTCGGTGGAAATTGCATCGCCCATGTAGGGCTTGTATTCTTTGCGCAAGACGATATAGGGTTTGCCGCTTTCTCTGGCGAGCATGTGCGCGATGGGGATGCTTTTGGCTTCTGGCGTAAGAATGACGTCGAATTCCGTGTCAGCAAGGAGGCGGTTGAGCTCTTTGGCACAGGCTTCAACCAGCTCAACGTCGCCAAGGATGTTGAGGATGGCGATGCGCAGACCAGGTTTTACTTCAAAAAGGGGTAGTTCGCGTTTGATTCCAGCGATCGTGATAGGATAACTTTCTCGTGCTTCCATAATTCCTCCAAAAGAGATCTGGATGTATTTTATCGCAAGTAAGGGAGGGTGGGAGTATATGTACCAGCAATTCTCAATATGAAATTCAACAGCTCATTTTCTCTGAATATAAACGAATCGGATCAATTTCATGACCGAAACCCGAGCTGTAAGGATGGGGCTTGTCCCTATCCGTAAGTAAGTCTATCTGAACCTCGTAACGAAGACCAAGGCTTTGATATGCATAGGCAGCGGACGGGGTCATACCCAGAGGGCACTTAGCCCCGTCCGTACAGTTTACTTACCTGTAAACGGTATTGTCTCCTGACCATATCCAGCGAAAAAATGGGAATTGCTGCTTACGTATGTAGTATTTAAGTCGGCAATAACCCCATCCTTGAGAGGGGGGCAAGGGGGTGGGTCTTTTTATAACGTCAATTCGTTTTCCAATGTTCAAGTACCAGTCAAAAAAGGGTTTAAATAAAATTTCCCCCTTTAACCATCTAATGCTGCGTACGCCGACCGCAGCATTAGTGTATTAAGGAGGAGAAGAAGAAGAGAAGTCGCCCTTACGACTTTATATTACAATAAACCATGTAACAATACTTGACGTTTAACCTACGATTCCCCTACGATTTTCGTCAGGTTTGCTTTGAAAGGGATAAAATTTGTAAAAAATGGAAAAGACATTCAAATCTGGCTTTATTGCTTTGATCGGAAAACCGAATGCCGGGAAGAGCAGTCTGCTCAACGCATTGATCGGGCAGCCGATCGCCGGCGTTTCATTTCGTCCGCAAACGACGCGCAGACGTCAGTTGGGCATCCTCAGCACTGACCATTATCAGATGATCTTTGTCGATACTCCCGGGCTCAATAACGCCAAAGACAAACTAAGCCTCTTCATTAATAATGAGGTACGCTTCGCGCTGGAAGACGCCGACCTTTTGCTTTATATTGCTGATATGAGCGCGGCAGCGGATGAACTTGATCGGCAGCTGACCGATGCGCTCAAGGAAAAGCGCAGTCAGGATAAGGTGATCCTGGTCTACAACAAAAGTGACCTTGGTGACAAGGGACAAGTAAAACAGGGCTATCAGGCTTTGCTGCCGGAAGCCAAAACGATCGAGATCTCGACCCGCAGCGGAAAGGGCTTGCCAAAGTTGCTCGATTTGATCGAAGAGCGTTTGCCAGAGGGACCTGAATATTACCCGACCGACCAGATCACAGAGGATTTTGAGCGCGAGATCGCCGCGGAGATGATTCGCGCGAAAGCCATGGAAAACCTGAGTGACGAATTGCCGTACAGCATCGCCACTTTGGTGAACGAATACAAAGAGCGCGATAACGATGTTATCTATATCCATGCCACGATCTTTGTGGAACGGGACGCGCAGAAAGCGATCGTCATTGGCAAGAAGGGCGCGATGATCCGCAAGATTAGCACCGACGCGCGCCTGGCGATCGAAGAGATGGCGCAGCAAAAGGTCTTTTTGGACTTGCAGGTGAAGACCCAAAAGGATTGGAAAAATGACCGGGCTTTCCTGAAGCTGGTCGGTTTAGCAGGAGCGGGAGACTATGCAAAATAGCCTGAATATAATTCTTCTCGTTTTGATCGCGATCTCAAGCCTTATCAATTGGGTGGCAGCCTGGCAGTGGCGACCGAAGGTCTACTATGCCAGCAAGCCTTTCGCGATGATCTTTCTGATCGTTTTCTTCTTATTGCAGGGTCCGATGACCAGGCAGAAGATACCCTTTTTGATCGGTTTGATCTTCTCACTTTTGGGCGATGTGATATTGATCAAGCGCAGTATCCGATGGTTCATCGCTGGATTATGCGCTTTTTCGATCGCCCAATTTTTCTACATCATCGGATTCAACATGTCATCGACAAGTGTGCCGGTGCAGGTTCTTTCTATCTTCGCGCTATTGCTTGGGGGGATAATCATGCATCTGGGAATTGAGCGTTTTGCCAAAACAGCCGATATTCACAAGAAGATCCTGCCTTTCTTTACGTTTTATGGGGTCCTGATCCTCGCGATGGTGATCAGTGCCATCGTTAGCATTAGCAGGCCGGGGTGGTCAGATCTGGCAGCGGTCCTGGCTGGCGTTGGGGGCATGCTGTTTTTTGTTTCCGATGTAATGATCGGGCTTGATAAGCTTGACAGACGGCTGCCTAAGTATAAATTCTGGATCATCATTACTTATCACCTTGCCCAATTTCTAATTGTGGCTGCTTTAACAGTAATGTGAAATGGTTAATGCCCAGGGGGCACAAGTGTCCAAAGGGTGCAATGCCCAAACTATGACCTTGCAGAAAACGGTTGGATTTAACTCTTTCCTCGCGGGCGGGAGACCGCTTCTATTCACAATTGTGTTCTCTGCTGTCGGTTTGACCCCTAACGGGGCAAGCTACGGAACCCGACCTACGACCATTTATTAGGAAGCAAACGAAAACATAACCGGATAGGCAGTTACGGCTTTTGTCTATTCTGACAGCAACTTTCGGATTTTATAGGTATCACTAACATATCCGCGCATTGGCAAAATGCTTTTTTTGAAGGGCAAGCTTGAGGTGATGAAAAGTATAAGGTTATTTACCAAAGCGTAGTTAAGAAGAAAGTTTAGGGCTGTTAAGCTGAGAAAAGCAGATGCTTCTATTTTGACCGTAAACTTAATGATCACCAGAATGACTGCTGAGAGCAATGAGGCGATCGGTCCGCCCAATAACATCAGAATAATTTCTTTCTTTGAGCTATATTGCTCGTTTTTTGGATAGAAATCTCCTGATGTGGGGAATAAGTGGATCCTAAACCTGCTTGTTTCAATGATCTTTTTTCCAAGACCAATTTCGATCATCCAATTATTATCTTTTGTTCCAAGAATATATCCTGCCGCATGCCCCAATTCATGGACAAAAAGAGAAACAAAATGGATGCACCAAAGACTCATGTATAAAACTAAAATTTCACCAATAATGCTAAAGATTTTGTTATTTAACATATCAATTTACTCAATTCCAAGGTTTTTCTTGCCTTTAGGCAATTTTTATTCTATAAGTAAGATCATCAAAACGATGTTACATTGCTTTTTTAAATTCTAACATCTTCTTTTCCCTTCTTTTTCAGATAGTTAACCTTGCAGCAATTCTCAGTATGACAAAATAATGTACCTCGTGGTCAGGAGCCATGATTGGACCCATTTTTTCTCTTTGTGTAATATTCGGACATTGTCAGGAGACCATGTCCAAGGCTAACATGAGAATTGCTGTTAAGCTTCGCATTAATTCGTACAAATTATCTCTTTGTGTAAAATTACAAAAAATTTACAAAAATAATTGACTAATCTTTTTGAAGGGGGTATACTAACAAGTTGTGAATATAACCCTATTGGGAGTTGGAAATGGATAACCCTATCGATAATACTAATACTGAACAAACTATAACCGCGAAACAAAAATTCGTAGGGAAGGTACTTAAGGCCTCGCCGCAAGGCGCTTTGATAGATATTGGGGCAAAGTTACCGGCATTTTTACATGTCTCCCAAATGGTCGATGCAAGCAATCCTAACAAGGTTTTGACCGGTGTTGATGTACAGATTGAAGATGGCCAGGATATTACCGTATGGGTAAAACGCGTCCATAAAGATCGCATTGAATTGACCATGCGTGAGCCTTTGATGTATGAATGGCGTGAACTGGCACCTGAAATGGTTGTAAAAGGTACTGTAGCCCGTCTGGAATCTTTTGGCGCTTTTGTTGAAATCGGTGCTGAACGCCCCGGACTGATCCACGTCAGCGAACTATCCCATAACTACGTTCGTGTTCCATCGGAAGCTGTTTCGGTTGGGCAGGAAGTTGAAGTCAAGGTTCTGGAAGTCAACCGCCGGAAAAAGCAAATCAAGCTGAGCCTGAAAGCGATGCAGGAGCTTCCTGAAGAAGAATATGTAGAAAGTCCCAAACAACGCCAGGGTCGCGGCAAGCAGGAAGTTATCGAAGAAGTTGAAGAAGAAGAAATTCCACATCCAACTTATATGGAAATTGCCATGCGCAAAGCCATGGATCGCGCCGAACAACGTCGTCCTGAGATCGCGAGTCGCATCAAGAAGCAAAAGAAATACACAGACGAAGACGCGGACGATATTTTTGAGCGCACGATTAGAAACAAGCCAATGAGTGCTGGCGACCAGGAAAATGACTAATCGAAGGTCTGAAAACAAAAACACCTGACAAGTTCCGGGGAGGGCTGGAGTAAATAGCCCTCCCCTTCAATTTTAAATAGAGTAGGAGTTTATATGGCAACCAAGTACATATTTTTTACCGGTGGAGTGCTTTCTTCGGTTGGAAAGGGGGTAACGGCAGCGTCTGTCGGAAGGTTGCTAAAGGCGCGCGGTTTCACAGTTACCGTTCAAAAACTGGACCCATATCTGAATGTTGATCCTGGAACGATGAGTCCCTACCAACACGGTGAGGTCTTTGTCCTGGATGACGGCTCGGAAACAGACCTTGATCTGGGTCACTATGAACGTTTTTGCGATTTGAACCTCAAGCACACCAGCACGGTCACGACCGGTCAGGTCTATGAGGAAGTCATCAACCGTGAACGAAGGGGCGATTTTTTGGGCGGCACGATCCAGGTTGTTCCTCATATTACCAATGAGATAAAACGCCGAGTTGATCTTTTAGGGCGAACCAGTGAAGCGGAGATCGCTCTGATCGAGGTCGGTGGTACGGTCGGTGATATTGAAGGACAGCCTTTTCTGGAAGCAATTCGCGAGATGCGCAATGAATTGGGCAAAAAGAACACCGCTTTTGTCCATATTACCTGGCTGCCTTATCTCAAGGCAACCAACGAGACCAAAACCAAGCCAACCCAACATTCGGTGCGTGAACTGCGCTCGATCGGTATTATCGCGGATATGATTATCGCCCGCAGCGACTATCCGGTTGAGAACGAACTGTGTCAGAAGATCGCACGATTTTGCGATGTGAAACCGCAGGCAGTCATTCCCCTGGTTACAAGTGAGCAGCTTTACGCGATCCCTATGCAGTTGGAGGATATGGGCGTAGCCGATATTCTCCTGGAAGTGCTTGGACTGGAAGCAAAACAAGAACCTGAACTGACTGGGTGGCGCTGGATGGTAGACGAGCTTTCCAAAGTAAAACCAGTCGTGAAGATCGGTCTGGTGGGTAAGTATGTTGAGCTGCACGATGCCTATTTGAGCGTGCGCGAGGCTTTGAAACATGCCGCTCTTTACTATGGTGTTGATGTAGAGATCGACTGGATCTCGTCATCCGACCTTGAAAAAGTCGATTCCGCTGAAAATGAGTTGGATCATTTGGACGCGATTGTTGTCCCGGGAGGATTTGGAAGTCGGGGTGTTGAAGGAAAGATCCTGGCGGCGAAATACGCGCGTGAGAACAAAGTGCCCTATCTGGGTATCTGTTTGGGTTTGCAGGTGATGGTGATCGATTACGCCCGTAATGCCTTGGGGCTGGAAGATGCTAATTCAACCGAATTCGACAAAATGACCGAGCACCCGATTTTTGACCTGATGATCGATCAGAAGGGTTTGGATCGCCTGGGCGGCACCATGAGGCTGGGCTTATGCCCTTGTGTGATCAAAGACGGCAGTCTGGCTCATGAGCTGTATGGGCGTCAGGAGATCCAGGAGCGACATCGCCACCGTTACGAATTCAACAACGCTTATCAAACAATGCTGGAAGAGGGCGACCTGGTCTTTTCCGGACATTCACCAGATGAGCTTTTGGCTGAAATTGTTGAAAACAAGGCGCATCCCTTTATGATCGGGACCCAATTCCACCCCGAATTTATTTCCCGTCCCAATCGCCCACATCCACTGTTCCTGGGCTTGATGAGGGCTGCCTGCAGGCGTAAAGGCCTGTCGGACGAGATGATAGGTATAAATTTTTAAAAAATGTAAATCAGGATGAGTTATACTTATAACAAGCTCATCGAATATTAAAAAGGAAAAGAAAAAGGAAATGGATACAACTATCGAATTTGTCAATGCAATTGAAATATTAGACTCACGTGGCAACCCCACTGTTGAGGTTGAAGTCGTGCTTGCTGATGGCAGCTTTGGTAGAGCCGCGGTGCCCTCCGGCGCCTCTACGGGTGTTCACGAAGCTCTGGAACTGCGCGATGGTGATAAGGAACGCTATAACGGAAAAGGCGTTCTCAAAGCAGTCGAGAACGTAAATGACGAGATCGCTGATGAACTTTTCGGTTTGGACGCGATCGAGCAAAAAGAGATCGACGAACTCTTGATCGAGATGGACGGAACCCCTAACAAATCCAAGTATGGCGCAAACGCTATACTGGGTATCAGCCTGGCAGTTGCCAAAGCGGCTGCAAGCTCACTGGGTCTGCCTCTCTACCGCTATCTGGGTGGCGTTTACGCTCATGTTCTGCCTGTGCCGATGCTTAACATCCTCAACGGCGGCGCACATACCGGCTGGCAGAGTACTGACGCCCAGGAATTCATGATCATGCCGCTTGGTGCTGAAAGCTTCTCCGAAGGTCTGCGCTGGGGCGCTGAGATCTATGCCTCTCTGAAGAACGTTTTGAAAGCTCATGGTTACGGCACCCTGGTCGGCGATGAAGGTGGATTTGCTCCTTCACTCAAGGCTAACAGCGAAGCCATTGAACTGATCCTGGAAGCAATTGAAAAAGCCGGCTACAAAGCTGGCAGTCAGATCGCAATCGCTCTTGATCCTGCTGCTACCGAATTCTATGATGAAGAAAGCAAGACCTATAATTTGCGCAAAGAAGGCAGAGTGTTGAGCAGCGATGAGATGGTCGATTTCTGGACTAACTGGATCGAACAATATCCGATCGTTTCCATTGAAGACGGTTTCGCTCAGGACGACTGGGAAGGCTGGAAGAACTTCACTGCTAAGAACGGTCACCGCCTGCAGATCGTTGGAGATGACCTTTTGGTTACCAACCCCAGCCGTGTCGCGCGCGCTATCGAAGAAAAAGCCTGTAATGCCCTGCTCGTGAAAGTAAATCAGATCGGTTCCTTGAGCGAGACGATGGAAGCTGTCACGATGGTTCAGAACAACGGTTGGCGCGCGGTCTGCTCGCACCGTTCCGGTGAGACCGAAGACAATACCATCGCTGACCTGGCTGTCGCCATGAACATGGGTCAGATCAAGACCGGCGCTCCGGCACGCTCTGATCGTGTTGCCAAGTACAATCAGCTGCTGCGCATCGAGCAGGAACTCGACCTGACTGGTCGTTACGCTGGTTGGGACGCCCTGACCTTTAAACTCTAATTCTGAAATGTCGGATTGAATGAATGGCGCGCAACGCGCCCATTCATTCAATACCCTTACGGGCACCTTGTCACGACCTACAACTAAGTAATTAACTACTAAGTGAAAAAGCCACCTCTTTATCAAAGGTGGCTTTTTTATATGCATGTTTGCCCTAATGTAGGCCGGATCCTGCATTTGGATCCGGCTTGAGAAAGCCGATCCAAGAATGTTAGATTGAATTCAACGTATGCGATCATCATTCGTAGTGAGCAAGCGTTACGCGCGTGGACAGGAGGCCACGCGCGAACAGAAAATGTAAGTACTCTTATGTAGGCCCGATCCTGCATTTGGATCCGGCGTGATCTAGTTAGTAGGTCGGGTTGCGTTGCCTGCCCCTTTGAGGGGTCAACCCGACAGGATCAACTGACCTAAAACTATTCCAGGTCTGGTAAACTTTTAATATGAACAAAAAACTGGAAGAATTAGAAGCAGAGTTAATTAACTGTCGGATGTGCCCGCGATTGGTGGCGTGGCGGGAAGAGGTTGCCCAAAAGAAGCGCAGGATGTATCTGGATTGGGACTATTGGGGCAAGCCGGTGCCGGGGTTTGGCGATCCCCTGGCAAGGCTTTTGATCATCGGCCTGGCGCCCGGCGCGCACGGGTCAAATCGAACCGGCCGCATGTTCACCGGCGATGGATCGGGTGATTTTTTCTACCCGGCTTTGTATCGGGCTGGTTTTGCTTCACAGCCTGAAGCAAAACACAAGGGAGATGGCTTGACATTGAGCGATTGCTGGGTCACCTCAGTTTGCCGCTGCGTTCCGCCGGCGAATAAACCAACGTCACAAGAGCTGGAAAATTGCCAGGCCTGGTTGGTGCGTGAGCTGGCATTGCTGCCCAATATTCAGGGTGTCGTGGTTTTAGGGAAGATCGCGCTGGATGGTTTGTTGAAAGTTGGCAAATTCTCGACCTTACCAAAGAAGGATTATCGTTTTGGTCACGGCTTGTTTTATGAGGGACGGGATGGTTTGCCCTGGGTCTTGTGTTCCTATCACCCAAGTTTACAGAACACACAAACGGGTCGCTTGACGGAAGACATGTTTGACCAGATCTGGCTGGAAGCTAAAGGGCGACTGGTCTAACTGAGATAGTCAGACTGATGGGGGATCAAAAAAGAAGGCAGAAAATGCTTTGATGAAAAGCCCGAGACTTTATTATCCATAGGTAGCGGACGGGGTCAAGCCCCGTCCGTACATTTTGCTTTCCTGTTACAAAGCTTTAAATGCAATTATAAGGTTTATGAAAAAGAAGCTGTCTTTTTCTGTAACTAGTTCTTTTTGATCTCAGTGTGGAAGAAATAATTGACGACTTTCTTCTTCAAGGGAGCGAGTTCTTGCTCAAGTTCCTGGGCGAGGTTTAGCCAATAGGCTTTTCCGTTTCGATTGTAGATCTGTTGATAGAGGGGCAGGAGTTCGGGATAGTCGCTGGCAATAAATTGCATTATATCCCCCTTAAAGCTGCCTCTTAAATTCAGGTTCTCAAGCCAGATCTCGTCACACCAGGGGCTGACTTCCCTGACGATCGCAGGAACATCAGTGATTTCAGGAAAGATCGGTGATATGAAAGTCACGGTCGGGATGCCGGCCAGGTGCAACTGCCGCATGGCATCAATCCGCCGTTCAATCGCGACACTCCTTTCCATTTTCCGTCTGAAGGCTTCGTCCAGCGTGTTGATCGAGAAAGCAACTTTGAAATGCTTGAATTCATTTATTAATTCAAGGTCTCGTAAGACCAAATCAGATTTTGTCAACAGGCTGATCTCAGCTGTTGTGCCTGAAAGTTCCTTGAGCAGTACGCGCGTGCGCTGGAATTCGCGCTCAAAGCTGTTATAGGGGTCGGTGACCGTGCCGATGGTGATGCTTTTCCCATCATATTTGTGGGGGTTGCTAATTGGCTTCCAGTGTTTGACGTCCAAAAACGCTCCCCAGCTTTCGGAATGACCAGTGAAACGGCGCATAAAGGTGGCGTAACAATAGCGGCAGGCGAAGGAGCAACCAATATAGGGATTGGCGGCATAATCAGCTGCCGGAACCTTGGTTTTGATGATGATGTTTTTTGTTTGGACGTGATTGACGATCATTTGTCCAATTATCTCATAAAATGGCGGGCTTTCACGTCAGCTCGTGTGATATTTTGGAGGTCTTTGACCTCTGCCGGATTCTCTTGGAATCCGGCCTACAAGGGCGCTCATAAAATAAATGAAAGTCTTCTAATTCATGACCCCTGGCATATAGGACCCACTCCTGGGAACTGCACCCAGGACGCAAGCAGCCCCTTTAATTCCCCCTCCCTGGAGGTGGTTTTATTTCACCCGACCAATGTCCCTCAGCCCGAGAAAGGATCCCGGGACGCACGCAGTCCACCACTTCCTGTGCCCCTCAGTTGATCGCGCAAACTGCTCTGATAAACAAAAAAAGTTTGGTTCCAGCATGGTCTCCTGACCCAGGGCAAACGCATCTAAATAAAGATGATTTTTACTAACATCAAGCGCATATACGAAAAACTTCTTATATTTTTAGCTAAGCTTGGGGAGAAATGGGTGCAAAAATGACATAACCTCTAAGGGATCTGTCATTGCGAGCCCCGCAAGGGGCGTGGCAATCTGCAGTTAATCAGTTTTCTATTCCATTTTGTGAAGCAAAAGCTTTAAGGCAGATCGCCACGTCGCCCTGAAGGGCTCCTCGCGATGACAACCCGACAACTGCACCACACATGCCTTATCTAACACAGTCAAACAGTAGTGCTTTATGCCTAAAAAGCTTCAGGGAAACTTATTTTAGGTAAATTTAGATGCGTTTGCCCTGTCTCCTGACCATGTCCCATGGGCAAAACAAGAATTGCTGCTTTATAATTGCTTCAACGGAGGCAGTATGCAAAAAAGCTATCGTCTGGACCCTAAACAACTTGGCAAACAAAAGAGAAATATCATCCTGATCTATGGTATTTCTGGTTTGATCGCAGCCATTACAATGTTTCTCTCCCAACGCGCTCAAGGGGTTGATCGCAAGCCGTGGTTGATCATTGTTCTGGTTATTATCCTCTTAGCCTATTTTGGCTATCGCTCTTATCGCCAGAGAGTTGAGCTTTGGGATGGTTACCGATTGACGCTTGATGAGCAGGGGCTGACACTATCCCAACCAGGCTATCCGGATTCAAGTTTGCCCCTGGAAAAGATCACCAGCGTTGAAGAGGGGCGTGAAGGCTTGTGGCTCTCGACCCAGCAGGGCAAACGTGTTTTCATTGTGCCTGTTTTATTGAGAGCGGAAGATTATGATGAGGTTTGTGGAGTCGTTCGTCAAAGTGTCAAAGCAATCGTGGATCCAGAGGAAGAAGAATCCGAGCAGGAACCTGAAGCTAAGGACACAGCAATGAAAGCGTCGGATCATCACAAGCACGCGGTGCCTTCAGAGGCAGAAGGATTGGACGATCTCTAAGCTGAAGATCGTTATTTAGTTATCTAAGATAAAAGTCAGTCCTTAAGATATTTGATCATGCGCCAGGCAGGCTCATAGACGGTTTGCCAGCGTCCGAACTGGTCCTCATAACCCCAACGCCCTTCTTCGGGACCCAGGATCTGGAAACCATGTTTTTCGTACATGTGTCTGGCTTGCTCGTTGGCGCGGGCGACATTTAAGCGCAAAGCCTTGAAGCCACGGCTAAGCAGATAGCTCTCGATAAACTCGAGCATAAAGCTGCCGAGACCGTGGTTGCGATAGTCTGGTTTGAGTCTGAATGAAAAAAGATAAGCGCGATCAATGCCGTCAGCCAGTTCGTGCTGCCTGGAATAGAGCATCAAAAAGACCTGACCGATGATCTCACCGGTTTCTGACTGGGCTACCCACATGCGCGTACTGCCGGTACGGGTATTATGAAAATGCTGCCTGTAAAGCCTGCGGAAGTGGGAAAATTCGCCGTTCCATTCCAAGCCGGGCAAGTCCTCCGCCTGCGCGGGACGTATGAGAATCTTGGTGCCATTCGGCATCAGGTAGTTGCTTTCAACACGAGTTCGGTTCATTGTTCGGCAAGGATCTTTTCCAGAAGCTCGCTCTCGGCTTCGTAATTATCAATTTCTCCGTCCAACCAGGCTGCTTTTAGCCGGGTGAGGATCTGGTCGAAAAGCGGTGAGGGGCTGAGCCCACGCTTACGCAGATCCGCGCCAGTGGTATAGACGCGAACATGTTTGTAGATCTCAAGATAATCTGTGAGCGCCCTGGTAAGATGCTCCTGTTCCTCAGAGAGAAGTACCGTGCGGATGCCGATTTCGTTGAAGCTGGAAAGCTTTTCAGTTACCCGGCTGGGTTTGAGCTCGACCAGGTCCGGCAAGGCTGCGCGCAGCTTATTTGTTTGTCGGATCAGCTCAATTTGTTTTCCACCAAGACGCAGGCGTTCGCCGACCTCGCTCAACACCTGGTCGTCAAGCGTTTCGAGCCACAAATTCCAGAGGGACTGCTGAATTTCCTTCAAACTAAGCGTATTCTCATTCGCCTTGTTTAGAAAAACTTCGAAGCGTTGGTGATTTACATCTTCCCAGCCTAATTGAGGATGGATTGACCGCAAAATTCCGAATTCCTTTAGCGTCCGCATGATCTGCGGGGCTTTCTGCTCAAGGAAAATGAGGTCAAATTCGTGTTCAATTCGCGCGCCGCTGAGTTGATCGAGGAGGGGCAGGCTGGCGTGGAGCAGGCTAAGCGTGCGATCCTCGATGCGAAAGTCGAAACGTTCCGCAAAGCGGACAGCCCGCAGCATGCGCGTAGCATCATCAACAAAAGAGAGGGCATGCAATACGCGGATGAGACCAGCCTGCAGGTCGTTGTATCCGCCCCAGAAATCAAAGATTTGCCCGAAATGCTCGCCATCGAGACGTAGCGCGAGCGTATTGATGGTGAAATCGCGTCGATGGAGATCCATCTTAATGCTGCTGCGTTCAACGATCGGCAAAGCAGCCGGGTGATCATAAAACTCGGTGCGGGCGCTGATCAGATCGAGATGCTCCGGGAAATTCAGGGCATGATTTGAGGGCGACAAATTGAGTTTCGTGGTGATCTTCTCAAGATCCTCGCTCAGGATCCATTTCGCGGTGCCGAAACGCTCATGCTTGACCACGCGACCGCCAAATCGGCTTGCCAGATGCCGGGCGAAGGCGATCGCGTCGCCCTCGATGACAATGTCAAAATCCTGGCTGGGTCTCTTGAGGATCAGGTCGCGGACAAAGCCGCCTACGATGTAGGCTGGCAGGTTTTGACTTTTGGCTTCCTCAGCGACAGCATCGAGGAGTCTTTTGCGGTCTTTCGGCATGGCTTCCTGCAGGGCGGCAATCAATTCTGCCTTTGGTATTGGGCTGATATTGTTGCTCAGCGTACCGATCAGATCAGTGCGGGTGACGATGCCAATGATCTCCTTGCTCTCGGGATCAAGGACGGGGATCTGCCCCCAGCCACTGCTGGACATAACCTCTTTCAGGCGCGAAATCGAATCGTCCGGAAAAACGGCGATGCTGCCGGCTTCCATCAGGTCGCCAACCGTCTTGTCGATGTTGTGCGCGAGGGCGCGATCGACATTGCGGCGGTTGAGCAAGCCGAGGAGTTGATCGTTTTCAACGACGGGATAACCCTCAAAGCCATAGCGATTCATCAGCTGAGCGGCTTCGGTCACTGTCATGCTGGGTTCGAGCAGGAGCGGGCGCAGCGACATGATCTGACGCACGGTTCGTTCAGAAGTGATGACCGAGGGGAGGTGTTCAATAGCGCTTTCCATCACCTGGCGCAAAAGCAAACGGGTGTTGTCCGGGGTGGGTTTATCCTCTGGCCGAATGAGCGCGGATGAGGCGCGTTTGTGCCCACCTCCATTGAAATGCTTTGCCAGCAAGGATGCGTCCAGGCGGTCGTTGGTGGACCGGGCTACCAAGCGGACGCCCTGGCGCGTGGAAACGACCAGAACAAGCCCGTCCGGATCAAGAAACTCCCGTAATTTGTGCGCGACAGAGGAAATTTCATCGTTCAGATCAAAGGCTTCCGCGCCGGCAATGAGGACCTCAAGCCCTTCGATCTCGTAGCTGTCCAAAGAACTCAACAGGCGGTCAAAAAGTTGCTGCTGCACATTGGATAGCGGCGGATTGAGATAATGCGAAACGATATTCAGGTCAGCGTTTTGTTCCAGCAGGTAGGCGACCGCACGAGCGTCGCGCGGGCTGGTGTTGCTGTAAACCAGCGAACCGGTATCCTCATAGATCCCGAGCAGCATCAGAGTGGCCTGGATCGGGGTAACCGGGAGCTGCGCTTGCCGGATCTTTTCGACCAAAAGCGTAGTGCATGCGCCACAATTGTCAAGCTCCATCTCCCAGTCCGGATGGGATTGTTTTTTGCGTGGGTGATGGTCAATGACATGCACCCTGGTTAATTTGCTCATACCTTTTAGGGTGACCAGGGATTGCGTGTCAACCAGGGTCACGTTGGAGATCGGCTGGTTTGGCAGGTCCTTGATGGTGGAAAAGCCCAATTCCTGCCCAAAACGGCTGAGGAACTGGCGGCAATTGCGGTTGATCTGACGAGGAAGCAGAGCATAAGCCTCCGGATAGAGGATGCGCGCGCCCAGCTGTGAAGCCAGCGCGTCGAAATCGGCTTGCTCATGGGTCAATATCAGGTGCATGATCGTTCACTGTTGAGCTTTTGCTCAGTTTTCATACCAGAAAGTCTGGTTTTCAAGGTTGTATGCATTATAAATGGATTGGGAGAGCCTGGCAAAAATACGGTTGGCATAATCGTAAAGGAATTGGTTTTCGGTATGGGCAAATACCACCAAAACGTAGTCTCCGCCTGGCGTGTAAATGACCGAGGCATCGCTGATCGTGTGGATCAGTCCGTCGATCTCGCTGGTCCAGCCGTGTTTATGGGCGATGGAAGCTTCGGGAGGTAAGCCGGCTTCGAGCAGGGCGAGAATTTTGTTTTCCTTTAGGTAGCCTATCATGAGGGTGCATTCTTCCTGAGTGACTTGTCCGTTAAAGAGGCTGGCTTGCGGGGAACTGGCGCAATGATAAAGACGGGTCAGCAGATCGCCTGTTTCGGAGGGCACGGTCTGATTGTAAAAATCGGGGTCAAGGTAAATGTCCCGACGCTGATTGGCTGGTGTTTCGATGCGCTCCAAAAGCGGCGAGCCAGGTTCAAAGTAGCCCGCCAGAAAGGTGTTCTGGTAGCCCAGTTCGCGCATATCAGCGGTGACCATGAGCGGTCCGCGTTGGTTGTCCATATAAGCTTTCATCAGGCCGTCCGCGGGTGGGTTGAGCGATTCGCCGATCATTTGTCCCATCCAGTTCAGAGCCGTGTTGGGAAGGGGATCATCAAGCCTTCTCATCGTTGAAACCATGATGGGAATCTTGATCGTGCTGGCGGCTGAATAGGCGACATCAACTGGCACATCCTGCTGATTCTTAATAGCAAAGTGCATCACCTGGTCGCTGTTCATGTCGCGTAAATAGAGCTCGAAAAGACCGTTGAATTTTTCCAGTTTGACGAGCTGCCGTACCATGGTTTCAAGATTTTGCCAGGATAGGGTTGGCGCTGGTGTTTCGTTCACCGCAAGGCTGACGATCCGTTCCGTGGGTGAGCTTAATGCTTGCTTGACCTGTTCGACCGTTTGGGAGATCGAGCTCAACTGATAGCCAGGCTGCCCGGGCGTGAGATTTGTGCTGTAAAGAATTGGCGCTGGGGCGACCGCGGGCTGGTCGTAACGCTGGGTGAAGACCTCGTTGAGGAAGTTTTGCAGATGAGCTTCATCGAGAGTGTAGGCTAATTCGAGATCATGGGCTTCCTGAGCTTGGTTTGTCCCGAAAAACCAGGTTTTGAAGGGGATCGGGCGGGTTGTATGGGGTATTTGTCTCAGAATTGCCGCTGTATCGAGCTGAAAGCCCAGCTCGGCGGGAGAAAATTGCATGCGGGCATTTTTGTATTGCAACTCGATGGGGGTGTCGAAAGCTTCTTGGATCCGTTGACTGGCTTCTTCAAGCGAAAGACCTCCCAGCGGAACTCCTTCGATTTCGGTTTGGTAGGGAATAATCTCTGGTTGGGAGGCGTATTGGGTATAGGAGCGCAAAGCGATGATCAGGCTGGCAAAGATCAGTCCGAGCCCGATGACCAGGAGAAAAATACGCGTTGCCTGCGCTTTTCGTTTCGCGCGCGATTTGTATGATTTCATAGCATGATTTTACCATCATGGCTGGGTCTGAAAGTACAATCGTGCATGAGAATGAATTTGCTCATTACTTTTAGTCGTGTTATTAAGTTCAAACGTGGTCAGGAGACCATGTTTTTAGAACCTCGTGATCTGTCGCTTGGTCGGGAGACCATGCTGGAACAAAGAATATTGTTTCTTTTCAGGAGTGCGTGGCAGTTCCACAATATTCGATCCACAACTAATCAATGAAATGACGTCGGATTAGGGCCTTGCCGTTGGATTGAGGAATAGGGCAAATAGCCCCATTCCTCAATCCAACGTCTAATGAATGTGTTTAATCAAAACATTGGATTGAAATTGTCCCAGAACGGGACAATTTCAATACCCCTACGGGCACCTTGACACGACCTTGTACATTTGATCCTGACTTCTGTCATTAGTTTAATAATATCGATTTTGGAGCGTGTCACTAAAAGTCTACTATAATTAGAATATATCCATCCCGAACACCAAGGAGTTAGTGATGTGCAAAGAAAAATCTAAAGAAAAAACTGGTTGGGGTATATTCGGCGTTGCGGCTGCCTTAGCTGCTGTCAAGGCGGGTTGGATCTTGTATAGCAAACGCTATATCGACCACAACGCCAAACTGAAGATCATTGTTGACGGAGAGCAAGGAACCTTCGCCTCTGAAACTGCTGGAAATATCAACTTTTACACCAATACCCGCCGCAAGGGTACGCCGGTTTTGTTGGTGCATGGATTGCATCTTTATGCCGGGCTCTATGATATGCTGCCTATTTTTGACGCTTTTCGGAACGCATTACCGGTCTATGCCATCGATCTGCCAGGCTTTGGACGGTCTGAAAAAGGAGATCGCCCTTATCGCGTCAGCATGTACGAAGCTGCCATCCTGGATTTCATTAAAAACAAGATTGGCGGCGCTTGTCATGTCGTGACATTAGGAAACGCGAGCGAATATGTGGCGATGGCGGCTTCGCGTGAAGAGAAATGGTTCAAGTCTATCACGATGATCAACCCAACCGGCTTCCAGATGCCAACCCCCAGCTCCTTGCAGGGGATCGACCGGATGGAACGGGTCAAAGACCTGGCGCTGTCTCTGTTGAAAGTGCCCTTGTGGAGTTTGCCGATCTACGATCTTTTTGCCAGTCGGGCGACCATCACCAGCTTTTACCATAAACGATTTGCCTTTAGTTCTCCCGCAGAGTTGATCGACCTGGCATATACCTCTTCTCACCAATCCGGCGCCCACTTTGCGCCCATTGTTCTGATGAGTGGAAAACTCAATGTCGTCAATGTACGTGAGCGTTTTTATGAGAAACTGAAGATGCCTGTGTTGGCGGTTTATGACAATGACCCCGGCACCAGCTTTGACATGCTGCCTCAAATGGTAAATGAACACCAGAATTGGAGGGCGGTGCGCAGTAGGAACACGAACGGAATGCCCCACTTTGAAAAGACTGGGGAGCTCTTCCGCGAACTGGACTTATTTTGGAAAAGGAGCAGTTAACTGATCGCGCAATGGATGATAAGCAAAACCGCGCAAAGATCCATCTGATAAGCCTGCTCGGCGCGTTCTTATTTGCTCTTGTATTGGTCGGGATCGCATTTCTGGTCTTCCGCTCCCAGGCAAGGCATCGTGCGCCAATGGAAACCACGCCGCAATATCTCGTGACCATCATCCCCGCGCCAACGGAGACGCCAACGATGGTTCCCACGATGGTCTTGCCGAGCCCGACGCCCGCGGATGTTTCGATTTTGCCTCCGGGGACGATAGCGGTTGGACGCTATGTCAAGGTGAGCGGCACCAAGGGGGCTGGCTTGCGCATGCGCGCTGAAGCCGGAACCTCCGGTGAGCTAAACTTTTTGGCATTGGATGACGAAGCTTTTAAGATCATTGATGGTCCTGTCGTAAAAGATGGTTATACCTGGTGGTATTGTGAGGCGCTTTTGGATAAAAACCGGGTTGGATGGGCTGCGGAAAATTATCTTATCGTGTTAGAGATCAGCACGCCGGAGCCTTGATTGAAGCAAAGAAGGATGGTATCGCTTGAAGCTTTTTGGACGTAAAACAAAGGGTGCATCTACACTTCCAGATTCTTTTGAAGATGGCAAGCCAATCACGATCCTGGCAGGACTGGCGCAGTCGGTCGGAAAAACCCGGGATCACATGGAGGATGCCGCTATCAGCCTGGTCGTGCAGCAAGGATTTCGTGATCAGGAAAGACGGGCGGGTCTCTTTGTGGTGGCAGATGGGATGGGCGGTCACTTCAACGGAGAAATGGCAAGCTCGATCGCGGTTCAGAACTTTGTTGAATCAGTCAATTTGCTGTCTTTTTTGGATTCTGAATCTATAAGTGATGACTTCCTGGTGGAGAGAATGGAAAACGCTGTCAAAAAGGCTCAGGAGGCTGTTTTAGAAAATGTAAGCGGTGGTGGTTCAACTTTAACTGCCGCTCTCCTGCTGGATCGAGAGCTTGTTTTCGCGCATGTTGGGGACTCGCGCTTGTATCTGATAAACAATTCCGGAGCGCCTGAACTCCTGACCCGCGACCATTCCCTGGTGCAGCGTTTGGTCGATCTGGGGCAGATCAATTCCGCTGAGGCGGAGCTGCACCCGCAGAAGAACGTTCTTTACCGTGCCTTGGGTCAAACCGACGGTTTCAAGGTTGATGTTGGACAAAAAGAACTCTGTAAACCAAGCCATCTGCTCTTGTGCTCAGACGGATTGTGGGGTTTGATCAACGAATCCAAAATTGTTGAGACCGTGCGCGCCTCATCTTCGGTTGAAAAGAGGGCGCAGGAGTTGTGCGATCTGGCAAATGAGGCTGGTGGAAGCGATAATATCTCAGTCTTAGTTGTGGATGTGTTTTAGGAGAAGAATGGAAGCGAAAAAGAAAATTTTGGTTGTTGATGATGAACGTGGATTGGTAAAGATCATTCGCCTGAACCTGGAACAGGATGGATTTGAGGTTGTCGAAGCCAACAACGGCACTCAGGCGATGGAAAAGCTGCGCACCACGCTGCCCGATCTGATCTTGCTTGATGTGATGATGCCGGATATCGATGGTTTTACCGTGCTGAAGATGGTGCGGGAGATCGGAAACACGCCGGTGATCATGTTGACCGCCAAAGGTCAGGAAGATGACAAGGTCAAAGGGCTTGAATTGGGCGCTGATGATTATGTGACCAAACCTTTTAGCCCCAGAGAGCTGACCAGCCGGATCCGCGCGGTTTTGAGACGGGGAAACTTCAGCAAGGATGAGGAAAGCGGTCAAATTGTGATCGATGACCGCCTGACGATCGACTTTAGCAGGCATGAAGTTTGGGTGGAAGGCGAATTGGTCCAGTTGCGACCAACTGAGTACCGTTTGCTTTATCATTTGGTGCAAAATGCCGGCTGGGTTTTGACACATGACCAGATATTGAACAAGGTCTGGGGATATGAGTATGAAAACGAACCGCATTATGTGCGTTTGTACATCAATTATCTCAGGAAAAAGATTGAAGTTGATCCCTCCAATCCACAATACATCCTGACCGAACGAGGGGTTGGCTATCGTTTTGTGGATTACAAACGGCGATCTTCATAGAATTAACAGCAACTCTTATTTTAGCCTTGTACATGGTTGTACGTGGTCTCCTGACCATGTACGAATAAGTTTAAGAGTTGGGTGCCCTCGTAGTCTTCCGACCACGAGCAAATTATCAATCCCATACTGAGAATTGCTACAAAATATGCCTAGGGCAAACGCATCTCAATAGAGATGATTTATACTAACATCAAGTGCATAACGAAAATTTCTTATATTTTTAGCTAAGCCAGGGAAGAAATGGGTGTAAAAGTAACATAACCTCTAAGGGATCCGTCATTAGCGAGCCCCGCAAGGGGCGTGGCAATCTGCAGTTAATCATTTTCCATTACCTTCTTAGGCGGTAAAAGCTTTAAGGCAGATCGCCACGTCGCCCTAAAGGGCTCCTCGCGATGACAACCTGGCAACTGCACCAAATATTCCTTATTTACTGCAGGTAAATACGTTGTTACATGCCTTAAAATCTTCCAGGTAACTTTATTTATGTAATTTAGATGCGTTTGCCCTGAAAATAATCCTTTTACTTTTTGTTAAAGGCTGTATAATTATACAAATACCCATCTAAAACACATTTCCGGAGGCTATTGTGGTAATGAAAGATCCGAAGTCAAAACCCGCAAAAAAGAAAAAGATATCCAAGAAAGATTATGAAAGAGAGATCGAAAAGCTCCAGATCGAATTGGTCAAGCTGCAGGGCTGGATCAAAGAAATGGGCTTGAAAGTTGTCGTGATCTTTGAAGGTCGCGATGCCGCTGGCAAGGGTGGCACGATCAAACGCATCACCGAAAAGCTTAACCCCAGAATTGTGCGCGTAGTCGCATTGCCTGTCGCGACGGAAAAAGAAAAGACGCAATGGTATTTTCAGCGTTATGTTGCCCATCTTCCCGCGGCGGGTGAGATGGTCCTGTTTGACCGTTCCTGGTACAACCGTGCCGGTGTGGAGCGCGTAATGGGCTTTTGCACCCCGGAACAGGTGGAGGAATTCTTCAGGACCGTGCCGGAATTTGAAAAGATGTTGATCCGCTCCGGCATCATCCTGATCAAATACTGGTTCTCAGTCAGCGATGAAGAACAGGAAAGAAGATTCCAGGCTCGTATCGACGATATTACCCGACGTTGGAAGTTGAGCCCGATGGATCTGGAATCACGCAAGCGTTGGGTCGAATATTCCCGGGCGAAGGATGACATGTTCCGCTATACTGACACCAAACTAAGCCCTTGGTATGTCGTCGAAGCGGATGATAAAAAACGTGCTCGTCTCAACTGCATCAGCCATCTTCTGAGCAAGATCCCTTATGAGGATCTCACCCCACAAATCCTGTCTCTACCGCCAAGACAGGTTGATGACAATTACGTGAGACCGCCATTTGGGGATCAGACCTTCGTTCCTGAATATCAGTTTGAGGAAGCTGATTAAATCAGGCGAATTTTAGACCAAAAAGTGTAAAGGCGTTCTTCGCCGTTTGCGTGGCAACCTCTGCCAGACTGAGGTTTTTTAGTTGCGCAATTTTACTGGCGATGTAGGGAATGTAGGATGGTTCATTGCGTTCGCCACGGTGGGGATGGGGTGTCAGGTAGGGACAATCCGTTTCGAGCAGGATCCGCTCGATCGGTAAGCTCTGGACCAGGCTGTGTTTGTCCTGCGCGTTTTTGTAGGTGACAGGTCCGCTGATCCCAAAGTAATAGCCCGCTTCCAGTAAGGCTGGGAGGTATTCCAGTGAGGCGCCGTAGGAGTGCAAAACACCTGGATGATCTTTGATAGGATTGTTTTCGGGCAGATTTTTTTGCCAATCGACCAGAATTGGCACCAATTCGTGAGCTGAGGAGCGCTCATGAATGATCAGGGGCAGGTTCAGGCGGGCTGCCAGGTCAAGCTGCGGGAACAAGGCGCGCCGCTGCTGCTCGGGGGTGGCGTGATTGCGATAATAATCAAGACCAACCTCCCCAATTGCCAGTACTTCCGGTTCATGAGCCAAACGTTCAAGTTTTTTGAAGACTTTGTCGTTGTAGTTGCTGGTGTAATTGGGGTGGATCCCTATGCCTGTGAAAATAAATCCCGGATTTTGGCGGGCAAGTCGAATCGAATTTTCAGCTGCTTTGAGGTCAATGCCGATATTGATAATAAAACCAATGCCGGCTTTTTTGGCGCGTTCAATGACCTGGTCGCGGTCAGCATCAAAAGTGTTGAAATCAAGATGAGCGTGTGTGTCTGAGAGCATAGTTTTTCTATTGTACCTGAAAGTTGCAGGTTTTGATTTTTGCCTTTGCTCGCCAAGAATGTTATTAGATTCAAAACGTTAAATTCAATCCGATATTTTCTGTTCGACATACCCATGCCGGATTCAAATACTGAATCCGGCCTACATCTCTATGGGCGGGGAAATTATGTTATGATTGGTGGAGTTTTAGTAAAAAAACACGATAAAGATCGAAGACTTTCAGAAAAGAACGAGATCAGTTTTATCATAATGGGAACAATCAACGTATGAATATTTCATCCTATCTGTTTGGGTTCATCATTGCGACATTGCTTGGAGCGCTCTTTCATATCTGGAGAGACGGCGGTATTGGTCGGCTGCTGTTATACCTCGTGCTCAGCTGGATCGGCTTTTGGGTCGGGCATTGGGTCGCCAACAGCTTTGGGCTGAAGATCATGAGCCTTGGGTCAGTAAATCTGGCAGGGGGGATCATTGGGAGCGTAGCCTTACTCTTTTTGGGTCATTGGATCGGGAAGGTCGATCAGAATATCCTTCCGAAAGGCAGGCAGTGATCATGGATCCAAACGATCAGGTGAACCGGGTTCAGGCTGGTGATCTGGTGCAGCTGCACGGCAGTACGCATAAAAGCCATCTGCTGACCGTGAAAGAAGGCGAAGTTTTGCAAACCCATCGGGGCGTGATCCGTCACGATGACATTATTGGTCAGCCCTGGGGAGTGAGGCTGGAATCGCATACCGGCAATCCTTTTTTCGTCTTGCAGCCAGGGATAACTGACCTGGTGCAGAGCATCAAACGGACAACGCAGATCATGTATCCCAAAGATATTGGCTATATCGTCCTGCGATTGGGCATTGGACCGGGAACTCGGGTTTTGGAATGCGGCGGCGGCTCTGGCGGTCTGACGACCGTGTTGGCATACCTGACCGGTAAGGAAGGTCGGGTATATTCCTATGAACGCAATCCTGAAGTCCAGAAACTGGCGATCAGAAACCTGACGCTCTTTGGTTTGGCGGATCGGGTTGAGTTTAAGGCTGGAAACGCGGAAGATGGCTTTGAGGAACGCAATCTGGACGCGATCTTTCTGGACCTGCCAAATCCTTATGATTATCTGGAACAAGTAAAGGCGAGTTTAAAGGCTGGCGGGGCTTTTGGCACCTTGCTGCCGACCTTTAATCAGGTGGAGATCCTTTTACGGGTTCTCGCGAGAAGCGGTTTTGCGTTTATTGACCTGTGCGAGCTATCTTTGCGCCATTTCAAAACTGACTGGTCGCGAATCCGCCCAGCTGACCGGATGGTCGCGCATACGGGTTATCTGATCTTCGCGCGCGCTGTGCAAATACCAGAAGAACTGGCAGAAGCCTCAGGAACGGAGCAGGATTGAGCTCGTTTTTGGATCTTCCAGCGGATCTGTCGCAGCGTCTTGAAAAACAATCTCAGGCAGGCACCCGGCGAGAAGCGCGGGGAAGAGGTCTGGTTCATGACCGTTTCCGGAAAGCCGCGGTACTATTGCCGCTAATCTGGCGTCATGAGCATTGGCAGTTGATCTATACCTTGCGCTCCAGTATGCTGCATGATCACAGCGGTCAGGTCTCATTTCCGGGCGGCTCCTGGGAGGCTGGTGATAAAAGCATCATTGATACAGCCTTAAGGGAATCCTGGGAAGAGATCGGATTGGATCCTGAAATTGTGCGTGTTTTGGGCAAAATGGCGGATGTGGAGATGATCACAGGTTTTAGAATAACGCCGGTTGTGGGGATCTGTGAGTGGCCGACCAGACTGACCGTAAATCCGGACGAGGTGGATCGGGTCTTTTCTATCCCGATTGATTGGTTGGCAGATAAGCGTAATCGATACTATCGTGAGCACGATCACCAGGGGGTTGATTTTGAGGTTTTATATTTTAAACCTTACGACGGCGAGACAGTTTGGGGCGTAACAGCGATGATAACGCTTGATTTTTTGAAGCTGCTCGACATCAAGGTTTAAAGAATTGCTAATAAAAAAGACCTGCGTCTGTAAGTAGAGCAGGTCTTTTTGTTCTCAGAAATGAATTGTAAACAAGCTTCCGAGTGGTTGAGGGGATTATTCCTCGTCCTCTTCGTCTTTCTTGCCTCTTTCCATAACTTCCGGTTCCATGGATACGTCTTCGAGATCTTCCGGTTCGGTCTCTTCGGCAACGTAGGAAACAGAAACGACCAGTTCGGTCTCATCAGTCAGGACTGTGATCTTATCGCCCAGATCGAGATCCGCGACGTTGATCAGGTCTTCCGCGGTTTCCAGTTTGCTGATATCGACTTCGATCCTTTCCGGCATGTCAGCGGGCAGGGCTTCGATCTCGATCTCGTTCAAAACATGGTTGATGATTGAACCAGGAACGGCATCGAGCACAGGTGCTTCACCGACCAATTCGATGGCGACAAAGGCGCGCAGTTTTTCGGTCATTGAAATGGCCAAAAAGTCAAGATGAAGCAGGTTGCCAGTAACGACATCGTAATTGCGTTCGCGAACGATGACTTTGGTTTTCTTGCCGTTCAGGTCAAGCGTCACCAGCGTGGTAGGGGTGATGGAACGCATCAGCAGGGCGGTCGAATGGCGATCCATCTGAACGGGATAGGAATCGATCTTGTGACCATAGACCACACCAGGCAGAATGCCCTGGCGGCGCAGTTGTTTAACCTGCTTGCCGGTAACGGTGCGTTTTTCAATTTTGATAGTAATATCGTCGTGAGTTGTAGTCATTTTTCCTCCGGGCGCCTCTCACCCTTCTTTCAGGGTTACCCTCGCCCATAAATTTACCAGACGGTTATCTGGCGACCGAAAATTATACCCGTTGGCGAGGGATTAGTCAACGCGAGTTCGAGATCTATTTAGGTGATTTTTTGGGTCAATATGTACACAATCTCAAGCGTTTGATTTAATTGCCTTTTTGTGCATCAGGTGGATGCCGATGTGACCAATCCCGAGGATTATGATGGAAATACCGAGAAAGATGTTCCTGCCATAGATCGCCAAAAGGAAAAATGCCAAAACAGGCAGTGTGGCGAGGGAGACAGGGACGCCGAGGAAGCTGCTGTAAAAGTCCCGCATTGTTTTTTCGCTCCTGAAATAGCGGATCCAACTGAGCTCATAAAGCAGCATCAAAACAAATGCTGCCACCAGCCACCAGGACCAGTTTGACCAGGGCTTAAGATTAAAGTCAGAAAAGATGAGTGCCGTGCAGGTCACCAGAACCTGACCGATCCGTTCGAAGGCGAAAAGCACTTTATTCTCTTTTTGGACATATTTCTCATAATCCTTTGGTTTATTCCTGGTCCAAATAAGGTTTGGAATTGTCAGCATGGAAAGAAAGATCAGACCTACGTACGAAAAGTCAAAATTCATGTTTTATCCTATCAATTCTCTTTATTTAACAACTTGATCCACTTCTTCTGTCGGTGAGCATAAAAGCAGTTTGCCCAAAGCGATACGAAAATGGTCTTCCAGCCCGCGTCGATCTCGACAATATCCGTATAGCGGCATTTTCCGTCGGGCATGTCCTCGAGGATGATCTCATGGTTCCAGACGGGGACAAACTTATTTGCTTCGTGGGTGTACATGCCTTCTTCGAGACTGAAGCGGATGACATTGATTGTATGAATACCGAGGGGAATAAACCCGAAAAGGCGAAAATGGAAGCTGGATGTGCTGCCTGGCTCCCATTTCATGTCTTCCTTACCGTCTACGGGTGTGAATGTCGCGTATGGATATGCCACATGCCGCAGCGTCTTCAATTCCAGAAGGCGACGAAAAACCTCATTTTTATCCGCAGGGAAAATACTTGACTTTCTTACTGTTTTCAATTCCGGTATCCTTAGAACTCTTTGCCTGGTGATTTGACCTGCTCATTATTTCTATTTTATCATTCCAAAACCCTTGTTTTTTCATTTAAGGCATTCCTGTCCAAGCTGGAGAAGGGTTGGGATGTTGAATAAAGAGGGATGTGTTAATAAATGTACGGATGGGGACAAGTCCCATCCGTACATTGGTATTCAGGAAATGCGCATGGATCTAAAGCTGCTTGTAGCGTTCGATCTGTGGGACGATCTGGGCGAGGGAGGCGGCCCAGAAGGCTTTGGTGCGGATGTCGATGCCAAAGCGGGCTGCAAGGTCTGCAGCAGACGCTTCGCCAGTGCTCGCCAGGAGGGCTTTGTAGTCTTCGACAAAGGCAGCGCCTTTTTCCTGATAGATCGCGTACAAGCCTTTGGCGAAGAGGTTGCCAAAGGCGTATGGATAGTTATAGAAGGAAATGCCAGTGCTGTAATAGTGCGGCTTCCAGGTCCAGGCGAATTTGTTCATCACCTCGGAGTCGATGCCGTCGCCATAGCTATCGCGCTGCGCCTGGAGCATGATCTCGCTGATCTCGTCAGCAGAAAGAGTGGAACTCTTGCGGCGTTCAAAGACCTCGTGTTCGAAGAGGAAACGTGAGTAGATATCGACAATTGTTTGGGCGTCGCTGGAAATGGAGGTCTCAAGAACGGCTAATTCAGTGGCGTGGTCATCGATCTGTTTGAGCAAGGCGTTGAAAACGATCGTCTCGCACATGATCGAGGCGGTTTCTGCCAGGGTCATTGGCGTTTGCGTTTGCAAGGGATTTTTGTTTGCCTGGAAAGCGCAGTAATTGTGCCAGCCGTGCCCAAGTTCGTGGGCGAGCGTCATGACCTGGTCGAAAGAGCCGTCAAAATTGGACATGATGCGGCTTTCTTTGGTGCCTTCAACGCCCATGCAATAGGCACCGCCGCGTTTGCCGGGGCGCTGCAGGGCGTCGATCCAGTTTTTCTCGAAGGCGTTTTGTGCGAAATCCGCCATTTCCTGAGAAAAGCTGGCAAAGTTGCTCAGGATAAGTTCTTTGGCTTCTTCAAAGGTATAGGTCTTGTCAACGCTGCCAACGGGGGCGAAAAGGCTCCACCAGGGCAGTTTTTCGGTTCCAAGCAGTTTGGCTTTGGCGCGGAAATAATCACGGAACATGGGCAAGGCGTCCTTGATCGCTTCGATCATCGCTTCCAGAGTCGCGCGGTCGATGCGTGCCATATCGAGGGAAGAGTGCAGGCAGTCCTCGCGTCCACGTTTGCGGTCGAGCGTGTTGACCTCACCTTTAACGCCGTTCAGACAGGCAGCCAGGGCCTCTTTCATCTCTTCAAAGGTTGCCATTTCGAGCTTGTAGGCGCGCTCGCGAACATCGGCCGAGGGGTGACTGCGCAGGTTGATCAGGGCAGGCAGGGGCAGGGTCTGCAATTTGCCGTCAAGTTCAAACTGAACCTCTTTTTGAGAGGTGAGCGTGCCCTGCAGGTTGCCCCATGCGGAACCGCCTGAAAGGGAAAGCTCATTGGCGAGCTCTTCTTCAGCTTCGCTCATCTGATACTGGCTTTGCTCGGCGTACTCGCGCAGGATGAAAGCGTGTTCGCGCGCGGAACCGGGCAGCTCAAGCGCCTCTGGCAGCTGATCAGCGATCTTGCCCAGCCAGGCGACAATGCGCGTGTTGAGGTTCTGAAGGGGCAGGAGTCCGATGTGGAATTTTGACTGGAGCTGCTCGGCGGCTTTGTCAAAGGAATCGGTGCTGGTAATGGCGTAAAGGTAAGAGCCGATCGTGCTGGCTTTGACAAACAGAGCATTCAAGCTGTCAACCAATTGACTCAAAAGGGTGTTGAGTTTTTCCGCGCCAGCAGGGGCGTCCTGAAGTGGTAAAAGTTCGCTTTCAAAAAATGCGGTTAAATTTGCGACATCGTCCTGTACAGCGACAAGGTCCTGTTTTAGTTGTGGGTCATCGAGGCTTTTGTAAATATTGCTGAGATCCCAGCGGGGAATATTTTCGGTCATATGCCCTCCTTTGAGGCTTTTTTCTCATTATACACAGGTGAGGTAATGCCTTGGGGGATTCAGGCAATTTTTCAATTTTTGCGTTTTCTAAATCAAATCTTAATAATTATGTGTATAATTCTATAATTCATGGAAATCCGTCCATGAAACTGCATCCCTTTTTATTATTGTTTTATGTACCACAATTTATTTAAGGAGATCTAATGTCACACAAAAAAGTTTTAATCGTTTTTACCCTTATCCTGATGCTCTTAGCCAGCGTCGCCAGCCCAGTCGTGGCTGATCCACCCGAAACCGCCCGAATTTGGGTTAGTTATAAAGACAGCAGCGGACCAGACGTGCTTAAGATGTTAACCGGCAATGGCGCCAAGGTCCATTATGACTTCCCTGAACTGGGTGCCTATGTGGTCAGTGTTCCTGCCGCCGCCCTCAATGGTATTCTCAATAACCCCTTTGTTATTGATGTTGAGGAGGACGCGCTGCGTTATCCGATCCGAAGCATGGAATCTCAGGTGACCAGTGAAGCTTACTCCGTATTGGAGCAAACCGGACAAATTGTTCCTTACGGTATTGATCTGGTCCAGGCGCGCGATGTATGGGATGCAAATCGCGATGGCGTTGTGGATACCGGCGCTCCGACCGGAGCGAACCGCACGCTTTGTATCATTGACTCCGGTTACTATCAGGGTCATGAAGACCTGCCCAACGCAGTCGGTGGCTATTCACAGGTTGATGACGATTGGTCGCGCGATGGCAACGGTCACGGCTCGCACGTTGGCGGTACCATTACTGCCGAAAACAACCCTTATGGTGTTGTCGGTGTGACCCCTGGAACGGTCAATCTTTACATCGTTAAATTCTTTAACGATTCCGGTCAGGCAACTTACGCTTCCAATCTGGTGGATGCTCTCAGCCGCTGTCGGAATGCTGGCGCGAATGTGGTCAGCATGAGCCTGGGAGGCTCAAGGTATGTTCGTGCGGAAAACACGGCATTCCAGAATGCTTACAATGCCGGTGTGCTCAGCATCGCGGCAGCAGGGAATAGTGGTAATACCGCGCTTTCCTATCCCGCTTCATATACCTCGGTCATGTCTGTGGCTGCGGTAGATTCCAACATGAATTGGGCGAGTTTCTCCCAATATAACAATCAGGTCGAAATTGCCGCGCCGGGCGTCAGTGTATTATCGACTGTACCCTATCTCGATACCAACAAAGTTACTGTTAGCGGCGTCGAATACAACGGTGGACATCTCGAATATTCTGCCCGCGGTACTGCCAGCGGCGCCCTGGCCGATGGTGGGCTTTGTGGAACCACCGGTTCATGGAGCGGCAAGGTAGTTCTGTGCCAGCGCGGTGAGTATGACTTCTTCACAAAAGTGAATAATGTTAAAAACAGCGGCGGCGTTGCAGCCATTGTTTACAACAATGTGCCAGGCGATTTCGGGGGAACTCTGGGTGATGGCAATAGCTCTTCCATCATCGGTGTTTCACTTAGCCAGGAAGCCGGACAATTCTTGGTTGCCAATAGATTAGGTCAGACAGCCACTGTTTCCAGTTCCTTTACTCAACCAGCCAGCGGCTATGAGTACTATGATGGTACTTCCATGGCGACTCCTCACGTGTCCGCGGTCGCAGCCCTGGTTTGGAGCGCGGCACCAAATAAGACCAACGTTGAAATCCGCGAAGCGTTGACTACGACAGCGCTTGATCTTGGCGCAGCTGGACGTGATGTTTATTACGGTTATGGTTTGGTGCAAGCCAAAGCAGCTGTTGATTTCCTTGTTGGAACAACTCCGCCAATCGAAAATACAGCCCCAACGCTGGCGATCAGCAGTCCTGCCAATAACAGCAGCTATACAGTCGGCGACCCGATCACTTTTACAGCCAGTGCCAGTGACGCTGAAGACGGCAATTTGAGTGGCTCGATCGTTTGGAAACTGAACGGCAGTGTCCTGTATAACGGCGCATCCTTCACCAAATCCGATCTGCCTGTCGGCACTCATACTCTGGAGGCAAGCGTAGTTGACAGCGGCGGTTTGACAGCCAGCCAACAGGTCACGGTAAATGTCACGGAATCAAGCGCAACCCAGGCGCTCTCCGCGACGATCACTACCAACGCCTCAACTTATTTCAACTTTTTCCGGGTATACGGCACGGTAACGGTGGTAGATCAAAATGGTGCTCCTGTCGAATCAGCAAGTGTTAGTGTCTTGCTCACGACTGCCAATGGCACCCGAACGACCTTCACCGGAACAACCCGTTCCAATGGAGTTTATACATTCAGCTACCGGATCAATGCCCGTAAGACAGGTTATGGCACCTATCTTCTCGAAGCAACAGTAACGAAGAACGGTTATCTGCCCGCAAGCGCAAGCACGAGCTTTTTGGTTAGATAAAAAGTAAAGAGTCAAAAGAAAACTGCCGGCAATACGACCGGCAGTTTTTCTTAATTATCCTTGGTTGAAGATCAGTTGTTGTTGAAGAATTCGATCGCGGCATCCAACTGCGGATCGATACCGGCTTCATAATCTTCCAGGGTATATTCGACAACGATATCAGGCGTGAGACCGATGTCGCTGATCTGGTGTTCGTTGGGGGTGATCCAGCGCGCAATCGTGATGCGCACGCCGCCATCTTCGGTTCGCAGTGGGATCCAGTTTTGAACTGAGCCTTTGCCGTAGCTGGTCACACCGATCAGGGTGCCGCGGTCGTAATCCTGAATTGCCCCAGCGGTAATTTCGGAAGCGGAAGCGGTGCCTTCATTGATCAGAACAACTAATGGAATTTTGGTTGCCAAACCACCACCCGTAGCGGTATAAGTATCACGACTGCCATCACCATATTCTTCGTACATGATGACGCCGTCGGCGATGAATTCAGAGCTGACCTCAATGGCAGTGATCAAATAGCCGCCGCCGTTGCTGCGCAGGTCAAAAATGAGTCCCTTTGGATTTTGCGCCATCAGTTCTTTTAAGGCAGCGCGCAGTTGAGAGGTTGCCTGCTCATTGAAGGTATGCAGGGCGACATAGGCTATGTTTCCTTCCAGCATCTCATAATCCACTACTGGAACCTGGATCACGGCACGGATGATCGTAAGATCAAGGGTCTCTTCTCCGCGTCGGATGGTGAGTGTTACAGGTTCGCCGGCTGGCCCAAGGATCTTCTTCAGTGCCAGGTCGCCAGGCACGCCGGTCATATCTTCGCCATTAATGGCAATGACCAGGTCTTTGGCGCGCAGACCAGCGGCTTCGGCCGGGGAACCTTTCATCGGCGAGATCACTTCAACATATTCGCCGGATGTGTCTACCCAGGCGCCGATGCCGGTGTATTCGCCTTCCATTTCAGCGTTCGCCTGCTGGAATTGCTGGGGATCCATATAGGAGGTGTGCTTGTCTCCCGTGGCAGCCAGCATGCCCTGAATGGCACCCCGCATCAGGGTGAGATCATCCAAAGGCTGGTCAACATAATTCTTGTGCAAGAGGTCCCAGCTTTCCCAGAAGGGCTTGAAGAGCTCGTCCAGCTCTTCGGGTGTGGTGGCTTGCACAATTTGTGTTGGTGAGACATCACCTGATGAGACGTCCTTAGTCGGTTGGATGGGGTTGACGATATCAGTAGGGGTATAGCCTAAACCGAGCGCCTCCCGTAAGGGGTTGCGGGGCATGATGCTGCCGATGACAAAACCGCCAAAAAATGTTACTACCAGTAGCGCTATCAGAGCGAAAGCTAACAGGCATGAGCGTAATCCTTTATTTTCCATAATTCTCCATTCAGAACAAAACTATTTCTTGATTGTACTCTCCAGCTTTGTCAAAAAGGCTGGCAAAGCCGATAATTTTTTGATTTGAGGATGGTCGCAATCATCGATGTGATTTGCGGAGACCAATAATGTATAGATCCCGAGCGTTTGGGCTGTGTTGAGGTTGTTAACACGATCGTCAACAAAAAGGCTTTCCTCCGCTTTGGGGTTGTTTGCCAGGGCGAAGGCTTTCTCAAAAGCGCCTTTGTGGGGCTTGCAGTAGGGGTCGGTATCTTCCAGGTCGATGATCCCCAGAAACAAATCGCGAATGCCCAGCAAGCCCAGTACCTGTTCAGCATGGCTTTTGCTGGCGTTGGTGAAGATCCATTTCTCCTGTGGGAGCGACTCCAATGCCAGGCGCAACTCCGGGTCATTTTGGATAAAAGGGGAAAGATTTTCATCGTGCACATATTCAAGATAGTCGTGCAAGTCAGCGCCGTATTCCTTCCGTAAGCCATTGATGGTCGAGCCGTATTTTTCGAGGAAGTGTTCACGGATGTAGAGGATCTCATCCGTGGGGATGCCGACAACGTCACGCATGTAATCAACAATGCGCTCGCCCAAAAGCTCCCAAATGCCGTTGTTGGGTGGGTAGACAGTGTCGTCAAGGTCAATAAAAAGTGTTTTGATCATTCGCGCACCAGCCAGCGGTTCATATTTTCGGGTGGGGTAAATTCATCCAGGATACGCAGAAGTTCAAGCGGATCCTCAGAAACCCTGTAAAGCCCCCGATGTTCGGGGTAAATAAAATTCTTATCGATCGCATGATCCAGCATGGTCAGGATGGGGTCATAATAACCCTGAACATTGAGAAAGCCGATCGGTTTTGTGTGATGACCGATCTGTGCCCAGGTGAGCGCTTCGAGGACTTCATATAAGGTGCCGAATCCACCGGGGAGGGCGATGAATGCGTCTCCCAGCTCGTTCATGCGTGCCTGACGGATCTGGATGTTGGCGACTTCTTCAATGCGGGTCAGTTGGTCAAAGACCAGTTCAGGTAGGTTTAGGTCGTCATTGATGACCCCTATGACCTCGCCGCCATGGTCCATTGCTCCTCTGGCAACCGCGCCCATCAGACCGGTTTTTCCGCTACCAAAAACGAGCTGCCGCCCCTGAGTGGCGATAGCCTTGCCGAGCGCGTAGGCGGCGTCCATGAAAACCTGGTCAAGATTGTCTGCAGATCCAGCATATACAGTAATGGTTTTTCTAATCGTAGCCATAATAATTCCCTCAAATTATACCTTTGCCAGAGCGGCTTCCAAACAAAAGCATAAGGCTTGTATTGTAAGCGATATTTAGTTGGATTTTCGCAGGAAGCCGAAAATGACCACCAGGATGATGCCAAGCAGGCTGATGCTGATCATGGTCAGCCCAACGTGTTGGCTGTTGCCAAAAACGCGTTGGCTGAGGCTGGGAGGCGGCGTGGCGGTGGCAGTTGGCAGCGGGGTATTGCTGGGGATGGGCGTACGGCTGGGCTGGTTAAGGGTTGGTCGCGGGGTATGTTCCACTGGCGTGGGGCTTAATTCGACATAGGGGGTCGGGGTATTGGCTTTGCGAATGAGGAGATAGGTGCCGGCGTAGACTTCGTTGGCGTCAGGACTGTTGCCGTTGAGGATCATGATATCGCGGGGAGAGACACCGTAGGCTTCAGCAATGTTCCAGAGCGTGTCGCCGTAGACCACGTAATGATAGATCGAGCCGTCCGCGTTCGGGGTGGAAACGATCACACCCTGATAAACGGGGGTGGAAGCCTGCGCCTGAACAGCGGTATGCGCCATCAGGCAAAGCAGAATGAGCATAAGGAATAAGATCGATCTTTTCATGGGCTCTATTATAGTCGTTTTGGGAACAGACGAAAATTGAGTTGGGGTTGAGAAATTAGATCCGTGATCTACATATGCCAACACATGGCATGGAAAAATGCTTTTGGTATTTTGGGTGGATGTGACAGCACCTATAGGGCATAAGTCCCCAAAGTACACAATGTGGAAACTTGCCCTTCTTATTTATTCTCAACCAGCCGCGCGCCTTGACCAACCCCAGCCTGATAGATCTGTTTGACACCAAGGAGTTTGCCGAGCTCCTGCAGCGCCCATTCAACTTCATTTTTTAGCGTCAGGACATGCACATTGGGTCCGGCATCGACCGTGCAGCAGAGCGCGCGTCCTGCTTTGCGCCACTGTTTGACCTGCCAGAGGACGATCTCGGTCTCAGGCAGCCAATAGATTAGCGGGGGAGTGCTGGTGCGCATGACCGCGTGCATAAATTCTGAATCTTCCTCAACAACCTCCGCGAAAAGGGCAAAATCCCGCTCCAGGATGGCTTTGCGGCAAAGTTCGACGCGTTCCGAGACACGTTCCTGACGTAAAGCGTGTAAGGGCGACGTGTGAGCGAGGGCATGCCCGGCGGTTGAGCCAACCGCTTTGTGACCGGTGTCGAGCACGCAGATCAGGTCGATCAGTTCCCAATGGTCAGCTGGCGCGATCGAGTAAGCGAAAGAGTCCGTGTCGCCCTCCCCCGCTTGCCACTGAACAAAACCGTCCGGGATGGAACGGCTGGCGGAGCCGGAACCGCGCCGGGCAAGACGGGAAAGCTGACTTTCGGAAAGGCGTAATCCAATGGCGGTTGAGGCTGCAAGTGCCAGCGCGGCAAAGGCTGAGGCCGATGAAGCAATTCCGGCACCGGCAGGGAAGTTATTCGCGCTGTCCACCTGCGCGTAGATATTGCGTTGTGCCATGCTTCTTACAAGGTACAGAAAATCGGATACTCGTTTTAAGGAAGCGCCTTCCTGAACTTCTCCCGCAAGGCTGAAGCGATCTTCTGTGTATGATGGGTCAAAACGGACAGTCGTGCGTGTTTCAAGCCCTGCCAGATTGCTGGAAAGAGAGGAGTTGCAGGGCAGGCGTAAAGAGTCATCGCGATTCCCCCAATATTTAATAAAGGCTATGTTTGGATGCGCGATAGCAGTTGCGGTCAATGTTTCTGGACTTTTCATGGCAGTTTCGTTATGATTAATCTCCCGTGGTAGTTTACGGACTTTTATGTAATCATAAACCAAATTGTGCCATTCGCAAGCTGAATTGTGTTTGGAAAACGATCAAAGGAGAGTATCAAATGACTGATGAAGAAAAAACTCCTCAAAGTTGTGAGAAAGTTTCAAGCTATAAAGGAAAACAGATTACTACCGTTTTTGACGAAAAAGGACAAATAATGCGCGTTTTTGCTCAGGATGTGAACCCGGAACGTGAGGGTAAAAGTGAATTGGCGAAAATGATCGATCATACGCTACTCAAGGCGGATGCGACTGTCGATCAAATTACCAAGCTTTGCCAGGAAGCCATTGAATACGGCTTTGGGGCGGTTTGCGTGAATGGCTATTGGGTCAAACATTGCAAGCAGCTTTTGGAAGGCAGCCAGGTCAAGACTTGCGGTGTGGTCGGGTTCCCTATGGGCGCGATGGCGACAAAGACCAAGATCAGCGAGACCAAACGAGCTGTCAAGGATGGCGCTGTTGAAATTGATATGGTCATGAACATTGGTGAATTGAAAGCGGGTAATCTGCTGGCTGTCGCGCGTGATATTCGTGGTGTTGTTATGGCTGCTCACGAGGGCGGCGCGATTGTTAAGGTGATCATCGAGACCTGCCTTCTCACCGAGGATGAAAAAGTAACCGCTTGTTTGTTGGTGAAAGAAGCCGGAGCGGATTTTGTGAAAACCTCTACCGGTCTCTCCACCGGTGGCGCGACCGTGGAAGATGTCGCCTTGATGCGCAGCGTCGTTGGTGCGGAGATGGGCGTGAAAGCCGCCGGTGGTATTCGCGGTTATGAAGACGCTATGCGGATGGTCGAAGCCGGAGCAAACCGGATTGGCTCTTCCGCCGGCATTCAGATCGTGGAAGACGAATTGCGCCGTAAAGCAGAAGGATAAGGCTTATATCTTTTTAGGTTCGGACGTGATCTTTCGATCATGTCCGTTCATAAGACGGGATCGTTGGCGAACATGGCGAGCATTTCTTGACAATGCTCAAAAATGGTATACTTAAGAATGAAGTTAACTGAAATCAAAATCAGGAGATTCACCTTTCTGCATTTACGCATGATATAAGGAAGGAAATTATGGCAAAGAAAAGTTCTGGAAGTTTATTATCTTCCTACCGAAAAAAGCGACGCAATAACAAGTCGATCCTGATCGCGCTGGCGGCATTGCTGGTGCTGGTCGGTCTGGTCCTGATCGTACTCTGGGCGACTGGTGTTATTGGTGACGGCGGAGGAATTTCGCTGTTCAGCACCAAGACTCCTACTCCAACCATGACCTTTACCCCAACGCCGGTGACTCCGACAAATACGGCCACGATCACAAGCACGCCGACAGAGACACCTACAATTACCCCAACCGCGACCCTGGACGGGCCTTTTGATTACATTGTGCAGGCAGAAGATTTTACCTGCTTCGCTGTTGCGGAAAAGTTCAAGGTCAGCCTGGAGATGTTGCTGTATGTCAACAACATCGCTTTGGGCGAACCCTGTATTATTCGCGAGGGTCAGGTTATCAAGATCCCACCGGGCTGGATGGAAATGCCGACTTCAACGCCGGTACCAACTGATCTGGCACCCGGAACGATCATCGATTACTATGTCGAACCTGGAGCGACCTTGGCATCGGTAGCGCAGTTCTTCCGTTCAACGATTCCACAGATCATCGCTGAGACGAATCGCTATCGGACTGCCAATCATATCACTCCATTATTGTCCGAAACAACGCCACTGAACATTGGCGATCTGCTGAAAGTTCCGGCGAATATCGCTACTCCGGTTCCAAGTTCAACCCCAACCCGGACAAGCACACCGCAACCCTAATATTTTAAGCAACAGACAAACAAGCCCTTCGTTAGAGGGGCTTGTTCTTTTAATGAAAATTGAAGACGACCACTTTGATATGAAGAGGAAGCGGACGGGGACAAGCGCTACTTCGCGGACGCTTAGCCCCGTCCATACTTAACTTGTCCTACTATCTGGTCAATGTCACCAATTTTCCATCTTCGATCGCGGATTGGAAAAGGGCGTCGATCACGACCATATTTTTGACCGCGTCGGCAAGCGAATAAAGTGGTTTTTCCTTGCGCACCGCGACCTGATAGAAGTGCTCGATCAGGTTTTGGTAGGTATTCTCACTGCGATAGTTTGTCCTGGTGTGGTCATCGCCGTGCTCCACCAGGATCGAGACTCCTTTGTTACCCTGATTAAAGGGCCAGTCGAGGGTCATAATGCCTTCTGTGCCGATAATTCGGGCGAATTGCTGACGGCTGGCGTTGAATGCCACCTCAAAGGTGCCGTAGATCTGATCGCCATAGTCCAGGCTAGCAAGCATTTGCAGATCGACACCTGAGCCGCCTTCATGATAGCGTGCCTGAACTGCGATCGGTTCGCGCCCCAGCATCAGGCGTTGAAAATTCACACAATAGCAGCCCAGATCATAAAGCGCACCGCCGCCCAAACCAGGCACGAGCCGGATGTCATCCGGGTTTTCGAGTGGAAAGGTGAAACTGCTGTTGATGAAACGTACTTTTCCAATCTCGCCCTTTTTGATCATTTCGACCGCTTTTGGGATGCGTGGGTGGTAGCGGTACATGAAGTTTTCCATCAACACCAGCGATTTCTCAATGGCTGTCCCGACCATTTGCTGGGCCTCATCGGCGCTAAGCGCGAAGGGTTTCTCGACCAGCACATGTTTGCCAGCCTGCAGGGCTTTGATCGTCCAGGGCATGTGTTCATGATTGGGCAAGGGGATATAGACCGCGTTGACGTTGACATCCCGAAGCAGATCGTCGTAGCTACCATAGGCGACCGGAACATTGACTTTGTCGGCGAAAGCGCGGGCACGGGTGAGATCACGGCTGGCGATCGCCTGTACATTGTTGTGCTTCGCGTTTTGAATTGCCGGAATAACTTTCTCGTTGATTCGGGCGGTGCCAAGAATGCCCCAGTTGAGTTCGGGCTTCCTGAATAAATTGCCAGTAATTGTTTTCGATGATAAGATATCCATAATTACTCACTTGTTTTAAAAAATTAGATAAAGAAGGATTTTAGTCAGACTAATTATAATATATCCGCATCCTAAACGGAGAAGGATAAGAAAAAAGGAGAAAAATGGTCCCACAAGAAATCATCAACAAAATCCATCAAAAAACGGAAGAAAAAAGGGAGGATCTTATCCGCTTCATGCGAGAGATCTGCGCTATCCCCAGCTATGAATCGCTGATCGGCCCGGTTGGCGAGCGCATTGCTGAAGAAATGCGCAAATTAGGTTTTGATGAAGTACGTTTTGACAAAATGGGCAACATTTTGGGTCGAATTGGCGATGGCCCGCGCACGATCGTTTTCGACTCGCATATTGATACGGTCGGTATCGGTGATCCTGACGAATGGCAGTGGGATCCTTTTGAAGGCAAAATTGAGGACGGCGTCCTCTATGCCCGCGGTGCCTGCGACGAAAAAGGCTCCACCCCTGGCATGGTCTACGGCATGTCCTTTGCCCGTGATCTGGGATTGCTAGATGGCTGGACAGCCTGGTATTTTGGCAATATGGAAGAATGGTGCGATGGTATCGCCCCCAATACTTTTGTGGAAGTTGACCCCGGTATTAGACCCGATTTTGTGATCATCGGTGAGCCGACCAAGATGCAGGTCTACCGCGGACACAAAGGTCGCCTCGAGATGAAAGTGGTCGCAAAGGGTGTTTCCGCCCACGCAGCCAGCAATCATGTCGGTATCAACGCCATTTACCTGCTGCTCCCCGTTATTGAGGGAATTCGTGACCTCGAACCCTCTTTGGGCGATCACGACTTCCTGGGTCACGGCAAGATCACAGTTTCGGATATGACTGTTAAGACCCCCAGCATCAACGCTGTGCCTGATGAAGCGGTGATCTTCATTGACCGGCGCATGACCTTCGGCGAGACCGAAGAAGAAGCTATCGCGCAGGTGGAAGCCTTGATCCCTGAAGAATTTAAGGATCGTGTGACCGTCGAGGCGCTCTTTTATGATGAGCCTTCTTATACCGGTTTCGTTTTCCCGGTCGAAAAGTATTTCCCCGCATGGGTTTTAGAGGAAGATCACGATCTGGTTCAGGCTGGTTTGAAGGCACGCGAGCTGATCGGTCTGGACTATGAGCCGGCTGGCAAGTGGTCGTTCAGCACCAATGGTATTTATTGGGCTGGCAAGGCAAATATTCCTTCGATCGGCTTTGGGCCTGGCGACGAGGTGACTGCCCATACCGTGATGGACAGCGTCAGGCTGGATGATGTCGTCAAGGCGACCGAGTTTTACGCGATCATTCCAAGCTTGATCCCGTAAACGTGAAAATGTATGTCGGAGCCTTCCGGAAGGAAGGCTCTGTTTGTTAAGAAAGAAAAAATGATCGTCCACTGTGTCTGGGAACATAATAATAATGACAGTCTGCTGTATGCAAGCAATGTTATTGGCGCTTTTACCCGGGGAGCTTCAAAAGAAGAGGCTCTAAGTAAAATGCCGATGGAAGTAAATTCCTGGTTTCTTTGGATAGGAGAAACCCCGCCATCTTCTATTGGAGCAATGATCACTCAGGAAAAAGTAAGCGACCTTTGCATTAAAGATGCCGACAGCGACGTCTTGTTTGAGACAGAAACAGAAGATCTGTCAATTGAGCAATATACGCGGTTAAAACCACTGGTACTCAAATCCGCCAATGATTTTCTTAGACTCTATAACTCCTTCCCGGATAAGGATCAAAGTGTTTTGCCCGAAAGAAAGACCTTTTACGGGGCAGTCCCACGGACGGCGTCGGAAATGTATATCCACACCAAAAATGTCAACGCGTATTACTGGGGTGAGATCGGCCTGGATGTGTCAAATGAGGGGACGATCCTGGAAAACCGTTCGCGCGGATTTGAGGCATTGGAATCAAGGGGTAACTTTTTATCGGGGAAGGTGTATGACGGCAGCTATGGGGAACAATGGTCGATACCAAAGGTGTTGAGACGATTTCTCTGGCATGACCGCATTCATGCCAGGGCTATGTATAGAATGGGGCTCGCGACTTTTGGTATGGGTGTTGTTCCCGATATTTTCAAATTTGGATACTGAAAGACCATCACATTGGTCTTTGCGAACCCCTCTCTGAAATGGCAATGATTGGTTATAATAAGCAAAACAATTCACAAGGAGAGAAAAATGCAAACCTTTTTACATGGTCGGGATTTAATCGGCGACTTAGATTTTTCTAAAGAAGAGGTCGAAACCGTTCTGGACGTTGCCTGGGACCTCAAACGCAAACGCGCGCTCAATGAGCCGCATGCTTACCTGCGGGACAAAGTTCTGGCGATGCTCTTCTTCTTCAGCAGCACGCGCACGCGCGGTTCTTTTGAAGCGGGCATGGCTCAACTCGGTGGGCACGGCGCTTTCATCGACAGCAGCACTACCCAGATATCCCACGGAGACACCGCGAAGGAGATCGGTGAGATCTACGGTCGTTACTTTGACGGAATCGCGATCCGCCATTGCGACTGGCTGGAAGGCAACACTTACCTCAACGAGGTCGCGCAGGCAAGCCGTGTGCCCGTTTTGAACATGCAGTGCGATATTTATCATCCTTTCCAGTGTCTGGCTGACCTGATGACGATTATGGAAAAGAAGGGGCGCGATCTGAAGAAAAAGAAGATCGTTGTTTCCTGGGCATACGCGGCTTCGTATCTCAAGCCAATCTCCGTGCCGCAATCGCTGATCATCCAGATGCCGCGCTTTGGGATGGACGTTACCCTGGCTTATCCGAAAGAATTCCCGTTGATGCCTGAGATCGAACAACAGGCTGCTGACGAAGCTAAAAAATGGGGCACCTCTTTCGAGATCGTTCATGATATGGACGAGGGCATGAAGGACGCGGACGTGATCTACGCCAAGAGCTGGGGTCCCTTGCTGACGACAGCCGACCCTGCCAAGGGTAAGGAATTGCAGGATTCTTACAAAGATTGGATCATGGACCAACGCCGTCTGGAACTGGGTAAACCGGACGCGATCTATATGCATCCCTTGCCCGCCGACCGCAACATCGAGGTTACGGATGAGGTCATTTTGGGTCCTAACTCGGTTGTTTATGATGAGGCTGAGAACCGCCTGCACGCGCAAAAAGCCGTCATGGCTTTGACCATGGGCTAAGCCTCTATCGTTTTGCAAATAATGGACAATGGTGGCAAATTCGCCACCATTGTTTTTTAATGGGATATTTGAATATTGGTTAGACGACAGGGCAAAAGCATCTAAATAAAGATGATTATTACTAACATCAAGCGCATATACTAAAATTTTCTTATCTTTTTGCCAAGCTTGGGGAGAAATGGGTGCAAAAGTTACATAAGCTCTAAGAGATATGTCATTAGTAGCCCCGCAAGGGGCGTGGCAATCTGCAGTTAATCAGTTTTCCACTCCATTTTTGTATAGCAAGAGCTCTAAGGCAGATCGCCACGTCGCCCTAGAGGGCTCCTCGCGATGACAATCAGGCAATACCACCACGTATATCATGTTTAACATAGTGAAATAGGCATGAGACATGCCGAAAAATCCTCATGGAAGCTTGATTTAGGTAATTTAGATGCGTTTGCCTTGGGTTAGACGGCATATTGTGAGGAAAAGCAGGTAAAATAACTGAAAGATGCGGAGTGAGATATGGTAAAAAAGGTCTTATTATTCCTGAACATTTCATTGGGAGCGGCTTTGGCGGTTCAGGCGTTGTTTCATCCGAGCCTTGACACCAATATTCGATTGGTTTACATGATCGTTGCGATCGTTTTTATCAACACATCAGTCTTCGCAAATATGGCTTACTCCGCGGCGATGTCAGAAAGCTCCTTTTCCTTCTTTAGCCGCAAATATCGTAAGTTGCCAAAACAGGAAGCTGATCAACGCTCGAAAGCGATGATGAACGTTGCCACTATCTCAATGCAAGTCGGTTCGTTTTTGGGATTAATGGCTGCGAATACGATGTTTTTTCTCGAGATCACTCAAATCAACTATCTTATTTGGATCATCGCGATCACCACGCTCGTGCCTTTGGTGATCGCTTTCCTATATCAGTTGAAGACAGACAAAAAGTCTTGATTTTTCACAGAGATCGAATATTGTAATTATGTATTGCAATATGCTCTGCAAGCGGATAGGCAGGTTTTATGTTCCCGCAGGGTCTCCAGCCCCTGCGGGTTACTTAAGTTGAAAACAGAAAATGAGTTTGCTTTTGGATAAACACCGTGGAACAGGTGAATGATTATGCGCGTGGACAGGAGGCCACGCGCGAACATGGTAAGTTTTGTTCCAGCAGGGTCTCCTGACCCTGCGGTTGACGATAATAAATCGGAAGAACACGTCTAATTTTTCAATTTCAAAACGAATATAATTACAGAATGACCTCAAATAGAATGTTTCCAATAGTTGACAAACACTTTTGTTATTTCGTCACTTTTTCAGCAATTAATTGGATAAGAGTGTTTTCCTATGAGCAAGCCAGATCAATTCTTATTGAAAGTTTGAAATTTACGCAATTGGAAATGGATCTTGCTATACATGCTTATGTGATCATGCCAAGCCACATTCATATGATTGTTTCAAATAAGAATTACGACAATGATCAATTAAAAAGGGCATTGGTATCAATAAGAAAGTTTACAGGTACAAGGATTATTGAATTCATTAAAAATGGAGATACCCCTTTTGCTAAACAATTGGAAAACCATTTTATGAACGATAGAAAGAGAATGTTTTGGCAGGAGGGTTGGCATGCGGAGGCTATTCATAGTTTTGAATTTTATAAACAGAAAGTAGATTATATTCACGATAATCCACGAAGGGCAGGATTAGTTGGATTACCGGAAAACTATCCATATTCTTCAGCAAAAACGATCATGTATGGAGAGCCTGGCTTGATTGAACTTGATTACTTGGTATAAACTTTTTGATTAAATCTAGTAACACGCGCGTGGACAGGAGGCCGCGCGCAAACAATGATAGGTATATCGGCGTATCCTGGAAACGTGGTCGGGAGACCACGTATGAACGTTTATATTCTCTTTATAGTTCTCTGTTCCAGCATGGTCTCCTGACCATTCGGCTGAGCACAATAAATTGAAAAAACATGTTTCAATAAGGTTTTGGATTCAAACATGCGTGGACGGGAGGCCACGCGAGAACGGGAATGTCGAATTGAGAGAAAGATTCAAACTGTGAATCTTTCTCTCAATTTCGACCTACATAAGAGTTGACCTACAAAAGGTACGAAGGTTTATTCCTCTGGCTCGGAGAAGAAGTCGTTGTCGATGGTTTTGATCTCGTAGACAGATTGAGTAGTGACTCCAACGCCATATTCGATCATGAAATCAGCGAGTTGTTTTCCGTCAATCAGGACCACTTTTGTATCCAAATTGGAAACATAAGTTTTGGCATGATCCGAAAACCTGGCTGTAGTGATAAAAACGCCTTTTTTTGCAAATCTACCCAAAAGAGCGCCGGCGAATTTTTGAACTTCCGGACGACTGACAACGGAGGAGGGGTCCCATCGCTTGGCCTGGATGTAGATCCGATCCAGACCGAGACGGTCCTGGTCAATTATGCCGTCGATACCTTCATCGCCAGATCTGCCAACAGCCCGGCTCAATTCTCGGTGAGAACCGCCGTAACCCATCTTAAGCAACAAATCGATCACAAGGCGTTCAAAGAAATAGGGAGAAGACTTCATGATGGTCTCAAGCAGATTATCCGCTAAATTCGCATGGATCTCTTGATAGGCTTCTTCCAGCAATTCTTCTGGTGTGGCGTTGTTTTCTCCTTTGGTTGATTCGGTGGCTTTGCTTGGTTTCTGTCTGTTTTGAAATTCCTGGAAGGAGGGATAACGTGAAAGGAGTTTGTTATCTATATAAGCAGGATTTTCTGCCAATAATGATGACCCAGCCTCTGTGATCTTAAAATAGCCTTTTTGTGGATCCATAAGCAAGCCTGCTTTTTTCATATAAGTGCGAGCCCAACTGATCCGGTTGGCAATAACGGTCTGGACGCCACTGGAGATCATCTCTTGTCTTTCTTCATCAGATAAGTTGAATTGATCCGAAAGGACTGCGACAGCGTCTCTAATAGCGTGAGTCTTTCCATCTGCGGCTAACTTAAGCAAGGGAAGCATTAATTCTTGAAAGGTTGGGATCATTGTTCTCTCCTTCTCACTAATTGTAGATTATAACGCTTAACTTCGAAGATTAGATCGAAAGGAGCAATTCTCAGTATGACAAAATAATGTGGCTCGTGGTCAGGAGACCACGAGTGAACATGGTTTTCCCAAGGCTAGAATGAGAATTGCTGGATCGAAGGGAGTAAGTTTCTATGGGTAATGTTTATGGAAATATCGAATTGAGAGAAAGATTCCAAAAAAACCTTTCTTTCAATTACGACCTACATAAGTAAGCCGGATTCTCTTGGAATCCGGCATGAGGCAGCCAATCGAAACCTTGCAGATAAACACGGAATATTGGAATTAATTGAAATATACCGGATCGAAATACACGAGACCTAAAGGGCACGATGTCTGGCCTATAGCCACAGCTTCCTGTATCAGTTCAAGTCAGGCAAAAGTCAATTTTTTATAGAACTGTCTTAGGGAATGTCGAATTGAAAGAAAGATTCAAACAGTGAACCTTTCTCTCAATTTCGACCTACACCAGACCTGGAAAACACCATAAACGGGAAACACTAGAAATGGATTATATAAAAGATCCATCTTCACAAAAAGACCTCGTGATCTCACGAGGTCTTTGAACGAATAAGAAAGGTTAAAAGGGTCTGTACGTTTACTTTTCAGGCATATCGCGGCTGGCGATGACGTCCACGCCGGTGCCAATGACGTTGGCGATGATGACATCTTCCGCTTTGACGGGCGCGGTGACTTCGACAGCCCGGATCTTCTCCAATACCTCGCCTATCCTGCTCTTCGGGATCGTGCCTTTGGTGTAAACCGGCAGTAGGGGATGGAAGCCATTGGGGATCTTGACCGTGCTCGCGACCATGCGCTGCGGCGCGATCGCTTCCTGGCGACCGTAGGCCTCACCTCTGCGGCAGCGATTCCCTAAAATCTTAATGACCTCATCGCCTTCCATGCGGACGATCAATTTGCAGCCCATTGGGCAACTGGTGCAGATAAAGTTCTTTTCTTCCATCTTATGCCTCCGATTTTGGATAGATATCAACGGTTAGGACACTTGTCTTTTCGACATCAGCAGCCATGCTGGGTTTGAGCACGATGGTGACCATCTCACCCGGGCGAACATAGCGTTCTGAGCGACGGACGATACTGTGATCTTCTCCCCGGACTTCAAGCCAGACATCTTCTTCGATGGGTCGGGTGACGCGCATCTGCAGGCTGATATCGCCTTCTTCGAGGGCTTTTTTGTCCAGCTTGTGGGGGACGATGTAGCGGACGTTCTTGCCGGCTTTGAGGAGAATGTAGCGGGCAGCGCGTTCTTTTTCAGCCAGGGCAAATTTAGCCGCGCTCTTGCCAGCCTCGAAACCAGCCATCGAAACATAATCGACCAGGTCATAAACATGAACCACGTTGCCGGCAGCAAAGATGCCTGGCACGTTGGTCTGGTACTGTTCATCGACAAAAGGTCCGCCGGTGACGGGGTCGAGCAAGACGCCGGCTTTTTTGCTCAGTTCATTTTCGGGAATGAGACCAACCGAGAGCAAAAGCGTATCGCAAGGGATGATCTCTTCAGTGCCGGGGATGAAATTCCACTTGTCATCGACCGCGACCGATTCAATGGCTTCGACGCGGTTTTTGCCGATGATCTTCTTGACGGTATGTCTTAGTTGCAGGGGAATACCCCAGTCCTCAAGGCACTGAACGTAGTTGCGGCTCAAGCCGGAGAGGTAGGATTGAATTTCAAGCACGCGTTCAACCTTGGCGCCTTCGAAAGTGAGGCGGCGCGCCATGATCATACCGATATCGCCTGAACCGAGTATGACGAATTTGTTGCCGGGCATGAAGCCTTCAACGTTCACCCAACGCTGTGCGGTTCCCGCGGTAAAAACGCCGTTGGGGCGATACCCGGGGATGCGAACCTGAGCGCGGCTGCGTTCGCGGCAGCCCATCGCCAGAACGATTGCATGTGCGTCAACCTCAATATAGCCGTGATCTTTGCTGGAGAGGTAGAGCTTGCGTTGGGAAGTCACGTCCATGACCATGGTATCCAGCAAAAAGGTGATTCCCAGGGATTTGGCTTCATTGATAAAGCGTTGGGCGTATTCGGGTCCGGGCAGATCTTCTTTGAAGGTTTGCAGACCGAAGCCGTTGTGGATACATTGCAGAAGGATACCGCCAAGCTCGACATCACGCTCGATTACGAGTACATCGTCGGCGCCTCCTTTTTTCGCTTCGATGGCGGCTGCCAGCCCACCAGGACCGGCACCGATGACAACGACATCATATTGTTTCTTAATCGACATTTTCGACCTCCACGTTCTTGGTAGTCCGGATGAGGTATTCTGAGCCTTCACCTCGTTTGGTGATCTGGAAAGGCGAGACGCCCAGTTCACGGGCAAGGATCGCGACCACGCGCGACATGTCAAAACCACCCTGGCAGCGACCAGTGCCCAGCCAGGTGCGGCGCTTGATCGCGTCGTAGGTCAGGGCAGGCACCGGAGCGTGAATCTCCGCGACGATCTCACCTTCGGTAACGTTTTCGCAGCGGCAGATGATCCTGCCGTAGCGTGGGTCGATATCGCAGAGCAATTTTCGCTCCTGGTGAGTCATTTTAGCAAAACGGGGACGGGCAGGGCGAATTGGATCCCAATCTTTTTTGACGATAAAGATCTCACCAGCGTCTTTCATCAGATCGACCACCCTTTCAGCGATGGCGGGAGCTGAGGTGAGACCGGGGGATTCGATGCCGCCCAGATTGACGAAGCCCTGAACCTTTTCGGGGATCTCAATGACGAAATCGTTGTTGTAGTTGATGCCCGGGGTCTGGCAGGGAGCATTGCCCATCGGCCGCAAGCCGACAAAATTGGCGATGGAATGTTTTAGGTTAAGGCTCGGGATCAACTTTTTGGCACCTTCAAGTAGTTCGTCCATGCCTTCCTTGGTCAGGGAAGTGTCTTCTTTGTCGTCAATGATGTTGGCGTTGGGTCCGATGATGGTGTTCTCGTGCAGTGTTGTCGTTACGAGAATGCCCTTACCGCGACTGGAAGGTACCGGGAAGAGCACGTTGTGGATCTGGACTTCAGCGCGGTCAAAGATGAAATATTCGCCTTTTCGGGGTTTGATGAAGAATTCAGGGCGGACGCCGGCTTTGTGCATGACATCATCGGAGTAAATGCCGGCTGCGTTGATCACCCAACGGGCAAAGAAGTCGCCGCGGTTGGTCTTGACGCCGATGACGCGGCTGCCTTCCCAGATGAAATCCTCAAAAGCAGTGTTGAAGAGGACGGTGGCGCCGTTGTTGACGGCGTTTTCGGCAGCCGCGACGGTGACCTGGAAGGGATCACAGATCCCACCGGTGCTTGCCCAAAGGGCTCCGCTGACCTCGGGGTTGATGTCGCGCTCGCGCGAACGCATCTCAGCCCCATCGATCATTAGCATGCCGGGAACACCATTCTTGACGCCTTGCTGCATGAGTTTGTCAACCAAGGGGAGTTCTTCTTCGCCAATCGCGACCACATAGTCACCGCGTCGTTCAAAGGCAAAGCCGAGTTCACCCGCGAGTTGGTCCCACATTGGGTTCGCGCGCACATTCATGAGCGCTTTCAGAGAGCCTGGGAGAGGATCGTAACCAGCATGGACAATTGCAGTGTTGGCAGACGAACACCCCATGCCGAGATCAGCTTCCTTTTCAATTAGTAGGACTCTGCCATCATAGCGGGAAAGCCAGCGGGCAATCATCGACCCGACAACGCCTCCCCCAATTACAAGATAATCGTATTTTTCCTGCACACTTACCTCCAAGCTATTGTTTTAATAGTTTATAGACCTTGATAATGATTTGGAATGGATTTTAGAAACATCTTATGATTGCCACCTCTGTTGTCAAGAATACAATTGATCGAAGTTTAACTATGCTGTTGTGATTTTCACAAGCTTTTCCAACAATGTGAGTCAGAAGTATCCATAACTTTGATGAGGATGAAAGGATACTAGAGATTCATGAAAACTATTATACACCCATAAAAGACCTATTTAAGCCTGAATTTGCAGCAATTCTCATTTTATTCCTATGCGCGGTCAGGAGATCATGTCTGAACTAAAATAATAAGAACCACCCCCGCCTGCCCGTGTAAGGGGTTAATTCCCCCAGCCAAGGCACGCAAGCAGTCCTAGCGCTGCGCTGGATGGGGTAGGTAGACTACAGACAAAATGCTATTCTTCAGCTATGGCTTATTGTCTATTATGACTTAGTCTCCTGATCACGACCACTATTGTTTTTCATACTGCTAATTTTGATGTATTTTAAGAATTGATTGAAGATAAATAATCTGCAAGGTTTTTGAAAAGATAATTTGGCTTGTAACTGCAATTCTTTGAAATTGCAGTTAGGATTGCAATTAAAAACGACCCCGGAGGGTCGTTTCGTTTTACAAGTTATGTGCTTGTTTTCTCAATACGAAGGCGAAATTATTCGGCCTGGTATTTCTTGATCAATCTGAGGACATTGTCCCAGTTGACGATGTGATTGAGCACTTCTTCGAGATGCTTCTTGCGCAGGTTTTGGTAGTCAATATAATAGGCGTGCTCCCAGACATCCAGAACAAAGACCGGGAATTTGCCGTCTTTCCAAGGGTTGACGCCATTGGGGGTGGAATAAATTGACAGTTTCCCTTCGTCGAGAACCAGCCAAACCCAGCCGCTGCCAAATTGACCGACGCCTTTGGTGACTAATTCGTTCTTGAAGTTTTCAACGGAACCGAAGGCTTCTGTCAGGAGCTCTTCCAACTCTGCGGGCATTTTGCTTTCGCTGGCAGGAACAAAGCCATTCCAATAGAAATTATGGTTCCATGCCTGGGCAGCGTTGTTGTAAAGCTTCTGCATGGAAGGATCTTTGCTGGAGACTTCAACGATCTCTTCGAGCGTCGCGCCTTCGAGCTCGGTGCCTTTTACCAGATCCAGGGTTGTGTCATGATAGGCTTTATGGTGCTTGCCATAGTGATAATCAATTGTATCTGCGGAGATATAAGGAGCCAAAGCGTCCTTCGCGTAGGGGAGCTCAGGGAGTCCGACCGGGGTTTTCATCCATTCTTGTTTCTGTGACATTTTTTCTCAACTTTCCTTTATTTAATATTTATTGGTACTGATATTATAAAAAATCGGTCTCTGATTTGTCGAATATGCGTACAAGGTTATTGGGGTGAAAAGCTTATTCACCAATGATCTTGATCAGGATGCGTTTTGGGCGGCGACCGTCAAATTCACCATAAAAGATCTGTTCCCAGGTGCCAAAGTCAAGGCGACCTTTAGTGACGGCAACCACAACTTCCCGACCCATGATCTGGCGTTTGATGTGAGCGTCAGCGTTATCTTCGCCGGTATCGTTATGGCGATATTGGTCGATAGGGGCGTGAGGCGCGATCGATTCGAGCCACTGTTCGTAATCGTGATGCAGCCCACGTTCATCGTCATTTATAAAGACTGAAGCGGTGATGTGCATGGGGTTAACCAGCAGCAATCCCTCCTGAATGCCGCTTTCATTGAGAGCCTGTTCAACTTCGTGGGTAATGTTGACGAAGGCACGTCGGGTTGGGACGGTTATGGTCAGGACTTTTCGGAAACTTTTCATGTTAACTCCTTAATTCTTGATCTTCCATGGTTTAAGATTTACACAATCAATATAATAGCACACTGGAATAGCTCACTTGACAATGTGAATGTAATTATGTGAGTTTAGACAGTTTCAGGGGCGGAGAATAGAACACTTGATATAATATCTGCCGGAGTTTATTACTATGAGTCAAGACAATCTGCGCATTATTGGTGCGCGAGAACATAATTTAAAAAATATCAATGTCGAAATCCCACGGGACAAGCTGGTCGTGCTGACTGGCATTTCGGGGTCGGGCAAGAGCTCTTTGGCTTTTGATACCATCTTCGCCGAAGGACAGCGCCGATATGTAGAATCGCTTTCATCTTACGCCCGTCAGTTTTTGGGGCAGATGAACAAACCCGATGTCGATTCGATCGAGGGTCTTTCGCCTGCTGTGGCGATCGATCAAAAATCGACCTCAAACAATCCCCGATCAACGGTTGGAACGGTCACGGAGATCTTCGACTACCTGCGTTTGCTCTTCGCGAGGGTAGGGGTTCCTCATTGCCCTGTTTGCGGGAGACCGGTACAAAAGCAGTCCGCTCAGGAAATTGTTGAGACAATATTAGCGATGCCGGTTGGTTCGCGTTTGTTGATCCTGGCGCCAATGGTCAGAGAACGCAAGGGAACTTACCAGGCCCTCTTCAAGGAAATTGGTAAATCCGGATTTACCCGGGTGAGGGTCAATGGCACGGTCTACATGCTGGATGAAGAGATCAAACTTGACCGCTATAAAAAGCACACGATCGAGGCGGTTGTTGACCGTATCGTGATCTCGGAGCCTGAGGACGAGGAAGACCGGCTGGGGATGATCACCCGGTTGACTGATTCCGTTGAAACAGCTTTGCGCGTAGGCGATGGCTATCTAACCGTTCATAATATGAGCAGCGAACCACCCGAAGACCGCATGTTTTCGGAAAACCTGGCTTGTCCGGAACACGGCTCCATTTTGATCGAGATCGAGCCGCGAACCTTTTCGTTCAACACTCCCCATGGGGCTTGTCCGACCTGCCAGGGACTGGGTTTTCGTGAAGATATTGACCCTGATCTGGTCATCCCGGACAAGACGCTCTCGCTCAAGGACGGGGCGATCAAAAACCCTGAGTGGGATTCGAAAGATGTTGGCGGCTATAGCTGGCAGATGCTGGAAGCGCTGGCTGAAACTTATCAATTCAGCCTGGAAACACCTTTTGAACAATTGGATAAGGCTGTTCAACGCGCGATCTTGCACGGTACTGGAACAAAGGAAATTACCGTTAATTATGTCGGCAGAAACGGACGAAAAGGAACCTTTAAGACTCCTTTTGAAGGCGTGATCGGGAATATGCAGCGCCGCTATCAGGACACCAATTCCGATTGGATCCGCATGAAATTGGGCTCTTATATCACCCGCACGCCCTGCCCTGAGTGCGGAGGAAAACGTCTGCGCAAAGAGGCTTTGGGGGTGCTGGTTGACGGCAAAAACATTGTTGAAGTTACCGAATATCCGGTTGAAAATCTTCTGGAGTGGATCGAATTGCTCGGTTCTGAACAAACGCCACTGCGCAAGCGCGACCAGGCGATCGGTGAGCGGATCTTACGTGAGATCCATGCCCGGCTCAGTTTTTTGACAGATGTTGGCCTGGACTACCTCACGTTGGATCGATCAGCCTCGACCCTGAGCGGCGGTGAGGCGCAGCGCATCCGCCTTGCAACCCAGATTGGCTCGAAACTGATGGGCGTTTTGTATGTTTTGGACGAACCCTCGATCGGTCTGCATCCGCGGGATAACGACAAGCTTTTGGCAACCTTGAAAGGATTGCGCGATCTGGGCAATACGGTTTTGGTGGTCGAACATGATGAAGAGACCATGCTAAATGCTGATTGGATCATCGATCTGGGGCCTGGCGCCGGAGAACACGGCGGCTGGCTGGTGGCTGAGGGGCGACCCGAAGATATTGAGGCGGAAGCAAAATCTCTGACAGGCGCTTATCTTTCCGGAAGAAAACAAGTGCCACTGCCGCAAGCAAGACGCAAAGGCAATGGGAATGTGCTCAAGATCAAGGGCGCCAAGGAAAACAACCTGAAGAATATCGATGTCACCATTCCTTTGGGCGAGCTGGTTTGCATCACTGGCGTATCGGGTTCGGGCAAATCGACCCTGATGGTTGATATTTTATACAACGCGTTGGCGCGGAAGTTGATGCGCGCTCATACCAACCCAGGAAAGCATAAGGGAATTGATGGCATAAAGCATCTCGATAAAGTTATCAATATCGATCAGACTCCCATCGGGCGCACACCCAGATCTAACCCTGCAACCTATACGGGGCTTTTTGATCTGGTTCGTGATTTGTTCACTGAACTGCCTGAATCCAAGATCAGGGGTTACAAGAAAGGTCGTTTCTCTTTCAACGTAAAAGGCGGACGCTGTGAAGCCTGTATGGGTGAGGGACAGTTGAAAATTGAGATGCAGTTTTTGCCGGATGTTTACGTGCCCTGTGAGGTCTGCCGTGGAAAACGATACAATCACGAAACGCTCCAGGTGCGTTTTAAGGACAAGAACATTGCCGATGTGTTGGACATGACCGTTGAAACGGCAATGGAATTCTTTGACGCTTTTCCGCGCATTAAACGGAGACTACAGACCTTGTATGATGTCGGTCTGGGTTATATCCGTCTCGGGCAGCCGGCTCCGACCCTTTCCGGCGGCGAAGCGCAGCGCGTCAAGCTGGCAAAAGAGCTTTCCCGCGTCGCTACGGGCAGGACGCTTTATGTCCTGGACGAACCTTCGGTCGGTTTGCATGCGGCTGATGTCCATAAACTGATCGAGGTCTTGCAGGCTTTGGTTGACAACGGCAATACCGTCCTGATCATCGAACACAATATGGATATCATCAAGGTCGCTGACTGGATCATCGATCTGGGACCCGACGGAGGCATCAATGGCGGCGAAATTGTCGCTCAGGGAACACCGGAGCAAATTTGCCAGAACGGTGAAAGTTACACCGGTCAGTATCTGCGAAAGTATGTAAAGGACCATCACCACGAGGCTTGCAAAGACTGACTTGTGGTAGGATAAAAGCATTAAAAATAATGGAAGTGACTATGTTCAGAACTCGTTTTGCACCCAGCCCGACTGGCTATATGCACATCGGCAATCTTCGTACCGCGCTGTACGCTTTTTTGATCGCCAAACAAGCCGATGGTAAATTTCTTCTGCGAATTGAAGACACCGACCAAAATCGCAACGTCCCTGAAGCGGTTCAGGCAATTTACAATGGCCTGGCATTGGCAGGGATCGAATATGATGAAGGACCCGATAAGGACGGCGGCTATGGACCCTACGTTCAGAGCCAGCGGCTGCCGATCTATCAGGAATACGCGCAGAAGTTGATCGAGCAGGGCGATGCCTATTATTGTTTTTGTCAGAAAGAAGACAAGCCAGCTCTGGAAAGCACGGGTGAACGCGTGCAGGGCTTTCGCGACCCATGTCGGAACTTGAGCGCGGCAGAGATCGAGGAAAAACGGGCGCAAGGGATCGTGCCGGTTGTGCGCCAGCGCATCCCTGAACCAGGCACGAGCAGCTTTTTCGACCATGTTTATGGGGAAATCACGATCGACCACGATCAATTGGACGACCAGGTCTTGTTGAAGTCGGATGGCTTCCCAACCTATAATTTTGCTAATGTGGTTGACGACCATCTGATGGGGATCACGCATGTCATCCGCGGGCAGGAGTATCTCAGCTCGACGCCAAAATACAATTTGCTGTATGAAGCTTTTGGCTGGCAAAGGCCGGAATATATTCATTTGCCGCATATCATCAACGAAGACGGCAGCAAGTTGAGCAAACGCAAGGGCGACCCTTCCTTTGAGGATCTGGTGGCTATGGGCTATTTGCCAACGGCGATTGTCAACTACGTGGCACTTTTGGGATGGAATCCGGGCGATGAACGCGAGTATTTCCTCCTGCCTGAGTTAATTGAAGCTTTTGATATGAACCGCATCAGCAAATCGAGCGCGGCTTTTTCTTTTGACAAATTGCGCTGGTTGAATGGTGAGCATATCCGCGCTTTGAGCCCCGAGCAGTTCCATCAGGTCGCTTTACCTTATTATCCGGAGAGCGTGAAAAAGCTGGACCTTCGCAAAATGAGCGATCTGATCCAGGTGCGGACTGATAATTTGGGCGATATCCCTGAATTGGTGGGCTTTTTCGGCAACTTGCCGGAGTATGACAAGGAATTGTTCGTGCACGATAAATCAAAATCGACGCTCGAAAGCTCACGGCAGGTGCTTGAGGCAGTCATCCCTGTTTTGGAAGGGATCGAACCCTTTGAAAATGATGTTTTGTTTGCGAATTTGAAGGAATTCGCGAAGACGATCGGTTTTAAGGTTGGGGCAGTGATGTGGCCCATCCGAACCGCCCTTAGCGGTCAGGAAGCTTCCCCTGGCGGCGCGACGGAATTGGCAGCCATGTTGGGGAAAGACGAAACATTGCGAAGAATTCGTTTGGGGTTGGAGAAGTTGATCTAAATATTATTACTTGGTTGAGAGGACGTGCCTGAAAGGGTATTGAAACAAGGGTGCTCCTTGGGCACCCTTGTTTCAATCTGACGTGTCCGCTTTATCAAAAAAACGATCATTCACAATTGTTGGACGTCGGATTGAATAAATAGGGCACAAGACGCCCCATTTATTCAATCTCGACTACTAAAAAGGTTCCAGACCTGCCAGATTTGCGAATTTCAAGTTAGCTAAACCTTGTTCAAACGAGGTCTCCTGACCACGTTTCCCGGGCTTTTGCAAACCAACTATTCGCATGGTCGGGAGACCATGCTCGAACGGAAACACAGATGAGCGTTTCAAACGCTCATCTCTCAATCTCGACCGACCCGAATACTGCCAAATTCGCAGTTTCCTCTTAACATTCAAGACGTTTTCTACTGGTTGTCGGGTTGAAATACGCAACCCGACCTACCCCAATTATCAACAAACATCACGGATACAACTTATTCCTCAATGATCGTGATCGTGTGGGTGACTTCGGCGGTCTTTTTCATCATGGCGATGCCCTGACAATACTTGCTTTCCGATAATTCCACCGCTCGCTCGACGTCTTTTCGCTTGATGTCTTTACCTGTCACGATGTATTCAAGGTGCATCTTGGTGAAAACGTGGGGGTGGTCTTCCTGATAACTCTCCACGTTTACTTTGCACTCGTATGCACTGATATTGATCTTCTTCTTGCGCAAGATCGACAAAACGTCCATACTCGAACAGCCCGCGGCGCCGAGGGCGATCAATGCAGTCGGTCGAAAGCCTTTGTTTTGCCCTCCGGAAGCTTCGGCTGCGTCCATGATAACGGTGTGGCCAGTTTCTGCCTCACCGGTAAGTTCCATTCCTTGATTCCACTTAATATTTACGTTCATTTTTCTCCTCTCCAAGCAGTTGGTCGATAATAGTATTTATCAGGATATAAATTCTATCCTGACCGAATGCTATTATCCTTAATGAGGAAAATCAAACTTTTGTAACAAGTGGCCAGTTTGCCTGAACGTCAAAATCAAGCGTGTCAGTTTCTCCCGCAACAATATGTCGGTGACCAGCCGCAGCGATCATGGCAGCGTTATCGGTACAGAGCTTAATGTGAGGAATGTGAACACGGAATTTCGTTTGCGAGCGGAAAGCCTCACGCAGGGCGCGGTTCGCGCTGACACCGCCCGCCACGATGATCTCGTTGGCATCGTACTCTTCAGCGGCAGCCATGGTCTTTTCATAGAGGGTTTCAACAACGCCTTGCTGGAAGCTTGCGGCGATATCCGCCACGGGTATTTCTTTGCTAGATTTTTTAAATTCTTCAACTGTGCGGAGAACCGCGGTTTTGAGACCGCTGAAGGAGAAGTCGTACTTTTCATCCAAACGAGCCTTAGGGAAATTGAAAGCCTTTGAATTGCCAGTTTGGGCAGCCAGTTGAATGGAAGGACCGCCCGGATATGCCAATCCGAGCAGGCGCGCGACCTTGTCAAAAGCCTCGCCGGCGGCATCATCGAGCGTGTTGCCGAGTGTTTCGTACTGAAGATGTTCTTTCATCACGACCAACTCGGTGTGACCACCGGAAACAAGCAAAGCCACAACCGGCAGTTTGGGTTCCGGTGTGGGAGGATTGTCAACAGAATAAAGCCAGGCGGAGTAGATATGACCTTCCAGATGGTTGACGCCTATGATCGGCAGATCAGCCGCAAGCGCAAGCGCTTTTGCCATGTTGACGCCGACGACCAGCGATCCGCCCAGACCAGGTCCGCGTGTAACGGCAATGGCGTCCAGATCGCTCATTTGCAGGTGAGCGTCCTGTAAAGCCTGGGCGACAACGGCATGGATCGCGCGGACGTGTTCGCGGGAGGCTAATTCAGGATAGACGCCGCCAAACTGGGCGTGTAGATCGACCTGACTGGCAATGACATTGCTCAGGATTACCCGTCCGCCTTCGACGATTGCGGCTGCGGTCTCATCGCAGGAGCTTTCGATACCAAGGACTCTTAAATAATCGTTTTTCATCTTAGCCACCTTTCATCGGGACGACCAGTTCCATCGGGAAGTCAACAAATTTCTGGAAACTGCCGTTTTCGGCAACATACCAACTGTCTTCAATACGAATGCCATAACCTTTGCTAGGGTAGTAAAGTCCAGGCTCAATGGTGAAGACCGAACCGATCCGCAAACAATTGGTAGGGTCTTCTTTTCGCCCGAACCAGGGTTTTTCGTGCACGTCCAGTCCGACGCCGTGGCCGAGACCATGGATATAGCCTTCTTCAATGGCTGAATTTTGGCGGATGGTGGCATGACCCATTTCTTCGAATAACTCACAGGTACGATCCTGATATTTGGCGGGGTTTTCACCCAATTGGAGTTCAGAAACGACCTGATGGTAGACCTGCTTGACCTGGTCGTAAGCTTGTTGAACCTCTTCGGGAGCATAGCCCAGACACCAGGTGCGGGTGAAATCGTAGAAGTATCCGCCGCCACCCTGGCAGGGGAAAATGTAAAAGACGATCGCCTTGCCAAGCTGGATCGGGTCTTCGGGCGTGCCGGCGCTGTGGGGAATACCTCCATCACGACCAATGGCAAAAATGGTGGCTTCCGGATTTTCCGCGCCTGCTTCTGCCAGCCA
>JBMNVH010000011.1:0-64878 GCA_050946715.1 Anaerolineaceae bacterium | reverse complement strand
TGCTAAATCTCTAATACAACAACTATGCGCAATTTGAAGATGTAAAAAGGTTTAAATGGAAGTTCAAGTAGTAATTAAAAACTATCTCAATTCAGTAAAGCTCTCCAGGAGCGCTAATACCTATCGCACCTACAACAATGCCATGAACCTTTTCCAGGAGGTTTTGGAAGGTTACGAATTAGAGCCAGATTCTACAGTAATAGATCAACTTCCTGAAGACGCTATAGTTTGGATGGCAAACGCTCTAAAAGATTTTTCATCTGCGACCGAACAGGTTTATATCACTGCAACGATCGGTTTATATGAATACATTGCCGGTGAGAACCTCGCGCAGATCAATCTTCCAAGAGTTCGACTATTGGTCAAGCAACGTACCCGCCGACAAGGGATCCGCCTGCCCCAGTTCCCAAAATCAGATATCGAAACTGTCCTCGATTATGCGGAAACATTATCTTCAAAACCATTCGAAAATCAAACAGAACGGCTGATCAATCTGCGAGACCGGGCTTTTTTGATCACGCTGGCAGATACCGGTTTACGTGTCCATGAGGCCTGTAATTTGCGCCGCGGCGATGTTGACTGGCATGAAAGTCGCGCGATCGTCATCGGAAAAGGCAACAAAGAAGCGATCTTGCGTTTTTCAAAGCGAGCGATCAAAGCGCTTCAGGACTATTTGAACGCCAGGGCTGAACTGGATGGACGCGGTGGAAAACCTTTGGCATCACTACCCGTTTTCGCCCGTCATGATAAGGCGGCGGGAAAGAAGGTCAAACCGATCTCGACAACAACCGGTCGCGCGATCGTCAATGAACGTGTGAAGGAATGTCTTGGCTATGAAGCTGTCGGCACGATCACGCCCCATTCCTTCCGTCATTATTTCGTGACAACGATCCTGGGAAGCAGCGGTAATCTGAAACTCGCGCAGGTGCTTGCGCGGCATACCAATATTGCCGTAACTCAGCGCTATTCACATCTGGCAGATGACGAGCTTGATAAGCAATATCAGGATATTTTTGATAATCCCTGATATCAAGAATTCCCGAACATGATTTTGAAAGAAACGGCTGGTTCTTCTTACAAAAGTCACCCGCTTTTTCATGCCTTGTGGTGGTAAGATTAGGTACTAATTGAATATCACACCGAGGAGTCTATGTACGACAATCGAATCAAAACTCACCCTATTTTGATTGACGAAACAATAGCTAGTGTACCTTTTTATTGGAATGATCAGTTATTCCATGCCAAACCCAATGAAATGATCTCATCAGCCTTAATGGCGCACGGCGTGAAAGTATTCCGGCATCACGCCAAGGATAACAGCCCTCAGGGCATTTTTTGTGCAAATGGTCAATGTTCGCAGTGTATGGTTATCGCAAATGGTCTGCCTGTGAAAGCCTGTATGACCGCGGTCACTCCGGATATGAAGATCCTTCCTGCTGATGGCTTGCCTGTTCTGCCCCAATCACCTCCTGTCATTAATCCTTCAAGATACGAGCGAACAATTGAAATAGAAGTCCTGATTATTGGTGCTGGTCCATCAGGGCTTTCTGCGGCAATTATGTTGGGTGAAGCTGGCGCGGATGTCCTCTTGATTGATGATAAAAACCATCTCGGAGGCAAACTGGTGCTCCAAACACACCGTTTCTTTGGTTCTACACAGGCTGTTTTCGCTGGGACAAGAGGGATTGATATTGCAAAAAAGCTCGCAGACCATGTAAAAAGCTTTGAAAACATTGAGATCTGGACGAACTCAACCGCGATTGGTGTTTTCGATGACAAAGTGGTCGATGTTTATCGTGACCAGTCTGAGGTCGTACATGTAAAACCTCAGGTTTTGCTGATCGCTACCGGCGCCCGCGAACGCAGCCTTGCTTTTCCTGGCAATACTTTGCCGGGTGTTTACGGTGCTGGCGCTTTCCAGACCCTGGTCAATTGTGATCTGGTCAAACCTTGCCAGAACCTTTTCATTATCGGCGGCGGTAATGTTGGTCTGATTGCTGGTTATCATGCCATCCAGGCAGGCATTCATGTGGCTGGATTAGTGGAAGCCGCGCCCCAATGCGGAGGATATAAAGTTCATAAAGACAAATTAGCCCGCTCTGGTGTGCCAATTTACACTTCTCACACGGTCATAGAAGCTCGTGGTTCTGATAAGGTCGAGCAAGTTGTGATCGCCAAAGTTGATGAAAGCTTCCAGGCCATTCCAGGCACTGAAAAAGTCTACGATTGTGACACGCTTTTGATAGCGGTTGGATTAGAGCCTGTTGATGAGTTTTATCGCGCTGCCAATGAAGTCGGCATACAGGTTTATGCCGCTGGAGATGCAAAAGAGATTGCGGAAGCCTCTGCGGCAATTTTTTCCGGAAAGATCGTAGGAAGTGAGATTGCCAAAGCAATCGGCAAAGATGTGCCTGAAGTTCCTGCAGTTTGGAAAGAGACCGAAAAAATCCTAAAATCTAGGCCAGGCAAGCTGTACTCTGAAACTTATCCCGATAAGTTGGACGGCGTATTCCCTGTGTTCCACTGCTTGCAGGAGATCCCTTGCAACCCTTGCGCGAATGTTTGTCCGAAAGGATTGATCTCTATCAACGAGGAAGATATTCGCCACCTATCCCATTTTGACATTGAACGTATTGATGAGTGCATTGCTTGCGGACGATGTGTCGCGACCTGTCCTGGATTGGCTATCAGTCTGGTTGATTTCCGCAAGCGTGAAGGCAAAGCCCTGGTAACTCTACCGGTTGAACAAGAAAATCCAAATATCCAGCCTGGAAAATTGATTGAGGCAACGAATATCGATGGCACTGTTCTGGGCGAATTTCTCATCGAAAAGATACGGTCTGTTGCTGGTTTCAAGGATGGAACCCGATTAGTCAGTTTTGAAGCGCCTGCGGAGTTTGCCAAACGAATTTCAGGTTTTAGGATAATTGAACCCAGTCAAGCAAGTGATTATAAGGGTGAGTCTCTCCTGCCAGACAAATTGGATGATCAGGCATATGTTTGTCGCTGTGAAAGAATCACAGCCGGAGAGATCCGGAAGTTGATCAAAGCAGGTGTTCGGGATATTAACCAGATCAAGGCAGTTACCCATGCGAGTATGGGCTCCTGTGGTGGAAAAACCTGTCTCAATCTGATCCGACGCCTGTTTGCAGCTGAAGGAATTCCATTGGCAGAAGTGACCGACCCACCAGTACGACCTTCTTTTGTTGAAGTTCCGGTCAAAGATTTTGTTGATAATGATCCTGTGGAAGGCGGACAAGATGTCGAGTAAAAATTACGATGTAATTATTGCTGGTGCCGGTTCAATTGGCACACCCACCGCTATGTATCTTGCTCAGGCAGGATTAAGTGTGCTGGTTATCGAGGCACTGGCAAGCCCTGGTCAGGCTTCCAACAAACACGCGATCGGTGGGATCCGGGCGACCCATTCAGACCATTCAAAAATATACCTATGCGCAAGATCGATCGAAGTCTTCTCGACATGGAAGGAAGTTCATGGTGATGATATCGACTGGCGCGCGGGTGGATACAGTTTCGTCGCCTATGATGACGCTATAGAAAACACATTGAAAAGTCTGCTAAATACTCAACATGAAATGGGCTTAAATATAGATTGGCATGACAGCAAAGAGATACTTGAACTTATACCCCAGCTTGATCCTGTTGGTTTGCTCGGTGGAACATTTTCTCCAGAAGACGGCAGCGCGTCTCCACTCAAATCCGCCTTCGCGTTTTGGCAAAAAGCATCGCAGGCAGGTGCCGAATTCCATTTCAATGAAAAAGTGGTCGATCTCATTGTGGAGAATAATAAAATTACCAAAGTCCAAACTGATCAGGACTTATATGGCTGTGGAGTTTTCATCAATGCGGCCGGAGGATGGGCAAGACAAATTTCAAACATGGTCAGAATCGACATTCCTATCGAACATGACGCTCATGAGGCGGCGATCAGCGAACCGGTTCAACCAATGTTCAATGCAATGGTTGTTGATATTCGTGAGCGGCCTGGTTCCAGCAATTTTTATTTTTACCAACTTCCGACAGGACAATTCATCTTTTGTATCACACCCTACCCACAAGTTTGGGGCTATAAGACACAGAACACGAGCTCTTTCCTACCCTTAGTTTGTAAGCGTTTGGTTGAAATTATGCCTGTTTTGGGCAATATTCGCGTCAGGAGAACCTGGCGCGGCACCTACCCCATGACCCCGGATGGGAACCCGATCATAGGACCAGTTGATGGATTGGATGGCTACCTGATAGCATCGGGAACCTGTGGACAGGGCTTTATGCTTGGTCCAGGAACAGGTCAATTGATCCGCGATGCTGTTTTAGGAAATCTTTCTCATTTTGAAGAAGAGTGTATAAGGAAATTGCGTTATAACCGCACATTCGATACGAAGGAACTGTTAAAGTAAGAGCTTTATTAATCGTTTACAATTATATACATCATGGAAATTGAACAATTTCTAAAGAAACTTCCAAAAGCCTATTCGCGTTCTGATCGTGAACAGATCGAGAAAGCTTATCTCTTTGCTGAAGCTGCCCATGAAGGTCAGACTCGTGCAAACGGTCAACCTTATTTTTCACACTGCATCGGCGTTGCCTCCATATTGTTGGAGATGGAAGCCAATGCTGATATCGTCGCGGCTGGTTTGCTCCATGATGTTTTAATAGATTGTGACGTTTCCCCAAAGAAACTGAAAAAAGAATTTGGAGAGACGATCGCTAAATTTGTTGAAGATGTTTCCAGGATCACAGCCCTGCCATATCTATCCCGTGCTGACCAGCAGCCTGATGAGAGAAAACCTCTTGTTGAAATGACATCAGGTAGCGCGAATAAATTCAAGGACGATCTGGCAGAAACTATCCGGAAAATGTTATTGGCGATCGGTGATGATGTCCGTATCGTTGTGATCAAGCTGGCGGACCGTTTGCATAATATGCGCACGCTCAACGCTCTGCCGCCGGATCGACAGCGCAAGATCGCGCAGGAGACACTTGACATATTTGCTCCCCTGGCAAACAGATTGGGGATATGGCAATTTAAATGGGAATTGGAAGACCTGGGGTTCCGCTACACGAATCCGGAAAAATACAAGGAAATTGCGGAAAACCTCACCCTCAGACGCACAAAGCGTTTGGAGGAAGTTGACCAGATAATTGAAGAACTGCAAAATTTGCTCGCGAAATTCGACGTGAAAGCAAAGGTCAGTGGTCGTCCAAAACACATCTATTCGATCTATCGGAAAATGATCAATAAAGATAAAAGTTTTGACGGAATTCGTGACTTGCGAGCCGTGAGGACAATCGTTGAGGATATCGAGACCTGTTACAAGGTTTTAGGCATTATTCACACGCACTACTCCCCTATCCCAGGCGAGTTTGATGACTATATCGCAGCCAAAAAGCCGAATAATTATCAATCTCTGCATACCGCAGTCATTTATTCTGATGGAAAACCCCTGGAAGTTCAAATCAGAACGATGGAAATGCATCAGAATGCGGAGTATGGTATTGCAGCACATTGGCGCTATAAGGAAAACAAGCAGCATCTTAGCGACAAATATGAGCAAAAAGTAAGCGCGATGCGCAGTTTATTGAATTGGAGCCTGGAAGTCGAAGACAACCAGGAATTGCTTGAGGGAATGCGCACCGACCTGTTCCGTGACCGGGTTTACGTCATTACACCGCGTGGTGATGTTGTTGATCTTCCCCAAGGCGCTACGCCCATTGATTTTGCCTATCAGGTTCACACCGATATTGGACATCGCTGCCGCGGCGCAAAGATAAATGGAAAATTAGTTACGCTCGACTACACGCTTAAGACCGGAGATCAGGTGGAAATCCTCACCGTCAATCGTGGTGGTCCCAGCCGTGACTGGCTTAATCCTAATCTGGGATTAGTGCGTTCCAGTCGCTCGCGATCTAAGATCCGCCAATGGTTCAAACAACAGGACCGTGATCAAAATCTCGAACATGGCAAACTTCTGGTGGAAAAAGAATTCAAACGGCTTGGATTGGCAGACATTGATTTTTCCCAACTTTTGTCATCCTTTAACTTGAAATCTGTCGATGATCTTTATGTCGGTATCGGTTGTGGTGATATTCCAATTGGCAGATTGATAAATCGGGTCGGAGAACAAAGCGAGAGCAGCCTTAAGGAAGAAGATCAGCTGATCCCGGAAGCTCCCAAAAAACAGAAGCCGACTGATAATGTAACTGTTATGGGTTTAAGCAGAATGCAGCATAATTTTGCGCGTTGCTGCAACCCAACGCCGGGAGATCCCATTATCGGTTACATCACCCGCGGTCGTGGTGTCACGATCCATCGGATGGACTGCCCCAACGCTATGCGAGTGACCGACACCGAACGGCTGATCCAGGTCGATTGGGGAATCGTCGAGCAAACTTATCCGGTGCCCCTCCAGATCACTGCCTATGACCGCCAGGGACTGATGGCTGATATTTCAACGGTGCTTTCAAGCGAACCTGTTCGGTTGATCGACCTATCTTTGACTACAAGACAGCATATCGTTAAGGTAAATCTGGTTCTTGAAGTGGCTGGTATCAGCGAATTGAGTCGCGTTTTGGCCAGACTTGAAAATTTACCCAACGTGATTGAAGCGACTCGTGTCAAACCTGGATAAGATTTCTTCGGCTTTACGGTTATGCTGGTCTAAGGTAAAATGCCAACGAATTATTAGTTAGAATGACTGGAGTAAGAAATGACAAAAATTCGTTGTTATTACTTAGACTGCTTGTTTTTGGATGAGCGACATTGTACGGCTGCCGCCGTTGATATTAATCCCGATTCCGGGTGTCTGACCTACCGCCCTATCGACGATGAAGAAAGCCTTGGCGATTGGGATGATGAACTGGAAAGCTGGGATGACGAGGACGAAGATTCAGAAAGTCTTTGGGAAATTGAAGAAGAAGAGGACGAACTCGACGACGTAGATTACTAAAACGGCGGATGAATAAAAAAGAAAGATGTACTATGAGTGATTTAAAACCTTTACATATTATCAATGTCTTTATTGAACCTTGGTTTCGCCAGGAGATCATAAACACGGTTTTGGAAGATTTCTCAATCTATCCTGATGCTTTGCGAAAAGAACTGGTCGAAACCCTCAAAAGCGAGGTCAAGGTCAGTGGTTTTCGCAATCCTCTTACCGCACCAAAAAGGTTATTGGCGAGAGAAATTGAAAAACTCTTTGAAAAAGATCCCCATTTTATCGGCATCATAATTCGCACCTGGATGTGCCATTACGAAAAAAATGCCGCAAGCTTTGAAAAAGCTCTTAAAAGCCTGAAGCTTGAAATATCCGAGCAAGCGAATGGATATCCGGACGCCTTAAACGCTTTCGGGATTGGCTGGCCTGAGGGTGTTGACTATCAAAAAGTTATTGAAACTGTCCGAAAGCAGGATGATAAACTTGATATGACGGACGACCAAATCGTGCTTTACAGTATTTTAAAAACTGGGTATTTACCAGGAGAAAAAGAGGAATAACGTGGAAAATACGATCGGAAAGACAACAATTGCGCCATCGGTATTAAGCACAATTGCAAAATTGACTACACTGGCTGTGCCTGGCGTGAGCCGAATGGCAATCGGGAAACCAACCCCCAATAATCAGGACGGCATAAAAGTAGAGATTGATGACAGCTTAATTACACTGGATCTTTACGTGATCATAAGCAGCGAAAATAACGCGCGCCTGATCGCAGAGCAAATACAGGAACGAGTAAAAAGACAGATCACTGAGATCGTTGGCATGGAAGTTGCTAAGATCAATGTACATATAATTGATGTGGACATTGAAGCTTAGGAAGTTATGAAATCAAGAACCAAAGCCAGAGTTGCAGCTTTACAAGCACTTTTTGAATTGGACCTTACTAACCACCCTTTGGGTGAAGTATTGGAAGCCCGTTCCATTGATAATGATCTTAATGAAGGTCAACGCGACTTTGCTTTGGAATTGATTCGTGGCGTTCGCGAGAACGCAAATGTTCTGGACGAACTAATCAGTGTTCACGCGCCGGAATGGCCCATGGATCAGATCGCGGTCATTGACCGGAATATTCTGAGACTTGCCTTATGGGAAGTCGCTTTTTACGGGAAAACTCCACTAAAAGTTGGAATTAACGAAGCTGTTGAACTTGGAAAATTATTTGGTACTGATTCCAGTCCGCGCTTTATCAATGGTGTTTTGGGGAGTTTAGCTGATAAGATTGATGAGATCAGCAAGGAATACAGAAAGTCGGGGTAATAATGAAAAATGCCTGGTTGCGAATCATTTCCTGCCTGATAGTTTGCACATTACTCCTCTCTGCCTGTGCCCTAAGCTTTGAGTCAAAAGACAAACCAGAAGGTCAAGCTTCAATTATTTACCCGAACAAACCAGAACCTCCCAAAATGGTGGAGGTTCAATTTTTAGTAAAAACACACCAGAACTTTTCACAGCAGGACAGTTTGGCATTAGATTTACTCGATCTTGTTGGAGGTTTCAAGAACAATCTTGAGCGCTATCAATTAAACCAGGTTGAACCAGGAAAATATCAACTAAATGTTTCCTTGCCTGAAGGCGCAACGATCGCTTACCGCTATACCATGCTTGAACCGATGCAGATGAATGAACTACTGATCAATGGCTCTGAGCTCCCGTTCAGACAGGCGTTTGTGAAGAAAGGTCTCATTGTTTCAGACCAGATCTCAGCCTGGCCCGAAAACCCATATCAAGGAGCCTTAGCAGATTTGAACGGTGCTGTTGCTGATAGCGACACCGAACAACCGATCGCTGACGCGATGGTGAATGTGGCTGGTCATATTACCATGACGGATATGAACGGTCGTTTTTATTTGCGTGGCTTGCCGGTTGGCGTTCACAATTTTGTTGTCTCCACGATCGATGGAAGTCATCAAAGTTTCCAACAGGAAGTTAATTTAATGGATGGCTTATCAACGCTCGCCATTGCCAGGATGATCCCCAATCCTGAAGTGACCCTGACCTTTGTTCTCACACCACCTCAAGAAGTTTTTGGCGCTCCAATACGGATCGTTGGCAATATCGAATCCTTTGGACAGACTTTGGCGGACCAAACAGGAGGTTCAGGTGTTCAGGCAGTTAATGCCCTTGCTCTTACCAGAAATGATGATGGCACTTATGTAAGCCAGGTGAAAACATACGCTGGAAATGTCCTGCGCTATTCTTACACCTTGGGTGATAGTCTGATCGGAATCGAGCGAAATGAGCAAGGCTTGCGCACGGTCAGGCAGTTTGTTGTTCCGAATAAGGATGCTGTCCTAAATGATTCTGTTATAACCTGGCGCTCAAGTGTAGGTTCTCCCAGCACTTTTTATGCTCAACCACCTGCTGGCACGCCTGCCGAAGACCAGCTTTATATACAATTCAACCAAGGCAATTGGAGTAACCCGATCCCAATGTGGCAGGCGAGTGATGGGCAGTGGGTGTTTGTATTCTTCCCCGGTTTTAGTGAGCCGGCTACCGTTCAATATCGCTATTGCCGCTTTGCTGATTGTTCAATTGGTCTGGAAACTGACCAAATCAATACAGTACGCAGCATGGAGATCGGAACGCAAAACGAATTTCACGATCAAATCACAGCCTGGAGAATGTTTGATCCTCAAACCGAGACAAGTCTGCCTTCTCCTGCTTTTGACCAGGACGCGCAGATAGGCGTTGAACTGGATTTCAATTACTCACCGAACTTCTTGAGATCTTATGAACGACTGCTTTCGGACCTGGAAGGATCGAAGATCAATTGGATCATCCTGCGTCCCGCCTGGCAGCTCAGCTTCACCAATGGCTTGCCTTATCTCAACCCGGAGACCCAACTAACGTTACCAACAAGCTTTATTTCAAAGTTCTCACTTCGGGCAAAAGAAGAGGGATACAAGATCGCAATTTATCCAAAAGTGGATTTTGGTGATCTCGATGTAAACTGGTGGCAGGAAACACAGAAGAATTCCTTGTGGTGGCAGCAATGGTACAGTGAATACGAGCGCTTGGTGACGCATCTGATCAAGCTTGCCAATAATGCCCAGGCTGATCAATTGATAATCGGCGGTCCTGATGTCTGGCAAAGCTATCCAGGCGCGCTGGAAACGGTCGGTCAGAATTATGGTACGCCTAAAACAAGCGAAGAGATCTGGGTCGAGTTGCTCGACAAAACGCAGCAATATTATGAGGGAGAAATCTTTTTAGCCCATTCAGTCAATGAACTCGATACCCGGCGATATTCTTTCTATGACAAGGTGGACGGCATTTATCTATTAATTGATCTGGAACTCTCTTCTGCTGGATACTATAGTTCCGATAGCGTTGGTCAATATCTTGATGGTGTGATCGACTCCGCGATCAGTGTAACAGAACAAAAGCTCTTTATAGGTCTCAACGCGCCATCTTATCAAACTTCCAGCACAGGTCAGACTGCGAATAATAGTCAAACGCTTAGCCCGACAAATTCCGCATATGGAGCCTATAATGTTGACATAAATGCGCAGACCAATTTTTATTCTGCTTACATTGAAGCCATTGCTGCCCGTAGTTGGGTTAGCGGGATAGTGTCAAGAGGCTTTTTCCCAGGTATTAAACTGTCGGATTTCTCATCGTCGATCTATGGGAAACCGGCTTTTCAACTCTTTCAGGAACAATAAAAGGAGAAACAAAACGATAGCATGAAAGAATTAAATGAAATTTTAAGGGCAGAACTCACCAAAATAGGTCTTGGAGATGTCAAGGAGATCAAATACAACCTTAGCATTCCGGAATTAGTGACAGAATCTTTGTGCAACGGTGAAGCGAAATTAGCAGATACCGGAGCAATTGTTGTCAATACCTCACCATACACCGGTCGCTCTCCTAACGATAAGTATTTGATCGAGAACGAAGACCCTGACCTTTGGTTTGCTTCTGGTACCGAACCGAGAACTCAGGAACAATTCGAACATCTCAGAAAGAAGATGATCGAAACGATGAAACCTCTTCGTTTATACGTTCGTGATGTGTTGGCTGGTGCTGACCCTGAAAATTCAATTCGTATTCGCGTAATTACAGATCTGGCATGGCAAAACCTGGCGTCTGCCAATATGTTCATTAAAAATACCAGCGAAACACCGCACATTGATCCTGACTTCACCATGTTGGTCTGTTCAAAGTTTGATGGCAATCCGCAGACGGATAATCTCCGTTCGCCAGCCATGGTAGCGCTCAATTTCGATGAGAAATTAGTCTTAATTGGAAGAACCCGTTATGCGGGTGAGATCAAAAAATCAGTCTTTACCCTGATGAACTATGTTTTGCCTAAACGCAATGTGCTTTCATTGCACTGCTCTGCCAATATTGGCGAAGATAGCGATGTCGCGCTCTTCTTTGGCTTGAGCGGCACTGGGAAAACCACCCTTTCTTCTGATGAAGCCCGCGCTCTGATCGGCGATGATGAACACGGCTGGAGCGACAATGGCACCTTCAACTTTGAAGGAGGCTGTTATGCAAAGACGATCCGTCTTGATCCAAAATATGAACCTCTGGTCTGGTCTGCCATCAATCGCTTTGGCGCGTTGCTTGAAAATGTACCGATCGATGAAAACAACCACCCGGATTTCGACGATAACAGCATTACCGAAAACACGCGTGCCTCCTACCCACTAACCTTTATCAGCAACTACGAGCCTTCGGGCACAGGTGGGCATCCGAAAAACATCTTCTTCCTTACTGCGGATGCGTTTGGCGTCTTGCCCCCACTGGCAAAGTTGACCAAAGAACAAGCAATGTTCTACTTCCTGAGTGGTTATACCTCAAAACTTGCTGGCACGGAACGTGGTTTGGGCAACAAGCCCGAAGCAACTTTCTCGACCTGTTTTGGCGCCCCTTTCCTGCCATTGAAGCCAACCGTTTATGCCAAGCTTTTGGCTAAACGTCTGGAAGAACACGGCACGAATGTTTGGCTGCTGAATACGGGTTGGTCTGGTGGCGGCTTTGGTGTTGGCGAACGCATTAAATTGCCGCTTACCCGCGCAATGATCAGCGCGGCGCTTAAAGGCGAGCTTGATGACGTTCCAACTCACATTCATCCTATCTTCAACATTGCTATTCCTGACGCTGTTCCTGGTGTTCCCAATGAAGTTCTGAACCCCGAACTTTCCTGGGAAGACCGTGATGCATATGAAAAAGAAGCCCGTGCTTTGGCAGAAAAGTTTAGGGAAAACTTCAAAAAATATGAGGCTAATGTAGGACCTGAAGTGCCTGCCTCTGGCCCTGTAGTTTAAAAAAACAAGATAATGGAGGTCTGATGGACAAGTTTATCATTCAAGGTGGTAAGCCTTTACACGGCACCATGCGCCCTTCCGGCAATAAGAACGCCGCGCTGCCAATGATGGCGGCAACGTTGTTAACTGATGAGCCGGTAATATTGAAAAACATGCCCGATATTGACGATACCCGCACAATGGGTGAATTAATGAAAAGCCTGGGTGTTGTTATCGATAAGGAGCCTGAGACCTCCACCTGGACTTTTCGTGCCGATTCAATTCGACCTTCTGATCTTGACCCAGGTCTTTGTCGTCAAATCCGCGCGTCAATCCTGCTTGCTGGTCCAATGACTGCCAGGTTTAGTGGGATCAATTTACCCCCTCCTGGCGGTGATGTGATTGGTCGGCGACGTGTTGATACCCATATCCTTGCCCTCGAAGCTTTAGGCGCTAATTTTGAGTATACAGACACTTTTGAATTCTCTTCGAACGGTTTGATCGGCGCGGACATTTTGTTGGACGAAGCCAGCGTTACCGCAACTGAAAATACGATCATGGCTGCAGTTTTAGCAAAAGGAACGACCCACATCCACAATGCCGCTTCTGAGCCGCATATTCAGGAACTTTGTCACCTATTGAACGCTATGGGTGCAAAGATCAACAACATCGGTTCGAATGTTCTTGAAATTGAAGGTGTCGATAAATTGCACGGCACCGAATTTACCATTGGTCCTGATTACCTTGAAGTGATCAGTTACGTTGGCGCGGCTGTCGTGACTGGTGGTGAGATAAGGATCAAGGATGCCGGAGTAAAACATCTGCGCATGATCCGTCTGGTACTAAAGCGATTGGGAGTCGAATTGATCTTTGATGGTGATGATATCATCGTTCCTGCCAAACAAAAATTAGAGATCGAACCTGATCTTGGTAACGCAATTCCTGAGATCAGCGTGATGCCCTGGCCCGCCTTTCCGACTGATCTGATGAGCATTGCGATCGTGATCGCGACCCAATCAAAAGGCACTATTCTTTTCCACGACTGGATGTACCCAAGCCGTATGTTCTTTATCGACAAACTGGTTTCCATGGGTGCGCAGATCGTTCTTTGTGATCCCCATCGTTGTATTGTGAATGGTCCCACAAAACTTAATGCTGAAAAGCTGGAATCCCCTGATATCCGCGCTGGCATTGCCCTTGTTTTAGCAGCACTCTCGGCAAAGGGAGAGTCTACTATACGCAATGCCGGTCAAATTGACAGAGGTTATGAAAGAATTGAGTATAAACTTAGGGGTCTTGGTGCAGATATCGTACGAAAACAAACCAGGACAATCGAAGGCGAAGTCTAATCCCCCCGTCATTAATCAAAAAAGAGCCACTGAACAGAGTGGCTCTTTTTCATAAGAAAGTATTTAGCCTTTGGTTACTTCCAGGAATTGGTTGATCTGATCTTTAAGCATTTGTTCAGGCAATGCGCCGACCTGACGATGCACGATCTTACCCTTATAAAGCATCAGCATGGTTGGGATACCCTGAACACCGTATTTACCTGCCCATTCCTGGTACTCATCGGTATTGACTTTCGCGATGATCAGTTTTCCAGCATATTCCTTTGCAATTTTATCAAGGATTGGTCCTACCATTCGGCAGGGTCCACACCAGGGTGCCCAGAAATCAACGATCACCGGCAATTCACTTTCCAGCACGGTCTTCTCAAAAGCTTCATCTGTTACGTTAATAGGTTCTTCTATCATTTTTCCTCCAAATTCGTATCGATAAGTATACTGGTTCGTTTTTGAATTTCAACGCCAAAGATTATTCAAAAAGCGCAAATATATTAACTTTTTCTAAGAAAGCTGGAATAAGTATCAATCCTCCGATCAAAACAGCCAAAAAAGCAGCGATCAGGACTGATGCCGCCCCAACGTCTTTACTGATCTTTGCTAATGGATGAATTTCCGGACTTGCGAGATCCACAATTACCTCAAAAGCTGTATTGAGAAATTCTGCCATCCAAACCAAACCAATCACCAGGAGTATTGCAACCCATTCATATCGGGAAATACCAAGAAAAGCGCTTACGGCTATGACCAGGATGGTGGCTGCCAGATGGATCCAGGCGTTTTTTTGCGTTTTTAGAACAAAAAAGAGCCCTTGAAAGGCTGCAGCAAAGGAGCCGATCCTGCCCTTGACGAATTGTTCCGCTTCTTTTTTAGGTTTTTTGATCATTTCATCTTTCCAAAAAGCAAAATCAAGGTACAATAATGGACTCACGCGGGTGTTGCCAAGTGGTAAGGCATTAGCTTCCCAAGCTAACATTCGTGGGTTCGAATCCCATCACCCGCTTTCTCAATTTCAGAGCCAATTATATACTATTAAGAAACGGTTAAAATCCGTTTTCAGCAAGTCTCATTAGAGAAATAATAAATCGCCCGTGGTCTTCCAACCACGAGCGATCCCAAGTCTTTGTTTGTACGTGAATGGTCTCCTGACCATGTTTGCGGCTAAAAAGAGAATTATTGTTCCTTTTTTTCTCATATCTCCAGCTTATAAACCCGATGGTTTTTATAATAATGCACGCCAAGGTTCTCAAGATCCTTTCTCATCTGAACTGCAGTTTCAGCCACCTGGGTCAGTTCAGAATGAATGAAACGAGGATTAGATCTGGCAGAGCGCAGGATGGCGTCAAAGAGCAGCGCGTTACCACCCATTCCCTGATACTCGGGCAAAATCCCGATACCATTGAAATCCAACCAATTGCTTGTTTTCAATTCCTTTAATAATCTGATAATTTCTATTGGACCAAACTTGCCTTTGTTCTTTTGCATAGCGGCAGAAACATCCGGAAAAGGAAGAACAAAGCCGACTACTTCATCCTGATCGTTCAGGATTATTTGCAGAAGTTCTGGAATAACAACCTCAATCGCATTATCGACGGCATAATCCAGCTCGCGGTCGCTGAGAGGGTAATATTCCCAGTTGTTGACAAAGGCTTTGTTATAGGCGTCTTTGATCTTGTATTTCCATTGCATGATCTCTTTCTTATTTCGGAAGTTCATGACCCGCAATTTTGCACGTTTTTTGACAATTTCCACTGCCTTAACTATTTTTTCAGACAGTTCAAATTTATGCAGGTTAACATAACTGGAAACAAAATCAACTTCTTTCACAAATCCATATGTTTCAACAAGGCGCTGATAATAGGGATAGTTATAGTTCATCATGTTCATCATCTGACGATGTTCAAAACCCTCAACCTGGATGCCATAACCATCGAGAGGTCCATAACCTTTTGGACCAACGATTCGGTTGAGACCGCGAGCCTTTGTCCACTCTTTTACCTTGTCAAAAAGCGCGTTGGCTACTTCCTGATCATCAATGCAGTCAAAAAGGTAAAATTCTGAATCCAGCGTATTATGGTGTTTGTTGAAAGGCTTGTTTTCAAGCGCGGCAATCTTGCCAACAACCTTACCATCTCTAAGCGCTAAAAAATGATCCGAATCTGAATGATCATAAAAAGGATGCTTATCCTTGTTCATCATCATATAAATGTCGGATTTAAAAGGTGGCGTAAATTGTGGACAAGTTTCGTAGAGTTGGTATTGGAATTCGACAAACTTCTTTTGGGTCTCTTTGTCAAGGACCGGGATAATTTCGACCATTATGACTCCAATTGTTTATGAGTTTTAATAACAATAATATATCTGTTATAACCGATTTTAGATTTCTAAGTTACGTTTTTTTATGAGCTTGATTGATAAAATCCAAATATCCAGCTTAAAGGCAAATAGTTCACATTTATACTTCTGCTGACGTAATCAACGAAAAGTTGATAAAACTCTGGATTGTGGCTAAAATAGAAACGTTTAAGCAGAAAATATATAATTCACGTATAAATACGAAAGAGGTTTTTAATGATCGATGTCAATGAACTTAGAAAAGGTGTCACCTTTGAACTTGATAATAACCTTTACAGGGTTATCGAATACTCTCACAATAAACCAGGGCGGGGTTCCGCAACGATTCGGGTTAAAGTAAAAGATCTGCGCAAAGGCACGAACCTGGAACTGACTTTCATCTCCAGCGACCGTGTTCAGGATATTCGCCTGGATTATCACACCGTCCAGTATTTATACCGCGATGAGAATTTCTTTTACTTTATGGACCTGGATACATTTGAACAGCCAGCGGTACCGGCTTCCTTGCTTGAAGAGTATGAAGGCTATCTCAAAGAAAACATGGAAGTAAAGTTGACCTTTTATGGAACAGAACCATTGGACATTGATCTTCCTACCAGTGTTGATCTGGAAGTTGTGACCGCCGAACCAGCTGCCCGCGGCAATACTGCGACTGGATTGACCAAGCAGGTCATTGTTGACACTGGCTTAAAAGTTCAGGTACCTGCCTTTATCGATACCGGTGATATCATCCGTGTTGACACCCGAACCGGCGCATACGTCACCCGCGTAAACTAAGTATTCCTATGATCCTACCAGACGGCCGCGATTGTAAGTTCTTCTATGCAGACTACTATCGCGGTCGCAATTTTGAGGAATGTCGGGCGCTAAAAAACCCGGAAGATAAAAGACAATGGAATATTTCCTTTTGTGATTCATGTCCACTGCCTAATTATTTGAGAAACAATTCCTGTGAGAACATCGTTTATTCTGTTTACATTGGGAGAAGCTTTTTCAAAAAGCGCATAAAGATAAACGCCTGGTGCCAACATACTCACGAACCAGTCGCTGATCCAAACGTCGGTTGCGGACACTGTCATGAGCATAAAGCACTCGGATAAATAAGAACTTTATCAGAACATTCCTTAGGTTATGCTAAATCAAAACAGCGAAGTTCTATCATTGGTATAATTCCAGACTGACGTAATTAACGTCCTCATACGGAGGTAGTATTGAAATCAAGAAATCAATCTTTTTTCATCTCGGCTTTGTTGTTGTTATCAATGGTCGCGATGATTTTTTATGGTGTCCGGGAAAACGCATTCGGAAAACAAACCATCCCTATCAACCAACTGGCTGCTGATATTGAAGCGGGATTGGTCGGTAAAATTGATGTGAAAGGCGATGAGGTTTTTGTCACCTATCGGGATCTGACCCAGGCGGCAACCAGCACTTCGAAAGATCCCAATTCAGGCTTGATCGAACAATTGGTGCAGCTGGGCGTCTCACCGGAAAAACTGCGGGATCCAAATCTTAAAATCAACGTTGTTCTGCCCGGATTTTGGCCCCAGGCGATCAATATTTTGGCAAACTTCCTGCCCTTTGTTCTGATGGCAGTGCTTTTCTTCTTTTTCATTCGTCAGGCGCAAGGCTCAAACAATGCCGCCATGGCTTTTGGAAAATCACGCGCGAAGATGCTTACCGGTGAACATCCTACGGTCACTTTTGCTGATGTTGCCGGTGTTGATGAAGCCAAGGAAGAACTACAGGAAGTGGTTGAATTTCTGAAAGAGCCGCAAAAGTTCATCGCTCTCGGCGCAAGAATCCCAAAAGGCGTTTTGCTGGTCGGTTCACCTGGTACCGGTAAGACGCTGATGGCAAAAGCTGTATCTGGTGAGGCTGGTGTGCCGTTCTTCTCCATTTCTGGCTCAGAATTTGTGGAGATGTTTGTTGGTGTCGGTGCCAGCCGTGTGCGTGACCTCTTTGACGAAGCCAAAAAGCATTCTCCTTGTATCGTTTTTGTTGATGAGATCGACGCCGTCGGTCGCCACCGTGGCGCGGGACTGGGCGGAAGTCATGATGAGCGTGAACAAACCCTCAACCAGTTGCTGGTCGAGATGGACGGCTTTGGCACGGACACAAACGTGATCGTCATCGCCGCGACCAACCGCCCCGATATTCTCGATCCGGCACTGCTGCGCCCCGGACGTTTTGACCGCCGCGTTATGCTTGACCGCCCTGATAAGAACGGTCGTGAAGCCATCCTCAAGGTTCATGCCAAGGGGAAACCGATCGATCCGAGAGTCGATCTTGGCGAGGTTGCTCGTTCTACGCCGGGTTTTGTTGGCGCTGACCTGGAGAACCTTGTCAACGAAGCCGCAATTCTGACCGCACGCCGGAATAAGAAAGTTATCGGTCGCGAAGAAATTGAGGAATCAATTGAGCGTGTCATCGCTGGTCCGGAACGCAAGAGCCGCCTGATCAATCCCAAAGAAAAGAAGATCATCGCCTATCATGAGGTTGGTCACGCGATTGTCTCCAGTGTGATACCCGAGGCAGATCCGGTTCAGAAGGTTTCGATCATATCCCGTGGAATGGCTGGCGGATTTACGCTTGCTTTGCCAGTTGAAGACATCGGTCTAAACTCCCGAAAGGGAATGATGGCTCGAATGGCAGTTTTGCTTGGCGGTCGCGCCGCGGAATCGGTAATGTTCAACGATATTACCTCGGGCGCTTCCAATGATCTTGAAAAAGTCACTCGAATCGCCCGGGAAATGGTTACCAGATTGGGCATGAGCGAAAAACTTGGCCCCATGGTTTATGGTCAAAAAGAAGAACTTGTCTTTTTAGGACGGGAGATCTCCGAGCAAAGGGACTATTCAGATCAGGTTGCTCAAACAATTGATGAGGAAGTTCAGAAACTGGTCAATGAGGCTTACACTCTGGCGAAAGATATTCTGAACCAATATCGTGACAAGTTGATCGAGATCTCTGAACACCTGCTGGAAGTAGAGACTTTGAATAAGGAAGAATTCGAAGCCCTCTTCCCTCCTGTGAATGAAAAGAATCAGGGCATTCCCGTTTTTAATGGGATTGAAGAATAGAATTCGTTTAGATTAAGTTCAAAAGGGTGGTTTTTCCACCCTTTTTTATTTAAGTAATGAATATTTTTGATCAATCAAATCCATCATCTTTTTTAATGTTTCCGGATCCTTAGCGTCAAACCAATTTATATCAGGGTTATCGGGTTTGAACCAGTTAGCCTGTCTACGCACGTATTTACGGGTGTTGCGCTTGATCAGCATGATAGCCTCATCCAGGCTGATCTCACCATCGAGGTGGCGGATCAATTCGCTGTATCCAATAACGCCCATTTTCAAAAGGTCAGCTTTGTATCCTTTTGCAATTAAGCCTTCTACCTCTTCCAGAAATCCTTCTGAAAGCATCGTTTCGATGCGTTGGTCGATCCTTTTGTACAACTCAGCCCGCTCCCAATGCAATCCAAGCACCAACAGATCGTACGGTGACTCACCGCTCTTTCTCAGCTTTGAGAACTGCTGCCCGGTCGTGAGGATCACCTCCAGGGCACGGACCGTGCGGCGGTGGTTGCGCCAGTCGATCACCTTTGCCGCGTTTGGGTCAAGGACGGCTAACTGCTGGTGCAATTTATCAAATCCGTGCTCCTGCCCTATGCTTTCAATAGCATCGCGCAGTTTTTCATCAGCTTCTATTTCCGGTATCTGCCAGTTTTGCATGAAGGCGCGAATATATTGCCCGGTGCCACCAGCCATAAGTGGGATCTTTTCAGCCTTGTTTAGTTCAAGGATAAGTTCTTCCACTTTGCTTTTGTATTCACCGATGCTCCAGGGTTGATCTAAATCCGCACAATCCACCATGTGATGCCTGACAAGAGCTAATTCTTCGGGGCTAGGTTTGGCGGTGCCAATATTCATCTGTCGATAAAGGTATCGGGAATCGGCAGAAATGATCTCAGTATTGAGCTCCTGCGCTAATTGAATAGCCAGAGAGCTTTTCCCAGAAGCCGTTGGTCCAAGCAAAATGATGAGTCTGGGTTTGTTCTGGTTCAATTTATCCCCTCAAAGCTGACATTTTCAAAATGATGAATGATCGGGGGGAGATCTTTGACTGGTTCAACTACAAGAACATCAAGCTGCCAATCTTCTGGAAGTTGCGGGTTTTCCGATATGAAATTTGTCATGGTCGTGTAGATCGCCTTCAGCTTTTTATTGTTGATACTGTCTTCCCCATAACCAAACTTATTCGAGCGGCGGGTTTTAACCTCAACCGCTACAAGAGCATCATCTACGCGCATAATCAAGTCGATCTCACCATTAGCACAATGATAATTCTTCGCGACCAGTTGATAACCTTTCTTTTCGAGGTATTCACTGGCATATTTCTCACCCCAATTGCCTAAATCTTTACGGTATCCGGAACTTTTTCGCATGCTTTAGTATACCTTCGTTTATTTGAAACTAAGTTTGTTTATTATCCTGTCCCGTTTTGAATTTTAAGATAAAATAAGCGGAAACCTTGGATCGACTGGGTTTAATGATCTTCAAAGGATTTACATGGCTGTCGCAGAAATTGTAACTATTGGAACCGAGCTTTTGCTCGGAGAGATTCATGACACAAACTCAAGATATATCGCGCGTACATTAAGGGATATCGGCGTTGACCTATATCGACTGACAACGATTGGGGATAACGTCCAGCGAATCACAAGGACGCTTACAGAAGCTTTAATTCGCGCTGATGTAGTGATCACTACTGGTGGACTGGGTCCAACTGTGGATGACCCAACCCGTCAGGCTGTCGCTGATGTTTTTAACGTAGATTTGGTATACCGTGAGGACCTTTGGGAACAAATTTTAAATCGATTCAAACTTTATAACCGCACACCCACCGAAAATAATAGACGACAAGCCTATATCCCTGAAAATGCCATTGCGATCCCAAATCAGGTTGGCACAGCGCCTGCTTTTGCAGTTGAATTAGGCGTGAAAACGATTATTTCCCTCCCCGGTGTACCCCGTGAGATGGAATATTTGATGAAGAACTACGTTGTAGGTTATCTTAAACAACGTTATGACCTGAAAGATGAGATCATTCTGCCCTGGGTCATTCATACCGTTTCGATGGGCGAATCCAGCATTGACGAGATCATTGGGGATATGGAAACACTAAGTAATCCTACCGTAGGATTACTGGCTCACCCGGGTCAGACGGACGTGCGTGTGACCGCAAAAGCCAGCTCAGCTGAAGAAGCTCAAAAGATGATGGAGCCGGTTTTAGAAGAGATACGTCAGAAACTGGGCAAATATATCTATGGTGAAAATGAGGAAACGATACAGTCCGTTGTTTCTGACTTATTAATAAAAAACAACAAACGGATTACTGTGATCGAAACGGGAACTGACGCGATCGTTTTCAATGCTCTTTCCCAACATCTAGATGAAAACTACCTGTTCGGAGAGCAACTGGACGCGACGATTAACCATGAAACTTTCAAATCTTTGATGAAAGAATACCGCATTAATAAACGATCGGATCTTGTTTTGGGTCTGATGCTGACCTCTCACGAAGAGGAACAGGAGCTTTATATCGCTCTATTGGATGAAGATAGCTTTACGGAGTACAAACGCTTATATGGAGGTCCTGCCGGCGATGCCCGCAGATGGGCTCTCAACGTAAGTTTGGATCTGGTAAGAAAAAAGTTTCTTTAATACACGAAAGGATTGGGATGGAAACGGTAGATCTAATATTAAAAAGTGCAATCGTTCTTACCATGGATAAGAACTTTGACATCTTTGAACCTGGTGCGCTTGCAGTCAAACAAGACCGTATCGTTGCAGTTGGTCCGGAGGAACATATCTTGGCTAAATACCAAAGTGGGAAAATCGTGGACTGTGAGGGAAAAGTTCTGATGCCTGGTATGGTCAACACCCACACTCATGTTCCGATGAACCTTCTACGCGGTTTGGCGGATGATCTCCGCCTGGATGTCTGGCTGATGGGTTACATGATGCCGGTCGAACGTGAGTTTGTCTCTCCGGAATTTGTCTATCTTGGCACAAAGATCGCCTGTGCCGAGCTGATCAGATCAGGCGTAACGACCTTCAATGATATGTATTATTACGAAGATCAGGTCGGTGAGGCCGCTGCTGAGGTGGGATTACGGGCTGTTATTGGTCAAACAGTCATGAAATTCCCCGCTCCAGATGCGGCATCCTTTGAAGATTCGATCCAATTGTGCAAAGAGTTGATCGAAAAATGGAAAGGACATCCTTTGATCGTTCCAGCGATCGCTCCACACGCGGTCTATACCTGTACTCCAGAAGTACTCAACGCTTGCGTTGACCTGGCACTGGAAACTGATACGATCGTCCATTTTCATGTTTCTGAGACGGTTGATGAGGTCCAAAACCTGCGCAACGAACACAACATGCCTGTTGTTCCTTATATCAAGAAGCTTGGCTTACTTGATACCAAACTCGTTGCGGCTCACTGCGTGCATGTGGACCACGGCGAAATTCGCTCCTTCCACAACGCTGGCAGCGGCATCGCGCATAATCCGTCTTCAAACCTCAAACTCGCTTCTGGATTTGCTCCTGTCGCGAAGATGATCGAGCTTGGTTGTAATGTCGGTATTGGTACTGACGGGACCGCATCGAATAACGATCTGGACTTTTTTGAAGAAATGCGACTTGCGAGTTTTATCGCTAAGCCGGTAGCTGAAGACCCAACCGCTTTACCTGCCAAACAGGTATTGGAAATGGCTACCATCATGGGAGCCAAGGCGATCCACATGGATGGGCTGATCGGAAGCCTTGAAACCGGCAAACGTGCTGATCTGATCCTGGTCGATATCAGTCCATTGCATAACCAACCGCGATTCAGACGGGACATTGAAGGAATTTATGCCCAGTTGGTCTACGCAGCCAAATCTACTGATGTTACTGATGTGATGGTCAACGGTAAGTGGTTAATGCGGGAAAAAGAGCTAACGACCGTGGACGAAAAAGAATTGATCGCTCAGGCACAAGAGGTCGCTCATAATATAGACGAATTCTTGAGAAGCAGAGAGGAATCAGTTCATTCCAAGCTCATCGCCATCGGCGGTGCGGCAGAAGAAGAAAGCTTCGAAGTCCAGGCAAAGGTCATGATCGACGACCGCAGCGCGATCATCGATGCTCTGGAAGACCAGGGTATTAAGATCATTCGTAAACGCCATTACCATGAATATGACACGTATTTTGCCTTTGAGGATGAAAAACAAGGTCGTCTGCGATACCGCGAAGATGAATTCCTGGACGAAAAAGGTAAAATAGTGAATGTTCGCTCAAGATTAACTTTAATTGGCGAAAGAATCGATGAGGAAAGTGAAAAAACGCAGAACATGCTGCTTTCAAGAACAAGATATTTTGCGCCGGCTACCCATAGTCTGCGTTTTTATAACGAGTACTTTAAGCCGATCCGCTCTGTAGAAATCGTTAAAGATCGATTGAGATACTTGATCGAATTTAAGGGAACTGAATTCTTCGTTAATCTCGATACATTAACGAAACCTGATCTAGGAAAATTCCTGGAGATAAAAAGCCGAACATGGAGTCGGGAAGATGCTGATTATAAGAGCTCTTTGATCCATGATCTTTTCGAGCAACTTGGCATCCATACTGACCAGTTCGTAACTGAAGACTATCTCCAGATGGTTGAAAATATAAAATAAACGAATGAAAGGTGAACGATATGGCTACGAAAATGAATGTTCTTTTTGCATCTGCTGAGGTTGCCCCCTTCGCGAAAGTTGGTGGTTTGGGCGATGTGTCTGGAGCTTTACCCGCGTCTCTGCTTAAGAATTATCCGGAAACGCTCGATATTCGCGTCATCATGCCCTTCCATGCCACTGTAAAAGAGAAGGGGATTCCAAATAAGAAAATCGGTGATTTCGAATTCGAAGCCAACGGACGGCTTATTCCCTGTGAGCTTTTCGTTGCCTCCAACGACGGCGTTCCGGTCTACCTGATCGATAATCAGGACATCAACCATGACTCCCCTGTTTATCATGGTGATTGGCGCTTGGACGGCATGAAATACGCCAGTTTCTCCTTAGCAGTCCTTGAGGCAGCAAGATATCTTGACTGGAAGATTGATATCCTTCATGCGAACGACTGGCATACAGCCTTATCCGTCTATGCCCTTCGGACTAGTTATAAGGATGATCCTTTCTTTGCAGGCGTCAAAACAGTTCTTTCTATTCACAATCTGCCTTATAACGGTTGGGGCTCACAGGAAGCAATGGCAGCACTTGGGTTCGTTGCAAGTGACGATCACGATCTGCCAGATTGGGCTAAGTTTACACCCCTGCCGATGGGAATTACAAAGGCTGACAAATTCATAGCCGTCTCACCTGGATACGCGCGCGAGATCCTTACCCCAGAATACGGCTGCGGCATCGAAAACTATCTTAAACTACACGCAGACAAAGTTATGGGAATCCTAAACGGTATTGATGAAAGCATCTGGGACCCATCACAGGATCAGTCCATTGCTCACAATTTTTCCGTTGACGATCTTTCAGCTCGCGTAAAGAACAAGCTGGAACTGCAAAAAGAACTTGGTTTCGAAGTTAATGAAGAAATTCCCTTGCTAACTATCGTAACCCGTTTATCAGATCAAAAAGGTGTTCCCGCAATATTAGAAGGCTTGCCGCAATTGCTTGATGAAAAATGGCAATTTGCCTTATTGGGTACTGGCAACCCTGATCTTGAAGGTTGGGCTAAATACCTTTCTGAACAGCACCCCGATCGGATAGCAAGCTTTATTAAATATGATGGAGAAGTCGCACGTATTTTGTACGCGTCTGGTGATATCTTCCTGATGCCATCCCTTTATGAACCTTGTGGACTTTCTCAGATGTTCTCGATGCGCTACGGAAATCTGCCTGTGGCTACGGCTACCGGCGGTCTGGCTGATTCGATCGTTGACTATTCAACTGATCCTGAACACGCTACCGGTTTCTTGTATCATGAAAAATCAACCCAGGGGCTAGTTGGCGCACTGCGCCTTGCGCTTGACACATATAAAAACAAAACTCAATGGCAAAAAATGCAGGAAAACGCCATGAAAACCAACTTTTCATGGGCTACTTCTGCTGGAAAATACTATCAGGTTTATCAAGACCTGATCGACTAAAGGAATAATGAATGAATTTGGAACGTAAATCTGGAATATTACTCCATCCGACCAGCCTCCCAGGCCCGGATGGTATCGGCGATCTGGGACCTGAGGCTTATCGCTGGATAGACTTTTTAGCTGAATCAGGGACTCAACTATGGCAAATTCTGCCTCTGGGTCCCACTGGCTATGGCGATTCGCCGTACCAATGCTTTTCCGCCTTTGCCGGTAACCCTTATCTCATCAATCCATTAATGCTTCTTGAAGACGGATTATTGAAAATATCCGATCTTAAAGAAAGACCTGATTTTCCAGTTGATGAGGTTGATTACGGTCCTGTGATTGATTGGAAAATGAATTTGCTCGACAAAGCATTCACCAACTTCAATGAGCAGTTAGATTCCAGATTAGGTCCAGAATTCAAAGACTTTGTTGACAAGAACCAAAGCTGGCTTGAAGACTATGCTTTGTTCATGGCGATCAAAGAAACTCAGGATCTACGCTCCTGGACTGAGTGGCCAGTGGCCCTGAAAACCAGAGACCCTGAAACGCTTTCAACGATACGACAAGACCTGGGCTTGAAAATTGAAAAGCACAAGTTCAATCAATTCCTTTTCTTCAGGCAGTGGGCAAAATTGAGGGATTACGCTCATAGTAAAGGCATCCAGATCATTGGTGACATGCCTTTTGTGATCTCGATGGATAGTTCAGACGTATGGGCAAATCCGGAGCTGTTCTTGCTTGATGAGGAACTGAAACCTACTTTTGTGGCTGGAGTACCACCTGATTATTTCTCCGCTACCGGGCAATTATGGGGTAACCCACTCTATAATTGGAAACTTCATCAGGAAAGCAATTTTGCCTGGTGGGTCGCAAGGCTGCGTTCCATTCTGGAACTCGTGGACATGGTTCGCCTGGATCATTTTAGGGGCTTTGCGGCTGCCTGGCACGTTCCCTTTGGCAACGATACTGCCATCCAGGGTGAGTGGATCCCTGGACCCGCAGTTGAACTTTTCAACGAGTTCAAACGTAATTTTGAAGATCTGCCTATCATTGCCGAAGACCTGGGTGTGATCACCCCGGATGTGGAAAGCTTGCGCGATGATTTTGGGATGCCAGGCATGAAAGTCCTGCAATTCGCTTTTTCCGGCGATCCGGAAGACGATTTCCTGCCGCACCATTATCCGGAACATTGTGTCGCTTACACTGGTACGCATGACAATAACACAGCTCAGGGATGGTATGACGACGCAACTGACTTTGAACAACAATTTTGCCGAGATTATCTCAATTTTAGCGAGCCGAATCAGGCTGCATGGGCGATGATTCGTTCAGCATGGCAATCTGTGGCAAATTATTCGCTGGCTCCTATGCAGGACTTCCTGGGATATGGAGTCCAAGCACGATTCAATGTCCCTGGAACTACAGATGGCAACTGGAAGTGGCGAATGAGATCAGATGCTCTTACTCCAGAGCTGGCAAAAAGTATCCGCAGGTTAAATTTGGTCTATGGTCGTTTGTCAGCGGATGAAAAGCAAGCCTATACAAACTGGCTGAATTCTCGTCTAGGAGATAGTGTCAAGCCGCATTAGGCTGAGGTTTTATCGCAATAATCAATCCGATCAGAATGAATATGCCGCCGATTATTTCAGCGATCGACGGCATTTCGTTTAATAAAAATATGGCAAGGATCGTTGAGCCGATCGGTTCGAATAACAACGCCAAAGAAACAATTCCAGCAGGCAAATACTTTAGTGCAGTGTTGAATGAAGTATGCCCTAAGCTTTGTGGAATAACAGCCATCAGGAGGAATAACACGTACACCATGGGCTGGTAAACTACGAAAGCTTTACCTTGCTCAATTAGCATAAAGATACCTAAAACAAGGCTTGAAACAGCGTAGACGATCGTTACATACAATTTGGAAGGTATCGAGTTGCTTAGTTTTTTCCCGATAATAAAGTAGGCAGATGCCATCCAGGCGCCAGATAAAGCCAAAAAAAGACCGAGGAATGAAGTTTCACCATCAATTCCGATACTAAGATCGTCTTTGAGAAAGGCTATGATTAATCCGCCAAAAATCGCGATCAACACGCCTAAGTAGAATTGGGAGCTAACTTTTTCTTTAAAGACGAGAGGGGTGAACAGCCCTACCCACAAAGGAGTGGTTGTCACAAAAAATACAGATGAGCTTACAGAAAGCAATTCAAGAGACCAGGTCCACAAAGAAAAGTGTAAGGCAAGAAAAATTCCAGCCAATATTAATAATATGGTCTGACCCTTTGTTAACTCAGAGAGCTTCATGTGTTCTTTGCTAAACATGTAGACTACAAAGGCGATTATTGAGGAGAAAAACATGCGATAAAAAGAGATCGTGATCGAGCTGGCGTGAGGCAAGGCGAATCTTATCAGGATCGCCGCGGTTGAAACCGCCAGTACCCCGATTAAAAGTAGAATATAGGCTTTTTTATTGGATGAAGAACTTGCCATTAAATATAAAAACCAAGTATTTTATGAAAATACCTGGTTATACGACCTAACTTAGTTTTTCCTGGGCAGCCATGGCTGCGCCAACGATACCGGCTAAATTTTCCAGTTTAGCAGGAACTACTTCGGTTTCCACGGTGAGATATCGGGCATACTTCTCAAATCTTGCACTCACACCGCCCCCAAGGATAAAGATATCCGGATTGAGCAAAAATTCGTAAGTCTTGAGGACTTCATTAAATCGGCTTGCCCACTGTTTCCAGGTAAGTTTCTCAATGCGTTTCACTGCTGCTGACGCGTATACTTCGGCTTCGAGTTCATTAACAAGCAGGTGCCCTAATTCCGTATTTTGAAGCAGGTTTCCGTTGACAAATAAAGCCGAGCCAATCCCAGTTCCAATTGTGAGGAAAAGAGCAGATTCCTTGTTCCGAATGGCTTCGCCACCAAAGCGCATCTCACCCATACCCGCGGCATCTGCGTCATTCAGGATGAAGGCTTTATTACCGGTTTCTTGCTCGATCATTTTTGCAAGATTGGCGCCGATCCAATCTTTGTGAAGATTTGCTGAGGTCTTGATCACGCCATGTTTTACGATGCCAGGAAAGCCCGCGCCAATAATTCCTGTATATTCCAACTCCTCACAAATATTTTTAATTGCTTTTAATATTTGTTTTGGCTTTTGGATCTTCTTACTGCCAAAGCGAACTTTGTCGGAAAGGACTTCGCCTGTTTCCGTGTTGACCAATGCTCCTTTTGTGGCTGAACCGCCGATATCAATACCTAAAACGATCATATTACTCCTTTCAATTGCACCCGTTGGCAAGGTGTTCTTCATATGTTTCTGCAAAATTATGCGTCAGGCTGCCATCACATTTCGCTCTAAAGAACAGATAATTACTTTGAGCAGGGTGAAAGGCTGCAAATATTGCTTCCATTCCAGGATTGCTGATTGGTCCTGGCGGCAAACCTGAGATCTGGTAAGTATTATATCCTGAATTACTTGTAAGATCATCATAAGTTAATGGCGCTTTCCACCAATTCATGCTGTTAGCGTCATAGCCGATGTCATATTGAACGGTTGGGTCGGTCTCAAGCCTCATGCCGATATTCAGGCGATTATAGAAAACTGACGCGATCAAGGGCATTTCTGCTTCATCAAGCGTTTCCCTTTGAATGATCGATGCAATGATCATCCGTTGATGGATATCGTATGGGCTGCCAGCAGGATCATATGAAGCCAACAATCCCTGAATTTCATCCAATGTTGTCTGAACAGGTTCATGAATGAATTCCAGAAGCGTTGTGGATGGCTTCATGCTGTAAGAGCCTGGAGAAAAAAATCCCTCAAGGCTATTCCCATCCAGATTCAAACCAGATGGAACTGCAAATTTAGAAATGAGATCGTAGGATGGGTTTCGCGCTTCCTGAAGAAATTGTTCACCGGTAAAGATGAAGCCTAGCTGATCAACCAGTTCGGCAATTTCTTCAATACGCCAGCCCGCGTATATGGTGAACTGCATATCGCGGTTCCGGTTGTCAGAAATCAGATCCACCATCTGGATCGGGGTCTGGGAATTGTAAATAGTATAGGTGCCAGGGCTAAGTCTGCGGTCGTAGCCTTTATAGATCATATAATCACATACCGCCGTTGAAAGCTGAAATTCCTTGCTTAGATTGTGGCAAACCTGGAACGCTCTATCGTCATATCCTATGACAAACTTCTTTTCAATGTAGGATCCAAAATCCTTTGGAGTTTGAAGTTCATCCAGATTGCGCCAGATTCGGAAAGAATAGCGCAGATTATTGAGCATACTGATGTTTTTACCAGGCGAACCGACGATCTTTGCGTTGGTATGAACAACAAACATCATAAAGACAACTATGCCGATAGCGATCAAAAAGAATAGGATCAATAGTACTGGAAGTCGTTTAGTTTGATCTTTCATGAGGAACTCCTGTCTGTGGCACTAAGTTATCCAGGTAGTCCTGTAGGATAACAGCCGCTGCCTGATCGTCCATGGCTTCCCGGCGTTTTTTCGCCTTCTCGCCTCTCAACAATGAGGCTTGTACAGCCTTTTTTGTAGAATTAGTTTCATCCCAGGGGACAACTGATAAATCAGTTAGCGATGAAAGTGCTTCAATAAAGCGATTGACAGTTCGTGCTCGTGGTCCGATCCCGCCGTCACTGTCAAGCGGCAAGCCGACTATGATGGCGTCACAGGAATTTTCCTGAGCAATCTTTAAAACAGAAAGGGCATCTTCCTGCCTTGAGACATGTTCAAGGATCTTTAGCGGTCGCGCAAACATACCCAGCTCGTCACTGATGGCGATGCCGATGCGCTTGTTTCCGTGGTCGATGCCCAGGTATTTCAAGTAAACTCCCGCGCTACTTAAGGTGTACGCGGATCACCATTCTCTCTTTTTGTATCAAGGCTTCGATGTCACCCAGAGCCTGAGCTCGTTGCAGAGTGCCAAAGCTCATTCCCTCACCTGGAATATCGAAGTCAGTATCATAATCTTTTGTGAAGGTGATGAAGAAACCGCCATCTTGACCACCCTTGTGCAGCTGACCGGTTGAGTGCAGGAAGCGCGGTCCAAATCCGAGGGTCGTTGCTTTATTGAACTTATTGAGCAATTTGCCTCGCAGATCCTGAAGGAAGATTTCGTATTCCTTTAGTCGGGGTAGAAAAGCGTTTAACGCGATGTATCCTTTTTCCGGAACCGTTGCTGCATAAGCTTCAAGCACCTCTTCCAGGCTTGAAGATTCTGACATCCCATCTACTGGATGTCCATAAAGTGTGAATTCTGCCGTGTCAAGATATGCCTGACCGTCATCCAGATAACCTTTTTCCTGGAATTCAGTGATGCGGTCCTTGGTGATGGTTTTGCTCAATTGCACGTTTGGCTGGTCAAAAGCACTAACGCCCAACCAGGCGCAGGCTATCGCGGTTGCATATTCCCAACGATAAAATTCTTTACCTAGTTCATAGCGGTCATTGACCTTAAATTCGATCAAAGGATAACCAGCTTCTTTCAAGGAATTCGCAATCTTAGATTTTGATCCGTCCACTGCGTAATAGACAAAAGCGCGATCCTGAGGATAAGCCCCATTGGTTAATTGGGGTTCGCCCTCAATTGGCAGGATTCCGACACCCTCTTTACCGCTTGATTCAGCGATCAGTTGTTCGAGCCAGGGAACGATATTAGTCATATACGATTCCGCGATGAAAGTAAGCTTGTCTTTGCCAGCTTTAGCGGCTTCGCCCATTAGGATGCCAAGAAGCAGCTGAGGATTGGCTGAATAGGGCACCGTTTCAATGCCTTGCCGTTGGCTTTCCATCGCGTAAGAAAGGAAACGTTTAAGATCGACGCCGATCAACGCGGCTGGCACCAGGCCAAATTGGGTGAAAATTGAATAACGTCCGCCAACATTGGCAGGAGCATTGAAGAATCTTCTAAAGCCTTTTTCAACAGCCAAAGCCTGCAGCGATGTGTCAGGATCAGTCACGGCAACAAAGTGTGCGCCAACATTTTCGATGCCTTGATTCTCAAGTTCTTTCCAGAAGTATTTCAGAGCAGACATCGTTTCACTGGTTCCACCGCTCTTGCTCGAGACAATAAAGATCGTCTTCTTAAGATCAAGGTTTTTCACGCGAAAAGCGATTTCGTCTGGGTTGGTCGTATCAATAATCTGAAGTCTTAAGCCCTTTCCGGGTTCAACGTCAGGTCCAATGATCTGACTCAGAACCTCAGGAGCCAGGGAAGAACCGCCCATGCCAAGCACAAAGGCGTCGGTAAAGCCCGCTCCCAGTACTTCATCTCTGAAGGCTTCCAGTTCTGGCACGAGTTCAATCTGTTTTGATGGCAGATCTAACCAACCCAGGCGATTACGGGTTTCCTCGTGAGTGCTGCTGTCAAGCGTCCAGAAGCTGGGATCGGCAGCGTACATTCTGCTCACGCAAGCTTCTTTGGCGGCATTCTTAAGCGCTGTCTGAACCTCGTAGACCAATCCATCCAATTCCTTGAGGTAACTGCTGCGCTTGGTTTCGATGATATCGAGCAAAGCAGCATGTGCTTGCTTAAATTTCTCCACACCATCATCTTCAAGTTTTTGCGTGACTGCGCCAAAATCAATTTCCATCGCGTTGAGCAATTCCATGCGTTCATGCGCTTCCTCAAGCCCATCTTCGATCGTCAAATGGCTAACGCCATTATTGAGATAGGCTTCCAATGTGGCGGGTGGAACTGTATTCACAGAATGGGGTGCGATCAGATTATCAACATACAATGTGGGCGAGTAGGCTTTATTCTTGGTGCCGGTTGAAGCCCACAAAGGTCGTTGGACATTAGCGCCATTTTCCTGTAATGCTTTGAAGCGCTCACTGGTGAAGACTTCTTTGAAAGCCTGGTAGGCAAGTTTGGCATTATCAACAGCGATCTTGCCTTTCAAACCAGCGGCTTGTTCTGCCAAACTGCTCGGTGATGCCATAACCGCGTCCAAAATTTGATCAATGGCTGTGTCAATTCTTGAAACGAAGAAAGAAGCAACGCTTGCGATATGGTCAATTGCTTCACCCTTTTCCAATCGCTTTTCCAGACCGCTCAAATAAGCATCCATCACCTGACGATATCGTTCGATGGAGAAGATCAAGGTTGCGTTGACGTTGATACCAGCAGCGATCAATTCAGTGATCGTCTCTAGCCCTTCGAGTGTTGCCGGCACTTTGATCATTATATTTGGACTGTTAAATTGCGTCCAAAGTGATTTTCCTTCTTCAACCGATCGTTCGACATCGTAGGCATAGAATGGGTCGATCTCAACGCTTACCAAACCGTCCTGCCCATTGCTTGACTCATAAAGATCGGTAAAGTAACCAGCTGCCCGCTGAATATCATCTTTTACCAACTCAAAATAGATCTGACCACGATCCATACCAGACCATGCCATCGCTTGCAAAACATCGTCATAGGAAACGCTATTTTTAAGCGCAGCCTCAAAAATGCTCGGGTTTGAGGTCACACCGTAGATCTGACCGTCTTCAACCATCTTCTGCATTCTTCCATCACGAAGCATATCGCGATCGATGTTGTCAAACCAGATTGATTGACCTTGTTCGAAAATTTCTTTTGCTCGATTCATTTAACACACTCCAGTTGATATATTTTATTGGAAACTATAAAACCTGCCGTGAAGTATAAAACGTAACATTATTGCTATGCCTTGATGATAAAATTCTACCATCAACCTGTTATTCAGTTGAGCAATATCTCAACAAGCATGTATTTTTAACCAAGTTTTAATAGATAAGGATAAGAAATTGGAACTAAAACACAAGACAGCTTTGGTAACCGGTGGTGCTATCCGTCTGGGGAGAGCAATCGTCCTGGCTTTGGCTGCGGAAGGATGCAATGTCGCCATTCATTACAACATATCTGAACAGGAAGCATTGAAAGTCCGACAGGAAGCCCGATCATTGGGCGTGAAAGCCGAAATATTTTCATATGATCTATCCGACTATGAAAACGTCCATGAATTATTTAATGATATTAACCAGACAATGGGCAAAGTTGATATTCTGGTCAACAACGCCGGTAACTACAAAGGTGGTAATGGTCTAAACACAAATATAGATGTTCTAAACGACTCTTTCAACCTTAATCTCTTTGCGCCCTGGTGGCTGATCAAGTCTTTTGTGACACAGCTTCCTGAAGGTGTAAATGGAAAGATCGTGAACGTTTGTGACGCGGGCATTTACAGGACCGCAAGTGACCATTTCGCTTATCGTCTTACTAAAAAAGCTCTCTGTGAATTAACACGTATGTTTGCCCTCGAATTAGCACCCAGGATCACAGTTAATGCGGTTGCACCAGGGATCATGATGCCCTTGGCTGGATATGAGCACATTGATATGGACAAGGTCGCCCAACGGCGAATTCCTTTGGGGAGGATCGGTTCTGCAGAAATTATTGCTGAAAATGTGATCCATATTCTCCGACAGGACTTTATGACCGGTTCGATCATCAGGATCGATGGCGGTGAAAACATAGTTTGAGGCATAACATGGATAAAATACTCATCAGTGAACTGATCGCGACTGGTATTGTCGGCGTGGAGCATCCGGAAAGAGATTACCCGCAGGAATTAATAATAAATGCCGAAATTTATTACGATTTTTCAAAAGTCGCCGAAACTGATGATATCGAAGATGGCATCAGTTATTCCTATATCGCGAAACTTATTCGTAAATTGATCAGCGAAAGCTCATTTTATACGTTGGAAGCCCTCGGCGCTTACCTGATTGATCAGGTTTTTTCCAGCTGCCCTGCTCATGCTGTCAAAATACGCATTGAAAAAGAAAAGTTCGTAAAAAAGACAAACCGTGTTGGAATTGAAATATATCGGGAACGACCGCTTTAGAAGTGGAGCATGTTCAGAAACTCCATCCGCGTTTCCAGACGAGTTCTAAAACCGCCCAACATCGCTGACGTAGTCATTTTTGCCTGTTCTTTTTTGATGCCTCGCATCATCATGCACAGGTGTTGTCCTTCAATGACGACACCAACCCCTAATGGATCGATCTTTTCCTGGATAAATTCAGCAATCTGCTGTGTCATTCTTTCCTGAACTTGTAATCTATGCGCAAACATGTCAACGATTCGGGGTATCTTTGACAATCCGATGATCTTCTTGCGAGGTAAATAGGCAACATGCGCTTTGCCAAAGAATGGCAGCATGTGATGTTCACACATACTGAAGAACTCAATATCCCTGACCACGACCATCTCGTCATAGTCAACCGTAAACAAGGCGTTATTGATTAGTTTATCCGGATCAGTTGTGTAACCAGCAAAGATCTCAGCAAAAGCATTCGCGACACGTGTTGGGGTTTTTATTAAGCCTTCGCGATCAGGATCTTCCCCCATTGCAATTAATATTTTCTCGACCGATTCGTTTATAGCGTCTTTGTCGATCGATTTGTATCCATTTACAAGCTGGTCATCGTGTTTCATATCCATATTACTCCAATCAGAGCACTGTTATACCAAAAAAGCAGCCCATTGTTAATGGACTGCTTTATATATCAGCAAAATTAAACTTACATTACGCGGGGATCGATCAAGCCGTAGGTACCATCGCGTCTTCGATAAAGGATGTTAATTCGATCATTCGCTACGTTGAAGAAAACAAAGAATGCCTCATGACCCAATAGCTGTAGTTGCTCCAGCGCTTCATTTTCATCCATTGGATCGAGTGTGAAGGATTTTCGACGAGCAATTAATGGTGCAGCTTCTTCTTCAGGAATCTCGCTCTCATGCAGATTCACGTCGGTTTCAGCAGCTCGTTTGCGCCAATGTTTGCCTTTGAAACGCTCAATTTGTCTGGTCATCTTGTCAACAGTCGCGTCAATAGCTGCAAATATGGTTTCTGACCGCTCTTCGGAGCGGAGAATAAACCCTTTGCCACGTATGGTAATTTGAGCAATGTAACGGTCAGACGCATGTCTTGCCGTTTTTGCATGGCTCAGATCAACTCGGCACTCACCGATCTCGCTCAAAAATCGTTCTAATTTGCCTACTTTTTTTGTTGCGTAATCTTGGATTCGGTCTGTGAGTTCCAGGTCTTTTGTGTAAATGCCAATTTCTAATGTCATATTAACCTCCTGGGATTTTCATAAATTATACATGATTATTAAGAAAAAAATCAAATATTGTTAATCGTGATTAACTTTTGCTAAAGTAATGCACCAAACTTTGTTTGCTCCAGCCTGAATTAGTTCGCTTGAGGCAGATTCCATTGTAGCGCCGCTGGTAAACACATCATCAACTAATAATACATTCTTGCCTTTTATAAGCTTTGACCGAGCCATGAATGCGTCCCTGACATTGGCACGCCGTTCTTCGACATTTAATCCGACCTGGGAATATTTTTCATGTATTCGGATTAAGGCTTCAGGCTGATAATCCAGCTTTAGCTTTTCTGCCAAAGGCTCAGCAAGTCGTTCAGCCTGATTGTATCCACGTTGTTCGCGTTTTGTCTCTCCAATTGGGATTGGCACGATCACATCAGCATCCCAGGTGGTTCTTTGATAGGTCGTCAAGAGAAAATCAGCCAAATATCGTCCAATACCGGGGTCATTATGGTACTTTAGCTGCTGAATTGATTTACGGATCACACCGTCATAATAGGCAAATGCCCGAAATCCTGAGTAGCTTACCGGATAACGGGCACATTGCGGACAAAAGCCCTTTTTACTGGTAAAGTTGCCGCAGGTATTGCATACATTTCCAGGAACAAGATTTACATCCAAAAAACATTTGGAACAAATAAAAACTCCTTCCTTACCACAGCCAACACAACTAGGCGGAAATACCCAATCCAAAACCGATAAAGAAAGATTTCGGAAACTCCGAACAAAATTTTTGCTTTTCATCCTACTTTATCGTGGTTTCATAAAAATACTGAATTGCGGGCCAGAAGATCGAAAAAAGCGTGAACAACACCATAAGTACAAGAATGATGAGCAAAAAGTATTCAAATGGACCCAAACGGCTAAAAGGACCTTTTTTCACTATGCAACTCCTCGTGTTGATCGTTATAAATCTATTATAATTAATTCCTGAAAGCTAAGAAACCTTATATTTTCTAAGGTGAGATCCTATTCTGAATGATAGCATCTTAGTAAGGTTTAATAGATAAAGGAGAATTATGAGTGACATATATAATATCGTAAACGATGATCGTGACCCAATCAAAAAGTTGATCGGCAAAATCCCTGGTTTCAAGGGTTATCTTGAACAAGTCGATCGACGCAGTTCAGACAAACTTCTTAGGGAAACTATCGCCAAAGAATACGAAGCCCTCTACCAGCGAATTTCACATCTGCAAAGAGATTTGATCTCCCAGGGTGGTCTGGCTTATGTTGACGACCTTGAGAACGCCGCTATTAAGATTCGTCAGTTCATCGACCGCATCAAGACAGCCGCTTATGGCTATGCTGGTCTGTTCGACGCGATCAAGATCAAAAACGAAGAACTGAATACTATTTACCAATACGATTTGATCTTACTCGAGCACGTTACAGTTGTTTCCAACGCGATCGACAATGTTGAATCCTCAATTGGTACCGATGGCTTACCCGCTTCAATTCGCCATCTGATTTCAACCTCTCAAGAGGTTCTGGATGCGTTCAATAAACGTTCAGATGCTATGAAAGGCATCGCGCTTTAGTTAGAAAAAACTTAGGAGGATTAATATGGCGAGAATTTTTGATGTTGTTGAATACCCTAGCGAGATGGTCGATGAGATCGTCCATCGTTTTCCTGAAACCGGTGTCGCGGATCTAAGACTTGGTTCTCAGGTCATTGTTCGTGAATCCCAGGCTGCGGTCTTCTTCCGTGATGGTAAGGCTCTGGACGTGCTTGGACCAGGCCGACATACGATCGGAACCGCGAATGTACCACTCCTGACAGATCTGCTTGGCAAACTCTTTGGTGATCGGACACCCTTTACTGCGGAAGTCTACTATGTGGCAATGCGTGAATTCGCTGACCGCAAATGGGGCACCCCCCAACCCATCATCGTCCGAAACACTGGCGTCGGTCTCGGTATCGCTTTATTGCAGGGCTTTGGCACCTATAGCTTCCAGGTGTCCGACCCTCAGCAATTTGTTTCCCAGGTTGTTGGGCAGCTGGGCGGCTTCCGCACCTCTGATATCGAAAATCGTCTGCGCACAATGTTGCTTTCCCGCTTGCAGGATGTCTTGGGCGAAACAACCGCGCAGAAAAATGTGCTTGATCTCATTGGTTTGACTGATGAACTCGGCGCGGCTGTAAGAGCCAAAGCTCAGGATGACTTCCTGGCTCTTGGTCTTTTGCTCAAATCTTTCTATATCGGAAATCTTAAGCCATCCGATAAGTCCGCCAAAGAACTACGCGATATGGGCATGCTCGATATGGCGACCTACACGCAGCTTCAGGCAGCTGACGCAATGCGTGACGCGGCTCAGAACCCCTCTGGCGGCGCTGGTTTGACCGCTGGTATCGGCGCTGGCATGGGCGTTGGCAATATTCTGGCTGGTTCACTCGCAAATATGACCCAACAGGCACAGGCTCAAACGCAACCGACAGCCGCGTCTGGCGCCGTTAGTATGCCCGATGTGATGACACCTGGTGAGGCGGCTGGATTCCTCAAAGTTTCGGAAGAAGATGTCATTGCCGCCATCAACGCTGGCGAACTGAAAGCCCGCAAGATCGGCAGCGCCTACCGCCTGACAAAAGAAGCCTTACAGGAATACCTGAACGGTTAATTTTAATTAACCGCGTTAGATCAAGGCTGAGTTTATCCACTCAGCCTTTTTTCTTGTATAATAGGGCTGAATACAATCATGAAACTCCAGGAATATCAGGCTAAATCCCTATTGAAACAGGCTGGGATCCCAGTACCTGTTTCGATGTTGGCAACCAATGCCGTTCAGGTGAAGCGAATTGCCTCAGAGATTGGTTGTCCTGTCGTTCTGAAGGCTCAGATATTAGAAAGAGGTCGGGGTAAAGCTGGCGGAATTCGCCTTGTTCAGCACGAACAGGAAGCAGAACAAATTGGAAATGAAATTTTCAAGCTGGAGATAAACCACCAATCCGTTCAATCCATCCTTGTAGAAAAGGCTTTTACTTTTCTACGCGAATACTATCTTGGAATCCGATCGGACCTCGATTTTGGAGCTCCTGTACTGAGAATTTCAGAAGCTGGTGGCGCGACTTGTCTTGAAGAAAACACCTTCCAAAACGCAAAGATAGTGGACAGAAAAATCGATATCGATCAGGGTTTACGCCCCTATCAGGTACGGCAGCTTTTAACAAACATTGATATCGCGCCCTCTTTATGGAAACAATTCGAGGCAATTGCCCTGAAACTCTACGATATCTATCGTTCTAATGATGCTACTTTGGCTGAGATCAATTCTTTGGTCGTCACCCATCAGGAACAACTATACGCGCTCGATGCTAAAATCATAGTGGACAGCCAGGCTTTGTACCGTCAGGAAAGCTTTTTGGATTCCTTTGATCCCTCTTACTACGGATGGCTTGAACTACAGGCGAGAAAATTTGGCGTTACTTATCATCAGTTTTCAGGAGAACTGGGCTGTATCGTCAATGGAATGGGGCTTGCCTATCTCACCTTTGATCACTTGATCGCATTGAACAGCGTTCCCGCGGCTATTATCGATATCCATGGTGGTTCAACCGTATCGTCAATGGCATCATCACTGGAGTTGTTGTTATTGAATGATAATATCAAGGCTATTCTCATAAACATCTATGGCGGCATGACCAATTGTGAAGAGATCGCTGAAGGAATTTGTGCAGCGACACGAAACGAAAGACACAAAAAGCCTATTTTCCTGCGGTTAAAAGGTACAAATGACACGATAGCCATAAATAAACTGTCAGGTCTAAATCACTTGCAAATTTTTGATTCCACGCAGGAATTAGTTGAAGCCGCTCTTGACTATATAAGGGATTCCCAATGAGCATTCTGATTGACTCAAACTCTCGTATCATCGTTCAGGGTATTACTGGTCGGCGAGGTCGCTTTCACTCAGAGAGGATGTTAAATAATCATAGCCCGCTTGTCGGAGGTACCTCCCCAGGAAAGGGCGGTGAATGGGTTTTTCACGGCAGGATCCCTGTTTTTGATACCGTCAAAGACTGCGTCAAGGCGACCAATGCCGATGTTAGCGTCTTGTTTGTTCCGCCCCACGCAACCGCCGATTGTATCTTAGAAGCCATTGAAGCAGGAATAAAAACGATCATTTCGATAACTGGCTCAGTCCCGGTGCAGGATATGATGCAGGTCAAATCCGCCTTACGAAAAAGCGAATCTGTCCTAATTGGTCCAAATTCTCCTGGCATCCTTGTCCCTGGTATCGCGAACGCGGGTATCTTCCCTGATCAAATTGTCGAACCAGGCGGAGTAGCGCTGGTATCCCGTTCCGGAACCCTTTCTTATGAGGTGCTAAATATTCTAAATAAAGCCGGTATTGGGGTTAGCGTTGCCGTTGGAATCGGAGATGATCCGATCGTTGGCATGGATTTCAAATTTTGCCTTGAACTGCTTGAATCCGATCCTCATACCGAGCAAATCGTGCTGGTTGGCGGTCCTGGTGGAGACAGCGAACTGATAGCAGCCACTTACATCATGGAAAACATGACTAAACCGGTTGTCGCTTATGTTGTTGGTGAGAATTTGGCTGTTTCGATGATGGGACCATTTATCTCAAGGAACACCAAGTTTTTCCAGAATTCAGTAGAAAGAAAAGCAAAGGCTTTTATTGATGCCGGGGCGCTTCTGGCGAAGAAGATCGAAGATATTCCCTGTTTACTAAAGCGGTAATATCGTAATTTAAACCAAAAACCGGAATCGAGATATGATTCCGATCTTGGCGTCTTTGTAGTTGTGCCTATTTTAGAGCTTCGTTGATTGCGTCTACCGCGTCGCCAACAGTATGGATCGCGCGAGCGGCTTCATCAGTGATATCAATATCAAATTTTTCGCAAAAGCCATCGATCAGGAAAAACTGATCCATCGAATCTGCTTTCAGATCTTCAATAAATCGGGTTTCTTTCGTGATTCCTTCACTGTCGATTTTCAAAACTTCAGCCACAACTTCTTTAACAGCTTCAAAAGTGTTTTCCATTTCTTCCTCACTTGTCTTTTTTAATGTTAAGATTATACCAATAGCGATTATTCGACCATCGAAAGATATAACACAACATGAACGAACAAGTTTCAGAAACTGCCAAAAGAAAGAACGAACACCTGCAAATCTGTCTCGATGAAGACGTAAATGCCAGGGTTTCAGCCGGTTTTGAAGATATTAATCTAAAAGTATCAGCCTTGCCTGGGCTTGATCTTGACAAGATCGACACAAGAATAGATATTTTCGGAAAAGCATTAAATGCGCCGATATTGATCTCTTCGATGACTGGTGGCTCCGGGCGAACGAAATACTTTAATCAAATTTTGGCACGAGCAGCAGAGTCTTATGGAATAGCTATGGGAGTTGGCTCACAAAGAGCCGCGCTCGAAAATAAGGAAATCGTAGAGAGCTTCAGTGTCGTTCGAAAAGAAGCCCCCAACACCCTTCTTTTTTCAAATCTTGGCGTTGCCCAACTTAATCAGGGCTATGGTATTGATGAATGCCAGCAAGCAGTTGAAATGATCGAAGCTGATGGGCTTTATTTACATCTCAACGCCCTTCAGGAGGCTTTACAGCCAGAGGGTGACCGCCATTTTTCAAATTCTCTGAACAAGATCGAAACTATTTGCAAACATCTGCCCGTTCCGGTATTGGTAAAAGAAGTTGGCTGCGGGATTGACAGGGAGACAGCAAGAAAGCTGATCAATGTTGGTGTAAAAGCGATCGATGTTGCAGGGTTGGGAGGCACTTCCTGGGCTGCTGTTGAAATGTATCGTCAGGAAGATCCTGTCATGAAAGCTGTTTCCGCTAACTTTATCGATTGGGGCACCCCAACGGTATCCGCCTTAAAAGATTTGCAGGAATTCCAGGGCAAAGTAGCTGTTATTTCTTCCGGTGGTTTGGATTCTGGAATTGACCTGGCTAAATCCCTGGCTTTGGGCGCCGATTTAGGTGGCTTTGCGCGTAAGTTTCTGCTAGCTGCTGAAAAGGGTGAACAAGTTTTACATCAAACGATTGAACAAATTCTACTGGAATTGAGAATTTCTTTATTCTGTACTGGATCAAGCTCAATTTCGGAAATAAAAGGAAAATGGTATTCATAAAGGAAATAAAATGGATTTGATCACTAAAATTAGAACTGCTTTTGAATCTTCGTTTAAAAATTCGGTGCTCCAACATACTCCTGACTCAATTGTGGGATTGAAAGAAATGGTCGAATACCATTTTGGCTGGAATAATCCTGTTAGTGTTCCAGGGAAACGCCTGCGACCCTTATTTCTGATCCTGACTTACAGCGCTCTGGGTGGTGAACCTGAAGACGCCTTTCATCAAGCTGCCGCAATGGAAACACTTCATAATTTCACGCTGGTTCATGATGACATTCAGGATAATGGTCTGACCCGACATGGACAGACAGCGCTTTGGTGTAAATTTGGTATGCCGCTGGCGATCAATGTCGGTGATTATCTTTCAAACCTTAGCCACAGATTAATGTCAATTCGGAACGAATCGATCCCTTATAAGAACCGGGAAAATGCTATTACCGCCTTCCAAAATGCATCGCTTGAAGTCATCCAGGGACAGCAACTTGATATTAGTTATGAGAACTATAAAAGAATCAGTGTTGATGATTATCTTGGGATGATTCGCCTGAAGACATCAAGGCTTTTCGCTGGCTCAATGCGAATTGGAGCAAGCCTTAAAGGTGTTGATGCCGGGTTAATTGATCAGCTTGATAGCATTGGCGAAAAACTTGGGCTGGGTTTCCAGATCCAGGATGACTATCTTGGTATATGGGGAAAAACAGGAAAAACTGGTAAGTCAGTTAGTACGGATCTAACGACCCGAAAGAAAGCCTATCCAGCATTGATCGGCTTGGAGAAAAGCCCTGAATTTGCAAAAATTTGGGATAAGCCTGGAGATATTTCCGATGATGACTTGGTCAAAATGAAGAGCAATCTTGAGGAAATTGGTGCTGATCAGCAAACTTTATCGCTGGCGAAGAATCATTATCAGGAAGCGAAAGTGGAACTGAGCAAACTATTGCCAGCATCAGATCCATATACTCAGGCTTTTCTGGATCTTATTGATCTGATGTTTGCGCCGTCAAATTAGACTGCTCATCAGGGTTTTGGCTAATTAGCCAGGTCGCGCTTAACAGACCTAAAGCTACCCAAACATAAGGCAGCCCAAAGGAATCCAGGCTGAACCCTTCGATGATCATAGAAATAACGATGAGCTTTCCAGCCAGACCCATAGTTTGCAACATCTTGTTTTGAGAATTTCTTTCAAGCTCAACAGCGTTTCTCCAATGGATGACAACCCAACTGGCGAACATAGCGAAGCCGACAATTCCTGTTTCGGAAAGGAGACGAACCCAAAAGTTTTTAGCGTTTGGGATAAAGCTTTCGGATATCAGAATCTTGTTGATCTCAGGCAAGCGAAATCCAAATTCTGGCACAGTAGTTTGGAAGTAAAAGCCAGCAAGCCCAAGACCAGCACCAAAAAAAGGATACATTTCAAATACATTGTATGCTGCCATCCAATAAACAATTCGTTCCGCTATACCCAACCGGCTTGCCCATCCCAGAAGTCCAAAGTTTTTAAAGCGCTCAGTATCAAAGAGCCCAGCCATTCTTGGATCGACTTTTGTCAGGATAATGCCTGCCAGAAGCAGGACACCAGTCATTCCCACAATCACACCCAACCAAAGAAAGATCTTTAGCACAGCCAGGTTCATATGTTTTGTATTTTTGCTTGAAGATTGACGTTTTTTAGCAATATCATTGACCAGTTTATTTACCAATCTGAATAAGATAAAAGAGATCATCGCGATCATGGTGATCCAACCGATTCTGGAAAAAGATACCAGTAAAGAAGCCATCGCGAGTAAAAGTAGGATGATCTCGATAGAAAACTTTCCAAATAATTTGCGTTTGAATATAGTCTGACCGCTAAAAACAAGTGCAAGAAGAACTGGCAAATAAACCATATTAAGCTGATGCGCCAGCCATGAAGGTTCATATGCGAAACCACTTGCTCGTTTGTCAAATAGGCGACCACTGGCACTGATAATTTCTTGAATACGATACATCCATTGAGGATAATGACCCAAATAGCGCCAAATACCAACCTGGAACAGAGAATATAGCATCATGACCGCGCCACCAAGTAAGATCCAAAAAATGGATGTTTTCAGATTTTCTTTTGAATCGATCATTGTTATTGTGATCAGGTAATAGCCAATTCCCATCGCAAGGGTAACGAAGCCTTCGAGGCTATTACGCCACCAGCTAATGTCCCGGAAAGTGGGTATGTTATGAAAAGAGGCTATAAGTGTTGAAAAAAAAGCAAGGAGTAGAAACAGATATAAAGGCTTGATATGTATTGGAAAATGAAATTTTGATTTAATTAGTTTCGGTAAGCAAGCAATCAGCAAGAGCAATCCCATCGGGATCAAGGATAAAGGCGCAACAGAAGTACCTCCGAATAATCTGGAGAGTATTGTTAGGCTGCTGATCGGCAGAAATAAAAGGAATGTCTTCCACAAGATATCCGAGAAGGTTTCGGTCAATTTCATGCTTGATCTTTCTGTTGTTTTTTCGGGAATTCCAAGAAAATTAACGCAATGATAAGACCAATCAGACCACCACTAAGAACAAAAGTTCCCCTTGAAAAACGAATTGCTTTTGCCGGAACAGAGGCTTCCTGATATTGGCTGATTTGAATATCTTTGGTCAATCCAAGCGCATGCGGACTTTCTTCTAAAATAACCTTATGTGCTTCATCCGTAAGATTTGCGATAGTCATAGGGTCAAGTGATTTACAGAAAGCAGTCTCTAAAACCTTTGAATTCGTTTGGCAATCCTCAATTGAAGTTAGCATCCACTTGGCTTCGGAAACCAATAGTGCATGTTCATATGCCTGGCTAAGGCGGTCATAAGCGATCTTGACCCAGGAATTTGCTATCCGCGTGGCAATTTCGGGGTCGCTGGAGCGAGATTTGATCACAGTTGTCATCAATCGACGTTCCAGGACCGTGTTTTCTCTAAGGTATTGAAGATCGATCTTATGCCCCGCTTTAGCTTCTGATTCAATTAACGCGTCAATAATGTCTGACTGATATAGCAATTCCCGGACTAGTTCAAGCTGTGAATCAACCATGATCTCAGTAATATTGGCATCTCTGACCAATTCGACATTGGTGATCAATCGTGATTCTGCCTCGTAGACAGGTTTTGTAAACAAACTGATCGAAAACCCAATTAAACCACCGATAATGATCAGTATAAAAGTATTTAAAAACTTCTGCTTGCCCATATCCAGGAAAGCAGGTTTAAATTCTTTATTGGTGAGATTCTCACGATTTCGCTTTTCCATTTCAAAACCTCGAAATAATTATAGCATTCACCTTTTACGATAACAAATTATCAGTTTTTGTCTTGATTCGATAATTATATTAGTTGACCAAGACCCAGGTAAAGCAACAAATTGATATAAGATATACTGCTATTCTCCGGTCTTTTCGAATCGTAAACGCTCGTGTGTATCAAGAATCCTCTTCCGCAAACGCAGGTTTTGCGGTGTGACTTCCAGGAAGTCATCTGGCCCAAGATATTCGATCTTCTCGTCCAGACTCATTTTCTTTGGAGGATCAAGACGTTCTTCAAGGTCGCGAATGGATTGGCGCATATTGGTCAGATGCTTCTTCTTGCAGACGTTGATCGCCAGATCCTGCGCGCGTGCAGTTTCGCCAACGATCATTCCTTCGTAGACTTCTTCACCAGGACCAATAAAGAGGATCCCACGTTGTTCTGCGTTTTTCAATCCGAAAGTTGTTGAAACACCTTCCTCAATCGCTATAATCGAACTGCTGTTGCGGTTTATAACAGCCCCATCCAGTGGCTGATCACCTATATAGAAACTGTTTAAAATACCCTTGCCGTGAGTCGCATTCAAAAAACGATAACGAAAACCAAGCAAACCTCGGGTTGGAATCCTGAAGGTCAAATGTACCGTAGTATCGGGATTGTTGCGCATGTCGGTCATTTGACCGCGACGTTGCCCAAGCATTTCAACAACTGCTCCGACGTAATCGCTGTCAACATCGATGTGAACCTCTTCAAAAGGCTCGAACTTTTCGCCATCTTCATTCTCGATAATAATTGCTTCGGGTCTGCTAACCTGAAATTCATAGCCCTCCCGCCGCATAGTCTCAATAAGGATCCCAAGATGAAGCTCACCCCGACCAGAAACCAAAAAGACGTCTTTTTGATCGGTTTCTTCTACACGCAGTGAAATATTGTGTCGCAATTCTTCTTTAAGGCGCTCAAGCAATTTGCGGGAGGTGCTCCATTTGCCTTCTCGACCTGCAAAAGGTGATGTGTTCACGCCAAAAGTCATTCTTATGGTTGGTTGTTGAACATGGATGGAAGGCAGTGCTACAGGGTTTTCCGGAGATGCTAAGGTTTCGCCGATCTGAATGTCCTTCAGACCGCCGATCGTGATAATATCACCCGCTTCCGCAACATCAGCTGCTTTTTTCTCAAGACCTTCATAGGTGAAAATGTATTTTGCCTGGATTTTTTCCTGACTTCCGTCATGAAGAATTCGGATGACGGTATCATTGGGACAAATTTTCCCAGAATAGATCCTGCCTGTTGCCGTTACTCCGCTATATTCATCGTATCCGAGATTCGTGACCAACATCTGGAAATGACCCTCATTGTCGATTTCAGGACCAGGAATTTCATTTAAAATCGTTTCAAAAAGTGGCAGCAAGTTGTCTTCCAACTCCGCATTCTTTCCAGCTTTTCCTTGCAGCCCCTCTGCGTAAATAAGCGGAAAATCCAATATCTCGTTGCTGGCACCCAATTCTACAAACAGGTCAAAAGTAGCATTCAGTGTATTCTCGATATTAATGTCTTTCCGATCCAATTTATTGATCACGACGATGGTTTTCAGGTTTTTCTCAATGGCTTGTTTCAAAACAAAGCGGGTTTGCGGTTTGGGTCCCTCCGCAGCATCTACCAAAAGCAGGACGCCATCGACCATATTCATAATACGTTCGACTTCTCCGCCAAAATCCGCATGCCCAGGAGTGTCAACAATGTTCAACTTGACCAGTTCCCTTGTTTTTGGATCTGGGATCGAAATGGAAGCGTTTTTGGCTAAGATCGTAATGCCGCGTTCCCGTTCCAGGTCGTTGGAGTCCATAACCCGATCAGCAACCTTTTGATTCTCCCGAAAAACTTTGGCTTGTTTGAGCATGGAGTCGATCAACGTTGTTTTGCCGTGGTCAACATGGGCAATGATGGCAATGTTTCGAATATCAGTTCTAATTTTTTTCATAACACCTTATTTTCCTGCAAGAAAAAACCCGGCGGACCGGGTTTAATTCACTCCTATAACATCCCAAAAGCATGGAGGTGGGTCTACCGGTTCGTCACTGATCTCAACAGCATGTCTTAATTTTTCAAAGACAAGGTCAAAGTCAGATTTTTTATCAACATGAACGTCAAATATACGATCGCCTTTTTGGACTTTATCACCGATCTTGATCATTACCATGATACCAACTGCCAAATTGATCTGATCTCCCTTTTTTGCCCTTCCAGCGCCGATCATGACCGAGCTTTCGCCAACTTCTTTGGCATCGACAGTCTTGATATAGCCATCTTTTTCAGCATAAATTGGATAATCAAATTTGCTTTCAGGTAATTTAGCGGGTTCATCCACAAAGGAAACATCGCCACCTTGACACACGATCATTTCTCTGAATTTCTCCCAGGCGCTGCCATCGTCAATTGCCTTTTGCGCCATTTCTTTGGCTTCTTCAATGTCTTGTGCCGCGTGCCCCAGTAGGAGCATGTACGCAGAGAGGGCAATGCAATGAGTATGAAGATCTTCAGGACCTTTGCCCTGCAACATGGCAATTGCCTCCTTGAGTTCAAGAGCATTCCCAACCGCGTGGCCAAGCGGTTGATCCATTTGCGAAAGCATCGCAATCACTTTTCTGCCGCTCAACTCTCCGATGGCAACCATCACCTCAGCCAGTTCCCGTGCGTCATCAAGGGTCTTCATAAAAGCGCCGCGACCAACCTTGACATCCAGCACGATCGAATCTGCCCCCGAGGCGATCTTTTTACTCATAATTGATGAAGCGATCAGTGGAATTGACTGCACTGTGCCGGTAACATCTCTTAAGGAATACAGCAGTCCGTCAGCTGGTGCCAGATCAGCGCTTTGACCTGTCAGAACGATCTTATGATCGTGAAGCTGTTGAATAAATTCTTCAGTCGAAAGATCGGTCTTTATGCCAGGGATTGATTCAAGTTTATCGATAGTGCCACCACTGAAACCAAGTCCTCTACCAGACATTTTTCCGACAGGTAAACCACAAGCTGCAGCAATAGGCGCCACGATAAAAGTCGTTTTGTCGCCAACGCCACCGGTTGAGTGTTTGTCAACGACACGACCTCCAAACTCACTGAGATCCAGTTGATCACCAGAGGCTGCCATCGCGAGCGTCATGGCTGTGATTTCTTCATGGCTCATCCCATTGAGAAGGACAGCCATTGCGAAAGCTGCCATCTGATAGTCAGGAACCGTCCCATTGGTGAAGTTTTCAACCATGAAGCGAATCTCTTCAGGGCTGAGTTCCTCTTTGTCTCTTTTCCGGACAATAATATCAACTGCTCTCACAAAATACCTCGTTTATTCAGCAGGGTATATGTATACCTTCCGATAAGGTTCCTCCCCTATCGATTCGGTATAAACGTCGTCCCTTTTTCTTAGCTCAATATGAATAATTCGTCTTTCATTGGCTGGCATTGATTCAAGTGTTTGTCTTCGTCCGGTCGCGACGACCTGATCAGCCATTCGGCGAGCCAGTTTTTGCAGTTCAGTTTGCCTTCTCTTGCGATAGTTCTGGATATCGATCTGTATCGGTACCCAACGGTTGTATTGGTGCGAAACGATCAGACTCACCATATATTGGATCGCGTTTAAAGTCTCGGATCGTCGCCCGATCAGATAGCTCAAATCATCGCCCTGTATATCCACATTGTAAAAAGTGCGCTGATCGTCTTCTGAAGTTCTCTTTTGTATTGAGACCTCTGCTTCAGTACCCATCAGATCCAATATCTTGTTTACAGCAAAGAGAATAGACGCCTCTTCATCACTTTCATCAAAACTTGTGCTCTCAAATTCAGACTGAAGATCAAAATCATCTTCAAATAATTCATCGTCATCAGAGTCAGACAGTTCTTCCTCATTCGCATCAGGTGTTATCTCAGGATTTTGACCTTTCATAACACTGTGTTTGACGATCAATTTAATTCTGGCTTGCCTTGACGCAAAGCGAAACAAATTAAGTTTGCCTTCATCCAGGACTTCTACATCGACTTCATCGCGCACTAATCCTAATTCTTCAAGCCCTTTTTCAATAGCTTCTTCAACTGTCGGCGCTATGACCTCGAGGGTTAAACGTTGATTCATTGGTTAACCTTCCTATTTTGTCTATCTTTTCCTCTTTGGTCTTTTACGTTTAACTGCAGATCTAGCAGAAGGTTTAACGGTCTTTTCAGATACTTCTTCAACCTCATCTTCGTCATCGTCATCTTCAAGCCACTCAGGCTCAATGATAGTTTTCTTTGCCGGAGGTGCCTTTTTGGCTTCCATCCATGGGAATATCCTCGACCAGTCAGCACGCCCCATTGCGGCGTATTGCGCGACAGTTGCCAGGTTGCTGGCAAGGAAATAGAGCGCCAAACCAGCGGAGAATTGATACGCCATCCATCCCATCATAAAAGGCATCATCAACATCATATTATTGCTCATGGCAGCGGATGGATCGTCACCTTGTGTAGGAGGCTGCATGATTTTTGATTGGATCAGGGTTGTGATCGTTACAAGAATTGCCAGTACTGGAATACCAATACCGAAAACATACAGGCGTTCTGGTTGTCCAAGATCCATCCACAAAAAGCGGTTTTGAATAGGTAGGATCTTGTTTACATCCAGGAATGGATACATGATCCTTTCAAGATTTGCCAGCTCAAGCGGTGTTGCTGCCATTACCTTCATAATGGACTGATACAGACCAATAATAATCGGGAACTGGATCAAGGTAGGCAGGCAAGAACCGAATGGATTGATGCCCTTTTCCTTGTAAACCTTCATCTGGATTTCTGCCATCTTTTCGCGATTGTCTTTATATTTTTCCTGCATCTTTTTGAAGTATGGATCATTCTGCAGGTCTTGCATTGCCTGAGTAGACTTCATCTGTTTTGCAGTTAGTGGATATGTAAGCAACTTGATCAAGATGGTGAAAAGAATAATGGCGAAACCAAAATTCTTAACGAGCATGGTAATTAGAAGTAATAAGTTAGTAAAAGGCTGAACAATAATTGTTTCCCACATAGTGAATACTCCTATTTAGAAGGGATAAATGACCAGCCTGGCTGACCGGTTAAATTGTAAGTATAGAGAATGTAGTCGGCTTTGGTGGCTGCCACAAAGATCTGCTCTCCATCAATGATCGGAGCAGAATAGAGCTTACCGTCAATTTTGGCAGTCCACTTTGTGACGTGATCTAATCCGTAAAACTGCAGATTGCCGTCCTCACGAGCTACCAGGAAACCCAGATCATCAACCTTTGCCAAACCTGCTACAACAGAGCCGCCTGCTTCAACAGTCCAAATTTCTTCACCGTTTGCAGGGTTGAGCGCGATGATCTTTCCGGAACGATCAACAAAGATCAATTCTTCTCCAAGTAAGACAGGAGTTCCCCAAATAGTTGCCAGGTCTCTGTTTTCGCCAAATACCCAATTAATATCGCCGGTTTCAAGGTCGAATGAAATCAGCTCTTTACCAAAGCTGCCAAAGTAGACCGCGCCTGTAGTTTCGTCATACAATGGAGTGGAAACAACAGCGCCATTCGCTGCAACGCGATAAAGCTCTTCGCCAGTATCACGGTTTAGCACAAGCACATGATGATCCTGCGCGCTTACGATCACTTTATCATCAACGATCAGCGGTTCTGCGATGAACGCAAATTCACCCTGGTAATTCCAGACCAACTCTCCGTTTTCGGTGTTCAAAGCATAGATATTGCGGTCATTACACGGAACAATTACCAGTTCATCGTCAATAACTGCTTTTGCCTGATACCAGCCTTTTGCGCCTGAGAAAGTCCAGACAACCTGATTCAGGTTGCCATCAACTACTTTTTGAAATTGGTTTGCAAGATCACCAAAATAAACAGCCCCTTCGCTCACAGCAGGAGGAGCATACATTGCCAGTGAGGCTTTTGGTTTTTCAGGATAATTGGTGACAAGAACACCGGTAGTTCGGTCAAGCTGATGAATCCGGTTTAAATAGGCAATGTAAACATGATCGCCCGAAACAGTTATTCCTGGAGTACTCTCTGCTCTGACACCAGCAGCGCAGCCAGATAATATCAAAGCCGCAATTGTCAGCAGAACCAGGGTCCACACAATTTTTTTATTCATAAATCTCCAGTCAAGGTACAGGGTCTATTCCACCTTCATTGAAGGGGTTGCATCTTACAATTCGCTTAATAGTAAGCCACCCACCTTTTATCGCTCCATATTTGAATATTGCCTGATATCCGTAATGTGAGCAGGTTGGATAAAAGCGACAGGTGTTAGGTGGGAGTGTTTTTGAGAAAGTCATTTGATAACCCTTGATCAAATACAAAAGAAGCCTTCGGGGTAAATTTGCAAAAGTATTTGGCAGTTCACTCAATGGCGGATCTGCGTACTTACTCTGGCGACCTGTCTCAAGATCACTCATTTGAACAAAGCAGTCCAGCTCTTTGAAAGAGCTGGATCATTGATCTATCAAGAGTATCCGGGTCCACTCGCAGTAATTCAGGACGTGCGATAAGAACGAAATCATAGTCTTTCATGATCCTGGGTGCGAGCATTTTTACTCTTGATCTCATTCTGCGCTTACAGCGGTTTCTTTCTACAGCTCCTCCGACTTTTCTGCTGGCGATCACGGCAAAACCAGGATTGTTCTCTGTGTTTTCCTTGATAACCAATATTAAAAATCGGTTTGAAAATGACTGTCCTTCCTTTCGGATCGCAGTGATTTCCAATGAGTTTCGCAGAACAGCAAGCTTGTCTGAAGAAGCCATAGCCGCTGTAATTTCACCAATTCTTACCAGCGAACTCGCTTTACGTGGTTATTCGCGCTTTTTGCAAGTACGTGGCGACCACGGCGACGACGGCGCTTCAAGACCTCTTGTCCATCAGATGTAGCCATTCTCGCTCTGAATCCATGAACGCGAACGCGTCGTCTTACTTTGGGTTGATAAGTCCGTTTTGTCATTCTTTAATTTCCTTTCAGTATATCCAGGCTCTGAGCATAGACGCACTAATACCTGGACTATTTTTCAAATCCATAACTTTTCAATTTTACCTTGTTTACTTCATTGGTCAAGATGAAATCGTCAATTGCGATGTTAGTCAGCGAAAATGTAACTGCTAATAAGAAATAAAAGACTATGTTACTCTTCCAATTAAGTTCCCTTTAGGATCAACTGAGGTGATCTTGGTCTCAAGTATTTTGTTCATCAGGTCATCTGTCGCGAGGCATGAAATTCTAAGGAAATTCTCTGTAAAACCAGTCCAACTTTCTCCAGCCTTTGTTTTCCTTTTGCTCTCATAAAGAACACGACTTGTTTTTCCAACCATTTCTTGCTTGCTCTTTTGGGTTTGTTCTTTGAAATGTTCGATCAATATTCGCGTGCGCTGCTTTATTTCTATATCCTGAACCGAGGAAGGTAAAAGCGCCGCATCAGTTCCAGGCATCGGTGAAAAAGAGAAAACATGTCCGCCGTCAAAGTTACATTTCTTAATAAATTCCAGGGATTCCTGAAAAAGCTCTGGCGTTTCATTCGGAAAACCACTGATCACATCCGTCGTAATGCTGGTCTGTGGTGCGATCTTGCGAATTGTCTCGATCACCTTAAAATATTTCTCCGCGCTGTTTGGTCTGCGCATCGCACGCAGAACAGTATTTGCCCCGCTCTGCAAAGGGATATGCAGGTGTGAACAAATGCGTTCCTCGTTCAAGATTTCGATCAAATCCAGTTCAATATCCCAGGGTTCGATAGACGAAAAGCGGATCCTCGGCATTTGGGTTTGAGCCAGTATTTCGCGCACCAAGTCCGCAAGAGTTGATTCTGGCTGAAGGTCTTTACCCCAGGAGCCTAACTGAACGCCGGTCAGGACAACTTCTTTCACACCCATCTCCTCAAGCTCATGTATCCTTCGGACAACTTCCGATACCGATTCACTTCTTGATTCCCCTCTGGCAATGGTTGTTAAACAAAAGCTGCACTTATTCCGACATCCGTCCTGAACTTTAACAAAACCACGTGTCCGTGTTCTTTTCCCCAGAACTGGCTTCTCTGACAAGGTAATGTCTGTTTCAGAGCTGTCACCCAGCAAAGACTCGGGGATCGCAGCTTTATCATTGTTTAGGAACACTAGATCACTAATTCTTTGAGCTTCCTGAAGATCAGCATTTACCCAACAGCCGGTACTGATAATTTCAGCATCGCTCGTATTGCGATAGTGGCGGATCATTTTTCTTGAATCAGCGCAGGCTTTTTTTGTGACACAGCAGGTATTGACGATGATCTTATCCGCTTTTTCAGCTTTCGGAACGATCGTTGCCCCCCTACGGGCGAGATCAATCGCCAGCATATCTATTTCCGCCTGGTTTAAGCGGCAACCAACCATGTCAAGAAAGATCTTCATTAGGGTTTTAGGATAATCAGCTTATTAAAGACAACCGTTGCGTTCTTTTCTTCAAATGTTTCAACAAGGAAACCATTCTGCCCATTTGTAAAACTTGAGTCCTGCGCGCTGACAATTGTTTCGTTGTTCACAATAAGCCGCAGATTTTCACCAACGCAGCTGGCAGTGATATTGTTGACGCCATCGTCCGTTGCTATTCCTTCAACGCGAATATACTGATCGCTACCAAGGAGTTCTATCTCGCCATCAAGCAAACGCACGATCCCGGCATATCCATCCGAGCTGATCACAAAGGCATAAAAATTGAATTTGTCCTGGTAGCGGCAAATGAGACCGAACTGTGAATCTCTGGCTCCGGTTATTTTTTGAACTTCAACATCGGTGATCGAATCGGAAAAACTCAAACCGGTTGTTGAAACCGAACGTGAATTTTCTGGTTTGATCGAGATCATATAGCCATTGCTTGAATAACCCTTCAGCTCATAGGCATTATTGATAACTTCCCAACCAGTTTTTTCATCGGAAAAATCATCCTGATAGAGAATATTACCGGATTGTTTCCAGGGTAAAACATCCTGGCTGATCTTTACTTTGTTGAAAGAGGAACAAGCGCTCAGGCAGAGCACAAGAACAAGTAGAAAAAGGTATCTGATATTACGCATATCTCTATTATAAATAAAAACTCCCCGCTATGCCGTGTGCGAAATGGTTTTGAACCTGCTAATGCAGGGGTGGTTCTACCTCCAGGATCAATCTTGACTCTGGTCTATCATTTCACCTGGTGTGAGATTAAACCATTTTTGTGGGTGTTGGTACAAAACTGTATTAACGCATCACCAACACAGCAGGGTGCTTAATATATACCATAAAATCTTAGAATATACTTATGTTTAATTTTACAAAACGGAGCATTTTTATGTCTAAAAGACTCTTTATCGCGATAAGACCCAGCAAGGATGTGCTGAATTCGATTAATAAGTTCCAAGATGATCTAAAAAATCAGTTGCCTTATCGCGGTATCCGTTGGGTAAGACCGGAATTGATGCATCTCACTTTGCTTTTCTTAGGCGATGTCGAAGAATCACTAATCCCTGACATTGCGGCTTCGCTCAATTCCGCGGCTGAGAAAATTGAGCATTACAACTTATCTTTCAAAGGTGCAGGTTTTTTTGGGCGTCCTGATCAGCTGAGAAACTTTTGGATCAGCAGTCAGGACGCTGGAGAGACACAAAACTTATACCGCTCGGTATGCAATAGAATTCAGGGTATGATAAAAATCGACAAAAAGCGTCTGACCCCTCACCTGACATTAGCCAGGGTTTCGGATTATGTCTCTAAAGCAGAGAAAGCTATGATCGCTGAAACAATTAACGAACATAAAGATGTGACATTTGGTTCTTCAAGAATTGAAAACTTTGATTTGATTGAAAGTACGCTTACGCCAGCGGGTCCAATTTATAAGACCCGGAAACAGTTTTTCTTAAGGTAAAATAGACCAAAAAGAGGTGATAATACTGGAACCAATAAGCTTAGGACGTGATATCGTCAACATTTTAGAAGAAAACTTTGCAGAAAACATCTTATTGCTGGATCTTAAAGGTATTTCGGATTTTACAGATTGTTTTGTGATCGCAACTGCAGGAAGTGAAAGATTACTAGATAGCCTTGGGACGATCGTTAAAGAAAAGATCAAGGCACTGCATACTTACAATGCTATCGTTGAAGGCAGTGGACAAACTGGCTGGGTCATCCTGGATTACGGCTACGTTGTCGTTCACTTACTTACCGCAGAATTAAGAGAATATTACGATCTGGAAAACCTCTGGCATAAAGCCAGGGTCGTTTTGAGTGTTCAATAAAAGACCAGCAGCAATAGTAATAGTCCGTGGTCAGGAGAATTCCACCGATCCTGTTTTTCCCCCTTTGGTTACTGTCCGCTTCAATTACTGTTCGACCATGGTCTCCTGAGCATGGTCATAGGTAAAAAAGATTCTTTTAATAAACAGCCCCTTTCGGGGCTGAATTTTTACAAAATATCTTCCAGTATTTCTGCAGCATGAAGGTCTGGTTTTACCTTTTTGTAAACCCGAAGAACTTTCCCTTCTTCATCGATCACATAGGTTACGCGATTCATGCCGTAGTATTCCCTACCCATCATCTTTTTCAGTCCCCAAACGCCATAAGCCTGCGCCACCGTCGTCTCAGTGTCCGAGAGCAATGTGAAAGGTAAAAAATACTTTTCGGCGAATTTTGAATGTGACTTTTCGCTGTCTTTACTGACTCCCAAAACAACAATATCATTTTTTCGGTATTCTGCGAAATTATCTCTAAAACCACAGGCTTCCTTTGTGCATCCTGGGGTATTGTCTTTTGGATAAAAATAAAGAACAACCCTTTTGCCTAAGTAGTCGGACAATTTGTGTGTTTTTCCGTCCTGGTCACTTAGTTCAAAATCTGGTGCTAAATCGCCAATGTTCAACATGCTGCCTCCTAAATTATTGGATAGACCAATATATATATTATTGTAAAGTAATGAAGGATGGCTGTCATCCTTATAATGTTCCAGTTTGGTCTTATGCCCAATGAAATTCTGTATAACAAAAATATTTCGAACAGCGCTATTACTGATGATAACAAAACCGGCCAATAAACAGCAAATGTTTTTGTAAGGATCAGGTAAAAGAACAATGGCAAGTAGGTCAGTAAAATCGATAAATTATGCAGTCTGAATGCGTTCTCCCAGCCCATTTGTTCGATCATACCGGTATCAGAAAGACTGGATTCCTTTTCAAAGTCGGTAACCCTAAAGGCAATACCAGTGGCTATATAACAGAAGAAAAGAGGGATAGCCATCACAAAATCATTTGAAATCGGATTTTCATGCTGTAAGCCCATTCCAAACAAGAAGAACAAGGGGGAGACGATCAGCGCCTCAAAGATAATATCGTATTTTTTTGCGAATACTTTTCCGACGATTGAAACAGGAAGAAAAAAGAGCGCGAATATCAGAATGAGATAGACCAAATTGACGCCGATCAGGATCTTTTGCTGCAGGAGCAGGTATAAGATCAGGAAAAGTATCATAAACAGAAAAATTGTTGTAATTAGCAGCACTGATTTATTATCTTGTCGCGAAAGGCTGATCTTTGTGTATGGGTTGATCTTATTGCTTGTCAGATAATCCAATAAAGCTTTCAAAACGAAAGCTAGGAAGATAATGCAGATCCCGAGGATCAGGTTAGGTCGGATAAAATTTCCCGAACGAAAGCCAGCTAAGAGCGACCCAGCCAAAAAACTGAGATGCGTAGCGTAAACAAAATACACGTCTTTCTTTAGGAATTTTGATAACTTCTTGATCACAAATTGAGTTTAACATAAATCCAATAGGCCAGGTAAACAGGTATAATTTTCATGATGAAACACACAAAACGAAAAGCGCTTCTCATTATTCCTTTTCTGATGCTGCTGCTCCTGATCATCTCAGTGAAGGATTCTTATGGAAAAGCAGCAAATCTGGATATTTACGTTGCGAATGATCAAAGCCAGTGCGCCGGTAAAGAGCAATGTTTCTATAATGACGAGGCAGACACCGTTGAAGCGATCGCCTTGAACAAAGCAATTCGTTTTGCCAAAGAGAATAATCTGCTTGGCGCGAATATTCACATCATATCCCCCTATAAGATCAAAACTCATCAGGTAGTTATTGATTTCCCAATCAATCTGATCGGTGAGAATGGCGGTTGGCTCAGTACTTCCAGTACCATTTGTGACCAAGCTATGCTAGAGATCAAGGCTCAAGTTACTATAAAAGATATATATTTGACTGATGGCGCCTGCGCCAATCCTTCTCGAGATCTGCTCCGCATTAATAGCCCATCCAACGTTCTGATCGAACATTCCACCCTGATGAATGGAGCCATTGCAATATTGCATCAAAACAATACTGGTAATTTAACCATAAGAACCAGCGAGATCAAGAATAATTCAATCGCCTTGCTTAGCGAGAATACAGAAGTTGCCTCAAAACTGGTAGTGGTGGCGAACAATATCATCGGCAATGGTTCCCCGCAGGTTCGCTGTACAAATAACAGCCAGGTTGACCACAACTTTTGGGGAGAAGGCATATTGCCCTCTCAGGCAGCACAAAATTGCGGCGCGGACAATAAAAAAGTGCTTGGCACGAAAATCCTTAGCGAGCAGGTAGGTGTCGCAGCTCGTCTGCTTGATCTATCCTCTTCATACCCGACAAATGATTTCTATGGCTTATCCGCCAAAAGCACAGGAAACAGCCGTTTATATGTCGTAAACCATTCTGATCAAGCTCCTTTCCCTGGAAGTAACACGCGCACGTTAAATTCTTGTGGAAATTATTTTGATATTTTCTTACCAGAAGGGGAAAACCCTTCATCAATATCATTGAAATTCAAATTCGATCAAAACCCTAACTGTGTACAGGCGGTGCAATCGTTATCACTTTGCGGTTCAGGCAGTTCCACCCGCTATCCGCTGATGTGGTTTGACCCAAAAACCTCAGTAACAGACGGCTGGGACAATGTTGGCGACACCCCGCAAACAGAAGCAGGCGATATTTTCAGCGGACAGGAAGTTCGGTGTGACCTCCAATCCAAAAGTATTGAAGCAATTATTGACAATGACGGAAGACCAGACCTACTCAACGATCTGCATTACACTCCATTTGTTGTTGGTTATGAGATCACGACGGTAATGGCTTTTCGCCCAACCGAGGACACACCAGGGATCGTAAACCTTGATTGGGGAACTGGCAGTGAGCCGAATACCAATGGTTTTCAAATTACGCGTGCTACCAGTGAAAATGGCGAATATAAAAAGATAGGCGAAGTCATTCCGAAAAAAGGCTCTGCTACAAACGGTGGAGTATATAAAATCTCTGACAATACCGTCGCGCCGTCCACCACATATTATTATTTGCTTGAAGTTATAGACTATGACGGGAGCGTGCAACAAGTGATCGGTCCATTGAAGATCACAACAAAGGCCGACAGCAACACGACTACAACTCCAACAAGAACGTCCACACCTACCGGAACGATCTATCCAACCAGCACGCGCATACCTACGCGCACCCCCACCCAGTTTTTAACAGCTACCAGCTCTTTTGCGACTCTGAGACCAACTTACGTCACCAAGACCCACACTCCCAGACCAGAAATTTCTGCTACGCCTGAACCAACTGTGCCTGAATTTGTGAAACCCACCAATCTGCACTCTACAAAAACCACACGTCCTACAATCGACTCCGGATTGCTCTTAGATAAACGAAGCAAAAGCAATCTTGAAGAAGACTTTTCATGGATCATTTTCGTTGCGATCATCATCTCTTTGATCCTCGGAATGTACTTTATTTTGACGAAGAAAAAGCGCTAATTTTTGACTTTTAATTTCAAATATGCTATTCTTTTCCGCAATTCAGACGAGGTGCTAATAAATGCAAAAAGAACGTGTTTCCGATAATGTCTATTGGTTTCAAAGTGATGTTTACGCCCAGGTTACCGCTGGCGCGATCATCGGACCACAATGGGCTGTCCTGGTCGACACCCTCATGCCCGAAGAAACTCCTGAAATTAAAAACTTTATCGAAAACGAATTGCTTGTGCCCGTCCGTTACGTTATTAACACCCATCATCATGCCGACCACAGTTGGGGGAATTGTGTTTTTTCGAACGCCACGATCATCGGTCATGAACTTTGTCGGGAACTAATGCTGAGTCGAAGCAAATCAGCGCTGGATGAGGCTGGCAAAGATAACCCGCTTTTCAAAAATCTTTGTATCCAGGAACCATCTATTACCTTAAATGAGGGTTCGCTCTATATAAAGATCGGGAAGAAACAGATCCGTATCTTTTCAACGCCTGGGCATTCTGAAGACAGTGTCTCTGTCCTACTTGAGGATGATCGCATCCTTTTTAGTGGCGATGCCTATATGCCTATCCCCTATTTCGTTGGCGGCGATATTGACGTAATGACCCAAACTATCACCGAAATTGGCTCAATGGGACTTGAGAACATCATTCAGGGACACGGTGACATTGTCTTGCGTGGTGAGATTGAAGATGTTACCGAGAGTCACCTTGAATACCTGAAAAGCATTCGAAAACTCGTAAAAACTGCTTTTCGACGGAAAAACCCCTTGGATTTCCTCGTTTCACAATCGGTTGAAGACAGCGGTAAACAACGAATTAGCATGGGTGGACTCGCTCAGGACCTGCATATTCGCAACCTGCAATGGCTGTATTTGTATGAGCTGAAGAAGGAACGCGCCGAATCAGAAAACTGAACCGAGAATAACGATCAAAATTGTAACGACCATCATGAATAATGGCTCTTTGTAAAGATGCCATTTTTTATTTTCCTGATACAGGTTGACCCAGGAAGTCAGAGAATACAAACCTCCCGTCAGGATCAAACCGTATTGTAAGGGAGCGATGAATAAATAGTGCAAAGCAACGGCAAGTTCTGTCAGCAGCAGGGAAATGATCACTGTTTCCTGCATTTTATTCTCTCTCCGCTGCCAGATGGAAAGCGTGCGAAAGGTCACGAAAAAAGCAGCTGCAAAGATCAGGATCATCTGTAAAAACATTCTCATATTGCTGTTTTTAAGTGCCGTTGTGAATATAAGAAACATGCCATAAGAAAAACTTATGACGATCAGATTATATTGAATTTGACCAGTGTCATCCTGCCCAATTAATACAAATTCTGCCCTAAGCAAAAGAAACAGGATCAGGTATCCCAGCAATAAAACCACCCACCAGATCAGACTACGGGCGGATTGGCTAAGAACGATTCCCAGAATTAGACTTGCAATAAAGGGCAAGGTGATATGGGGAAAGAATTTGACAATACTGACAGATTCACTATCCCACCTGGAATGTGTTACAAAAACCCAGACAGCCCCAACGGCTGTCAGCAGTGCAAGCATCAATGGAATAAAGCTAAAGAAATTAATCCGGAATTTAAAGACGAAAACCTGGAATTGTTCAGGCGACAATTCAGCTGGGATCAAATAGATAAGACTAAAACCCAATGCCAAAAAAGCCAGCAAAATGCTGAAACGGCTTAGATAGAGCTTGTTTTCCGTATGTCTTCCCATAACTGGATTTTATCACCTATATACACTCCCAGAGAACATAATTAAGCACTTCGACATTGGTCAATTTGACAAATGCATTTCTTCTATCAAAGAGACACGCTCAATGAGCGATTATTCCTATGGGAAACATTCCAATTAACAATAGCGAATGTTTTTGAGCAGGATTAGCACTTGAATGGTATAATTTATAGGTTATGAAATATGTTAGACCATCGATAAAACAACCGAAAATAATACAGGCTTTCAGGCGTTCCCTTGAAACCCTTTCAGGGAATTTATACTTGCTGCTCTTCCCCTTGTTACTGGATTTGTTCTTCCTTTTCGGCAGGCGAATCCTCGTTTCCGATCTCATGACAAGTTGGATCGGTGCAGTTGTTTTTCCTTCCACGACCTCTCCTGATGTTCTGGAATCATGGCATACATTGAGCCAGCAACTTCTCAAATTGATCGCCAATTTTTCCTTGACAGGTTTCTTACGCAGCTATCCGATCGGGATTCCATCTTTGCTCGCGAACAGATCGATGGCAAACAACCCACTCGGTGATTTTGTTTCGATCCAGGCACAAAACGGTTTTGAAGTAATTCTTTGGATAGTCTTATTCTCATTGGTTGGTTTTGTTCTTGGTGCTTTTTATTTGCTCCAGATCGGTAACGCGACTCAAGGAAAGCGCTTCAAGGAGATCTTTTCCAATTTATGGATAAAGATTTCCAATCTTTTTACCATTCCAGTGCTTTCAACAATGGCATTTTTCATTCTTTTCATGCCAGCAGTTTTTGTCATTTCGATAATATCAAACTGGATCCCAGGATTTGGCAGCGTCGGCTATTTCTTCCTGACATTGTTCTTGATCAGCCGAATTACCCCGATCATCTTTTCCGCGCATGATATTATTTTGTATGAAACCCCGATCGTTAAGGCTGTACGGGAGAGCATCAAAACCGTTCGCCCTACAAATGGGAAAACTTCATTTTTTATCTTGATCGCATTTTTACTTAGCACTGGAACAGATCGTCTCTGGCAGATTCCAGCTGATAATTCCTGGATGTTACTTGTTTCTATTTTTGGTCACGCGATCGTGACGACACTGTTATTTATCGCAAGTTTTCAATTTTACATTGACGCACGACAATGCGTGCTTGAATCTACAATATCTGAAACTGAGCAAGCTCAGTCGATGAACTAAGCGGAGTGAATTTTGAAGAACAATAATACAAGCAACTACAACGCAGATGCAATTCAGGTCCTTGAAGGACTTGAAGCTGTCCGAAGACGGCCCGGCATGTATGTCGGTGGTACTGACAGCAAAGCCTTGCATCATCTTATCTACGAAGTAGTCGATAACTCAATTGATGAGGCACTCGCGGGCAGCGCGACTGAAATTCAAATCATTATCAACCCCGATGAGAGCGTTACCGTAAGAGATAACGGTCGTGGCATCCCGGTCGGCATCCATCCAGAGAAGAAAATATCCGCTTTGCAGGTTGTTATGACCGTTTTGCACGCCGGTGGCAAGTTTGGTGGCGGCAGTTACAAGGTATCAGGCGGTTTGCATGGTGTCGGCGTTTCCGCGGTGAACGCCCTTTCAGAATGGTGCGAAGTTACCGTCCGAAGAGACAATAAGATCTATTTTCAACGTTACGAAAAGGGTATTCCGCAGGATGAAGTAAAAGTTGTTGGCACCTATAAAGGACATCAGACGGGTACATCAACAACATTCCGCTATGATCGCGGCATTTTTCTTGATGAGGTTACTTTCCGCTTTGAAACTCTTGCGCAGCGTTTCAGGGAAATGGCTTTTGTTACCCGCGGAGTTACTATTAAATTAGTTGACGATCGCATCGGAAAAGAAATGACCTTCCACTTCGAAGGCGGCATTGCTTCCTTTGCCCGCTATGTCAATCGAAATCGTGAAGTCCTGCACCCCATGATCTATGGTGAAAAAGATGTTTCCGGTGTGAATATTGAGTTTGCGGTTCAATACACCGATACTTATTCCGAATCGATTTATAGCTTTGCCAACACAATCAACACTGGCGATGGTGGAACTCATCTGACCGGTCTTAGAGCCGCGATCACCCGCAGCATCAATGATTATGGACGAAAATCAGGTCTGCTCAAGGATTCTGACGCCAACTTTACCGGTGAAGACACACGCGAAGGTCTGACAGGCATTATCAGTATCAAGCACCCTGATCCTCAATTCGAGAGTCAGACCAAAGTCAAACTGATGAATGCTGACGTGCAAACCTATACGCAGCAAGTTGTCGGTGATACGATCTCAACCTTCCTGGACGAAAACCCCTCTGCTGGTAAGGCGATCATTCAAAAATGTCTTACTTCAGCCAGAGCGCGCGATGCAGCCAAGAAAGCGCGTGATCTCGTCATCCGCAAATCAGCGCTTGAATCCCTGACCTTGCCCGGCAAACTGGCGGATTGTTCTGAACGCGATCCTGCCAAGACAGAATTGTATATCGTCGAAGGTGAATCGGCTGGTGGCTCCGCCAAACAGGGTCGAGATCGTCATTTTCAGGCAATTTTGCCCTTGCGCGGTAAGATCCTCAATACCGAACGCGCCCGCCTGGATAAGATCTTGGGCAATCGCGAAGTGCGCTCACTTGTTTCAGCTCTTGGGACAGGCATTGGAGATAGCTTCGACCTGAAGGGCTTGCGCTATGGCAAGGTCATCATCATGACAGATGCTGACGTTGACGGCGCGCATATCCGCACGCTCCTGCTTACCTTCTTTTTCCGTTACATGCAGCCTTTGATCGAAGAAGGGCATCTTTATATCGCGCAGCCACCTCTCTATCGCGTCAGCTATCGAAATCAGATTTCCTATGCATACAGTGATCTCGAGATGGAACGGATCGTTGAAAAGATCGGAGGAATGAGCAAGGTCAACCTCTCCCGATATAAAGGTCTTGGTGAAATGAACCCGGAGCAGCTTTGGGAAACAACCATGAACCCCGAAAACCGCACCCTTTTGCAAGTCGAGATTGAGGATGTTGTTGAAGCTGACCAAACCTTTGACATGTTGATGGGCGCCTTGGTACCGCCGCGCAGGCGTTTTATCCAAACCCATGCAAAAGAGGTCCGTAATCTGGATGTATAAAATGAGAATCGCCTGAGAGATCGGGCGATTTTACTATTATGGAACGCAAAATACTTCACCTCGACTTGGATGCCTTTTTCTGTTCGGTAGAAGAATTGCTCGACCCCAGTCTCAAGGGCAAAGTCTTCGCTGTCGGTGGCAGACCTGACGGGCGTGGCGTTATTTCTTCCTGTTCTTATTCTGCCAGGCTTCTCGGCGTGCGCTCCGCGATGCCAAGCCGCCGGGCAATCGAGATCTGTCCGGATCTTATTTTTGTGCGAAGTGATCATCATAAATATAGTGAATACTCACAAAAAGTTATGGACATATTGCGAGACACTTCACCTATCGTTGAACAGGTCTCAGTTGATGAGGCATTTTTAGATGTCAGTGATATGCGGCAGCCGATTGCATCGATCGCCCGGGACCTACAAAAAAGAGTTCTGAATGAGACCGGCTTACCCTGTTCGATCGGCTGCGCGACCAGCAAGCTTGTGGCAAAAATAGCCAATGATTTTGGTAAGAAGCAAGTCAAAACAGGACGCTCACCCCAGAAGATCAATGTTGTTGAAGCTGGGGCTGAGGCTGACTTCCTTGCCCCGCTCGACATTCAGGCACTCTGGGGCGTCGGACCAAAAACAGCTCAATATTTGCGTTCCAAAGGTATCAACACAATTGGCGCACTCGCGCGGCTGAATGACCTTGAAATCAAGCAAATTTTTGGCAATCAAAGCGAGACAATGCGACGTCGCGCCCAGGGTATCGACACTTCACCCGTTCAGGCAGAGGACGACGATCCAAAATCGATCAGCAATGAGATCACCTTTCATGAAGACCAGGATGATCCTGAAAATCTGCTTCAGATCTTGCGTCAGCTTTCTGACAAAGTTGGATCTCGTCTCAGAAAAGCAGAATTGGCAGCTTGGGTCGTCCAGATCAAGATCCGCTATTCAGATTTCACGACTCTGACCAGACAAACCAGCATGAAAGAATGCTCCAACCTTGATCAGGATATCTTCGACCTCGCTCAGGAATTGTTACTTAAGAACTTGATCCGCAATCGTCCAGTGCGTTTGCTTGGAGTTGGAGTTACAAAGCTCGAAAAACCCCACCAACAGCTTTCACTTTGGGATGAAAACAGCGATAAGAAACACGATCTGACCAAAGCAGTTGATAAACTTCGTGAGAAATACGGCAAAGACATCATCAAAAGAGCAGATAGTTTGAAAAAGTGACTTTTTCAAAAAGTTTGGTATAATCGCGCTCACGCCAACGTAGCTCAGTCGGTAGAGCAGACGCTTCGTAAGCGCCCGGTCGGGGGTTCGATTCCCTTCGTTGGCTTTTTTTGTTAAATTGACAATTTAAATCAAAATCCTTTCGTTCCCTATCCTGGCATCAAGCTACGATGTATTTAGAGGTCTCACCCTTGTATATTGAGACTACAATGGTGGAAAGTAAAAAGCACCATTCAGGAGAGTGAGGGTGAATCCGTTCTCGCCCTTGGGAGAAAAGCCCGTAATGTAGAT
>JBMNVH010000010.1:0-64985 GCA_050946715.1 Anaerolineaceae bacterium | reverse complement strand
CAGCACCACGTATTTCATATTTAACAGAATGAAATAGGCATGAGACGTGCCTAAAAACTCTTAAGGAAGCTTGATTTAGGTAATTTAGATGCGTTTGCCCTGCCTACCCGACCGCTCGGACGGTAGAGTTGAGAAAGTAGGTTAGAATAGTACCTTTCATTTGGGTTCTATTCGACCTCTGATTTTGTTTTTGCTAAACTCCCAGCTATGCTATAATCGGTATCCTGAAGGAGTGTCTGAACACGCCGTATTTTGCTATGGAAACTATGCGCACCTTACCAATTGAGCGAACCAGAAAATTCGCACGCCTGATGAGCATTATCTTCGCCCTGATGCTGTTGGCAGGATGCGGAATTGGCGGGAGGCCGTCTTATTCTCCGACTGGAGAAGGTCAGACAGCAGCCACCCCGCGACCGACCATGACGCTCACGCCGACACCAACCGAACTGCCCTGGCCTACCTTTGTCGTTGATCATGACGGCATCCCAACCCCGGCGCCGGATGTCGCCCAAAGGGTTGCCTTGCCCGAGGAGACGAAAGTGTGGCTCCTGTTGGGGTCAGAAGGCGAGTTGCCTGCCCGAGGGCGCACCAATGCCATCCATCTCCTATTGATCAATGAGCGCCTGTCCAAAGCCAGCGTCATTTCAATCCCTGGCAGCACCTTTGTTTACCTTCCGGGAGAGGGTATGGGGCGCATCAATACCGCTTACGCCCTGGGTGGCATGAAACTGGTATCAGATACCTTGGTATATAATTTTGGATTGCGCCCGGACCGCTTTGTGGTGGCGCATGAGAAAGAGTTTATTTGGCTGGTTGATGATCTGGACAGGCTCGAAGTGAGCGTTCTGTTCCCCATCCGCGACGATTGCGGAGGCTTGCCGGCTGGTTTGCACAGCATGGATGGGAAAAAGGCTTTGTGTTATGTCTCCTATGAAGGGGATGACGAGATATTTCGCGCAAGACGGCAGCAGCAGGTCTTGCAACTGCTCTTTACAAAATTAGTACAACGAGGACGGCTGGCAAAACTGCCCCTGATGTACAGCTCTTATAACCAGTATCTGGACACCGACGTGAGCCTGCTGGATCTGATTTTCCGTATCCCGCTGGCATTAAGGCTGGGTGATCCGGATCGGGTCAAGAGTTTTGTTCTGGGCTGGGAGCAGCTTGAAAGCTGGGAATTGCCCGATCAGACCCATACGTCAGTTTTGTTGCCGCGCGATGGCAAGATTCAGCAGCTGGTGGGACAGGCGGTTGAGGCTATCAGCGAGCCTTCAGCGCTCAATGCGATCGTCCTGACCTACGCAGCGGACTTGACCGAAGTGATCGGCGTTACGCGAACGTATGAGGCGGCTCTGACCGAAGCTGCCCGACCGACCAAGACGCCTACTCCTGAGGGAACGCCCACGCCAATTCCCCCGGGAACGACACCGCGGCCAACGAGCACGCCTAAAGCGACTGCTACACAGGGACCTTATCCTATCGCGACCGTCCCGACAGCATCATTTTTTGACGAAACGCCAGATCCATATCCATAGGATCCGGCTTTGAGATGAAATGAAAGAAAAAAAGAAAAAAATCAACAACGTTATCAGGATCTTCGTGATCTTTGTTTTGTTGTTGGTATTTTTCAGTCCCGAACCAGCAAAATCGGCAACTACACTATTTTCTGAACGCAAACGCACGGTCAAAATTGAAGCCGATTACACCCTGTATGAATGGTGGCTGCTTTCCTGGAAGACCTCCGAGATTGTTTGCCAGGTCTACACTGAACATGAAAGCTGGCCGGATTCGGCTGAAGTGCTCTATTACTGCGGGAGTGCGATCCAAAAACAATGGATGGAAACCAAACCCTGTGAGAACACTTTGGAATGCCCGGGTCTCTACCTGCATCTGGCAGGCACGACTTCTTTGAGCCGGGAGGTTGAAGTGAATTTACCCGCGCCGGAGGTTTTTATCTCGGTGGTGGGATGCAACAAGGAGCCCGGTCAAAACAACTGCACCAGTCTGCCCTATTTGCGTTTCAATGCCTATGAGCCGCTTCCTAATGAGAGGATCATTCAGATCGTGGGACGTTTCAACGGCAGGGGTTTCAGCTGCCCGGGCGGGGTTTGCGACCTGCCGCTCACGCCGACCGGTCTGGACGGCATCAAGATCGAGTTTTGGGCAGAATCCAGTTATGGCGATGCCAGCGAGCTGTATACGGCGCAGGTACGCGTGATTCCCTGGGGCGATTTTGCCAATCCCGATGAAAATTCTGTTGACAAACCGACCTATTATGTCGATGTGCTCAGCTCGCAATGGTTGGGCGAAGGGCGCTCGACCTGTTCGGAGATCTGGCAATCCTTTATGCCGATCGATGGACCGCCGTCCTGGCTGCGCACGCCGCAGCTGGCGGAGCAACTGGAGACTGACAAAGAATATTTCCTCCTGGCTGGAATGTTGATCCAGCAAGGGGTCGTGAACGCCAGCCATTGCCCGATGGGAGGGCTGGAGAGCGGCGGCGCTGCCACTGTTTGCGGTATGGAAGCTGCTCAAGAGGTCATGGATGAGTGGCAAAATCAGTTTAACTCCGAGATCATCCAGGTGGCGAACCAAACCGGAGTGCCAGCCCAACTGATGAAGAACATCTTTAGCCGGGAATCGCAGTTTTGGCCCGGGATCTACCAACGGGTCTATGAAGCTGGTCTCGGACACCTGAGCGATGTCGGCGCGGACGCGGTTTTGCTTTGGAATCCCAGTTTTTACAGTCAGTTTTGCCCGCTTATCCTGAGCGAACAGACCTGCCAACGCGGGTTTGGCAATCTGGACAAGGAACAACAGGAGATGCTGCGGGGCGCCCTGGTGCAGAAGGTCAATGCGGCTTGTCCGGATTGTCCCGATGGGATCGACCTGACCCAGGCGAATTTCAGCATCAGCATCTTCGCGCGCAGTATTCTGGCAAATTGTGAGCAAGTTCGGCAGATCGTCTATAACAACACCGGGAAGCAAGCCGGTCAGGTCGTCAGTTATGAAGACCTGTGGAAATTCACGCTCTTGAATTACACCAGTGGGTCGGGCTGTTTGGGCAACGCCATCCAGCGCACGATCAATAACGGCAATGTTCTGAATTGGGATAATGTTGCTTACAACCTGCAGCCTGCCTGCCGGACCGGGATCGACTATGTGGACGAGGTCTCGAGCATGCCGGAGGAAGAGGGTATGGGCATTGATGATTATTTGGTCAACCCGACGCCTGTCGCGCCAACGCCAGGCTTGCCGAATGTGGTCTACCCGACGCCGCGACCTGGGGAAACGTGGCCGTATCCATAGTGGTATTCACCTGAGGTTCCTGTTTTAGTGCGCAGTTGTTATCTGTTTTCTTCGATTGAAAATTCATTTTTGGCAAAGATGGCAAACTCAGGAAGCCACAAATGTAGCATCAAAACCTTGTAATAAGAACGGAAGCTTTGATACGCATAGGCAGCGGACGGGGCTGATACCCTGCTTTGCGGGCACAGGCCCCCGTCCGTACAGTTTTCTTACCTATAAATGGCATGGTCAAGGCAGGAATTTGATATCGACAAGTATCATCCGTGTTAAGCCTATCAAAACCTGGTAATAAAGACGGAGACTTTTTACACACATAGGTAAGTATCTGAGTTTCCCGTTTTAGTGCACTGAATTCATCTTTTTTCTTCAATAAAAACGCTGTTTTGTCAAAAGTGAGGAACTCAGAGGGTCAAATAAATAAAAATGGGAATAGAAACCCAAGCCCTATCGTATTCGGGGCTTGGGTTTATTGATTCATGCCGGGATCAAATCTTGCCGGAGCGCAACTGCTCGAGCTGGGTTTCGAGCTCAAGGCGCTTTTCAGCGCCAGCTTGCTGAACTTCCTGCAAGACGTTCTCAAAATAATCGCTAACGCGGGTTTTGATCTCATTGCCAGAATAGGGGGTAAGCAGCAAGACCAGGACGCTGCCCAAAACACCGCCCAACAACGCGCCTGTAAGCCAACTGGATGTTTTATTCATTTTTCCTCATTTCTTGATCGCAGAAGCGATCTGATTTGATTGAAGCTTTGTTTTTGTAGTCAAAATAAATTATAGCGGATTTAAGGCAGGAATTGAAGGATTTATAAGGCATCAGTTATTGAGAATATTCTATTTTTCCCTCCTTATACATTCGGATCATCTGTTATCGTTGGGGAATCTGGATCTAAGAGCTTAATTATTGAGTTTCTGATTTTAATGTATGATAGTTTGTGGGCACTACGTATTAATAGCGATGAGATCGTGAGGACATGATGAAAAGGTATGTAGCACTTTTATTCCTGATATCCATATTAAGCCTGGTTATTGTGGGCTGTATTCCAGAGGAGGAGATTCAAAAACCAGAAACCTGTTTGCCACCTTTGGTTGAAAACTCCTTTCCTGTTGGTGAGACCTCTTTTATCGGTAATGAGATCGATGTGCAGGAGCCAACAGCATGGACCAAACTTATTACACTGCCTGAAAATATATCTTTAGGGGATCGGGATCCTTTCACTGTTCGCTTAACAGAGAACGGAGAGGAGGTTTGGTTCACAATAAACGATTTCAACGGAGAGAAACTCTATTATTATCAAACCTGGGATGGAAGCTTGCATGCGATTCAGAATGTTGTTAGTGGATTTATAAAATTTGTTTCTGCCGAAGACGGAAATATTTGGGGTCTAACTTATAAAGGGGAACTATACTTGTTTGATCCGGAAAAGAATGACGCGGTTTGTGATTTTCAATTGATCAATACGCTGGATCAGTATGAATTAGATGACTTCCTGTTACGTAATGATGGTAAGATCTGGTTCCTCGCAAAAGATAAGCAAAGTCAATTTGTTATAGGGGTTTATGACCCAACTGATGTCACTATTATTGTTACTACCTCGGAGTTTGAGATGAAAGCCCCATCACTTGGACCAGATGATAGTTTGTTTGTTTTTGATCGTGAAGGTGGTCATAGAGGAGGCCCCGCCCTGTACATGATTGACTCAAATACTCTGGAAAGCAAACTAATAATGCTATCATTCTCCAATATTAGACCCTGGAGATGGGATAGTGACCAAAGCATTGTAGATTTACAAGGAAGAATTTGGTATAACAATCAGGCAATGATTTTGGTCCAGGAAGATGGTAAATTTGGGGGCGAATTTCAGGTTATTGACCCCACCATCTTTATAACCACGATCAATCGCGGTGGTAGCTTTCTTAATTGGCCGCCAGCTTACCCGCAGGCAGCGACCGAAGATGGCAGGATCTGGTTTAAATCATGGCGAGGGGTTGCCTGGCACCAGCCCGAGACTGGACAATGGTGTCTGTTTAGCAGAACTCAGTCCAATATCGTGAAAAGCCCTCTCAACAACCTCTATTTGCTTTACAAGAACTCTATATACATGTTGCCAGAAGCAGAAACCTCCTCTGGAAATTCTTTTGGAAGCCAATCCTAAAATTTTGCTCATCATAAAGTTCTCACGTAATTATTGATCGCCTGGCTGATGATGTGGATATTTTCGGCATCGAAGATGACATCGTGTTTGGTGTGGATGCGGTCTAGGTAGAGCCCAAGGATCGGCGCTTTCTTTAGGGCTGCTATTGCCAAACTTTTCTTGAAACCCATTTGGTCGGATGGGTAAAAGCTGCGCCAGGCTGGGTCAATGTGAAAAGTCTTGTCAGATGTGTTCTCCAAAGCTTTTTCAAAAGAGGACTGAATATTTTCCCTGAAATGAGGCGTTTTGGATGCCGGACGGTTGATCACCAGCATGAGATGATCGCCGTCGCTGACGCAATCAAGGTTGATCAGGATCTTGTCTTTCATCGCTGAGACATGTTTTTGTCTGAAAGCTGACGAACCGACCATTCCGACTTCTTCCAGATCAAAGAGCACAAAACAAACCCGCTTACGGTCCTCAATATCCATAGCCAGCATGGTCTCGATCACGGTGATGATACCGGAGGTATTGTCATTGGCGGTGTGTTTGTTCGTGGGACCGAAGAAAAGCATAAGGAAATAAAGGATTGGCACACTCAACCGAAAGAAGATCGTAATAAAAGCAGGGATATCTGCTATGAGACTGCTGATCCATGCCTCAAGAGTCCACCAAAGCAGCAGAGGAAAGAACATCATGACCATCTGAATGAGCAAAGTGAGAAGCAGATTCCGCGGGATGATAAAGTTTGGAAAAGGAAGGACTGGGGCAGTGTCGTAGTGGGCGCCCAGCACAAATTCGCAATCATCGGGGCTGCCAACGATTAGATTGTTGCTTTTGAATATCCAACCCTGGCTTTCAATGCGCATTTCGATGCCTTCTTTAGCCAAGGCAGGGATAAGCCAGTCGATGAAGGCTTGTTTCTGGGCTTTGGTTTTCCGGGGCTGGAAGTCCGCCAGGATCTTTTGGGAGATTGGGTGAAGATCGTTTTTCGTTGTCATGCTGGCAATTTTATCAGATTGCTTTCCGGATCTTTGAAAACAAGCTTGTAACTGGCATAGTTTGCCAGGTGTCAGAATATAGGGCACTGACTGCAGAAGGGCATATCAAGATATTCCTTGATGTTCCCGCAATCCTGACGCAGATTGATCTAAAAGCCTTTTGAAAGCTAATCTCTGGAGCTTTGCTATTATAAGGTTCTCGCGTAACCGTTGATCGCCTGGCTGATGATACGGATGTTTTCGGGGTCGAGCTTGTTATCCCAGCGACTGCGGATTCGTCCGAGAAATAATCCCAAAACCGGAATCTTGTGAAAGGCGGACACTCCGACGCTATATCTGAAACGGTGTTGATCAGAAGGTAAAGAAATTCTCCGGGCGGTCTCAAAATGGAGCTCTTTTTTGGCGTTGGTAAAAACAGCCCGTTCAAAGTAACCCCCAAGGAGCATTTTTAAGTTTGGATTTTCTTTCAAAACCACTCGATTGGGCAGCAGCATGATATGGTCGCCATCACCTACGCAATCAAGGTCGATCTGCAATGTAGAACGCATCTTCCCAGGATACTTTTGGTAAAAGAGTTTTGAGCCGATCGAACCGACTTCTTCTAGGTCAAAGAGTACAAAACAGACTTTTGCACGCTCTTTTGGGTCCATTGCCAGAATTGTTTCCAGAACAGCGATCACTCCTGAGGTATTATCGTTGGCAGTATGTTTGTTTGCTGGTCCGAAAAAGAGCAGTCCGAATAGAAGAAGTGGAAATCCAATCTGAAGCACGAAGAAAAGAATGAAAGGCATGTTCTTGAATTGGTAAACCAATCCGAATAATGATAATTGCGCGATTGCCAGCAGAATCAGCAGCATTAAAAGCTGGATCAAAATGGTGAGGAAAGGATTGCGAGGAAAGATGAGATTTGGGAAGGGCAATACAGGAGCTGTATCGTAGTGGGCTGAGACGATCAGCTCGCAGATATATGGATCGCCTATGACCAGATTGTTGCAATTAAAGAGCATACGTTGGTTTTCAACCCAGACGTAAATTTCTTCCTTGGCTAAGGTCGGTACGAGCCAGTCGATGAAGGCTTGCTTTTGGGCTTTGGTCTTTCGCGGCTGGAAATCTGTCAGGATCTTTTGGGAGATTGGGTGGAGCGCTGTTTCCATTATTACGCGACCAATTCTACCAGATTGCCTTCTGGATCTTTGAAAACGCTCTCGTAATAACCGTCTCCTGTCATGCGAGGTCCATTGAGAAGAGTGAAGCCTGCCAAAACGAGCTCCTCCGTTTTTTGGTTGACTTTATCCTGTGAACCAAGCTTGAAGGAGATATGAGCGTAACCGAGGGGGTGCTCGCCTATCGCGTGAGGGGTCATCCCGGGACGGCACATTAGTTCGAGCCGGGCGCCGCTATCAAAACTTAAAAAGTAGCTTTGGAAACCAGTTTTGGGGTTGTGGTACTTTTGACCTGCAGTCGCGTTGAAGTACCGCACATAAAATTCCTTCATTGCTTCCAGATTCTGAACATAAAGGGCAACGTGTTCGAGCTGCATTTATCGCCCCTTCAATCGAACGTAGCGCAAGAGGTCTTCGATGTACACCCGATTGCTCAGATCAACGGAGGTCTGCTTCTTGGGGATGGTCGTGCCTTGTTTCTTGGCAGCCATGCGTCCAAAAATTTTCATCAACAGGCGGTTGAAGAAGCCCATCTTTTCATAATTGATGCCAGCCAGCAGGTAAAAAAAGTGCGCCGGACGGGCTTCGCCCTGGCGGAAATTGCTTTTGAAGATCAGTTCTTCATATGCTTGTTTGTCAGGCGTGGCGCCGGTGGCGAAAACGACCCAGATTATCCGAGGATTTTCTTCCATCCAGCGTTTGATCTTGCCAATGCCGTTGATCTGCCCTGCGTAAAGCCCTGCGCCATAAATGATCAGTTGGTAGTTTTGCAGCTTGGATCGATCAAAAGCGCTAAATTCTGCCAGATCGCAATCGAGCTCTTCAGCGATCCACCGCGCGTACTTCTCCGAGAACCCGGTTTTGGATTTATAGAGAACAAGTGTCTTTTTCATAATGACTCCCGATGATTAGTTTAACCGAAAAAAGAACGGGTAAGAAATTTATAAAATCTGAGATATAGGTCAACATGCGGGCTTGAGGCTAAGAACCCCAGCATAGGGCGGAATCTCAATTAGTTTGGACTGAAATCCCTCGAGTTGGGGGTGAAGTTGCTCCCAGATCAGGTAATATTCTTCCTCATCCCACTCGTCAGGATAACGCGCCTGACAGGCTTGCATTGCCTGCTGATTGGGGAACAGGATGTCGCCGATCAAGATCTGCCCATCCGCATTGAGATAGCCCGAAAGTTTCGACAAAAAGCTGGCTTGTTGGTCGTATTGGATGTGATGAAAGGCGTAGGTCATGACGATGAAGTCGAACCCGCGCCGGTTGATCTCTTTTGGCATCGCTGAAGTGAAATCTGCTGCGATCAATTCAGCTGCTGGCATGCTCTGACGCGCGATCTGGAGCATCTCTTCCGAAAAATCAACGCCGGTCACAGGATGCCCGGCTTCGTAAAAACGCCTGGCGAGCTGACCGGTGCCGATGCCGAAGTCAAGGACGCTGGCGGCTTTTACCGCCAGGACTTTGCTTGCGACGGTGTCGAGCACCTGCTTATAGCCGGCGAAAGGGAATTCCTCTTCGTTTACAGCGTCATTGTAGTTCTCAGCCCAATTGTCAAATACGGAAACATCCGTCATTGCTACCGCATTCTTTGAAAGGTGACCTGAATGATGGGTTTGCGCTTGCCGAGCAGGGCTAAGGGCAAAAAGATCAGACCCAGACAGCCGGTTTTGATCAAAGACCAGCCCCGGTCTACAGTTTGAACGGAGATCACGCGAAAGCCGCGCGCTTCCATTCTTGAGATCGCGCGGTTGGCGGCAGATTGGCTTGTGTAGTATTTAATTATTGTTTTCATCATACACCTCTTAAATAATCTTACCCTTCCTACGAAAAGCCAGCGATAGATTATCTAAGGTTTATTGGGTGCTTGTAAAGGTGATTGAGGTCGGAAATCCGTACCACTTTCCATCAATAGCTAAATGGGTTTTCTGGCGATCACCATCGCGTGCTCGGAGTGGCTGAGGTATCTGGGCGTTTCGCAGAGGGCGAGGGAAAGATCGATCCAGACCTTTTGGACTTCTTCAGCCGGGCACCTTCTCACCCGGGAGAAGACAATGCTCTCAACCCGAGAACCCTGTGCAATGCACATAGGGCAGGTAGAGCCTGTGCGCCAAGCAGCCCAAGTGTCGAATAGCCCCTCATCCACCACTTCGTGGTCCCCCTTCTCCCCAATGAGAAGGCTTAAATAAAGAAATGATCCTGCTCGGAGTGCGGAGCCTCCCGGTCGTCCGGGACGTGGAACCAAGAACCTAACTATTGTTAAATAAAAAAATGATCCTGCTCGGACTCGAACCGAGAACCTAACGCTTAAGAGGCGCTTGCTCTGCCAATTGAGCTACAGGACCATTCGTGCGGCTATTATAGCACGCTGTTTGAAAAAAAAGCCCCTGTTTCCAGAGACTCATTCTCAGCTCCCCGGAGAGGACTCGAACCTCTAACCTAGCGGTTAACAGCCGCCCGCTCTGCCGATTGAGCTACCAGGGAAGGCAAGTGCTTATTATAGGCAAAAGCCTCGTTGGTGTCAAGCGATTTGTCTGAGAGCCATAGATTGAGATCGAGAAAAATGAATATCATGTTTAATATTCTCAATCGACGTCAAATTTGGATACCAAGAGCTTGCATCAAATGTCGAATTGAAGGATCTGGTTGTATGCCAGATCCTTCAATTTCGACCTACAACAAACCGTATCCCATTTTTAATTCAACGGCAATTAATACCTTTATTAATCCTTAAAACAAAAACCCCTCGCCATCTTTTGATCGGCGAGGGGTTGGATTGAGTGTTATATCTTAGTCATCCAGGCAGGAGCCGTCGTGCAGTCCCTGACCATTGCCCTGACCTTGACCAGGACCCATACCCTGACCGGTTCCACCAGCGCCACGACTTGTGCCAGCGCCTTGTCCGGCGCCATAGCCCATACCAGTACCTGTGCCTAAACCAGCGCCCTGACCGTTACCAGCGCCTTGACCATTGCCATTGCCCTTGCCATATTGCTGACCAGCGCCGCTTCCATCGCGAAGTCTCAACTGATCGGGAGTGCCATCACCATCGGTGTCGCAGCTACCATCACCTGGACCATAACCGTGACCATACTGGAGTTCACCGTTTTCGCCTGACTGCCAGCGATCCGGCACGCCATCGCCATCAGCGTCACAAGTACCGTCACAGAAAGTGCCTCGACCACCACGATTTACTGCGGGCGCGGGAAGGTCTTCAGTTTCAACAGCCGGGGTGTCAGTTTGCGCATAAACGCTGCCGGCGAGTCCTAAAACCAATGCTCCAATCAGTAGAGCGGACATTACAATCATTAATCTTTTTTTGTTCATTTCATACTCCTTCATGTTTTCATCGTTTCCCGATGATGACCATGTTATAAGCTTTAGATATTGATATGATAATCAGAACTTATTTAGATTTGGAGTATTTTCTTAGCCAAGCTTGGGGAGAAATGGGTGCAAAAATGACATAAGCTCTAAGGTATCTGTCACATCCTGCTCTTTGGGTACCTGTGCCCGTCAGGATATTGCGAGCCTCGCAAAGGGCGTGGCAATCTGCGTTTAATCATTGTTTCATGCCGTTCTTGGGCAACCAAAACTTTAAGGCAGATCGCACATACCCTTGCGGGCACAGGCGTCGCCCTAAAGGGCTCCTCGCGATGACAACAAGGCAATACCACCACGTACATCAGATTTTATATAGTGAAATAGGCATGAGACGTGCCTAAAAATCCTTAAGGATGCTTGATTTAGGTGAATTAGATGCGTTTGCTCTGTATTATCTTATGGGATAATAGAGTTAAGCATAATTTTAAGCAAAAGAAGGAAGGGGACGGCAATTCTCTGTATAATGAAAGGTGAGGCTTGCGATTAGCAGACCACAACGAACTGATGGTACATGACCATCAGTAAACTGAAAATTGCTGGAATGGGGCTTATGGCGAAAATATTGATTGTTGAAGATGAACAAAACCTGAATAAGATCTTACAGGATTATCTCCATCATTATGGCTATCAAACTGTCAGCGCGGAGACGGGCGCGGAGGCTTTTACTTTCTGGAAAGAAGAGAAGCCTGATCTGATCCTGCTGGATCTAAATTTGCCTGACATGGACGGCTTGGATATTATGCGCGAGATCCGCAAGACGGATACGATCCCGATCGTTATCGTGACAGCCCGTGATGAAGAGATTGAACGATTGATCGGACTGGAACTGGGTTCCGATGATTATATTTCGAAACCATTTTCACCAAGGGAGGTAGTGGCGAGAATTAAGGCGGTTCTAAGGAGAGTCAACCTACCTGTCAGCCCTGCGACCATCCTGCGCCTGGGAAATCTGCAAATGGATCTGCGCGGACACACCGCCAGTCTCAATGGCGTGGATCTCGAACTTACCCCAGCAGAATTCCAACTCCTTTCTCAATTTATGGCTGAGCCAGAACGCGCTTTTACCCGTCTGGAGCTGCTGGAAGCAACGCAGGGTGGGGGCTATGAGGGATATGAGCGGACAATTGATATGCATATCAAGAATCTGCGTCAAAAGCTAAGAGCCATCGATCCGGAAGACAATACCATCCAAACGGTATTTGGCGTCGGATATCGCGCGGTGAGAAAGGCTTGACCACATGCGCAATCGCCTCTTGCTTAGCTATAGCATCGTTGTTTTGGTTTCATCGATCGTTGGCTGTCTGATAGCTTCGATCCTGGTTCGAAACGCAGTTGTGGAATTGATGCTTGAAGTCCAGCGAAAAGAGGCAGAACCTTTCCAAAATTATTTTCAGAATTATTACATCGAGCATGAGGGATGGGCGGGGATCGAAGCGCAAGAAGTGACCGCTCTGGTGCAGGAGCTTGCCCCACAGGAACTTAAACATTATGAACTGGCTTTGATCAATACTGAGGGTGTCTTTATTCTGGCGGAAAACCCAGCAAACATGGGCAGGGAGGTTTCACGAGCCACGCTCGAGATCGCTGCTCCGATTTTGGTGAATGAGGAAACAGTCGGTTACTTGCTTTCAGGCAATTTTATTGATCGCATTCTGACCAGTGTGGGCAGTGAGGTTTTTCATCGGACATTAACGGCGCTTATCAGAGCATTGACGCTTGGTCTGCTAAGCGGATTTTTGATGTCGGTATTTATGACCAGAGCTCTTATGCGACCTATCGGGACTACGATCGCGGCTGTCAAACGCATCTCGCAAGGAAATTTGTCTCTGCGGGTGCCCTTGGAACCCTATCGGGACATGGCGGAATTGGGGCGGGCGGTCAATGAAATGGCGGCTGACCTGGAAAAGCACCAGGATAAGCAACGCTACATGCTGATGGATATCGCGCATGACCTACGCACACCTCTCAGCGTTCAAAAAGCTACCATCGAGGCTTTTGAGGACGGCATCTATGAGTTTAACAAGGCTGGAATTGAGCAACTGAAACAACAAAACAATAAGTTGATCCGGTTGGTCGAAGACTTCCGCATCATTACGCTTACTGATTTGGGCGAATTTACAATAAAGAAAGTGCCGGTCGAAGTTAATTACTTTATTGAAAAGATCCTACAGGATTTTAGCAATATTTTGTCGAAAAAATCGATTGGTTTCAAGTTTGCGCCCACTGCCAATGATTGCCTGGCACTTTTTGACCCTTATTTTATGACCAGGGTTGTTGAAAACCTGCTCCAGAACGCTTTTCAGCATTCTCCTGAAAACAGCACGATTGAAGTTCAGATCCATCAGCCCACCAACGGCGTTGTGATCATGATCCGGGATCAGGGTCCCGGAATACCGGAAGAAAAACTGGAAACGATCTTTCATCGTTACTATCGCGTGCGTCGCGAAGACGAAAACGCACCTGAGGGTCTGGATTTGGGTCTGACCATCTCGAAACGAATTGTTGAGAGTCATGACGGTAAGCTGTATGCTTACAATTCTCAGGAAGGCGGCGCAGTATTTGTGATCGAGCTGCCATGCACGGGGCTTGAGGAATAAACTTTTCTTTGAAACCAGGACAAACACCGCTCTAATTAAAGATGTCTTTTATTAGCATCAAGTGTATATACGGAAATTAACTCAACCTTTTTAGCCAAACTTAAAAATGGATCTAAAAATAAAATTTCTACTTAGCGAACTGACACATCGCGCCCTTTGGGTACCTGTGCCCGTCAGGGTATGGCAATGTGCAGTTAATCATTTTTTCTATTCCATTCTTGGGCAGCAAAAGCTTTAAGGCAGATCGCCACGTCGCCCTAAAGGGCTCCTCGCGATGACAACCAGACATTAGCACTATAAATACCTTATTTTTGCAGTTGAATAGGATGTTTCATTCATAAAAAGCTTCTAAGAAGCTTTATTTAGGTGAATTAGATGAAATTGCCTGGTCTCTGAAATGTATAAATGTGGATGGTTGGTATAATCTTTAGTGAAATTGTGAACCTGATGGAGAGACTATGCTTAAACTAAGGGTTATGACGCTAAATCTGGGTGGCGGTATAAAGAATTTTGCCGGTACGCCCGAAAAGACCACTGGTAAATCGCAGGCGCTGGCAACTTTGATCCAGGAGATCAATCCCGATGTGCTTGGCGTGCAGGAGATCGCGCAATATATCGATGCTGACGGAAACCTGAACAGCATGGTCGAACGTCTGCGCATTGACGCTGGTTTTGATTATTCTTTTTATGGCGAGACCCTTTCCATGAAAAGGCATATGCAGATCAAGAAAGACCTGATGATCAACGGACTTTTTAATGACTGGTGGGATTGGTCGAAGGGAAACGCTATTTTCTCGCGACAGGCTTTTAGCCGCCTCGGAAATCCCGCCAAAGAAGGTATGCCGCGCAATGTGCCGATCTTCCAGCCGGTGAGCTACGAAGGCACGCGCGATACAGACCCGCGCTACGTCATCCTGACCCGCATCAAGCAGGAACCTTTCCCATACGTCATGAATTTGCACCTGACGACGCTGGTGGGCGAACGGGGAGAATTCGTTTGGGACGAGGTGGTTGACGCGGCGAAATTGACCCGCTCAAAACAGATGAGCCGGGTTTTGGGGCTGGTGGAAAGGCACGTCCTGATCCCGGGTCTGCCTCTGATCCTGATGGGGGATTTCAACGCCAAAATTGATGAGTATTCGCTGAAGGATATGCTGGAGAGTGAGCAGAAATTCGTCCATCTGGCTCCAGCAGAGCAACTTCCAACCCATCCAAAGGCTGGCGCTGTCGATCATATCTTCTTCTTTCCCTCGAAGCGATTGATCAGCTATGAAGCACACGTCATTAATAGCGAGCTGGCACATTCTGTATCGGATCACCTGCCGGTGGTTGCAGATATTGTGATCGAATAAACCCCTGAAACAGGAAAATAAATGACAAAGAACAAGTATTTTGGTACTGATGGCATCCGGGGAAAATTCGGGCAATACCCGATGACCCCGGAATTTGTTTATCGGCTTGGCGTGGCGGCTGGTCGCGCGCTCAAGGCGGATAAAGAGGAACAAGTTCTCTTTGTGATCGGACGGGACACCCGCGTTTCGGGCCCGATCCTGCAAACCGCGTTGGCGACAGGCTTGCGTGAGAGCGGCGCCCGCGTTTTGGACCTGGGCATATTGCCCACGCCTGGGATTGCCTATCTGACCCGTTATATGGGCGCGACCGCTGGAGCCGTCATTTCGGCATCGCACAATCCGGCGGCGGAGAACGGGATCAAGTTCCTCAGCGCGGAAGGCATGAAGCTGACCCCGGAGCAGGAAGAGGCGATCGAAGCCATTATCGATAGCCTGCCCGATGAAATGCCTGATCTGGAGGGCGAATGTCTGGGTGAGGATTCACCCAAGCTGTTTGAAGTCTGTTTACAGGATATTTTGGGAACTGTCCCAGGTCTGGATCTGAGCTGTTTGCGGATCCTGCTGGATTGTTCCAACGGGGCTGCCTGGAAAGCCGCGCCGGAGGTTTTGAGGCGTTTGGGCGCCGATCTGGTTGTGATCAACACCGAGTGTGATGGCGCGAATATCAATTTGCACGCCGGCTCCGAGAATTTGCGTTCCCGCCCGGAAGAATTGGCCAAGATCCTGAAGGCTGAAAAGGCTGACCTTGCAATCGCTTTTGACGGCGACGCGGACCGGGTCATCATGATGGACGAAAAAGGCAATCTGATCGACGGCGACCACATGCTGGCTTTGCTGGCGGACGAACTGCACCGGCAAGGCCGCCTGTTGGGCGATACGATGGTTACCACCGTGATGGCAAATGGCGCGCTGAAGGAGTTTGCCGAAAAAAAGGGCTTTAACCTGCTCCTGACGCCTGTAGGCGACAAATATGTTACCGAAGAGCTGATGAACCTGGCTCAAAAAGAAGAAGGCAAGGGAATGCTTGGCCTGGGTGGTGAGCAGAGCGGGCATATCATCCTGCTGGACGAAGAACACCGCACCGGCGATGGCATCCGCACGGCAGTATTCATTCTAAAAATGCTGGCGCAAATGCCAGATCCCAGCCTTTCCGCTTTGGCAGGAAGCATCCAAAAGTACAATCAGGTTGTGGCATCCTGTGACGTGAGCAGCAAACCCGATTTGCAGAGCCTGACAGCTTTTCAGGAACGCCTGGAGCGCTTGCAGACCGACCTGCCAGGGTTGGTGCAGTGGAATTCGCGCTATTCCGGCACCGAACCCAAGTATCGCCTGATGCTGGAAGCAGATACGCGCCACAGCGCGGGCGAAGTTGCCGCGATCGCCTGGGAGATCTGTGATCTGATCCAAAGTCTGACCAATACCCCTAAAGGGGCTAAAATAGAAGTATTGAACGTCACTCAGGGCGGCTTAATGCCTCGCCCCGAATAGCATTGATCACTGGAGAAATGATGAACAAAGAGAGAAAAAACCCAACTTTCAAAGCTCAGATCGCCACCCGCTTTAATAGACTCAACCGTGCTCTGTTGGTGGCAGACAAAGCCGAAACCTGGCGACCCGCCATTAAAAACATGAGCGCCTTTCTGGGAGAGGTGCGTGAGTTGCTCAGGGCAGAACCAGCACTGGTTGGGGAAGACTTAAGCCTTTCGTCACGCATTTTCAGCTTGCTGCTGACTGTGGCTGCTACTGGCAGTCAGGGTCGGTTGGAGCTGTATAAGGGCAAAGATGATGAGGGACTGCGCTATCAAAGTGAGATCGAAAACGACTATGTTCCGCTCTCCGGTGATCTGCGCAGGCTGGCTATCGAAATTTCGAAAGAATATTTGGCTAATCTGGTCTTTGATTCCCTGCGTGAGGCAATCAACTTCGAGATCCTGCCCTTGCTGGACAGTATGAACGATCAGGTCGATCCCGACCGCTTCATGGCTTACCGTGTGATCCAGATCGGCAATATTTTCGAGCGCTTGTACGCTTTCCGCCTGCGCACTTCTGACCCGGTCTTGCTGGGTTTGGCTGGGCGCAAGGGTTTGCTGCGCGAAATTTACGACCGCAAGTACCTGCGCTTTGGCACATCCGGCGTGCGTGGACGCTGGGGCAACGATTTTACCGAAACCCGGGCGCGTCAGGTGGTGCAGGCGATCTGTGACTTTTTGAATAATGAAAATGTTCCGGCTTTTGTTGGCGCTGAAGACCTTTCCGGCAAGGTGGTTGTTTTGGGGCATGACACGCGCAGAAATTCTGATGTGGTTACCCGCTGGGCTTCCGAGACCTGCCTGGCAAATGGATTCAGCATTCATACCGGCAACCGCGACGTTCCTACCCCCGCCCTGGCTTTTTATGAAACCGAGGTGGTGCCTAAGGACGAAATTGCCGGGCTGATCATTGCCACTGCCAGCCATAACCCTCCGGAATGGCAGGGGATCAAGTTCAACCCCCGTCTGGGCTATCCCGCTCCAACCAACGTGACCGATTTTATTGCTTTCCGCATCAACGAATTGCAGTTGGCGGACGAAACTGGCGGTCAGAGCGATGTCGAAGAAGCCCGTGCCAGAGGTCTGGTGCAGGGATTTGATCCTCTGGATGATTATGTGAACTGGATCAAGAACAACGGCAAGGGCAACGCCCGTATTCCGATCGAATTTGACCGTATTCGCCGCTATTTTGCCGACAAGTCGATCGTGATCGATGAAATGCACGGCTCCGGACGCGGCTACCTGACCCGTCTGGCTGGCGAAGCCGGCGTGCGCTATACCGTTGTGCATGCCGAAGTTGACCCTGACCTGGGTGGGCAGGATTATGCCAACCCGGAAGAACCCTTCAACGCGCTGCTGAAGGAAACCGTGGTCAGGACCGGCGCGCAGGTTGGCTTTGGCATGGATACCGATGCCGACCGCTTTGGCATTGTTGACAAGGGCGGCATCTACTTCCGACCCAATCAGATCCTGCCGATGTTGATCCGCTATCTGGGCGTGGACAAAGGCTATACTGGGCGCGTGATCGCGACCCAGACCGGTTCGCCCCTGATCGAGGTTTTGGCTGGGCAGATCCCGGGCAATGAAGAAAACCGACCCGCCGAAGGCGCTTTGCCGGGCTATGTCGGGCAAAAGATCTATCAGGCGCGCCACGGCGATATCGCCACGCGTTCGCTTAAAAACGCTTTCATGGTGCCGGTCGGGATCAAATATATCGAAGAGATCCGCCGCACCGATAATGCCTATAATAACCTCAAGGTGCTGCCCGAAGACTGGCGCGACAGAATCCTGATCGGCGGTGAGGAATCCAGCGGTCTGACCACGCGCGGACACATCACCGACAAGGACGGACCCTGGGCGAACCTGCTCATTCTAGATATGCTGGCTTATTACGGCACGCGTGAGGAAAATCCTTTGAACAGCCTGCGGGAGATCTGGGAGGAACTGGTCAGCCTGGAAGGGCTGTGGCATTCCTACGGCACTTCTTCTGACCCAAGTTCGCATGCCGGGCGCTCGGACGTGGACGCGCCCCTGGAAGCCAAGGAAGCTTTTATTGACTATTACCTTGATCTGCCCATGAACGTCGCTCCGGAGGATCTGAAGATCGCCGGGCTGAAGGTCGATTATCTGGGCGGGATCCGCTACGAGCTGGTTGAAATGCAGCTTTCGGATGAGAGCGGCGATGACCATTATTACCTGCGCATGCGCGCCTCTGGCACAGAGCCGATCAACCGCATCTATATCGAGGCTGCCAATCTGGAGACCGGCCAGCGCATGATGCGGGAGACGCTGGATAAGCTGGAGGAGATCACTGTTTCGGTCCTGCGCAAGGCGCATTCTCCCTGGCATCTGGCGGACATGCTGGCGCAGTCGCAGCTGAGCCAGGCAACGCTCGCGGCGGTTCGCGAAACCATCGCGAAACGGGGTTGGGAGCTTGAGGATATCGTCAATAAGATCCAGCGAATGACCCAAACGCTCGAAAAGCGCAACCGCAAGGTCATCGGCGCCTGGGAAAAGGCTTTGAGCAACTGATCTCTGGTCGAGGATGACCACTCTTTCATACTTTTTATCCGCCATGGTTTGAGTCATGGCGTATTTTTTGGAAAATATCCCTCGTTAAACATTCCTCTTACCAAAAGTTAATACTTCTCTTGCAATCTCTTCGTATAGTTTATGTACAAACAAGAAAATTACATGAATGAGGAGTGCAAACATGGGAAAAATTATTGGAATTGACTTAGGAACTACAAACAGCGTCGTATCCGTGATCGAAGGCGGGTCGCCGGCAGTGATCACCACCTCGGAAGGCGCGCGATTATTGCCCTCTGTGGTTGCTTTTAATAAAAACGGGGAGCGTCTGGTTGGCATTCCTGCCAAGCGCCAGGCTGTTGTTAACCCTGAAAACACAATTTCTTCCGTAAAACGCTTTATGGGTCGCCGTTATGATGAAATCGCGGGCGAAAGGGATATGGTTTCCTTTAAAGTGGTGGAAGGACCGACCGGTGACGCGCGTATCGAAGTGCCCATCAACGGACAAACCTATACCCCGCAGGAAGTTTCTGCCATGATCCTTGGCAAGCTGAAAGCGGATGCCGAAGCCTATCTGGGCGAAAAGGTCACCCAGGCGGTCATTACCGTCCCGGCTTACTTCAACGACAGCCAACGCCAGGCTACCAAAGACGCCGGCAAGATCGCTGGACTGGAAGTGATGCGCATCATCAATGAACCGACCGCTTCGGCTCTTGCCTACGGTCTGGAGAAGAAGGAAAACGAAGTCATCCTGGTCTTTGACCTGGGCGGTGGTACATTTGACGTTTCTCTGCTTGAGGTCGGTGGCGGCGTTGTGGAAGTGAAGGCTACCAACGGCGATACCCATTTGGGTGGAGACGACTGGGATAATACGATCGTCAACTGGGCTGCTGATGAATTTATGAGAGAACAGGGAATTGACCTGCGCGCGGATCGCCAGGCGCTGCAGCGCTTGCGTGAGGCAGCTGAAAAAGCGAAGATTGAATTGAGCTCCGTGCTTGAAACTGAGATCAACCTGCCTTATATCACCGCTGACGCTGGTGGTCCAAAGCACCTGCTGTTGAAACTGACCCGCGCAAAATTTGAGCAAATGACCGAAGGTCTGCTTGAACGCACACGCAAACCCTTTGAAGCGGTTCTGAAAGATGCTGGCATGACCGTGGACAAGATCGACGAGGTCGTGCTGGTGGGTGGTTCCACCCGTATGCCGATGGTCGCCGAGATGGTCAAGCGAATGGCCAATGGCAAAGAGCCCAACAAGGGCGTTAACCCCGACGAGGTGGTCTCCATCGGTGCCGCGATTCAGGGCGGTGTGCTGGCTGGCGACGTCAAGGACGTGCTCCTGCTGGACGTGACCCCACTTTCACTGGGTCTGGAAACCCTGGGCGGCGTGATGACTCGTCTGATCGAGCGCAACACGACCATCCCGATCAAGAAAACACAGGTCTTCTCAACGGCGGAAGACAGCCAGACTGCTGTGGACATCCATGTGCTGCAGGGTGAACGCCCGATGGCTGCCGATAACATGACACTCGGTCGCTTTAGGCTGGACGGCATTCCCCCGGCGCCGCGTGGTGTTCCGCAGGTCGAGGTTACTTTCGACATCGACGCCAACGGCATTTTGAACGTGACCGCCAAAGATAAAGCAACCGGTAAGGAACAAAAAGTGACCATCACCGCCTCGACCAATCTGGACAAGGGCGATGTGGAACGAATGGTGCGGGAAGCCAACATGAACAAGGCAGAAGACGACCGCCGCAAGGCGCTGATCGAAGCCCGCAACATGGGCGACAGCGTTGCCTACCAGAGCGAGAAATCACTGCGTGAATTGGGCGATAAGGTTGACGCCGCCATGCGCAACGACGCTGAAGCCAAGATCCAGGTTTTGCGCAACGCCTTGCAGGGTGATGACGTGAGCGCCATTACCAACGCCACGAATGCCTTGCAGGAAAGCATGCAGAAGATCGGCAGCGCTGCCTATCAGCAGGCTGGACCGGCTGACGCTGGACAGGCTGGCGGATTTGGCGCCGGAGCGGATGGCTTTGGTGGACAGACAGGACCGCAGCCTGGACAGCATGACGCTGGGGATGAAGACGTCGTCGACGGCGAATTCCACGAAGCGTAAGATCGAAACAGATGAGAAGAAGACTGGCTCGAAAGGGTCAGTCTTTTTTGTTTCTTTTTTGGTGAGAAAGGTCAGGTAGGTCGGGTTGAACCCTCTAACGGGCATAGGCAACGGAACTGGGCATGCTCGCTTTTTTATATTAAACGGGTGACCTACCACGGTCACCCGTTGGTAGGGGCGGGTTTCCATGCCCGCCCGTGATTGACTTTGTAATCAGATGTGTCGGGTTGAAATACGCAACCCGACCTACCATACTGACATGCCACTCTTCAAAGTACAAATAAAAAAGACCCACACCCTTTATCCCTCTCCCTTCGGACAGCTTATTTCCTGCTGTAATTAAGATGTGAAAATAAATCGATGTCCTGGAGAGGGCGGTGTTTTCCCTGTCTAGTCTATGATTTTAAGTGACCAAGGTGGGTTTGCGCTCTTTTCAAGTTTTGCGGGGGATGCGCAATTTACCCTTACAATCTGTCATCGCGAGGAGCCCGAAAAGGCACGGGCGCCTCTGACGAGGCTTGGGATGACAAGAAAATGACGGATTAGCATATCCCGAGGACACAATGTTACAGGTTTCCCCTAACGATATGTAGGTAATGTCTAATGAACGATGAAACTTAAATATTCGTAAATCAGATGCAATTTTCCTGTTGTTGGAAATTGGTATTGATAGCGCATCTTTGGTATCATTAATAAATGATGGATGGTAATCGTATTCACGCTCCAAAAGGATCTCTAAGCTTTAGCAAGAAATTGTGCTTTTTGCTTCTATTCCTGACGATATTCATCGCTCCGAACAGCAAAGCGATTGCCGCTCTTCCTCCTCATTTTGACGTAGTTGTCTTATTCCCACCGAATGACTTACAGATATCGCTCAAATCTCGCGATCTGCCAGAGCCTATCTCAGCTGAGATGACACTTACATTATGGGAAGGTGAGTTTGTCTTTCCCTTGCTGCCCGTGATGAAAAACAATGAATCATTAGATGGATTAAGCTTGCTCGTCAGTTATGAAAACAGAAGATTTGAGGTTCCTCTTACCAATATGGATGAGGTTTTAAAAGCAGGCGGATCAATAACTTTGAATATAAAAAACCAAAGCTACGTTCCAGGTTCTCCTTTTGGTTATGAAATAGTCTTGATGATCACAAGAACGATAGTGACAATGCTGCCTGTAACGCTCTTGTTCTGCTTGTTTGCTTACAGAAAAAGAGAACTCTGGACTTTCTTTATTGTCTATAATTTCTTATCAATTCTTCTTCTTAATATTATTATCGTCAGGGGTAACGATAATGAAATTGGCGCTGGTTTAATCCTTGCTCTTTCCTTATTTATTAATCCAATAATAGAGTCTTACTTTATTAAAACGCTTGTTAAAGAAGAAATTCCTCGTAAGGTAAGCTTTCTGTTTTCATCCAATATTCTCAAATTTGTGATAGGTCTCTTTTTAGTTTCGAATTTTCCAATGTAACTGCTCTCACAAAAAGGCACATTGGGGATTTTCAATCCTGATCTTCAAAAAAGTCTTGTTTTTGAAGAAGTCCCAGACTTGATATAATCAAAAAATGAAAAGCAATAAGATCTTGTTGTTGGCGGTGGTGTTAGCGGGGCTTGTTTTGAGCGCGGCGTGTTTGGTGGAGATCGAGTATCTGCCGACCAAAACGCCTTTGCCTGATCCAATGATGATTGAAACTCCCGAAATCCCTCTGGAAACAACGAGCAGCGCGACCGCAAGCCCAAAGCCGAGCGCGACGCTTACGCCTACCCCAACAGCTACGCCGGAGCCGGTTACATTTACCGTGGGTGAGAAGGACGACATGTTCAGCATCGCTCTCTACTACGGCATCCCGCTGGAGGCGCTCAAGACCGCCAACCCAAATGTGAACCCAAACGCGATGGGTGTGGGAACGGTCCTGCAAATTCCCCTGACCCCCACGCCAAGGCCGACGAGCGACCCTTCCAAACCGACCAGCCAGGCGACGAGTGAAACCGGCCCTTTAAAGCTGACCAGCAAAGCAAGATGCTATCCGGATGCTCTTGGTGGTGCCCGCTGTTTGGTCTTGCTCACGAATGAGTGCGAAGAAGGGCTTGAAAACCCCGCGGTTGGCTTCCGCCTGAAGAATCCTGATGGCAGCAACGCTGCGGAGATGATCGTGTTTGCACCGCTGAATCTGATGCCGGCTGGTGCAACCCTTCCGGTTTATGCTTACTTCCCCACGCCTGTACCCGAAGGAGTGCAAATCGAAGCCTGGGTGGATAGCTGGCTGCCAACTATGCCGGGAGATGAACGATACGCAGCCGTAACCATTGATAAACAACAAATCGTTTATGAAAATGACGATCGTAGCGCCTTTGTAAGCGGTGAGCTTTCAGTCGCGACGCAAGGCAGACAGATCGCGAGCGTCTGGCTCCTGGCGGTTGCCTATGACGCCGATGGCAATCCCCTTGGTCTACGGCGTTGGGAGGCAAGCCTACCAATATCCGATCCGGGCAGGATTCCGTTTGAAACCATCGTGTATTCCATGGCTGGGCCGATCGCTGCGGTGGAATTGTTCGCTGAAGCCAGACTCGCGACTCCGTGAGGCGCGCATGTCGGAGGTGATCCACTATGAGGAGAAATGAAAAGTAGGGGCGAGCTTCCACGCTCGCCCGAGAATACTTGGGTCGAAAAAATGAAAAAGATAAGTGCAACTTTGTTTTTCTTATTAATGATCGTCCTGGTTTTGTCAGGATGTAAGGGATTTATTGTTGAGAAAACAAATATAAACCCTTGTGAACCCTGCGACCAAATCGTCAATGAATTGGAGCAGGAACTTGTTGATTCCCGAGAAGAAATTGAAACCTTACAGCTTCGTATCCAAAAACTTCAAACGGATCTGCTTCAATTAGCTGGAGATGAGGGACAACCCTTGGCGAATTTACCAGATGCAGAACAACGTGCCATTGAAAAACTTGCGCTTGAAATAATCGGTTTAGTTGAAAATCAAAATTTTGAAGCCTTATCAACATATGTTCATCCAGAAAAAGGAGTGCGCTTTTCCATGTATTTATATGTGGATGAGTTCAGGCACCCTGTTTTTTCAAGAGAACAAGTAGCTTCATTTGGAAAAGATGAGACAGTATACTACTGGAACTCTGGCAAATATTTTGGAGATGGTTGCTATGAAGATACAGTGGCAAACCATTGGACGCGCTATATAAGCCCCAAAAATCCCGAACCTGCCTGGCGAATGTTGCCAGAAGGGGAGAAACATAACAGCGATTCGATTGATAATTTCTGGCTGATCTATCCGGAAGGGTACCATATTGATTTCTACCGCGAAGGGGAAACTGTCTTAGCCTGGAAATTGCTTAGATTTGGATTTGAGATCGCAGAGGACGGCAATTATTATCTGATCGCCATCATTCACGATGAGTGGACGCCATAGGTCGTGCTCGCAGGATAACAATAAGCTTAACAAGATTTTACATTAAGAAGTGCTAAGAAAGTATCCATAGGAAAGATGCTTGCGGTTATTATGTTTAGGCTATCTCTTAGAGAACGTCGGATTGAAAGATGAATGTCAGTCACATTCATCTTTCAATCACGACCTACCCCAGGATTGAACCTTCGAGAAAAGCACTCAAGGACAGAAACGCAATACCCTGACGGGCACTGGTACCCAAAGGGCACGTTGCCCGACCTACCATGCTGTGATAGCCAATTAGCACCTGGAAAAACAAAAGGAGTTTGATGATGCAAGCAAACCCCTTCCAGGGAAGGGGGCAAGGGGGTTGGGTCTTGTTTGTTCGAGACTCAACTAATAGAATTCAACCCCCAGCGGGGGCAGGAGAAGAATCTGGTTTACTGGACTGGACGTCGGATTGAATGAATGGCGCTGTACGCCCATTCATTCAATCACGACCTACAAATTTACCAATATTCCGACGCAAGGAAATAATAGGATCAAGCCTCTCCGCTGTGGACTTCGCTGATCAAGTCCTGGGCAAGTTCGGAGAGGAGGGCGCGCTCCGATTCGCTCTCATCCTTGCTCTTCCAATAAGCATCGAGCAATTCAAGCGGGCTAAGGCTGCTGGTTTCCTGCCCTTCCGGTAGACGACCGCGGACAGGCGCGATGGCGGTTTTGACAAACTTGAACTCAAAGGCGTCCTTGGCATAGTCGTAAATGCGCGCGTCATCAATGAGGGCCTCGTGCCCTTGTGGAAAGGTTAATCTAAGGCGCACGATGGCGTCTTTCATCTCTTCCGGGCTGGGGAGGGCTGCCAGGATCTTTTCATTGACCTCAAGCTCGTCTTCCAGCTCCAGCGCGCGATCGATAAAGCGGCGGATGGGCAATTTGCGCCATTCGTAGGTGGTCTTGCCCTTTTCAATTTCCGCGATGATAAAGCCCTTTTCCTCATTGACCTCGCCAAAATCGACCCGTTCGATCGAGCCGGGGTAGACCACTGGCGGGTGCTTGCCGAGGTTAAGGTCCTGGTGACGGTGAATGTGACCCAGCGCAACGTAATCAAAACGCGGGTCGGTCACCAGACCGGGTGACAGGATAACATCCCGTCCGATCTTGACGTCCTGTTCGTTGCCAAATTTCGCGCCGGCAACCGAAGCATGGGCAGTCAGAATGGTCGGCAGCGAGGGGTCGATGTTCGCGAGAGCGTCATCGATCCAATATTTAATGCCGTTCTCAATGACCTTGATGGGATCGTCTTCTTTCACTTCACCGGCGACGATGGCCTGCATAACACCCGCGCGCGTGACCCAGGGGATGCCCAGCACCTGTACAGGCAGATTTTCCAGGTCTTTCGGCCTCAGAAGGGAAGGCTTGTTGATCACGGTGATGTGCTCCGGGGCGAGCGTGTCAAACTCCTGCATGGCATGGGCTTTGTGTCGGGAAGGGGCGATGTCGTGATTGCCGGTCAGGAGAATCGTGGGGATGCCAGCATAGGAAAGACGCATCAGCCGCCGCCCCCATTCGCGTTGGAAGGTGGGCGCGGGAGAGCGGTCTTTATAAGCGTCACCAGCAAAAATGACCAGATCAACCTTTTCATCAATGGCGGCTTGAATGATGGTGTCGAGGCTACGCAAAAAGTCCATTACCCGTTCGGGCAGCCCGGTTTCGGGGTTGTGGGAGCCAAAGTTGGTCATGTCGATATGAGCGTCGGCAAAGTGGAGCAGTTTGATCATAAGCTTATTATAATGGAGCCGGACTCAAGCGTTGCTTGAATTTTGGCTTTTCAAGCAATGCTTGATAGGAATTTGACCCGCTTTGGCATAGACTGGATCCAGATCAAATTTCTGGAGGAAAAATGTTTGACTCGATCAAAATTGGACGCAAGATCGCAGCTTTGAGAAAAGCAAAGGATATGACCCAGGTTGAACTGGCGGATAAGATGATGGTCAGCTACCAGGCGGTCAGCAACTGGGAGCGCGGAAACAGCCTGCCTGATATCAGCAAACTGGCTGATCTTTCACAGATCCTGGGCGTGAGCATTGAGGAACTGCTCGATTCGGAGAAGGAAGCGCGCATTGTTGAAAAGATCCTTGACCATCCAGAAGAGGTGAGCCTTGAAGAAACGGCAAAGTTTGCTCCGATCCTGAAACCATCTCAGATAGAAGAAATGGTGGATGACAGCCATCTTGAAATTGAAGATGCAAACCTTTTGGTCGGGATTGCCCCCTTTATCTCGTCTGAAAAACTATTCAGGATCGCCCAAAGAGTTGAAAATGTCGATTCCGGGACGCTGGTTCAGTTGGCGCCCTTTTTAGACGAAGATAATCTGGTCGCTCTGCTTGAGGAAAGGGCTGGGTGGATGGAAAACAGTCGGGGGTTGGTGGAATTTGCGCCATTTCTTTCCAACGAAAAACTATTAGAACTCTTACAGAAATTCCCATTTATCGATAGTATGATTGATGAACTGGTCGGGCTGGCGCCTTTTTTGGAAGAAGATGACCTCGAAAACCTGTTGGAAACCATCCCTGAAGAGCAGATTCTCAGCTCCCAGATAGTTGGACTGGCTCCCTTTTTAAGCAGCGAAAAGGTCGCAGGCTTATTGAAGCGGGCAATGAGCCTGGGGAAGACCTCGCTTTGCATGATGCTGATGCCTTTTGTGCATGAGGATGACATCAACTGAGTCGGATCTGGTGAATGCTTGCTTTTACCTGATGAAGATGTTGCAAAAGATGCTTTTAACACATTCATCAGGTAAAATCGGGGTATGACAGAAAATAAACGACCTCAAATTTTATTAACTAATGATGATAGTATCGAATCTCCTGGCTTGTGGGCGGCTGCTGAAGCGCTCTCCGAGCTGGGATATGTGCATGTTGTCGCGCCGCGGGTGCAGCAGACATCGATGAGCCGGGCTTTGCCGCGCGAATCGGATCATATCGTGGAAGAACGCGAATTGACTGTGAACGGTAAGGTCTGGACTGTTTACGCGGTGGGCGGCTCTCCGGCTCAGGCGGTATTACATGGAATTCTGGGCATTATGGAAGAAGAGCCGGATCTGGTGGTCTCGGGCATCAACTACGGCGAAAACGTGGCATCAGGCGTCACGATCAGCGGAACGGTTGGCGCTGCATTGGAGTCGGCAAGCTTCGGCATTCCCAGCCTGGCGATGTCACTGCAAACGCCTCCGTCGGAACATTTCGCGCTCTCGGATCGGGTTGATTTCTCGGTGGCGGCTCATTTCACCAAGATCTTCGCCGAAAAATTGCTCCAGAAAGAGATGCCTTTTGACATGGATCTTTTGAAGGTGGATGTGCCGGCAATCGCCACGCCTCAAACTCCCTGGCGGGTAACCCGACAATCCCGACACCGCTATTTTGATGTTGTCGCGAAGAGAGACCCGAAAACCGGAGAAGAGCTTTTTCAATATCAAGCGAATATTAGGAAAGAATTGATCGAAAGAGACAGCGACCTATGGGCTGTTATTCTGGATGAAGTTGTTTCGGTGACACCGATCAGCCTGGATCTGACCTCACGAATCGACCTGTGGGAATTTAGAGAATTGTTGGAAGACTAGACCCCAGGCAGGATTTAGTTCCAAAGAAACGAAACCTAACTTTTGAACGGGACGACATGGCAGTCGTCCCGTTTTTGTAAGAATCGAAGATCACAATTGGGGAAACCACCAAAGAAGACCTTGTCCTTGGTGTAGCATTATGGGCTGATGGCGATGTTATGGAGTGTATGCCACCAGCAATGCCAGAATTACTCCTGATCCTGTCCATGAATAAAATGAGAATTCCTGTTAAAAAAACCTCTTATCAACCAGTGTGAGTGATAGACTTATGCGAGAGGTGTGAGGGCATGAATGATATAAAACTGTATGAAAACAAGGCAATTCGCTCCGTCTGGGATAATGAGCAGGAAAAATGGTATTTTTCTGTTGTAGATGTGGTTGGAGTTTTGACTGAGAACGCCAATTCGAACAATTACTGGAAAGTGCTCAAAGAGAGATTGAAGGATGAAGGAAACGAGTTGGTTACAAATTGTAACCGGCTGAAAATGAAAGCTCCGGACGGAAAAATGCGCTTAATTTTTTAAAGTTGATAGAAAATGCATCTATCAAAGCAAAAGATGTCACACAGGAAAACTCTGTTAGTAACTTTGAGCCAACAAAGATGATCGAAACAAGAAGATGTCTTATTAGAAAATTTGAGCGATCGGACCTTGATGCTCTCTACTCGATACTTGGCGATCCAGAGGTCATGGAGTATATCGAGGAGCCGTTTAGCTACGAGAAAACACAAAGGTTCCTGGAGGAACATGGACTTGTTGACCCTGCCCGGGTTTATGCTGTGGAGCTAAAAGAAAGTAAGGAATTGATCGGGCATGTGATCTTTCATCAATACGAGAACGAAAGTTATGAGGTCGGGTGGATACTGAGTAAAAGATTCTGGGGTCAGGGCATCGCGGATGAAGTTACAAAAGCTCTAATTGATCATGCAAGGAGGAGATCAATCTATTCACTTGTTATTGAGTGTGCTCCCGAGCAAACAGCGAGCCAAAGAATTGCCAAGAACAATGGTTTTGTGCATAAAGATCAGGGAGATCTGATCAGTTATGAATTGGTTTTATAGCATGATTAAATAAATACCCGTTTTCCCTCGACCTTTTTTCAAGGGAAAGTTGTCACTTTAATGCTAAATAAGTAAAAGTTAGTAATGAATAGGGTTCTGTAACTTTCGCAAAGCAAAATATATGGTGTGAGCGATAAAATATATGTGATGACGAGGACTGCTTTAGAATTTCAGGAGCTTGATTATGACAACGAAATTACTTATTGACGCAATCACGAAGTTTACATTGGGTGTTGTTCTAATTGGATTGTTGATCTTTTTACCCGCGGGGACTTTTTCATATTTTAATGGTTGGCTGTTCATGGGGATCTTGTTTGTGCCAATGCTCCTTTTGGGAATTGTGTTGGTAGTCAAAAATCCCGAACTGCTAAGAAAACGGCTTGATGCCAAAGAGAAGCAAAAAGAGCAAAGTCTTGTGGTGAAATTGAGCGGACTAATGTTTTTGGCTGGTTTTATCGTCGCGGCACTTGGATATCGTTTTGATTGGTACATATTGCCTAAAGGCGTGGCGATTGGCGCCTCGGTGGTGTTTCTTATAGGATATCTCCTATATGTGGAGGTGCTGAGGGAAAACACATTTCTCAGCCGCACTATTGAAGTACAGGAAGATCAGAAGGTTGTCGATACAGGGCTTTACGGCATTGTCAGGCATCCGATGTATAGCGTTACCTTGCTCATGTTCTTGTCAACACCGCTTGTATTGGGGTCGATATATTCATTCCTGATCTTTCTTGCCTATCCTTTTTTGATCATCAAGAGAATAGAAAATGAAGAAGAATTGCTTGAACAGGAACTTGACGGCTATCAGGAATATAAGCAAAAAGTGAAGTATCGTTTGATACCGTTCATTTGGTAGCGTCAAAGTAACTTTAGGCTGCGCACCAATGTTGACAAGCTGCAATGATGGTAAGTTACGACATGAAGCCGATCTTGTTTTCGTTGTTCATTCCTAATTCGTAAATATCTATACACTTTTTCCCTCAACTCTAATTCAGGACGGTCATAATTGTGCATTAGAAAAAGGCGGAAACGGATAGGACTTACAGCCCTTATCTGTTAAGAACTGGTGTAAATGTTTAAATTTTAGTTATAGCAGCTGATACTTCAGAATTTCCGATTATTATTCAGATGACAAAGGAGCTGATAATGAAAAAGATCGCTATGTTTACGATGGGTACGAGGGGTGATGTTCAGCCCTATATTTATTTATCCAAAGAGTTGATCAGAAACGGATATGATGTAACAATCGGTTCGCATCCCTGTTGGAGAAAATTAGTTGAGGATTCTGGGATTCATTTTGAGCCGATCGGTCCGAATATTGATATCGATAAGGAGGCAGCGGTCATCAGGGGAAAGAATGCCAACCCGACATTAAGCATGCTCAGGTTGATGAACTTTGTTTTCAAGATCATTCAAAATTCGACCCATGAGATCTATGAAGTCTGCAAGGGCAAGGACCTGATCATTGTAAGCCATACACAAATGGGCGCGACCGAGGCGGAGGTGTTGGGTATCCCCACAGTGAATGTGACCTTGCAGAAGGAGATGATCGCTGAAAAACTGAAACCTCAGACCTTTTGGGGGAAAGTGATTGGTAATGTGATCGGAAAACAGGTAGCGAAACCCTATAACCAGATCAGGAAGGTGTATGGGCTGAAACCGATCCAATCTTCTGACGAGATCATTTCCCGCAAGCTGAATTTGATACCGATCAGCAAACACGTTTTGGAGAGAAATCCATATTGGGAAGAGCAGCACGTATTGACTGGTTTCTGGTATGAGAAGGAAGAAGCTTATAGCCCTGATGAAAAGCTGGTAGCGTTTCTCGCAGGTGGGGAAAAACCGATCCTCCTTGCGCTGGGGGCAATGGCTTTTGAAGACAAATCAGAAAAAGAGAAACTGGATATGTTCGTGAATGCTTTCCGTAAAGCAGGGTATCGGGCAATCATCCAGGGATTTCAGAAGACACTTCAAAATTACGAGTTGCCAGAAACCATGATCGCCTGCGGAAGTGTCCCGCACAGCTATCTTTTAAAACAATGCGCGTTCGTTATTCATCATTGCGGGTTCGGAACCGCGGCTGCCACCATGATCCACGGTATTCCGTCCATCCCGGTGCCGCATGTTTTGGACCAAATGGGCTTTGCCAAGCAACTGCACGAAATTAACGTCGCAACAAAACCGCTGAATTCCAAAGATCTGAGCGAAGATTCAATTTATGCGGCGATCATAGAGATGCAAAGCACGTATGAGGAGAAGAAAAAGAATGCTGAACTAATTTCCGCCAAGATCAAGGAAGAAGGCGGCGTGGAAGAAGCGGTGAGATTAATTGAGAAGGTGATGGAGAGCTGAACCCAATTTTCTGGCACCAGAGATGTTTGAAGCCCTGAGGTCAGACAATTACCAGGCAAAGGCTTTAATCTTCATGACTTCCAACGATGCCATTTGATAAAAACAGTGTTCTATTCAGTACATAATCATGAAAAACCGCTTAGCATTTGAAGGCTTATTTGTCTGAGGAGAAAGCATGTATCAAACAAAAAACAAGAACTACGCAATAATTGCAGTTTTTTACTACGTACTGTTTATGTTAGGGTATCTTCTGATGGGGATATTGTACAAGAGCGGCAGCAAATACTATTCAGCGATCCAATGGTTATTACTTGTAATTGCGGTCCTAATTGTGGTCATCAAAGATAAGAGTGTTGTGAATCTTGGTTTTACAAAAGAAAAGATAAGGTCAAATCTCTTGATTGCCGCAATAATTGTGGCAATTTCGGTAGGTATTGCTTTTTTGTACACGGATAGGTCAGCGAATGTCATAACAAAAGCTGTGTTGTATTATTTGTTCTATATCGCATTGCAGGAAGAAATGATATTCAGAGGGTTTATTCAAAATTATCTGTTCGGTCTGAGTGTGGATAAAAAGGCCTTTTTCATCATAGGGGCAGTGCTTTTTTCTTTGGCGCATTTGCCGTTTCAAATGTTTGTAAATGATGCGATTTCTTTTTCATACGTTATTGAAGCCTTACCGCAGTTGCTGTTTACCTTTTTACTTCATCTTATTATGTGTTTTATTACAGATAAACGAAAAGATATTTTAGTACCTGTCGCGCTGCATTTTGCACTTAACTTTTTGCAGGAAGTGCTATAGCTGTGGATAAGCAGTACCAATATCAGGAGTATGTGACAATATTCCTTAGGAAAAATGTTGAAAAAAGTGATAAAACAAAAATGGATATATTGCAGTTTTTCAAATGAGAATTAGTATTCATGGAGTATTCAAATTTAATACAGGAGATTTATTATGAACGGGCAGATGTATCAAATCGCTAAGATCGTTGTGGCAGCCAAAAAGGCTATGCAAACCAATGCTCAGATCCAATATGGGCTTGTGATGGGGGAAAACAGCGTTCAGTTTCAGTTTTTACCTGAAAAGTGGCTTTTTGGTACAAGAAGCCATACCGCAAAGACAGTAGCGGAGTGGTTTGAATGGGTCAGGAAGAATGGGTTGCGGGATGTTATGTTGTTTGGCCCCAGCCAAGTGGAAAACCGATTTCTTTTGGGTTTTGTAAACACAACCGAGAGCGCGATCCTGTGCTTTTATGAAAATGGCAAGGTAAGTTATTTCATGCCGAATTGGGAATTTGATCGCGCAAAAAAAGGCTGGAACGTTCTGTACACAGAAAAGGAATGGCCCAATCCGCCGGAAGGGATGCCGCGCTTTGAAGATAATACGGAGTCATTCCGCCAAATACTTGTGGATATCCAGCAATTTGCGCTTCAGATCGGGAGCAATATTTTCGCAAATGTGTTTGGACATGCGATAAGCGTGCTTGATGGTGAAAACGAAGACCCAGACAAAAAGCCTTTTTTGGATCTGCCAAAACACAATCTTCGCATTATTGAAGCTGCAAGCATTGCGGATGTCTTCGGTGGAATGAGCTCGTGGAATGATGATCCGCATGTTATGGCTCACGAAAAAGGATTGACCAAGGAATATGATCTTCTCTCTGACGAACTATTGAAAAACATCCGGCTTGCTATCATGTATGCCATCAATGAGTGGTAATAGTAAAAACAATATTGAGTTAATAGTTGAGTGGTTGTTGAACCAGCTTAGCAAAATCTTTGATGCCAAGCAAGTGTAATATGTTATGAAGCTAGTTTTAAAGGCTTTAATTCGCCTAAAAACAGCTCGAAGATGACATGTTGTTTCAATACAGACAAAGAACGGCCAATGCTTTTTTAAACCAATACGATGTCGAAAACCAGTTGACTAACCCAAAAAGCTAAACATTAAACCTAATTTCAAGGATATCGCCGTCTTCGACGATGTAGTTTTTGCCCTCCACGCGCAGGCGGCCTTTGTTGCGGGCTTCGGCGGTGCTGCCGTAGGTGAGCAGGTCGACGAAGGAGATCACCTCCGCGCGAATAAAGCCTTTTTCCATGTCAGAATGGATCGTTCCAGCAGCTTCGCGGGCGTTGCTGCCCTTGCGTAGGGTCCAGGCGTGCACTTCCTTGTCTCCGGCGGTGAAAAAGCTGTGAACGTTCAGCAGGTCATAGGAGATCTGGATCAAACGCGGAATTACGAGCTCAGTAACCTTAAACTCTTCCATGAACATTGCCACGTCTTCGGGTTCCAGCGCCATGATGTCCAGTTCAAGCTTGGCCGGCAGATGCACCACGGTGGTGTGAGGATGTGGGCTTGTATATGAGATCGTTTCCTGCTCTTCGGACTGGTTGAAGACGATGATCTGCGGTTTGCGACTTAAGAAGCCAAAACTGGAGAGGATTTTATCGTCCTCCGGTGTGAATTCGTAATGCCGTAAAGGCTTCTCGTCACCAAGCATGGCTTCAAGCTTTTCGAAGAGATCAATTTCAGCCTGTATAACATCACGGGGGCGTGAAACGCCGCGGCGGTGCTCTTCACGCAGTTTCTCGAGCCGTCTTTCAACCATGACAAGGTCGTTGAGGATGAATTCAGTATCCATGGTCTGAATATCGCGGATGGGGTCGATGGAGCTGGCGAGATGCGGTACACTGGCGTTCTCGAACTGGCGCACAACGTGCAGGAAGCCGTCCATCTGTGCCAATTGATTTACCATCACACCCGGCAAACCAGCTTTCCCGGCGCTGCCATCCAGTCCTGCGATGTCGGCGAAGGTGACTTTGGCGCGGACGGTCTTTTTAGGTTTGTAGATCTGGCAAAGTTGATCAACGCGTTCATCGGGCACATCGACAACGGAAGTGTGCACTTCCATCTGTCCGGCTGACATTTCCGCGGAAACGTCCGCGCCGGTTAGCGCTTTGTAAACAGTTGTTTTTCCTGACTGTGGCAGTCCAATAATTCCTAATTGCATAATAACTCCTGGCTCGGCAAATCGCCTTCAAGCCTGATGATTATATCGCATAGAAGAGGGAAATATTGTTTTGCAATCAAGAACGAAGATCGAAATTTATGCTAAACTAAATTGAAGTCATTCGTAATTGGAGGCGAAATGAAGAAAGTTGCATTAGTACTATTTTTAATGACCTTTGTTTTGGTATCCTGTTCATTCCCAAAACTGGTTAAAGTTGAAGACAATCCCGACCCGACCGCGACAACCGCGCCTATTTTTCCTGATCCAACAGACGATGTGGTTGTCCCACCAGCAACTGTCGAAGAAACAGACATTCCTTTTACTCAGAGGGAGATTCTGTTGAATGAGACATTCTCATCCGATGATGGAACCTGGAATCTCGGTTATTGGCCCGATAATACTGGTGTGGATGAGATCACCAACGGCGAATACCGCATGACGGTCTACGATACAACTTATATGATCTGGAGTAAAACTTTTGATTTCTACACCAGCGACCTGGGTTTGGAAGTTGATGCCCGTCTGCATGCCGGTACAGATGATAACGGTCAGGGTTTCATCTGCCGCTACACTGATAAGGATAATTTCTATTTTCTTTACATCGGGAATGACGGCTGGTACTCGATCAATAAATTTGTCAACGATGAATACGAAAGCCTGCTCTCGGGTTGGGCTCCGGATGGCGTTATCGATCCGGTTGTCAATAAAATAGGCGCGCTTTGTGCCGGAGACACGCTCACTCTGGAGGTCAATGGTCAAGTGCTCGGCAGTGTGCAAGACAGTTCTCACCCTTACGGAGCGGTGGGATTGTTCACCCGCACCTATGACACGGCAAATATCACGATCGCTTATGACAATTTTATTGTCTACGACGCTTCCGATGCTGGTTATGGTGATGTCCCCTCTTATGATGGTCCCATGGTAGGCGATGGTCCAATCTTTTATGAAGATTTTGAAGATGAGGATGGTCCCTGGATCCTGGGCGATTTTGATAAATCCAGCACCTATATCGAATATGGTTGGCTGACTTATGAAATGAGAAGCAAAACCTGGACAAGCTGGGATGTCACCGAAGAGGTGTACGCAAGCGATGTCAACATGCAAGCTTATTTCAGCAACGATTCCGGAGGGACTGACAATCAGCAAGGATTTATTTGTCGCTATCAGGATGATGATAACTATTACCTGATCTCATTTGGCAGTGACGGCTATCTGCGGCTTGGACTTCGCAAAAACGGAAAATGGGAATTCCTGTTGGATGAATATGGGGATGCTTCCAAGATCGATCCGAGCTTCAACTTTGTTCAGGCGAGTTGTATTGGCAATGAACTGAGCTTGTATGTCGGTGGTAATCTGGTGGCACAGGTCACTGATCCCAACTATACCTTTGGAGCGGGGGATGTGGGGCTCATCGTTGGCACCTTCGACGATCCCAATGTTACCATCAGCATTGACGACTTTTATGTCTATTCCCTGGATTAGGATTGTCTGATCTATAAAAGAGCTCCCTTTTGGGGAGCTCTTTTTATGAAAATTTTTTATGAAGCTCTTGACCAAGTCAAGGGAAAGCGTGTATACTTTGTGAACTTGCCGAAGTGGCGGAACAGGCAGACGCGCACGACTCAAAATCGTGTACCCTCGGGTATGTGGGTTCGATTCCCACCTTCGGCATCAAAAAACCTCTCCAAATCGGAGAGGTCTTGTTTTTTAGCAGCAGTGTAGTTGATAATGCAACTATCATTCGGTTATACAAAGACATTGTAACACTAAACTCGGAAAAAGTGGGAAAAATGGCAGAAAAATGACGAAAATTCATTGCGCATTGCAAAAGACTATGCTATACTACGTTGAGTGATACAAAATGACAACCGGGCAATGACACCAGGGGACCATTGCAGAAGGATTGCTAGTGATAAGGGAGCGGATCAGTAGCAATCCTTTTTTATTGGAAAAAGGCGATACTAACCCCATCTCCACCCTCTGACTCGCCACCCCGTTCCCAGGTGCTGACGTAACTTGAATGACGTAAAGCGTCGCGCACAGACTCGCGCAAGGCACCGGTGCCTTTGCCGTGAATGACACGACCGAAAGGTTGACCGGAAGAAAAGCACTTCTCGAGCCAGTTCTCCAGTTTGTCGAGCGCGTCATCGACCCGCAAACCACGCAGATCAAGCTCCATGCCGGGTGAGTTGATGGTTGGCACGAAGGTGCGGTTGCTGGATTGAGGGCTTACTGATTTAGATTTTGGTCTGAGAGAGACTTCCTGAAGTTCGGAGCGACGGGAGATCTCGTGTTCTTCCAGACGCAGGCGCAAAGCCCCAGCCTGAATTTCAAACTGTTTGCCATCGATCGCGCTGATATGCCCTTCGATCCCCAGTTTTTTAATAAAGACTTTTTGACCAACCCGCAATGGACCACTGGCCTTTTTAGGCAAATAGGTCTGTAAGCGCTTGCGGTGTTGTCTTTCGCTATGAGTTTGCTCCAGCTTCTCCAGGTCCTGACTGACTTTGGCGAGTTCTTCTTTTCGTTCCGGTTCGCTTTTCAGCCGATTGAGTGTGCGTTGAAGCCCGCGCACCTCATCACGCAGGTCTTCCAGCTCCGATTCCGCCTGAAGTTGGGTTTGGACGAGAATTTTATCCCGCTCGAGATCCAGTTTTTCCAATTGTTCTGTCAGTTCGGCATCTTTTATCTCCGCGGACTGGCGCAGTTTTTCAGCCTGAGTGAAACTTTCGTGTGCTAATTTGCGCTGGCGGTGAATTTCTTCAAGAAGATCATCAACCTGAAGGTCTCCAGGGTTGATCTCCTGCCGCGCTGCTTCAAGGATTTCGGGGACAAGTCCCAGCCTTTCAGCAATGGCAAGCGCGTTGGAGCGACCAGGCAAGCCGATCATCAGACGATAGGTTGGCATCAAGGTTTCGGTGTCAAACTCAAGACTGGCATTGGTGACACCGGAAGTGGCGTGCGCGTAGCTTTTGAGCTCCGGAAAGTGGGTAGCGACAAAACAGGTGATGCGGCGTTTGAGCATATAGTCAAGGACGGCGCGCGCCAGTGCGGAGCCTTCCTGTGGGTCGGTGCCTGAGCCAAGCTCGTCCAGCAGGATCAGGGAACGATGATTTGCCCTCTTCAGGATGCGCACCAACTGTTTGATATGACCCGAAAAGGTGGAAAGGGATTGTTCGATCGACTGTTCATCACCGATATCAGCAAAAACGTCCTGGAAAACGCTCAGGCGGGAGCCGGAGGCGACCGGGATCTGCATGCCGGCTTGTGCCATCAAAACCATCAGACCGATGGTCTTGAGCGTAACAGTCTTACCACCGGTGTTTGGTCCGGTCAATACGACCGCGAAGGTCTTTTTGTCCAGAACCACGTCAATGGGCACGACCTTATCAGCGGGGATAAGCGGATGGCGCGCGCGAGAGAGCTGTATAACGCTGCCGGGGTGATGGAAATCGGGATTGGGCTGCAGGGGTAAAAGTTCTGGTTGGGTGGCGTTAAGGTCATCGGCATAGCGGGCGCGTGCCAGGATGAGGTCAAGCTCTGCCATGGCTTTGCTGGTAAGGTTCAATGTTTCAGCATGTTGGGCAATTTCAGCACTAAGGTTGTTTAAGACGCGCAGGATTTCGTCCCTCTCGTCCAGTTCGAGTTGGCGGAACTTGTTGTTCCACTCAACCACCGCGATCGGTTCGATGAAAAGCGTGGCGCCGGATGAGCTTTGATCGTGGACGATGGATTTGATCTGACCTTTGAATTCCGCCTTGAGTGGCAAAACATAACGCCCACCCCGCTGCGTGATCAAGGCTTCCTGCAGCATGCGGGCGCTGCTGGCATCGCTAAGATAGCGATTCATGCGATCCATGAGACGCGCGTGGGTGATCTTTAGATCGGAGCGAATTTGTTCAAGGGCAGGCGAAGCACTGTCGAGAACTTCTCCGCGGTCGTTAATGGTCTTGTTGATCAGGTCGATCAATCCATGACCATCGGATAAGTTGTAGGCGATATCTGCCAGATCCGGGGCTTGCTCAGCCTTATCCAAAAAGCTGCGCCGCGCGTTGCGCGAGAGGATCAGTGTGTTGCGGATGGCGAGAATACTGGGAGCTTCAAGCGTCATTTGATGGAGAGCCTGATCAGCCAGCGGCTGCAGATCAACTGCGCCACGAAAGCCAAATTCATCTGTGAGATCGAGCAAGTGGCGCGCCTGGCAGGTCTGTTCCTGCAAGTGAAGCGCTTTTTCAAGGCTGCTGGTCGGGCGCAGCTTGCCGGCAAGCCTGGTGGAAAGCTCAAAGGTGGTGTAGGACTTTAACTTGTCCAGCACCTTATGAAATTCAAGCAGGATCAGACTTTTCGGGTTCATGGCAGGAAGAAGTTTATCACGAACTTTGCTCTATCGATACAAGGCGAATATGTATGCAGCAATTTTCAGTGCAGAAATAATATATGCCCGTGGTCTCCCGACCACGGGCGATCCTATTCTTTTTCTCGTTCGGACACTGCTTGCGTCCCAGGTTATTTTTGCGCGATGAGGGCAAGTACTCTCGGTAGGCAAAAAACGAATGTGAATCCTTTATTGTTCGACCGCCGCTTCTTTTTGTTTGAACAGCGTTGGGAACAAGGGCAGGACTAGGAAAGGTATCACCGCGAAGACGAGCAAGGTGATGCGGAAGCCAACCGCGTCAGCAAGCGCGCCGCTGAGAGCCAACCCGATGCCCTGACCGACATTGGTGAATGCCATCAGGATGGCAAACATCGAGGCAGCGATGCGGCTGTCAACCACACGCATGCACATGGCGAAAGAGATCGTTTGCCCGATGCCGTAGGCGATCCCATAGAGAACGACCAATCCAATCGCCAGTTCCAATCCAAATTGGGCGCGGACAAAGAACGAAAGGGAAGCCAACGAAACACCAATAGCAAGCAACATCAGAAAGAATGCGTTCCTGACCGGGAGCTTTTTCATCAGCGCTGAGGCGACCATACTGCCCAGCACAATCCCAACTCCCCAAAGTGAGGTGATCATGCCGATCTGAGAGAGGCTGACATCCAATTCTGAAGTCAGGAAGGGGTTGACCTGCTGCTGCGCGCCAACGATGACCATAAATACAAGCAGTCCTTGCAGACCTACCGCGATCACGGGCCAGCGTTTGAAGGCTGAAAAAGCTTTCCAATCAAAGCGTTCACCGGCTGTGCGTTCAGGTTCCCGCACCATGAGAACAAAGGGGAGCGGGATGAGGGTCAGGATTGCCAGGCTCCAGAAGACCACTGACCAGGAGACATATTGAGCGAGCAGCCCGACCAGGGACGCGGCAACGATCGTGCCAATTGCTCTGCCACCGACCATAAACGCTTGGATCTGTCCCTGTTCTTCGACTGGGGTCGTGTCGAGCGCCAAACCGTCGGTACAGGTGTCATAAAGCGCCATGCCCAGTTGAAGGAGAAAGGCTAAAGCTACGAAGACCCAATATTGTTGGGAAGGATCGACCATTGGCACTATCAAAAGGCAAGCCAACTGGACTGCCAGCCCGATCAGGATGTAGGGAACGCGGTGGCCGCGCCCGAACAGGTTGACGCGATCGCTGAGCATTCCCAGAAAGATCTTAAGGACAAATGGTATCAGAGCGATCATGCCGAAAATGCCGACGTCGGTCATGGTCAGTCCGTTATCGAGCAGATAAAGGGCATTGAGAGAAGAAAAATAGCCCAGGATGGTACCTTGGGTGAAGTAAAGTGAAGCGAACAGGATGAGGCGGATGGGTTTGCTTTTTGGCATGTCTTCCTCTTCTTATTAATGTGATGCTAAGAGTATATCAGGGAAATCAGCAATTCTCAGTATTACAAAACAAGTTGGCTCGAGGTCGGGAGACCACGTCCAAACAAGAAAAAGGCTTAGGTTCGTTCGTGGTCTCCCGAGCATGTCCAGGGTAAAAATGAGAACTGTTGCAAGGAAATCGCTTTGGCAGATGCTATAATGGGGGAATGACCGACGAGGTTTTGCATCTATGAAGCGATTCAGAGCTGTTTTTTGTGACATTGACCATACACTCACGATCCCGAATACGAGGACGATCCCCGAAAGCGCCAAAAAAGCATTGACTCAGGCGCGTGAAAATGGAATTCTGGTCTTCGTGGCAACCGGGCGTAATTTAACAGCGAGACCGGTTAAATTTCTCGAAGGCTTGAGCTTTGAGGGGTATGTGACCGTGAACGGGCAACTTTGTTACCTGCCGGACGGTACGATCCTGCGAAAAGCTACTTTTGATCCTCAGGATGTTCGCATCAGCCTTGAGCTGGGTGAACGTTATGGCTTCCACGCAAATTACCACGAGCAATCTACGATCTATCTGAGCGGTATTGATGATGGCGTGCGAGCTTTTTATGAATATTTTAATGGCACTATACCGGCAATCCGCCCTTTGGAAGCGTTCAACTATTCGGAGATCCTTTCCATCGTGGCTTTTGTTGGACCAGAAATGGATGAGCTCTTTCGCGTGAAACTACCAGAATGTCAGTTTTTGCGCTGGAATCCTTTTTCCTGTGATATCGCGCCACGATCAGGTGGGAAGGATGTTGGCATTCAGGCGATGCTGGACCATTTCGAACTGGAGATGAAGGATTGCATCGCGATCGGGGATGGCGGCAACGATGTCAGCATGATCCGTGCCGCTGGTCTGGGGGTGGCGGTCGGAGGAGCCCTGGAAGAAGCCAAGCGAGCGGCGGATTACATCGCTCCCGCGGTTGAAGATGACGCCATTGAGCATGTTTTCAGGAAATTTGGGTTGATTTGATGAAAAAATCGCTCACGATCGAAGTCTGCTGTGCCTCTGTTGACGATGCCGTAAGAGCATATCGGGCAGGCGCTGACCGGATCGAGCTCAACGCCGCGCTTTTCGCGGGTGGGCTGACCCCATCGCTGGGGATGCTGATCGAAGCCCGCAAACGGACGGATATCCCGATCATTTGCATGCTGCGCCCGCGGGCTGGTGGCTTTGCCTATTCCCAGCTGGAGTTCGAAAGTATGCTGACCGACCTCAGGCTGATGACGAATGCCGGAGCGGATGGCTTTGCGGTTGGCTGCCTTTGCCCCAACGGAGTGCTGGATGAAGAGCGTCTGGCGCGTTTGATCGAGGCAGCCGGCGAGAAAGAGCTGGTCTTTCATCGGGCTTTTGACGCCATGCCTGATGATCCGATTGAAACGTTGAAAAGCCTGAAACGCCTGGGTTTCAAGCGTGTCTTAACGAGTGGGCGTAGGGCGACTGCGCTTGAGGGTATCCCTTTGTTAAAAGAAATGATCAAGGCGCAGGTGATCGAGGTCTTGCCTGCAGGTGGAATTCGTCCGCAAAATGTAGCTAAGCTGGTGAGCGAAACCGCCTGTGATCAGGTGCATTTCTCACTTCACAAGATCGAAGCTGACCGTTCGATGCAATTTTCCCCGATCTCATTCGCGGGACAAAGCCCGGAAGATGATCAGGTCTCGGTAGTTGATCTTGAAAACCTGAGTGAATTTGTCAGTCAAATTCGTAATTTATAAAGGAGCATGATGAAAATTATCCATAATATCTCAGAATGTGTGACCGTCGCTGGTGGACCCCGCCGCGGGAAAGCCATGTCTGATCTGGCGATCATTCGCGATGCCGCGATTGTGATAAGCGAAGAAAAGATCATCGCTGTTGGCGATTCAAAAGAATTGATGGCAAAATACCCTCAGGCTGAGCGAATTGACGCCCAGGGCAGGGCGGTTGTGCCGGGCTTTGTCGATCCGCATACCCATCTGATCTGGGTCGGAGACCGCGCCAACGAATTTGAGATGCGCCTGCAGGGCAAGAGCTATATGGAGATCATGAATGCCGGTGGGGGCATCCTGGCGACGCTGACCGCCACGCGGCAGGCTGACTTAGAAACGATGATGGCGCAATCGCGTGAGCGCGCTGTACGGGCTTTTCGCTATGGCACGACTACGATGGAAGCCAAAACGGGTTATGGGCTGGATCTTGAGACCGAGTTTCGGCAGTTGGAAGCCATCCTTGAATTGAACAAGGAAGGTCCGATTGAGCTTGTGCCGACCTATATGGGCGCACATGCCATCCCGAAGGACTATCCAGGCGGCGTCAGAGGCTATACGGATTGGCTGTGTGATGTCGCTCTGCCGGAGACGAAAAAATGGTGGCTGGAGCATGCTGAGGGGCAGGCTTTGCCCTTCAATGATGTCTTCTGCGAACAAGGGGTCTTTGAGATCGAAGATACCCGTAAGATCCTGTTGAAAGGTCAGGAATTGGGCTTCCGCAGCAAGCTGCATGCCGATGAATTTGTGAATTTAGGCGGGGCAAGCCTGGCAGCGGAGTTGGGCGCAATTTCGGCTGACCACCTGGTAAAAACTTCACAGGAGGACATCCTGCGCCTGGCTGGATCGGATACGGTGGCTGTTTCTTTGCCTGGAACGCCTTTTGGATTGGCGCAGGCAGAATATACACCCGCCAGAGAGATCATTGACGCGGGCGGTTACCTGGCATTGGCGACCGATCTGAACCCGGGCACGACCTGGAACGAGTCGATGCAGTTCATCCAGGCTTTGGCTTGCCGTTATATGAAGCTTACGCCCGCTGAGGCACTGGTTGCCTCAACGATCAACGCCGCCAAAGCGATCGGGCTTGAGGACAAGGTCGGTTCGATCGAGGTTGGAAAACAGGCTGATCTGCTGATTTTGACTGTGAACGATTATCGCCATCTGACCTATCGTTACGGCACCAATCTGGTCGCGGAAGTCTTCAAAAAAGGGGAAAGATTCAGTGTCTAAACAAAAGCAAGGCTTTTCTGATAAGAATGAGGTGAAGAATGCCGATCAGTGAAGAGGAAGCTCGCAGCTGGTACGAAGGTTCCGATGAGGTGCATAATTTTGAACACGTCCTGCGGGTTGAGAAGATGGCTCGCAGGATCGCTTTGGCTGAGGGCGCCGACCTTGATATCGTTCAGGCGGCGGCTTACCTTCATGACTCCCGCGGCGCCAGCCCTGAGTCTGATGGACCGGCTCGGAAGGGGCACCACATCACCTCAGCGGAATTTGCCGGCGAGGTCCTGACGGCAAAAGGCTGGGAAAAGGAGCGTATCGAAGCCGTGCAGCATTGCATTCGCGCGCATCGCTTCCGCTATGATGAAGAACGCCCCGAGACGATCGAAGCGATGTGTGTTTTTGACGCTGACAAACTGGATGTATTGGGCGCGGTGGGGGCTGCCCGCACGATCGCCTATGCTGTTTTAGCAGGGGAACCTATTTTGAGCGAGCCTTCGGAAAAATTCCTGCAAACCGGGCAGAAGGAAGAGGACGAAGAACACAGTTCTTACCACGAATATCTTTTCAAACTGCGTAAGGTGAAAGACCAGCTTTTCACGAAGCTTGGCAAAGAGATCGCGCGGGAGCGAGACGGATTTTTACACCAGTTCTATGAACGTCTTCTGGCAGAATATCGGGGTGAAAAATAGTTCGATTATTCAGTGGCGCGCATGTTTGGGTTAATTCGAGTTTCTTAAACATCTCACTTTTGCCAGAAATAGTGTAATCAATACGAAAAACCCGCAAATTCAAGGCAAAGACCCACCCCCCAACTTTGTTGTGAGGCTGTTCGAAATGTAAAGGACATCCTCAAAACACTCTTATATAAGAGTAAAAAAATATAAGTATACAAAAATATTAACAAAAATAGAGGTGGTTGTTTCCTCTCGATATCAGCGGGAATAATTTGTAAGGAATAAATGTGTGAAAAAACTTGACACTGCCTTAATTAATGTATTACAGTATTATATTATCTGGACATCTCATTAATCCAAGTGGAGTAAAGCTGTGAAAATAGAAGAACCAACCATTAAGCAATCGAATAACCCAGAAAAGTCATTGCAAGAAGCATTATTTACTTATCTGTCAGACTTCGGTAAGGAGAGAGAAATAGATTATGTGATTCTGAAGGAATTTGGGCTAGATATTGCCGTTTTCTATAATAAATCTGGAATACCCTCGTCTAGATTTATTGAAGTAAAGACATATGTTGGATCAAGACAAGGTGGTGTGGGAATCGGAAATAGTCAGGGTAATGGAATCCAGGTTGACTTGCTCCTTCATTCGCATGAAAAATTAGCCCTATTCGACAACAGCATCCTTTGGGTTTTGGGTTATGGTTTACAGCCGATTGGATCTGCCAGGTATAAAATTTTCAGTAGTGTTGATGCGAAAAATGCCGCGATGAGTGGGGTCAAGCGGGGTAAACAAAACAATTTGAAGATATCCGCTTTGAGTAATGATTTGGTTACATGGGAAGAGTTATTGACAAGAGTAAGCAGATTTGTCTTTGATTAGTGAAATTGGATCGTTAGAAGAAGTACCGAAGTTAATATGTTGTCAGGTGAACAGTAAGTTTGGGATGTCCTTATTGAAAAATATTTACAAAATCGAGACTTCGATTTAAGAGATTAGTTCCTCTACTAAAGACATAGAAAGTTTAGTAGTTGTATTCTTCGTTGTATTCGCTTGTGTTTCTTCTTTTCCATAATCGACTTTTTTATTCGGTCATCCTGAGGCTTCAGCCGACTGCTTGCGTCCTAAGTTCATTTCTCGGGAAGGATCCTGTCTCCATCTATCCAAGCCCACTAGCAAAGTAGCTATACTTCTTTGTGAGAAAACAGATCAGTCATGTGGCTGGTTTATAAATAAGTAACGCGTGGCTAGAAACCCATGATTAAATATGCGAATTCAGCAGACGGGGACATACCTAAAGGGCATTTAGTCCCGTCCTTACTTTAATGAGTCAATTCAATTTTGAGCAAACCATCCTGATAATCGACCTGGGCTTTGCTGACCATTGAGCCAAGTAAGAAAAAGAGGTTGTCATAGGTGTCTGAGACGATCAGATCATCATAGTAATACTCCAATTCCGGTGTTTTGGGTTGGTTAAGGTGATTTTTGATTTCTTCCAACTCTTTTGGGCTCAGACTGACTTTGCCGCTGACCGCGACCTTAAAAGAGGGTTGGCTGGGGATGACTATGATGTTCATCTGCGGGCATTTTTTCCGTAGAAAATACAGGCAGAGTGCCCGAACGATATTGCTTGTTTTTTGATCTCCGCGACTATTCATTGTTTTTCCTGCTTTCATAGATCCGTTTGACGGATTCGATCAGCGGCACCAGGAAGGCAGCAACAAAACCTGCCCCGAAGCCGTTATTGTAAATGTTAAATCCCGCATGCAGGGGCAAAACCTGACCAACAACCGCTACATGCAGATAGCCGGCAAGAATGCCGAAGGGCCAGCCAAATTGACCAGCCACGGGTGCTAAGTTCATCCCGAACAGAATAGCCATTGTTGAACCTGTTGATTGAAAACTGCCGTGAATAAGGGTTGCCAGGCTGGTTCCAAGCATCAGTGGCAGAACGTTTTTGGGGTGCTTGCCAATTGCAGCAAAGGAGGCAGCCGCGATACAGGCTCCTATTACGGGTCCGTTTATTGGCGCGTTGACCAATTTCAGGAATCCCAGTCCCATCAAGCCTATAACGCCCATATTGAAGAATGCTAAGCCTGAGCTGTAAAGTTGCACATAGTCGGTCAGAAGCCGACCGCTGTGAGTCATTAATTTACGATAGTCTTTTAGATCCCAACCTTTCAGGAAAAAAGCAAAGAGGATGAAGCTCAGGAATAAGATCAGAGCCAAAAAGGTCAGATGCAGGCTGTGTTCGCTGTCCAAAATGCTGACTGTTTCGATATCGACATTGAACTTACGCATGATAGCAACAGCGATCATGCCGATCATTCCCGCCGTAAAGCCGAGATTGTAGATGGTGTAGCCCTGATGAAAGCGCAGGAAAGCACTGGAGAGCGGTGAGGTGATCAAGCCGATCACAATGCCCACCAGGAAGCCGATCCCAATTCCCAGGGCTGGATGGAGTCCGAGCCCAAAGGCGATATAGTTGATGATCGACCCAACCGCAGAACCCATGAATGCCTGCAAGAGCAAGGTGTTGAAGGGCAGCTTTTCGAGACGGGCATAAAGGATAACCCCAAGCAGGACCGGCAGGAAGTTGAAAAGGCTGGTGCCAAAGAATCCATAGCCGACCGTAGTGAGAACCGCAGTGAGGATCGAACCGGTTTGGGTTCCTTTTGAACGCCAGATGACCAATAATTCAACCAGGATAATGATGGCTATATTGACCAGTGTGGCGCCGAAACCCCCGATAGCAACAAAATCTGTGAAGAGATGACAGGGGCTAAAGTAAATGCGATAGAGCCCCTGAAAGATCTCGTCAGGTTTTGTCGTCAGGAAAGCATAGGCGATCATGCTTAAGGCAAGTAGTCCAAAATAAACAAACTTACTCTTACGTTCAAAAACATCCCGATTTGTTTTCAATGTATCATCCTCAAAGTTTTACTTGCACACGCGCTGCCGGGTCAGAAGTCTGCCCTGCGTATTGTACGACGAAGAAGGGCTTTCAGGCGTGCAGATATGCTATGGTTCCGCGTCGGAAGCTGATTTTTAGTGTCATGATCTCTTATCCATAGTTTTACAGGAAATCTCCACAATTATAGCCCACATTTCCACAGGATATCCACGGGTTTTCAACAAAAGGGGCGCTTGTTGTCAGCTGTAAGGGAGACACCTGTGCCTGTCGGAAAAGACCATGGAAGGTACCCCGAATGCGGGTGGCATAGCAACCTACTACGCCTGCTAAGCTTTTCAGGGTGAGCGCAGGCTTCTATTCGGGTGCACCAAACTAACCACCTCCAGGGAGGGGGTCGGCGTAGCCGGGGGATGGGTAAGTCTAATAGGCAGCGTAACCGGACGTAATTTGTGTTTCGGATGGACTTGAAACACCTGGCACTCCGTCCCACAAACAGCTACCGCCCATTTTGATTACAGATCCAATGGTTTCATTTCCATAGATAAATTCAAAACAGGCGAAAAGGTTTGTGCCATTGGATATTTTGCCGTGATAAAATCAGGGAAGATAAGTCTTAGGAGATACTATGCGACCAACACTCGAACAGGTTTTGGAATGGACCCGTCAGGCTGCCCAAATTGCAGTTCAAATGCAGACAACAGATATAGAAAAACACTACAAAAACAGGACTGAGCTTGTCACCGCGGCAGACTCAACAGTTGAAGATTTTCTGATTGAACGAATTTTGGCTGCTTTTCCGGATCACTCCATTGTGGCTGAAGAGAGTGGTGAGCAAGACAATGCCATTGATCATAAATGGTATATCGATCCGATCGATGGAACGATCAATTATGCCCACGGCATACCGCTGTATGGGACTTCTGTTGCTTATGCCTATCAGGGCGAGCTCGAGATCGCGGTGATCTGCTTCCCGGGAATGAAAGAGGATTTTTGGGCTGAACGAGGGCAGGGGGCTTACTGTAACGGAAGAAAAATCTCTGTTTCAGATACTTCAAGACTAAGAGATTCTGTCGTGGCAACAGGTTTTCGCAAATATTTGATCGATACACCTCACTCCAACATGAACAACTTTGCGCGTTTCACCAGAGAAGCGCAAACCGTTCGTAGATTGGGATCAGCTACCGTAAACCTGGCTTACGTTGCCTGTGGACGTATGGAAGCTTTCTGGGAGCTTGAGCTGAGCCCCTGGGATGTGGCGGCTGGCATCCTGATCATTCGCGAAGCTGGTGGAATTGTTGAAGGGTTATATGAAAAAAGAGATCTGTTGAGCGGAAGAACAAACCTTTTGGCTGCAAACCCAGCCATATTTCCTAAAATGAGGGCTGTTTTGCTGGAAGAGAAGATCGAATAGGCCCTTTTTTGGCTATTATTTGAGCTAATTTAACCAAAATTTAATATTTACCGCTATAATCCCGTTAACAATTTTCGAGGTGGATTCTGTGGAATTCTTTCAGGATGTTCTCGCCAATCCAGCCTTGTTGGTAACAGTCATTTTAACCATCGGTGTCATTTTGGTGAATGGCTGGACAGATGCGCCCAACGCGATCGCGACCTGCATCTCTACCCGGGCTATCAAACCGAAGCAAGCCATTATCATGGCTGCTGTTTTTAACTTTCTTGGTGTTTTTCTCATGACAATGGTGAATAAGGAAGTTGCCATGACCATCAGTAACATGGTTGACTTTGGCACCGATATCAAAGCCAGTTCAATCGCGCTCAGCGGCGCGTTGGCTTCGATCGTGATCTGGGCTACGGCTGCCTGGTATTTTGGCATCCCAACTTCTGAAAGTCATGCTTTGATCGCTGGTCTGACAGGTGCCGCGGTGGCATTTTATAACAGTTTTCAGGGCGTCAACAGCGCTGAGTGGGTCAAAGTTCTTTTCGGATTGCTGCTTTCTACTTTCGGAGGGTTCTTCCTCGGTTGGGGAATTACCAAAGTGATCGAAGCAATTTATAAACATCAGGATCGGCGTAAAACCAATCCTGTTTTTAAGAAAGCTCAGATTGGCGCAGCCGCCGCAATGGCTTTTATGCACGGCGCTCAGGATGGGCAAAAGTTTATCGGCGTTTTTCTGATCGGTATGGCGCTTGCCAAGGGTCAGGCGGTTGAAGGCGCGCTCGAGATCCCTGTCTGGCTGATGCTGCTTTGTTCGGTGATCATGGCGCTTGGGACTTCGATCGGCGGATACCGCATCATCAAGGCGGTTGGTATGGACATGGTTAAGCTTGAACCCCACCAGGGCTTTAGTGCCGATATCGCGGCTGCTTTGGCATTGTTGGCGGCTTCCCTGTTGAAGGGCTTGCCAGTCTCGACCACCCACACAAAAACAACGGCAATCATGGGCGTTGGCGCCTCAAGGCGGATCAGAGCGGTGAATTGGGGCGTGGTCCGCGAGATGGTTTTGGCGTGGGTGTTGACCTTCCCTGGTTGTGGATTGTTGGGGTACCTGGTTACCCGATTATTGATAATTGTTTTCGCATAAGGATGGATAATGGCAAAGAAAGAAAATAACTATTTCAAAATGTTTAGCGATATTGCGGCAGACGCGATCACAGCAGCTCAGCAACTTGAGAAGACGATCATTAATTACAACCCCGAAAAAATCGAGAAGCTCAACAAATCCATGCACGAGATCGAGCATGCCGCCGATCAGAAGAAACATGAGATGATGGAACATCTTATTTCCGAATTCATCACGCCGATCGAACGTGAGGACATCGCCACTTTGTCTTATATGTTGGATGATGTTTTGGATATGATCGAAGAGGTCATGCAAATGTTCTATATGTACAACGTGCAGGAAATGCGACTTGTGACGCGTGAGTTTGCCAGGCTGATCGTGCGTAGTACCGAAGCGCTGAAAGATTGCTTTGATGAGTTTGAAAATTTCAGAAAGTCGGATTTGATCGCCAAGAAGATCGTTGAAGTGAACGTGATCGAAGAGTTGGCAGATCAGCTCTACTTTAGATCGGTGCGGGAATTGTATACGACGGATCAGGAACCAATCACGATCATTGTCTGGGTGCGTATTTTTGACTGCTTTGAAAAGATCATTGACCAATGTGAGAACATTGCCGATATGCTTGCATCGGTGATCATGAAAAACTCTTAAGTATCTAAAGTCAATTTGTCAATGTGGGAACAAATGTTTCGGCATAAACAGTAACTCCCAGTATGACAAAGCTATATAGCTCATTCCAGGGATAATGTGAAAATTGCTGACGAAAAACACTTGACCGTCGTCGAGAATTGTCTATAATAATGTTTACTGAACGGGGAAAAACGATTTAACCTCAATGTTGATGAAAAGTTAAGCGATTGTGCTGTTTGTATTTAAGCCATGAATGCAATCAACAGCCGTCCAAAGAAACTTAACAACAGAAGAGGTGAAAAATGGCAAACGAAGTTTCAAATGAATTGACGATCTTTGGAGACGAGCAGGAGCTGCTGCGTTTCAAAGAACATGTCGCAAATCCAGAGACGGGAAAGATGCTCGATTTCGAAAAAGTTGTTCCCATCAATAATCCAACGAAGGACTGGCGGTTTGATCACATCATGTCCTGGGGCAGCAAGTGGAATGCTACTTCCATCGCTGGAGGCGAAATTGAAGATGGCTGCCTGAGATATTACTTTGAGAGCGCCTGGACACCGGTCAGGAAGGTGGTTCGTGCCATGGCAAACCAATTCCCAGGTCTGCGCTTTGATTACCGCTACAGTGAGCCAGGGTTAGACTTCTCAGGTCAAATGCTTTTCGAGAACGGTGCTCTCCTGAGCGAGAGTGAGTTTGAATGGGGTTTCATTCCCTTTTTACGGAAATGGGGTAACAGCAATTACCCGGTAGAAAAATAAAAAAACTGGGGATGGAGGAAGTCCTCCATCCCCAAAAGTCTCTTTAAAATTCCTAAACTTTTGAAATTGATACAAAAATGAAGGGGCGGCGCTTGGTTTCCTCGTTGATAAAGGAGGTTGCCAGACCCTGAATTTCCTTTTGCATGTTTTTCGAGGGCGATTGCGTTAGGTTTTGGATGCGGCGGCGCAGGTCATCAAAGAAATCCACTGATTCCTCCTGAGAGATAAAGCCACGGCTGATGATCTCGAGGTCTTTATAGGCACCGTTATTTTTGTCCAGCATCAGATTGATCAAAACAACACCATCCTGGCTGAGCAATTCGCGGTCGCGCATGGTCGAGCGATCCACATCCCCAACCCCGGTGCCATCAACAAAAACGTAACCGCCCGGGATGCGTTCACGCAACTTCAGCTCACCGTGTTTGAGTTCAATCACGCGACCGTTCTCCACCAGGGCGATCTGACGTTCGTCCATGCCGATTTCCATCGCCAGGCGTTTGTGCTGGCGCAGCATGCGCGTTTCACCGTGAATTGGGATGAGGTAGCGTGGGCGCACGAGATGCAGCAGGAGTTTGATCTCTTCCTGGCTGGCATGACCGGAAACGTGAACCGGTTCGATATCGGTATAGACAACTTCGGCGCCTTTTTCCATCAGGCGGTTGATGGCGCGGTAGACGGCTTCTTCGTTTCCGGGGATGGGATGGGAAGAAAGCACGACCGTGTCGCCCTCCTGGATCGAAAAGAGGCGGTTGGTGCCATTGGCGAGACGCCCAATGATCGAAGTGGGCTCGCCTTGCGATCCGGTCACCAGCAAAACAACTTTGCTCGCTTTCATCGAGAGAGCGACATCAAGCGAAACCACCTGACTCTCGTCATATTGCAGGTAGCCAAGTTCTTTGGCGATTCGCGCGTTTTCAACCATGCTGAGACCGTTGAAACAAACTTTGCGGTCGTAGCGTTTGGCAGTGTCGAGCACCTGCTGCATGCGTGAGATCAGGCTGGCAAAGGTGGCAATGATGATGCGTCCTTTGGCTTGTTGGAAAACGCGGTCAAAAGCAGCGTCGATGACCTTTTCAGAAGGCGTCCAACCCGCTCGTTCCGCGTTGGTGGAATCAGCCAGAAGCGCCAAAACACCACGGCTGGCAAACTCTGCCAGTTTGCCGTAATCGGTTGGCAGACCGTCGACCGGGGTATGGTCAAATTTATAATCACCGGTATGAACGACGAGTCCGACCGGGGTCTCGATCCCCAGACCAACGCCATCCGGCACGGAATGACAGACATGGAAAAAATCGACCTTGAAAGGTCCGATCTGAACCGATTCACCGGCGCGAACGTTGATCAGGTTTGCGTCTTTCGAAAAGTTACGCCGGCTCAGTTTGTTTTTGATCAGTCCATTGGTAAGCGGAGTCGCGTAGATCGGCGCGTTGACATGCTCCATCAGATGACCGATGGCGCCGGTATGGTCTTCGTGACCGTGAGTGATGACGATGCCAACCACCTGATCAGCCCGTTGGACCACGTAATCAAAATCGGGAATTATGTAATCAATGCCGATCATGTCATTATCAGGGAACATCATGCCTGCATCGACAATGAGAATTTTGTTTTGATACTCATAGACGGTCATGTTTTTCCCGACTTCGCCGAGACCGCCCAGAGGAATTATTTTCAATTTCTTTTCTTTCATTATTTATCCTAATTTACTAAGTAAACCCGGAAGTGATTCCAGGAAATGTTTCAAAATTTGTTGTGGAAATAAACAGCCATATAGCTCTTTTCCCCGATTGAGTATAGCACAAGCTTTTGTTCGCCAAAAAACTTGTGAAAAGTGTAAAACAAAAAAGCCTGCACAACGCAGGCTTTTTGGGGTTCAAATTGCCAGTTTATGCCTTATCAAGGTGCTGATCTGTTTTGTTCAGCTTCGCTTGATGATTTTCTTTCTCCTTGGCAGCTTTCTTTTCGGCTTTCAGCCTTGCTTTTTCAGCTTTGCGGGCTTCCTTTTCTCTGCGCCGGATCAAGCGCTCCTCATCCTGTGCTGCCAGAATAATGGCGGTACGAGTGACCTGGTAGATGTAGTAGATCAGGAAAATTACCGCGAGCAGTGCGATGATGATGCTGCCGATGGTCATGCCGATAACCTGACCCTTGATAGTTGGGTTCCAGATATAACCGCCGATCCCAGTGAAAAACAGGGTTGTATTCAAAATGATTGCCATCAGGCGTACTTCTGTGGGTCCGATACCGATACTGGTCATCTCGAATGTGCCGGTGACATGAGTTTTGAGGTAAACCTGGATCATCAGCAGGAGCCAGCAGGAAAGGGCAATCATGCTGATATCAAAGCGGGCGATACCAGAGAGACCGATGCCGCCAAAAAGAAGCAGCGAGGTGATGCCGTCGATGGCATGGTCAGTGTAATAGCCGTAATTAGGGCGTTCGTGTCGGCGGTAGCGGGCAAGGGTGCCATCGAGACTATCGCCAAACCAGTTGATGACAAAACCAAGGCTGGCGACAAAGAGCCAGGGGTTGCCTTTGATCTCTCCTCTACCGACCATGACGTAGGCAATGCTTGCCAGGATGGATCCAAGCAGACCCAAAACGGTCAGCATATCGGAATTTACCCAGGCGGGCATGTTGCGGGCAAAGAATTGCAGGGCGGGACGTTCGAGCGGTCCCAACAAAATGTCGTTGGTGCGTTTGTCTTTTGAAGTATCGGGATTTGTGTTTTCCATTAAACCTCTTTTTATAGTAAATGCTCAATTTCTGGTATGACTTCGGGCCAAAGTGGGTAAAACATGGCCCAGTCCTGTGCGTGTTCGCGAATCATGACCTCCGCCTCGCGGAGGACCTTGCCGACATTGATCTCCCCTTCTTCAACCAGATCGGGGCGTGCTTCCATCACGATCGGTTTGGAAGAATCGATCAAAAAATCCCCATTGGCTTTTCTGACACCGCAAGCCACCCGGGCAACAGCTCCGGTTTCCAGGCAAAGACGGGCGTAAAAACTGGACAAAGCTGCTGGACGACCAAAAAAGTCGTATTTGTACTTGGCGTCCTCCTGGTTTTCGAGAGGTCGGTCCATGCCGGTGACGAGAGCTTTGCCTTCTTTGAGCGCTTGTTTGGCACCCCGAAAGGCGCTGAAAGAAAGGGGATGAATGTCCATTCCAACGGCTGCCCGCAATTTGTTTTGGGCTTTATACGCGTTGTTTGGGTTAGGATAGGCGAGAACATAGATCGGTACGTTGAGCCAGCAAAGCGTCATGCCAAAAAGGTCAAAGTTGCCAATATGCGGCCCCAGAACAAAGGTGGGCACCTTATGATCGCGCATGTCTCTGACCGCGTTTTGGGCTTCTGGCGTAAGATGAATGGATTTTTTTCCCTCTTCAGGGTGTTGATAGTAGTAAAAATATTCAAAAAGAGAGGTCACCATCGAAGTTGTGACCTTGAGTGTTTGTTCCTGCAGCTGTTCTTTGTTCAGGCTTCCGCTGCTAACGACCCATTGGTTGGCTTTGATATTGCGAACCATTTTGCTGTTTTGTCGGGACGCGAGAAGTTTCCCGCCCAGGCGCGCCAACTTACGCAGGGTGGGAAGCGAAAAGGTTCTTCCACCCCACATTCCTGCGCTGATCGCTGCGGAGTCTTGTAGAAATTCTTTGATTGCCATATTTATTAAATTTTACTCTATGACTTTAATAACACATTAACAATGAAAGGTTATGAATTCCTGTTTTTGTGGTGACAATTGTCACTTGTTTCTGACAAGTTGTACTTATTTGTTGGGCATACCACCTGTAAGGGCGAGACCTGTACGTGGCATAAAGTGCCAGGTATTCCATGCTCGCCCGTCAGGGTACGCTCACCCGTTTCACCAGGGCTGAGATCAAATAAACACCGGATGCCAAAAGAATAATGACCGGACCGGTTTGCAGATTTGTCTGGTAAGAGATGACCAGGCCAAGAAAACAAAACAAAGCGCTCAAAAAGGCAGAAAGCGCCATGATGGCACGCATATCCTTGAGAAAAATGCGCGCGATGGCTGCTGGGATCGTGAGCAACGCGATGACAAGGATGAGCCCAACCATACGCATTGAAACAACAACAGTTAAGCCGATCAGGACCAGCATGGTCAGGTAGATCAGATCGACGTGAGCGTTGCGAACCGTGCTGAAGGTTTCGTCATAAGAAATTGCCAGCAAACTGCGGTAGCTCAGCACGACAAAAGCCAGAACAAGCAGCGATACGACCGCCATCAATTTAAGATCACTGGCGGATACGGCCAAAATGCTGCCAAAAAGGTAGCTCATCAGATTCGCCTTGTAGCCGGGAGTCATAGCAATGAAGATGATGCCAATCGCCATGCCGATTGACCACATCACGCCAATTAATGTGTCCGCGCCGGTTTTGGACTTGCGATGGGCGACTCCCATCACCAAAGCGGAGAGTGAGCTGAAGAGCAGAGCCCCAAGCATGGGGTCGTGCCCGAAATAGTATGCCAAACCAACCCCGCCGTAAGCCGCGTGGGCGATCCCACCGCTCAGGGAGACGATGCGGTTGAGGACGACCAGGGTGCCGACAATGCCAATTGCCAGGCTGATCCACAGGCTGGCGAGCAGCGCGTTCTGCATGAATCCGTAGGAAAAGATGGTTCTAATTTGTTCGATCATGGTTTTCTCCATGCTGGTGGCTGGGCAAGACCCGATGGGGCAGACCGTGCGCGATCAGATCGACCGGACATTCGTAAGCTGAATGGAGCATATCTTCGGTGATCTCCTTGCTGTGATGGTAAAACAGCCGCCGATTGACGCAACCAATGGTTTTGACATAGGTTGAGATCGCGGTCAGGTCGTGTGAGATCAGCAGGATCGCGATGTGCTCATTGAGCTCAGCCAGCAGATCATAAAGCTGGGTGCTGGACTGGCTGTCCACCGATGAAGTCGGCTCATCCAGCAGGAGTATCTTTGGCTCGGTCGCCAGCGCGCGCGAGATATAAACGCGCTGTCGCTGACCGCCAGAAAGTTCGTTCATTGTCCGTTTGCGAAGATCAAGCATGCTGGTTTGCTCAAGCGCTTTTTCGATCACTTCCTTATCGTGTGGGCTGAGAAAGGTGTTTGAAAACAAGCCTGGCTTCAGGCGACCCATGGCGACCACGTCCCAGACGCTGATCGGGAAGTGTTTGTCCTCCACCTGGAATTGGGGCACATAACCGATATGGCGCCTACCTTCTTTCGGGCTGGCGCCCATGACGGTGATCTTGCCTCGGTCAGGCTGCAGCAGACCGAGAATGACGCGGATCAGGGTGGTCTTGCCGCCGCCGTTGGGCCCGATCAGACCAACATAGTCGTCCTGGAACATGTCAAAGTTGACATCCTCCAGGACGGTATCGGCTTCATAACCAGCCCACAGATCGGAAATTGAAATGACTGCCTGATCGGTCATGGTTTTCTAATTGAGCGCTTTTTGAAGGGACTGACCGATCTTGAGCAGATTTGCTTCCCAGTCGAATGCCAGGGGGTCAAATTCGACGATCGTTTCGATGCCAGCCTGGTCGGCCAGCGCGGTCGCGCTGGCGATGTTGCTGCCCTGTTGGACAAAAAGCGTATGGATGCCATATTCCTGCGAGGCGCTCAAGAGGGCAGCCATTTGGGCTGGGGTCGGTTCCTGACCGTCAACTTCTACAGGCAGCATGATCAAGTTGTACTCATTGGCAAAATAGCCCAGTGAGGGGTGGACGATCAGGAATTGTTGGCGGGCGGGATTGGCAAGCATCGCGTTTAATTGTTCCTCGACGCTGCTGATCTTCCGCAGAAATGCTTCGAGATTGCTCGCATAGGTGGCGACATTATCGGGATCAGCAAGTTTGAGGGCCTCGGCTGCTTTGATGGCGAGCTGCTTCATGCCGCTGGGGCTAAGCCAGACATGTGGATCCAAGCCATCATGGTGGTGCTCGTGCTCATCATGCTCATTATGTTCATGTTCTTCATGCTCTTCATGATCATGTTCTTTGTCTTCGGTCAGGCTTTCAGGCATGTTGATACGCTCAATGCCCTCAGAAATGTCGGAAACCACCAGGTCTTTGTTGTTGGACTGAAAACGTGGGATCCAGACCTCTTCAAACTCAATCTGAATAGCAAGATAGAGATTAGCCTGGCTGACCGCTGTCATTTGCGCTGGGCTAGGCTCGTAGCTGTGTGGGTCGTCGCCGCTGACGGTCAGGCTTTGCACCTGGACCAGATCACCTCCGATCTGTTCAACCAGCCACTGCAGCGGAGGGATGCTGACGATGACTTTCAGACCCTGATCTTCGTTGAGATTAGCGGTTTCGTTTTGGGATTTTGTTGCGCAGGCGTTCAGCATAAAAACAAGCACAAGCAGGATTAAAAATACTTTTTTCATTTCGACTCTCTTTATTTGGATTGGCAACCAGGGCAAATGCCGTAAAGCTGGAGCAAATGATCGCGTACCTGAAAAGCCGTTTCGGCTTCGACGCGCTGGATCAGTTCGTCAATATCGTCGGAACCAGAAAATTCAAGTGCCTGGTGGCATTGCTGACAGACGATGTGGTGATGATGCCCCACGGAGCTGATAACATAGCCCGGGTTGCGCTCGGGATCATAAACGATGGCAACAAGTTCAAGCTGAGCGAGTAGGTCGAGCGTTCGGTAAACGCTGACAAGCCCCAGATCGCAGCCCTGCGTCAGCAATTGGGCGTGGATCTGTTGCGGGGTCAGGGGCTGCGCCGTGTCCTGGAGCAATTCCATGATGCGCACGCGCGGTTGTGTAACGCGATATCCATTTATTGAAAGAATTTCCTGCCAGCTCATCTTATCCTTATTGAAAAAGTTTATCAATAAGTAGTATACATGGGAATTGATGATTTGAAAAGGGGGTGTAAAAGGATCAGTGTTGTGAGCGTAAGTTCAGATGAGGGTGTGATTGAACATCACTTGAATACGAAAAAGCTATAAAGCCTCCACCTCAAAAGGAGAGCTTTCAAGGTCAACTTCAATTATCCAGGCGAGAGCGTTCTCTGAGCTGAGGGAATGGGGTAATTTGATCGCCCAATGCCCAAAGCCCTCCAGGTCCTTGCCAACCCGTAAAGCCAGTTCCTCCCCGCTCGCCAGCAGTCGTGCGGCAAGCGCTGGGGTGCGCATGTGATAGAGTGAGAGGGTCTTTCCAACCCAGCGATCAGGATTCATCAGGTGAACATATAACTTGCCTGGTTTTTCTGTGAAATAGAGACCTTCAAACTCAAAAACGTATTCCTGAGCAGCGCTGGTCTCAAAAACTGAAGCGCCATTCGCCTTCAGATGCTCACCGATCCTGTCAAGGATCTCTTCACTTGCTTCTGGAATGCTCCCATCCCCTCGCGGCCCGATATTGAGCAAGAGATTACCGCCTCGACTTACCGTTTTCACCAATTTCTCCAAAACTAGGGCAGGCGAAGTCCAGTTGCGGTCCGATGCCTTGTAGCCCCAGCTCGTGTTCAGCGTGACTGGCACTTCCCAGGGGGAAAGCAATGCCTGACGTGGAATGCGGTTGTCCGCCATGGTCAGATAATCGCCAAGACCATGCCCGATGCGTCCGTTGATCAGGCAATTCGGCTGCAGCTCCCGCACCAGATTGACCAGGCGCAGGCTTTGGGCGTGGCTCATTTCCATTGGCGTGTCAAACCAGAGCATGCCGATGGGACCATAAGTGCTGAGCAACTCCTTAACCTGCGGCAGGCAGATCTGCTCAAAATAACTCTCAAATTCTGTCGGATCATTTGGGTGATAGGCGCGGTATCCGCCTGGGTGATGCCAGTCCTGCGCCTGGGAGTAATAGAGGCAGAAAGTCAACCCTTCCTGCTGGCAAGCCTGGACCAGTTCGGCGACAAAATCACGTTTGCAGGGGCTGGCGCTGACGCTGTTGAAATCGCTGACCTGCGAATCAAAAAGCGCGAAGCCGTCGTGATGCTTGGCGGTGAAGCAAAGATAGCGCATTCCCCAGTCCTTGGCTCTACGGACGATCTCTTTTGCATCAAATAATGTGGGATTAAATTGGCTGGCTAATTGAGCATAATCGTCGGATGGTATGTCCAGATCGTTCTGGATCCATTCAGCCAGCCCAGGGGTTTCCTGCCCTTGCCACTTGCCAGCCAGGAGCGAATAGAGCCCAAAATGAATGAACAGGCCATATTTGGCGTTTTTGAACCAGGTGAGTTTATGCTCTTGTTCCATTTATTAATCGTATCATAATGCCTCGTTTGCAGCGAAGCCGTAGGCCGGATTCTTCAGTTGAATCCGGCAAAACTGTAGAGGTATACATTTTTCTATCACCTAGGGCTTGTTGGCACTTTCTCGTCATACCTGCTAAAAAATGTTGAAATGTGGGCAGGCTTTGTTATAATCTCATGGCTTGTTCAAGTACAAGCAGGAGATGGAGAAATATGAACACTATACAAGACAACACAGTTGTACAATTTTCTTATAAGCTGACCGTTGACGGTGAGGAAGTTGAATCCAATTTGCTGGAATATCTGCACGGGCATGGGAATATCATCCCCGGACTTGAAAATGAGCTGACGGGTATGCAGGAAGGCGAAAGTAAAAAGGTTTTGGTGCAGGCTGCCGATGCTTACGGCGAGTTTGACCCTAAAATGGTGGTTGAGATCAATCGCGCCTCGTTCCCGAAGGATTTCGAGATCCGTTTGGGCGAACCGATGAATTTGCGTGATAGAACCGGAAATATGTTCCAGGCTATCGCGGTTGGGCTAACCGAAGATACTGTTGAGCTCGACCTGAACCACCCCATGGCTGGTAAAGACCTCGAATTTGACGTCACGATCCTTTCGATCCGTCCTGCCACGGAAGAAGAGATCGCTCATGGTCACTTGCATTATCAGGGCGGCTGCTCGGGCTGTTCTTCTGCTTCCGATTGCGGTGACGGCTGTGGCGACGGGTGCTGTTAAGTCCCTAAGACCCTGACAAAAAAGCCTCCTTTGTTTCCAAAAGGAGGTTTTTTTGTCAGAGGGGCGGGTTCCCATGCCCGCCCGCGATATTGACCGGTATATAGGTTGACGGGAGACCATGGAAGGTCTCCCCTACATCGAATAAACAGGCTGGCTCCCATGCCAGCCCATGGGTTTGACCGGTATGTTGATTGCGGGAGGCCATGGGATACCCTTACGGGCACAGGTGCCTCCCCTACTGTTGTTATACGGCATTTTTATTTTTCAGCATTCAATCGGCAGATCTCAACGATCATTTGAGTTGAAAGCTTCAGCTCGTCCAAACAAAGGTATTCAAAGCGTCCGTGATAGTTGTAACCGCCCGTAAAAAGATTGGGGGTGGGCAAGCCCATGAAAGATAGCCGGCTGCCGTCGGTGCCGCCACGCACGGGCACATCGACAGGTTCCACACCGACAGCGCGATAGGCGGCATGCGCCAGCTCTACAATTTCAGGGTGGGGCTGGATCTTTTCGAGCATGTTGAAGTATTGGTCGCGCAGCTCCAGTTCCAACGTCTGGGCGCCGTAACGCTTGTTGATAAAATCAGCCGCGAGCCTCATCTGCTCCTTTTTCTTCTCAAACTGCTCGCGGTCGTGATCGCGGATGATATATTCCATGCGCGCCTCGTCCGCCTCCCCCGCCATCTGGGTCAGGTGGATAAAGCCCTCGCGCTTTTCGGTATGTTCGGGGCGGTCGAAAGTGGGCAAAAGGTTGTGGAAATCGATCCCAACCTGAAGGGCGTTTACGAGTTTGTTCTTGGCAGCGCCCGGGTGAACGCTCTTTCCCTGGATCTTGATTTTGGCGCCAGCCGCGTTGAAGTTTTCGTAAGAAAATTCGCCCACATCACCGCCATCAACGGTATAGGCAAAGTCAGCCCCAAAACCAGGGACGTCAAAATGATCCACGCCGGCGCCTACTTCCTCGTCCGGGGTGAAACCAACGCGGATCTTGCCGTGGAGAATGTCGGGGTTCGCCAACAATGTCGCCACAGCGCTCATGATGGCGGCAATGCCGGCTTTGTCGTCCGCGCCAAGCAGCGTGGTGCCGTCGGTCACGACTAGCGTCTGACCGATATGATTTTTTAGGTCAGGGAACTCGTTGGGTGAGAGGTAAATTCCCTTTTCCTCGTTCAGTAAAATCTCTTCGCCGTCGTAATTTTCAACCAAACGGGGCTTGACGTCCTTGCCCGATGCGGCAGGGCTGGTGTCCATATGGGCAATGAAACCGATGGTTGGAACGGGTTTATCAATATTAGCGGGCAGTGTGGCTGTCACATAGCCGTATTGGTCCAGTTTCACCTCTTCCAAACCCAGATCGCGCAGTTCCTGCTCGAGCAGGCGCGCCAGATCGAGTTGTTTGAGCGTGCTGGGATAGGTTTCAGAGTTATAAGCGGATTGTGTGTCAATTTTTACGTAACGTAAAAAGCGTTCAAGTACGTCGGTCATGGTTCCTCCTGAGATTGTGGATACATTTTATCATTGCATTAGCTTTTGCCCATGGAAATGGTCAAGAGAAGCAAAGGAAAAAAGATTAACTGCAGATCGCCATACCCCTTCGGGCACAGGCGTCGCCCCAAAGGGCTCCTCGCGATGACAGTCAGGCAACAGAACGATGTCTTATTTTCTACGGTGAAACAGCTTATTTCAGGTCTAAAAAGTTACTTAGAATTTATATTTAGATGCGTTTGTCTTGAGAATTATGTTCTATCTCTCCGTATTAACTTTTTGCGCTAAAATTACCTTATGGAAGAGAAAATTGGTAAGGCAAGGCTGATATTTATCGTTATAGCCCTGGCGCTGATGGCGATTTTTCTGCTTTTCCGCTTCAACAGCGAAAACCAGGAAGGCGTTCTTCCAACACCCACAAAAGTGGAATTGGGCGAATATGCCGGTTACACGATCATAAATCGTTACCCACACGACCCCACCTGTTACACACAGGGATTGCTTTATCATGAAGGCTTTCTTTATGAAAGCTGCGGCCTTTACGGGGAAAGCAAGCTGCGCAAGGTAGATCTCGAAAGCGGGCAGGTCTTGCGGCAGGTCGAGCTTGAAGATCAGTACTTTGCCGAGGGGCTGGCGCTCCTGGACGGCTTGCTTTATCAACTGACCTGGCAGGAGGGGCAGGCTTTTGTCTACGATCTGGAGACTTTTGAGCTGATCCGCAAGTTCCAATACAACACGGAAGGCTGGGGTTTGACCACTGACGGCGAAGCCTTGCTGATGACGGACGGAAGCAACAAGCTTTTCTGGCTTGACCCAGGCACTGGCTTTGTGGTTCGCGAAGACCACATCACCTGGCAGGGGCAGCCGATCCAATACCTGAACGAGCTGGAGCTCATCAACGGCGAGCTTTACGCCAATATCTATCTGACCGATCGCGTCGCGCGCATCGACCCAACGACTGGTCAGGTGCTGACAATGCTGGATCTAAGCGGTCTCTGCCCTGAAGCAAACCTGAAATCTCACGGCGAGGTGCTGAATGGCATCGCCTACGATGAGGAGAACGACCGACTTTTTGTAACCGGCAAACATTGGCCCTGGCTCTACGAGATCAGCTTGCGCCCGATCCCGGAACCGATCATCCCGACGCTTACGCTAACGCCGACAAGCCTTAGAGTTCCAATACCTGAGTTTCAAGGACCCTAAAACGGGCTTCTTTCAGCCCCGGCAGACCTTCCAGCAGATAAGAGGGTCCACTGCCCTCAACACAAAAAGACGCGCTGACCGCGCCCGCGATCGCCGCCTGGACGACGTCATATTCCTTGCGATAGTTAGCGATGAAACCGCCGTCAAAGGCGTCCAGTATCCCAGTTGGGTCGCTGACGCGGCTGGCATAGGCAGGCACGATCCATCGCTTTTGCCTGAGGCGGGAATAGACCAGAACACTGCCATCTTTGGCGTGGATAAGGATATATTCCGCCCCATATCCTGCCAAAATTTTGGCAATCTCCCACAAATCGGCGCTGTGCCCCTGAAAAAGGCGAAAAGCCTGTGCTTCGGTGCACATGAAGGCGGTCACATCAGCGATGAGCGGGCGCATTTCCTCCCAAAAGATCGGGTCCATATAACAGTTGGTCGCGCGCATCGAAAGGGTCATGATCAGCCCTCCTTTGAGCAGCGAGGGTAGAATCTTGTGGGAAATGAAATCGATCGGGCAGATATGCGCCGCGGATGCCTCCAGAAAATGGGGCGGCAGGTCGGTCACGCGGATGCTGTCCGCCCGATAATCTGTTTTGCTGCAATAGATGGGGTTGGTGGGTTTGTAGTTCAGCAATTCCGGCGGGAAGGGCAATTGCCTTTCGGCGAAATGAGAGATCGGGTTTTCAAGCAGTGCTTTTTGAGCGTCGCTATAGCTGATAAAAAAGCGGTCGTCGATGGCTTCGTTGCTGCGGTAGATGCCGTCGGTATCGATCCCAAGCGACCGGAAATGATCCAGCCATGCTTCGGGATATTCCTGATCCACCCGCGCGACCATTCCCGCTGAGGCTCCCCATTGCAAAGCGGCAAAGCTGGCGTAGCTCAGGTTGCCGCCGGGTTGATCGATGCTGGCGGGAGCATTGGCAGGGAGGATAAATTCCCGACGCAGGCGGCCAAGCATCACGACATCGGGAACGGGTTTCAACAGTTCGCTCAATTATTCTTCTTCCAATCCCTTTTCTTCGTATGACCGAACCATTTCCAGGACGCGCTGATGATATTGCTCCAGATCAGCAGGCGGAGCGGGATATTGCATGTTCATGCCCACCAGTGTGTCGCGAACGATGGTGGCGATCAGCAGGTTGCGATACCACTTTTTGTTGCTGGGGATGACGTACCAGGGCGCCCACTCCGTGCTGGTCTTGTTGAGCAGGTCCTCGTAAGCCAGCATGTAATCGCCCCAGAGCGCGCGGTCATCGAGGTCGCCGGGGTTGAATTTCCAGTTTTTGCTGGGTTCTTCAAGGCGCGCCAAAAAGCGCCTGGCTTGTTCCTCAAGGTCGATGTTAAGGTAAAACTTGAGAATGACCGTGCCCTCATCGACCAAAAGCCGTTCAAATTCCCGGATGTGTTGGTAACGTTTTGACCAAACTTCTTCGGGCATAAGGTTGAGGACGCGCACCGCCAGCACATCTTCGTAATGGGAGCGATTGAAAATGACAATCTCTCCTTTACGCGGGGTTTGGCTGTGAACGCGCCAGAGATAGTCATGGGAAAGTTCCAGCCAGGTGGGCACTTTGAAGGAAGCCACGCGCACACCCTGGGGGTTGACGCCCTCGAAGACAGCGCGGATCGTGCCGTCTTTCCCGCCTGTGTCCATGGCTTGCAGGACGACCAGAAGGCGCTTCTTCCCTTCGGCGTAAAGCAATTCCTGCAGATCTTCGATCTCTTTGTTGAGCTCCTTCAGGGCGGCTTGTCCCGCCTTTTTCTTACCCTCAAACTCACTCGAGTCGTTGGGGTCAAAGTCGGAAATGCGGATGGTTTTGTCTGGTCTTACCAGGTATTTTTCAGTATTCATGTTCTCTCCTTCGCTTGGTGAGTTGATTATATTCGAGATAAATGCTTTTCCGATACAGCCATGATTAACTTAGTTGTTAGTATCTGGTCGGGTACCGACTCTTTGCATAAATTCCATTCCAATCTCTTTTAGCCGTTTATACAACATGTCCTGATTTTCTTCTTTCATCACCCATTCAATTTTGTCATAGTAATCAAAGAATTTAATACAAACTAGTTCTGCTGTTTTTACATAATCCCACGGATCCCAAAAATCATGAAACAAATACAGGATATGTTCCTCACAATTTGAGAACATAAAAACAAGGCCTGACAGTCCGACTTTTTTCATTGAAAGCGGCTTATCATAATGAGGTGAGTAACAACAGAACGATACATCGAGTCTTTCATCCCGTTCAATGTCGATGATGAACGGACCTTCATACCTTAGCAAAAGTGTGCCGTCATTTTCTTCGGGAAATATAAGTGTTTTAGTAAATCCCTTTTCGATCAAAGAATTCAGACATCTTTCAAAAGATAGTGCAAGGAGACGTTGATCGTCTTCTCCTCGTTTTCCAACTATCCGTTTCACTTTTTTAGTAGCCTTATAGTTAATAGATTGTTTGTGAACAAAATGCTTTACCTTTCTCCAGTATTTAACCGAGTTTATTA
>JBMNVH010000009.1:0-80633 GCA_050946715.1 Anaerolineaceae bacterium | reverse complement strand
GGGATCTCTATCTACATTACGGGCTTTTCTCCCAAGGGCGAGAACGGATTCACCCTCACTCTCCTGAATGGTGCTTTTTACTTTCCACCATTGTAGTCTCAATATACAAGGGCGAGATTGACAGTGATCCACAGTATGTGTACCACTGTCAATCCGCCGTTCAGGTGCAATAAAAAAAGACCTGCTTGTGCGAAAGCTAATATAAAACCATAAATAGTCAAAACCGCGGGCGGGCGTGGGAACCCGCCCCTACCGACGACGTGCATACCGGTCAAAATCATGTGTTTCGTATTGTAGGGGAGACCTCCCATGGTCTCCCGCCACGTTCATACCATTCAAAACCTCGGGTGGGCTCCCACGCCCACCCCTACCGAAGGCGTGCATACCGGTCAAACCGCCGGTGGGCGTGGAATACCATGACACTTCGTATCACGCACGGGCCCCGCCCATACGCCTGTGTATCTCATATTCTCTTAACTTCAAACGAACTAATCTGATTTTTTTGCTCAAAATTAGAACTGGACGGAAGTTTTTTTGAAGAAGGGATGGAGCTAAGTGCTCTATGAGTACGTTACCATCCATGAGTAAGTCTATCAGAGTCTTGTAATAAATACGGAGGCTTTGATATGCATAGGCAGCGGACGGGGACAAGCCCCGTCCGTACAGGGTGGATTTCGGTCAGAAAATTTATTAGATTCGTTAATATTCTAAGAATAATGAACTATGTGTGTTTCATACTGAGAATTGCTGGTTATGACAAGGATGTAGGTTGTTAATGGTAAAATCTGGGCAAGTTAAAGTAGTTAAAATGAGGTGCCAATATGAGAAATCCCTACCGCCATGTCATTCATCAGGCTAAATTTATTTTCATCATTATCTTGTTTTTGTTATCCAGCTGTAACCAGGCTGTTGCGCCCGTAGATACTTCCCCAACGCACTCTCAAGCGCAAAGCCCCACGCAGGTGCCAGCAACGGCTACGCCCAGCCACACGCCAACTGTTACCAACACCGCAACCCCAAGCCCCTCACCGACACCAACACCACAACCAGAGATAGACCCACAAGAGTTTGATTATAGTCTGATAGACCTAATGAATTGGGAGGGAGATTTAACAGTAGAAAGTAAAGAGGAATTAGAGAAGGGTTATATTGTTAAAGTTAGAGAAGGGTATAAGACTTTGTTATATACCACACCTCTGTTCTCTGAAGATAGAGATGATAATTTTCTTCAGTATGGCATAGTCAATATCGATATTCCAGAAGGTTTTAAGTTTGAACTTCAGGAAATTAAGAAAATAGTTGGAGAGGATGGACAATCTGTAACAGTAGGGGTATTAAGGAATGGTACAGGTTTAACAGCGAGTAGAGGAGTTCAATCAATAGTTCTAAGTGCAGAAGATGAAGAGGGGGGAATGATTAACTTTACAGAAAAAACAGAAGAAGATAAATCTATGTTTTCATATGTAGATTTTTTTGGGTATACACACTTGAAGGATCATCAAGCAGGAGCACTGTTGTTGAGGAACCTTTTAGAGTATCAAAAAGAGAATGGGCCATTTGTTTCTGGTCAGCAATACTCTCTTAAAGAAGTTGCAGATATGTACTCAGAAGAATTTGATAGACTTTTTCACTATCCAGATGGTTCTAATTTAGGGTTGAGTGATGTAATGTCTGGGTTGACATGGTTTCTTACAGAGGAGAATAATGTGGCTACTAGAACTCCAAGAAAGGTCTCAACAACTATCGTTCCTGTGATTAATATAAATACAAAATACATATGGGGAGAGAGGTATGGAGTTTTTGCAATGCGTTCTGATAATCCAGAAAACGATTCTATTCTTACATTTAAAAAAGGACCAAATGGTGAGGAAGAGTACTATATCGGAGGAGATGTTCTTGCTATCAACCATCATCTGTATATTTCTTTTTATCTAACAGATAATATAGATGATATAGATATAAGCATAGCAGAAGCAAATGAAGTATACGAAGATTTGGTAAATTGGGATAGAACGAATCATGTATTTACCGAAGAAGAAGAGAATGAAACAAGAAGATATCTTTTAGGTATATCAAAAGAGGATGAAATCAAGAAAATAGATGCGATAATAGAAGCTATTTATCCTGCAAGAAATAAATCATTCTTTTTTAGAGGTAGATAGATTGAAACTAAAACAATGGTGTGATATATTCACAATATGTTCATACAAACCTCTTGCCATTCCAAACCCCTTGTGGTATAAAATGAGCCAATAAGCCCTTGCGGCACTCTTATCCAGAGAGGTGGAGGGACCGGCCCTGTGAAACCTCGGCAACCAACCTTGTGTATGGTGCCAAGTCCGGCAGTATTCTGGAAGATGAGAGGCGTATGCATACCAAGCGGAATGCCCCTCACTTGCAGGGGCATTTTTTATAACCTGAGGAGGTTTAACAATGACAACAACTTTTATGAAATCTGCCAAGTATCTTTTCACTTCGGAATCTGTGACCGAAGGTCACCCCGACAAAATGTGCGATCAGATCAGTGACGCCATTTTGGACGAAATGATCCGTGGCGACAAAGCCAGCCGTGTGGCCTGCGAAACCGCCATCAAGACCGGCTTCGTACTGACCTACGGTGAGGTAACCACCAAAACCTATGTCGATATCGACGCCCTGGTGCGCGAAGTGGTCAACAGCATCGGTTATGACCGCGGCAAAAAAGGCTTTGACGGCACGACCTGCGGCGTACTGACCGCGCTTGCCAATCAATCCCCCGACATCGCCCAGGGTGTTGACCAAAAGGGTCGCCCTGACTTTACATATACCGAAGAATATATCGCTGAAGGCGGCGCCGGCGACCAGGGCATCATGTTTGGCTATGCCTGTGACGAGACCGAAACGCTCATGCCCATGCCCATCTACTATGCCCACAAACTGACCCGCCGTATGGCGGAAGTGCGCAAAAATGGCACCATCGGCTGGATGTACCCGGACGGCAAAAGCCAGGTCACCGTGGAATACCACTACGGCAAGCCCGTTCGCATCCATACCGTTGTCATTTCAAGCCAACATGCTGATGTTTTCGAAGGCGAAAAGCTCAGCAACGAGCGTATCCGCGCTGACGTGATCGAACACGTCATCAAACCCACCATCTCTGCTGACCTGATCGACGACGAGACCAAGATCTACGTCAACCCGACCGGACGTTTCGTGATCGGCGGCCCGATGGGCGACGCCGGTCTGACCGGACGCAAGATCATCGTTGACACCTACGGCGGCATGGGTCGCCACGGCGGCGGCGCTTTCAGCGGTAAGGATCCGACAAAGGTTGACCGTTCGGCTGCCTACGCGGCTCGCTGGGTTGCCAAGAACGTGGTTGCGGCTGGGCTTGCTCACCGCTGCGAAGTCCAGCTCTCTTACGCCATTGGCGTGCCCGAACCGCTCAGCATCAATGTTGAGACCTTTGGCACTGGCACGGTGGACGATGAGAAGATTGCCGAAGCGATCGGTAAGGTCTTTGACCTGCGCCCACGCGCTATCATTCGCGATCTGGACCTGCTGCGTCCGATCTATCGCCAGTTGGCAAGCTACGGTCACTTCGGTCGCGACGACCTGGATCTGACCTGGGAAAAGACCGACAAAGTCGACGCCCTGCGCCAGGCTCTGGCATAAACAGATCTCATTCTGAATAAGGGAAAAGGCTCACATCATTGCGTGAGCCTTTTCATATCTATAACGGGCATGTCGCCACATAAATTTAGCAAGGGACAGGCTCTAAATGACAGATCAAGCGGGGTTATTACAAAAAAGCAACAACAGTATGGGAAACTCCTGTTCCCGCAAGGTGTGCCATGGTCTCCCGCGAAACGGGCGAGCGTGGCAGCTCGCCCCTACTTTTATTACGGATTGGATAGCAACTTTCTTGTTAATTCCTGCTTTTGATCTTCAGAACAAGCCAGACCAGGCCCAGCAATAGAGCGGCTGCCAGGAGCGCCCACTTGACCCAGCCATAGGAGCCTTCGCGCAGAGTACTTTCAGGATAAGCAATTTCTTCCTGTCCTAATACTTCTTCTTCAAAGAAGGTTTCCGAAGCTTCGGCTGGCATATCTTCAGGAGGAGTTTCAGCGATGACCTGACCTAAGTTGGCTGGGTCGATGCCGTAGATCGCCGGGGCTTCGCGGTCGGCGTCTGCTCTGGCTTCTTCAAGTTGAATATCCTCTGGCATTTGAGCGGTTGTTTTGGCAGGTTCGATGGTTAATGCGCCGCCCCCGGTATTGGGCGGGTTTACTGGTTCCTGGGCTTCAAGAGCAAAACCCTCCGCTGTTGTTGTCATGTCGGCTGCTGTGTCACTGAGTTCGGCGTTCTTGATGTCCGCGACGCTGATATTGAGAGAAACGCCGCTGCTTCCCTGTTGGTAAGTTGTGCCGCTCATCCCTTCTAAAGCGCCGCCGCCCATGCCTCCCCCAGCCCAATTGATCAGATAAACGGTATCGTTCTCGCCCGCTAGATCATCCTCTTCCATCATCGACGCTTCTTCCATGACGGCAGAATCGAGGGAATAAGAGGCTTGTTCAGCCTGCGGGGCTGCTTTTTGTGCCGCAAAATTGTTGAAAAGAACCTCTCTGCCAAAGACCACCATCACCGCCAGCGCCATGACCGCGCTTGCCCATCCGAAAAGGGGCTGCAGGAAACCGCGCTTTTTTGCCTTTTGGGCTTCGGCTCGGGTTAGGGTGAAGTTGCGCGGCAGCTTGCGCGCGGGCAATGCCGACAAGGCGCGCTTGAGCTGCTTTTGTTCTTCGAGCTTCTTCCTTAAATGCGGAGACTGAGCCAGCCGCTTTTTAAACTCAATCTGCTCTTCCAATGAAAGAGCATTGTCGAGCGAGCAGCTGAGCAATTCCAGATCTCTCAAGGTCACTTGTTCGGGTCTAAGCATCATCATCCTCAGCGTTTAGACGATATTTAGCCGGTAAAAGTTCCCCGGAACGGCGTAAACATTCCTGCATTTTGATCCTTGCCCGGGAGAGACGGCTTTTCACAGTCCCAACGGGAGATTGGATCACATCGGCGACTGTTTCGTAATCCTGACCGGAGATATCGACCATCACAATGACGGTCTTGAACTTCTCGTCCAGCTTGTCAAGACAATTTTGGATCGCCTTTTCCAACTGGGCGTTCATGAGCTCTTCTTCATGCGAGGGGCTTGAGTCAGCCAGCCAGTCGGGGGATTCGATGATGTCGCCATCGTCAGTTTCCGGTTCGAGCGCGATGGTTGGGCGCCGCTTGCGTTTGCGCAATTCGTCGTAACAGGCATTGGTGACGATGCGCATGAACCATGCCTTGAAGGAACCGCCGCGGTAGCTGTCCAGTTTGCGATACATGGAAATGACCGCATCCTGCGTCGCGTCAGCAGCAGCGGCATCGTCGCTCATAATGCGATAGGCGAGGTTGAAAGCCATATTCTGGTAGGTCAGGACGAGTTGATTGAACGCGTCCAGGTCGCCACGAACGGCTTTCTCGATGAGAAGACTTTCTTCCATGCGTTTATTGTTGCAAGTCCTACGCCAATTGTCGTGGCGGACTTGCCTCCTCCTCCATTTTATCGCAATCCGAATTCAATGGCGGAGCTGAGTTTGACAGAGGGGTGTTTGATTGCGACGATGATCGATAGGATAAAAAAAGCTCGTATTTGGGCTTCGCCATGTAGGGGAGACCTCCCACGGTCTCCCGTCAACGTACATACCGGTCAAAATCGCGGGTGGGCGTGGGAGCCCACCCCTACTCCCGCCAGCCAGCGTACATACCGGTCAAAATCGCGGGTGGACGTGGGAGCCCACCCCTACTCATAAAAGGATGGTTAGTCTATGCAGACAATGCCGCGTTCACGATCTGGACGGCTTCACTGCGAATCTGCTCAAGGTGCTCGGCGCTCTTGAGGCTTTCGGCATAGATCTTATAAATATCTTCCGTGCCTGATGGTCGGGCGGCGAACCAGCCGTTTTCGGTAACGACCTTTAGACCGCCGATCGGGGCGCTGTTGCAGGTCGCGGAAGTGAGTTTGTCCAGGATCGGGTCGCCAGCCATACTTTCTGCCTTGACTAGGTCGGGTGAAAGGTTGGACAAAATGGTTTTTTGAGCCGCCGTAGCGGGAGCGTCCATGCGGGCATACCAGCTGCCGCCCAGTTCCGCTTCAAGCGCTTGATAATGCTGACCGGGGTCTTTGCCGGTCACAGCAATGATCTCAGCTGCCAGCAGGTTGAGGATGATGCCATCCTTGTCGGTCGTCCAGGTCTGGCCGTTCTTGCGCAGGAAGGAAGCCCCGGCGCTTTCTTCGCCGCCAAAGCCAATTTCGCCGCTGAGCAATCCGGGCACGAACCACTTGAAGCCGACCGGCACTTCGCATAAATGGCGACCGATCTTTTTGACGACCTTATCGATGATCGAGCTTGAAACCAGAGTCTTGCCGACCGCGGCTTCTTTTGACCAACCCGGGCGGTGCTGGAAGAGATACCAGATGGCAACCGCCAGATAATGGTTGGGGTTCATCAGTCCCACTGAGGGGGTGACGATGCCGTGACGGTCAAAATCGACGTCATTTCCAAAGGCGATGTCGTAATCGTCCTTCATCGCGACCAGGCTCGCCATCGCGTAGGGGGAGGAACAATCCATGCGGATCTTTCCGTCTTTGTCGAGGGTCATAAAGGAGAAGGTCGGGTCAACGCGCTTGTTGACGACTTCGAGGTTGAGCCCATACATTTCTGCCATGGGTTCCCAGTAGGCAATTCCGGAACCACCCAGGGGGTCGGCGCCGATGTGAACGCCAGCTTTGGCGATCGCCTGCATGTCGATCACGTTTTCGAGGTCGCGCAAGTAGGGTGTGATCAGGTCGATCATCTTCGTGGTGTCGGCTTTGAGCGCTCTTTGCAGCGGGATTCGCCTGACCTCGCGCATGCCGCCAGCGATGATCTCGTTGGCGCGATTTTGGATCCACCTGGTCGTGTCGGTATCAGCGGGACCGCCATCGGGAGGGTTGTATTTGAAACCTCCGTCCTCGGGTGGGTTGTGGGAGGGGGAGATGACAACACCGTCGGCCTGGATATTGGCATGTTCAGCGTTAAAGGTCAGGATCGCGTGGGAGATGACCGGCGTGGGGGTGTAGCGATGATCCTGATGGATGCGAATTTCCATTTGGTTGCCGGCAAAAACTTCGATGGCAGTGAAGAGCGCGGGTTCCGAAAGGGCGTGTGAGTCCATGCCCATGAAGAGCGGACCGTTGATGCCCTGACCTTTGCGATATTCGTAAATTGCCTGGCTGATGGCTGCCACGTGGTCGTCATTAAAGCTGGCATTCAACGAGGAGCCGCGATGCCCTGAAGTGCCAAAGGATACCTTTTGGGCAGGGTCAGATGGGTCTGGGTGAAAGCTGTAGTAAGCAGCGATCAAACGAGGGATGTTGGTTAGAACATCGTAAGGGGCGGGTTTTCCAGCAAGAGGATGTAAGCTCATGACGACTCCTTGAAGAAATGATATAGATGTAGTAATTCTATCACGCCGATGTGGGAAGGCAAATGTATTTACATTTTTGTCAGCAATTCTCAACATGAAACTTGTAGAGTTCTCTGTAGCAAGGGCAAAAATATGGTAGGGCGATATTGAGCAGTGTTTTTCTACTCAATACGCCGTTCAGGTACTATAAAAAGACCTGGTCTTGCGAAAGCTGAGTTAAAAACACCCACCCCCGCCTGCCCCTGTAAGGGGTTAATTCCCCCTGCCAAGGCACGCAAGCAGTCCTATCGCTACGCTGGAGGAGGTTTTAAATTGTCAATTAGATTTAGTATTTGCAATACCCTGGTTAGATCAGCCTAAGATCACCTCGGCCTGTGAGCCGGTGGGGGTTTTGGTGACCTCGATGCGGTTGGAGAAGTAGTCTTTCAGCTCTTCAATGTGCGTGATGATCAGGATCTTCTCAAAATCGGGTTTGACGATGTTGATCGCCTCGATCAGGCGTTGGCGACCCTGCGCGTCCTGATTGCCAAAACCTTCATCGATCACCAGGGTTTGCAATCGTGCCCCAGCCCTACGCGCCAGAACGCGGCTAAGCGCCACCCGGATGGCAAAGTTGATGCGGAAAGCTTCGCCCCCGGAATAGGTCTCATAATCGCGCGTTCCAGAGCCGTCCGAAATGATAATGTCGAGCGTTTCCATCAGGTCTTTTCGTTTGCTGTCCTTATACGCGCGTTGGGTCTCGAAACGCACGCTCATGTTGTAATCCGAAAGGCGATGCAGGATCAGATTGGCCTGCTCTTCGATCTCAGGAAAAGCCTGTTCGATCAGCATGGCGGGGACGCCGTCCTTGCCAAAGGCAATTTCAAGCTTGTTGTACTGCCGGATTTCTTCGTTGAGCGTTTCCATCTTCTTGTGCAGAAGGACTTGTCGCTCGCGCTGGGTCTGGATCATGGCCAGCGACTGGTCAATTTCACCCAAACGGCGGTTAAAGACGTCCTGCTCCTCACGCAAAGTGGCTAATTCCCGCTCCACTTGACGACCATCCTGTATTTGCGCCTGTTCCTGAGCCAGCGCTTCTGCATCAGCTTGGTATTTTTCTTCCAGTTCCCGCACGAGTTTGCCCTCATGTTCCAGTTCCTGCTGGCTGGTTTCAAGCTCTTTTGCGAGCAGTTCGAAGTTCGAACGGGCGATCTGCAGTTCCTGCCAGGCTTTTTCGGCAGCGGCATTTTCCTGAACCTCACGACGGATCTGACTGTGCTTGTCCTGGTCGTAGTGCAGCTTACCAAGTTGCACGTTTAGATTTGCCAGTTGCCCGCGCACGTCGGGAAGATATTTCTCTTCCGTCAGTTCGCTTTGCACCTGGATGAAGCGGTTGGCTTTGACGGTCTGCCAGTCTTTTTCGCGTTGGCTAAGCTGGCTCAACTCCTGTTTCAGCAACGCCTGATCACGCTGCAGGGTTAGAAACTGTTTTTCCAGCTCCTGCGATTGGCGCTGCTCGTTTTGGAGGCTTTCGATCTCCTGGCGAATTTTGGCAAGCTCGCTTCTGTTGAGCCGATACTGGTCACCCAAAACTTTGCCATTGCTGTTGAACTCATCCAACAGCTCCTGGCGGTGCCTGGGTGAGAGGTCCTGCCCGCACATTGGGCAGCTGGCGCCCTGGGCGTCCTCCAGCTTTTGGCGCCGCTGGACGATCTCGTCCATTTGGTTTTTGAGCGCGCCGTTTTCGCCCTCCAAAGCCTGAGCGCGCTCACGGGCAGACTGGAGAAGAGCCTCATGATCGGGTTTGGACTTTAGACGCTCATCGATTTTGGCAATTTCCCCTTCAAGCTGGCTAAGACGCTGTTTTTGGCTTTCAGCCTTGGCGAGACTCTGGTCAAGCTCCTGTTTTTCACGGGTCAGCTGGCGCAGTTCGTTCTCCAGTAAGCTCTTTTGGGTCAGTAGCTGGTTTTCCAACTGCGTGCGCTGGCGTTCGAGGGGCCAGAATCGTTCCGCCAGTTGGTCCTGCTTGGTCAAGTGATCTTTTAAAAAACCCAGTTGTTTATAAGCGCTTTCAATTTGCTGGCTTTGGCTGATCTTTTGCTGATATTGCGCCTGGGTGGCTTCCTGCTGCTGAGTTTGCTGCTGTTTGCGGGTCAGGGACTGCCTGGCACGCTCGAGCTGACTTTTCAGCGCCTGCAACTGCTGGTCGCGGTTGGCGAGCAGCTGTGCCTGAGCTTTGATGAGATCAAGCTGTGCCTGGTGGGCGTTGATCTTCTCGCGCGCCAAAGCAAGCTCCCGTTCGAGCAACACGCGGTCAGCCTTCCACTTCTCCTCATTTTCAATTTCTTCCTGCATGACGGCGATATCGCGCTCGAAAATTTTGACATCATTGCGCGCCTGACGGGCTTTTTCGTTGGCGGCTTTGCGGTAAAGCTCCCACTGATCCAGCCCCAAAATGCTGGTGAGAATTTCCTTGCGCTCGGAAGGCTTTTTTGTGGCGAAAGAGTCGGCTTTGCCCTGCAAAAAGAAAGAGGCGTTGACAAAGCTCTCATAATCGAGCCTGAGGGTGTTCCTGATCTTCTCGTCCGTGCCGCGAACCCCGTGCTCACTCAGGCACACCCAGGGGAAGGAGGTTTCGTCCGGCGCAGGGTTTTGAATGAAAAAATCGACCTGGGACGGTTTCTTGCGGGTGTTGCTGCGGATGACGCGGTAGACCTGCCCCTCGTATTCAAAATCGAAGGTCACCTCCGCGGTTTCGCAGGTGGTGTTGATGATGGCTTCGGATTGCACGCGCGCTTTGCCGTAGAGAGCAAAGGTGATGGCGTCTAATATGGAAGACTTGCCGGCGCCGTTCGACCCCGAGATGCAAGCCAGGTCAAAGCCGGTGAAGTCAATTTCCACGGGGTCGCGGTAGGAGGTGAATCCGCTCAGGCGTAATCTAAGGGGAATCATGGTTAGAACCCCAACATTCGGCTTGACTTTTTCATGTCGGGCGCTTCGGCTTCATCACCCAAAAGGTCGATGTAGAACTGCTTATCATAACGGCGCGAGCGGATCGGGATGGGCATGGGCACGCCCCAGCCAAGCATGAGCACTTCTTCCTTGGGCTGGAGTTTCGCCAGCATGCCGCGCAAACTGCCCCGACCGGGCAGACCGGAGAGTACGGCGTTGATGTCGTCCTCATCGCCCAAAGCGCCGGAGATGCGCGTGCCAAGCTGGGACATGACCTCGTCGTAAATTTGCGACGGGCGTTGGTCTATGATCAGCAGGGTGACGTAATATTTGCGCAATTCCCGCGCGATGGTGCTGAAAATCGTCTGCGAAGCCATCTCGCGGTTGAGCAATTTGTGGGCTTCCTCAACCACAACGACCAGCGGGCGCGGTTCGGCGCGTTTTTTGCTGTGAAAGTCGTTGGTGGCTTTTTCCCAGGTGTCACGGATCTTGCGGGTGATCAGGTTGGTGACCAGCAGGTAATCCAGATCGCTCTGATAGTTGCCAAAAGAAAGGACAACATGCCGTCCGCTTTCAAGGGCGTTGGTGATATCGCTCAAACCGTTGGAAGCAGGCGCGTTTTTGAGATAGGGGCGGTTGAAAAGGCGGGTAAGCTTGCTGCGCAAGCCTTCAGCCGCGGCTTTGTGCACGCCGGCGCGGCGCGCCCAAAGCTCGACGCTGTCCGGGGCGGGTTCAAGCTTGCCGTCCTCGTTCTCGACCATCGCGCCCACGCGCATATTCATAAATTGCGTGAACCAATTGTCGCCAAATTCGTTTTCGAGGGCATCCAGCGTGGTTGGCGTCGTTTCCTTGAGGTTCAGCGCTTCGGTCAGCTGGAGGACGTCTTCGGTGGTGATGTCTTTATGGCTGATCTCGAGCGTGAAATCGGGACGCTGCTGTCCGATATTGGTGTCGGCTCCCAGACCGACCAACTGGACTTTGGACTGAAATTTGTTCTTCAGACCCGCCACGCCTTGTCCGGTATCGGACGAAGAGGTGTCGATGCCGTATTCGTTGTGCATGTCGAAAATGAGGGTGGAAGCGCGGTCGTAGTTGATCAGACCCGCCAGGATCATGCGCGCCAGGAAGGACTTGCCCGAGCCAGTGGTGCCAAAGATACCGGAAGAGCGCTGGACGAATTTGTCCAGATCAAGACAGACCGGGTGACCCTGTTCGCGGGTATTGCCAACGCGGAAGATGTTCTGGTTATTTTCTTCGCCAAAAATGGTGGCGATATCGGCGCGATCAGCAAGTTTTACGGGAGCGTGATGGCTGGGAATCGTCTTGACCGTAATTGGAGCTTTATCATCGGGATTCTCCTCGCGCCAGGCGGCGTATTCGGGTGAATCAACATCGGGCCCGGTTTCCATCATCAGAACGGGCATGACCGCCAGGTTGGTATAGAGCGTTTGCTGGTTCAGCAATTCCGCGAGCTGGGGGGTAAAGCGTTGGGCATTGATCTGGTTGGCGTAGTTTTCGTCGATGGCGGTCAGACGCAGGTCGGTCACCAGCCCGTAAAAACGCCAGTTGTTGCTGTCAATGACGACAAAGGCGCCTTCCTGCACGCTTTGGGGTGGCACGCTCAGGCGTACCTGCAGGTTGGCTTCCAGCCCACCGCCGGTAACAAAGCCGATCTGGGAGTTGAGAGTTTTGTTGTTTTCCATCATTCAGTCTCCAGTTCACTAAGCACGTCCAGAACCCTGGTAAGTTGGGCATAATCGTCCCGCAGGAGGGTTATGATCTTCTCACAGGCTGTTTTGTACCATTCAGCTGTTTGCAAGGGCTTGACCTGAGCGAAGTGCGCCGCAAGCAGCTCTTCGATGGGCTGATCCTGCAGGCGCAGGATATGGCGCAGGTAGCCGTGCTGGCGGGTGAATTGACGCACGTCAGCGTCATCACACAAAAAGAGTTGGTCCAGGCTCAAGGGCGGGCGCGGCGGCAGGCGGTGCGCGATCTGACCGTTTTGGGCGTAGCCAACCGTCAGAACGTGGATTTCAACAGGCAGGTTGCGGTTGTAACGGTTGTCGGCGGTATATTCGCTGGGGATGCTGACGCCCGAGACAAGCTGCCTGACCAGATTGTCGTCGTTGATCAGGATATGGGTGATGAGCCCGTAAATTTCGCTTTGGTCTTCCAGTTTCACTTTAACAAGCGAGCCGAGCGCCGGGGTTTCCAGCTCTTTGACGCGGCAGCCGGCGACAAAGCGGCTGTTTTCTGCCCTCAGCAATTTTCCAATGGGGATGATTTTTGGTGAAGCACTCATTTCTGGCCTTTCCAGTGGTCTTTGTTGGATCGATGGTTAGTTTCCGGGGTATCTGGCGGCATTTTGCTCAAAAGGAGCCGCTCCAGTTCTTCAGTTTCTGTCAGCCTCACCAGCGCCAGCTCGTGCGCGCGGTGCAAGGCGTATGGGTAGGGATGGGAATCGAGGGTCTGGGCATCGTGATAGAGGATCGCGTGCACAAGATTGACCAACTCCCGTTTCTGGGCCAGCCACCAGGGCACTTCCACCCGCGCGAGACATTCCTTGCCATGCGGGTTGGCGACGTTCAGGAAAAAGAAGGCACAGCGCAGGCGGTGCGGGTTGGCGGGGGTGCGCTTGGTAATGATCTCAAAAAGCGCTGAGCGATGCCCTGGTTCGAGGCGATCTTTCAGCAAGGCGCTGTCGCTGATCAATTTTGGCTTTGTTTGCTCGCTCGCGGGAACCTTTTGGATGTGTTTTTGATAGAGGTCAAGCATGTTGGTGAGCATGGTCGAACCAGGTTTATCAATATAGCCCGCGCTGAGAATGCCTTCGCGCTCAAAGTTTTGATCCAGTTCCCAGACGGTGCGCTGGGCGTCCTGAGCGGCTTCGCCCTTGATGCTGCTGCGATAAAAAAGGTCGAGGGGACCGTCTGTCAGGGTCAGGAAGGGGCGCGGGTCTTCGGAAGTGATGCTTTCGCGGATCAAGACCCGCTCGCGCAGATCGCGCTGCAACCCGACCTCATCTTCGCTGATCAAAGACCCGTCTATAAAAAGCTGATCAAAATCGAGCAGTTCGGAGATCAGATCGATCAGCGGCGGTTCGCCAGAGCCAAAATGTACCTTGAAAATGCCAATGTTGATCAAGCCAAACTGAAGGGCGCGGTGGCGGTTGGGCACGATCTGGGAGCCGTCAGCCGCCAGAAGGGTGAAATTTTCAGGCGGGGCTGGCAGGGGGAAGCTGGCAAGCGGCGGCTCGTGGCTGGGTTTGGCGGTATAGAGCGCCGCCTGGGTCAGTTCAGCCTGCTCGATCGCCTGATGCAAGGTCTGCGGGTCCTGGGCGGCTTGATCGTAAAGCGCGTTGAGCTCGTGCGCGAGCCTGCGCGCCTCAGCCAGCCATTCGAGGCTTTGTTCGATATATTTGTTGGCGTTCTTTTCTACCGCGGCGTAATTCAGGGGCATTGCAACTCCAAATGGATCAATGCTTCAATTATAACCAAGTGGGGCGTGGAAACGGTGGCTAATTATGAAAAGACCCACCCCCTTTTAATTCCCCCTCCCTACGCCTTCGACTTCGTCTTCGGCTGTACAAGGGGGTGGTTGGTTTGTATGCGTGTGGACTGGATGCCACGCGCGAACGGGTGTAAGAGGGGCGGACTACCATTCCTACACTTCGCTGTTCTTTAAAAGGATTGACCTGATCGAAATATTTATAATTTCAACACCAAAGGTAGGGATGGGGCTTGACCCCATCCGTGGGTAAGCCTATCTGAACCTTGTAACAAAGACGGAAGCTTTGATATACATAGTTGCGGAAGAGGCTTATACCCTAACGGGCACAGGTCCTCGTTCATACAACTTATTTCCAACTAAAATTTTCACTTGAGCGCTGCTTTCGCGGCGCTCAAGTACTTGCTGTTTATTTAAGGATCAAGGGCATATACAGATTCGTGGCTCTTTGACTCCGGAATAAAAACCCATCTTCAGTTCCGGCGTAAAGCCGGGCGGGGTTTTGAGGGTCTATCGCCAGGGATCTGATTTTAAGACTTGTTAATCCTGCATTGACCGCTCTCCAGATCTCACCAGCATCAGTGCTCATTTCGACTCCACTCAGAGAGGTACCAGCATAAAGCGTAGTAGGTGTTTGCGGGTCAATCGCGAGGGCGTAAACTCTAGTAGCTTTCATTCCATCAAGTCTTGTCCAGGTCTCGCCAGCGTCCGTACTTTTGCACACTCTATTCCCCCTGGTCCCCGCGTAAAGCGTACTCGGCGTTTGCGGATCTATGGCGAGACAAAAAATTTTATTGTATATCAACCCAATTTTGATCCAGCTGTCACCACCATTAGTACTCTTGAACACCCCGCCACCTCCATCAGATCCTGCATAAAGTGTGCTGGGCGTTTGCGGATCAATCGCAAGAGAAGAAATCGCTTTACTGGTTAATCCGTTGTTGATTATGCGCCAGGTCTCACCAGAATTTTCGCTTTTGAAGATCCCTTGAGAAGAGGTTCCCGCGTAAAGCGTACTTGGTGTTTGCGGATCAATCGTGATAGTAGTAATTTGAAGGGTATTCAATCCGCTATTGATCGCGCTCCAGTTCTCCCCGCCATCAGTACTCTTAAAGACTCCTCCTCCAATGGTTCCTGCATAAAGCGTAGTATGTGTTTGCGGGTCAATCGCGAGGGCGAAAACAGACAGGACTGTCAAGCCGTTGTTGATCGCGCTCCAGTTCTCTCCGCCATTGATGCTCTTGAAGACTCCATCCCCCCTGGTTCCAGCGTAAAGAGTAGTAGTTGACTGCGGATCTATCACAATTGCGCTAATATAAGACTGACCCATTCCCTCGTCAGAAGGTTCCCAAATAAGATCGTCTGTCGCGCTGGCGCCTGCAAGAGGCAAGCTGAACGCTAATAGAACTGTGATCAACAGTGCAATAAATAATTTTTTCATTTTTTCCTCCAATTGATTATGCTGATTGATAAGGTTTCATTAGTTGGACATTTGTATTCATTTGATAAATTGGTCTCAGAGTTTTAATGCGACAAGGTTGTTAGACAGTTGGAAAGAGTTGTGTATAATATTGCTCGTTGGCGGTAATTTATTAAAATCGCTACTTCTCTGATTCTAACACAGATATCCGGGAAAAATCTGGTTCCTTTGTAAAGCATTTTTTAACGATTTCACTTTTGTTTACGTTTGAAAAGAGAAAATATTATTCAGGCACCCTCGTTCAGGGAGCTCAGTTATGGGCGAGACAAGGTGCCTGCAAGGATGTTGGGGTTCTGTTCCCCAAATCCGCCGTTCTTATGCGCAATTGTCATTGTGTGGGAACAAAAGGGGATGCTTGATCGTCATTAGGGTAGAAGATTATTCTCTAAGGAGCAGAAAATGGAAAAGAGAAATTTTAGAATTATTATTCCTTTAGTTTTGATCGGGATCCTCCTGTTGGGAGCCTGTCAATTGGTCCCACAAGCTGGTAATCAGGCTGCTGATGCCACCAGCGGTGCACGCACGATCACGGTAACAGGTTCTGGTGAAGTAATCCTGGTGCCCGACCTGGCTTATATCAATGTTGGAATACATACGGAAGCGGAGGATGTGACTTCAGCGGTCAACTCGAATAACAGCCAGGCGAGGGCTATTAAAGAGGCAATGGTTGGCATGGGCGTTGAAGAAAAAGACATTCAGACCTCCAATTTCAATGTTTACTCGATGAATCGCTACGATGACATGGGAAATATAGCTGGCACAAATTATGCGGTAGACAATACGCTCTATATCATCGTGCGCGACATGCCCCGAATGAGTGAAATACTGGACGCAGCTTTAGGCGCTGGCGCTAATCAGATCTATGGTATCAGTTTCGACATTGCCAACCGGGCTGACGCGATGGCACAGGCTCGTGATCTGGCGATCAAGGATGCCGAAGAAAAGGCATTATCGATCGCCAATACGGCTGGTGTGCAGCTTGGGCAGGTGCTGAATATCAGCGTGAAGAATAACAGCTATGTTCAGACTTTGGCTGGTTATGGAATGGGCGGCGGAATGATGGATCAGGCTGCGTCTGTGCCTGTTTCAGCGGGACAGATCGTGGTCACCGCCAACGCGGATGTGGTTTACGAATTTGGCGATAGGTAAGCGAAACGTCGAATTGAAAATGCCCGCAAAAAAGCGGGCATGTTCAATTTCGACCTACGGGTTTCGACCCTTGAATTGTTATGTCGGGTTCAACTGAGGAACCCGACCTACGGGTTTTGATCGAAAAATGACTGTTTTTCTTTATTCTGCCTTTTTTATTTTGTGCAAGGCAAGGGTCGAGAAGAAGAATAAAATGCCATAAAGCGCCATGAGGACAACATAACCGGCGCCGTCACCGATCGGACCGCCAATATAGGCACCAACTGCGCCAGCGCCCGCGCCAGCCAGATTGGAGATGCCGAGCCATTTGCCACTTTCGTTAGCTGGCACCAGCTCTGTGCCCAGCGCCCAGTTCGCCGCGAAGAAAATGCCGGTCGCCAGACCGATCAAAACGCCGCCAGCGTAGATAAGAAGCATGTTTGTGGAAATAATAACGAGCAAAGTTCCCACGCCAGCCAGGATCCCACTCAGGAAAATGAGGGGCTTTTTACCGAACTTATCGGTCAACCAACCAGCCGGGATCGAGATGAGGAGGATCGAGACGCCCACGATCAACATGAGTTGCGCGGTTGGCGCGGCGGCGCTGGCTCCGGCATATTGCGGGAAGCGTTCCTGAATGAAATAGAGCACAAAGCTGCTCAAATTGTTGGCGCCGACCAGAAATGCGAGGCGATTGATGACCCACCAGGTGAAAGCCGGGCGTTCTTTGGCCTGTTTGCCGAGGCTGATGCGCACCGAAAGAAATACGCCAAGGGCAATGGCAAGCAGCATGCCGACGATCCCAACGATGCCTGTCAGGACCAGCGACATTGTCGCATTAAGCGTCTGGAAATAGGGCAAAAGAAGCCGAACTCCCCAACCGAGGGCCAGGATGATGGCGGTAAAGGCAAGGGTCATGACCAGCAACCGGCCGATTGACTCCCAGTCAACCTTTTCAACGGGACCTTTTTGGGGCGTTTCGCGGATGAACATGCTGAGAGCGGCACAGACAAAAATGACCGCACAAACGGTGATGATGGCTGCCCAGAGATTGCCCGCGCTGATCATTCGGCTGACGGTGAATGAGACAACGATCAGGGGCAAGGGCAACTCAAAGAAGGCTTTGATCGCAGAGTAGCGCCCGCGCTTTTCGGCTGGAACCAGATCAGGGATCAAGCCTTGCATGGCGCCATGACCTATGTTGGCTGAAACCATCGAGAAAACGACAACGCCAAAAAGGGCGTAATAACCTGCCATGCCTTCCATTGTTCCGGCGATGATGCCGATCACGATGAAAACCAGGATCTCAAGAATGGCGCTGACGGCAATGAAGGGGCGTCGTTTGCCAAAACGGGAGGTGCTGCGGTCGGAAAAACTGCCGGCAATGGCCTGAATCAGTAGGGCGACCATGAGCGAAACCAGTCGGATGGTGCCGTAGCTGCTGCCTTTGGTTTCCTCGCCGACAAATTGCTGAACGAGTAGAGGTACGATCAGGGGCGTGAGGGTTTGCGAACGCAGCGTGATGGCTAAGTAGTGGATGTTCATGGTGATGGCGTCATACCATCGGAGCGGTTTTTGGGTCGTTTCATTGTTCATGGCTATCTCCTTCAATTTATTAAACCATAAATGAGGGGTAGGTTACGCGATTGAACAAAGTCTGAAGGGTTTGGTACCCCTCACTCTGGTACCCAGAGCGCAAGCAGTCCGCCTTACGGGCACCTTCTTCTCACCCTGGAAACCTGCTGTTGTGGTTAGGTGTTTATTTCTAACAAAAGTTTCAAAGCAAACTGGAGGGATTTACTTCAATTTGCCAGCCTTTGAGTGGAAGGTAGTGGAGCAGGGCGCGGGGATTGGGGCCGCGCAGGACGATCTGCCAGCGCCAGTAGCCATATAGTCGGGGGTAGTAGGCGGGTAATGGCCCGATAAAACTGCTTTGCTGCAGGTCGTGGCTGATGATCGTTTCGCGGATGATCTGAGCGAGTTTTTCGGCTTCCTGCCGCGCTTTTTCTGCCTTCAGGGAACGATATTCCAGACGGATCAGTTTGGAGAAAGGCGGGTAACCAAGCGCGCTTCGCTGTGCTAGCTCGTTCTGGTAAAAACCTTCATAATCATGTTTGGCAGCTGCCTGAATGACATAATGATCGGGTTGATAGCTCTGTAAAACAACATTCCCGCCCAAAGGACTGCGACCCGCGCGACCGCTGACCTGGGTGAGCACCTGAAAAGTGCGTTCATAGGCACGATAATCAGGTAAATTGAGCCCAACCTCTGCCAAAATAATGCCAACCAGCGTCACCAAAGGTAGATCGAGTCCTTTGGCGAGCATTTGGGTGCCGACCAGGATGTCAGCCCGATGCGCGCTGAAATGCGAAAGGATCATCTCGTGATCGTTCTTCCCGCGGGTGGTGTCAGCGTCCCAGCGCAAGATGCGGGCTTCAGGGAAGGTGGATTTGACCATTTCTTCAAGTCGGGCGGTACCGAGACCAAGCTGGCGGATCTGCTTGCTGCCGCAATTTGGGCAGGTTTTGGGCATTTTGCGGGTATAGCCGCAAAGGTGGCAAAGCAGACCAGTGCTGGCGCCGTGCCAGACAAGGGGCTGATCATCGTTCGGGCATCGCAGGCTGGTGCCGCAATGACGACAAAAGACATAAGTAGCCTGACCACGACGATTTAAGAACAGAATGGCTTGTTGGTTCTGTCTTAGGACGCGCTCAAGCGCTTTTTCCAAAGACCTCGAGAGAACGCTGGTGTTCCCCTGTGCAAGCTCCTTGCGCATATCTACGACTTCGACCGGCGGCAGCGAGAAACTGAGTGTCTGTTCTTCTTTGCCTTCTTCCGGCAAGCTGAAATTGAGCGAATTGGCTTGCTGCTGCAGGATGTGACGGTGAGCAAGGACACGATCCGGAAGTACCACCCTCAACCAGTCGCCGCGACGGGCGGTATAGCTCTGGACGATCGACGGCGTGGCGCTGCCCATCAGGAGTCTGGCTTGATTGATTTCTGTCAGGGCAAGGGCGGTCGCGACGGCGTGATAAAGGGGCAGGCGTTCGGTTTCATCGTAGGAATCATTGTCACATTCGTCGATCACGATCACTTTCAGCTTCGGCATTGGCAGAAATAGCGCGCTGCGGGAGCCGATGATGATCTGCAGATCGCTCTGTTGGGCTCTGCGCCAGGTATCGTACCGCTCGCCGTCTGAGAGTTTTGAGTGATAGATGCCCACTTTATTGGGGAAACGAGCCATAAACCGCCGCACGGTTTGAGGCGTCATCGAAATTTCAGGAATGAGGATCAGGCATTGCCCACCGTTTTCGATGGTCTGCCTGACTGCCTGCATGTAAATTTCGGTCTTGCCTGAACCGGTAACACCGTGTAAAAGCACCGGTCGAGGTTTTGATCGGCTCCATTCCTGCTGGATGGACGCCCAGGCCTGGTTCTGGGCTGGGGTCAAAGCAGGGGCGCTGTCTTCAGTAACCTCCAGTTCAGCCAAGGGGTCGCGCCAGACCTCGGTCTCATTGAAATGCAACAAACCAGCCTCTTCGAGATAGGTCAGGTCGGCATAGTTGGCGCCTGTTTCGGCATAGATCCAGGAAAAGTCGAGCGGAAAGGCTTGCCTGGCGAGCAGGTCGATCACTCTTTTGCGCCGCAGCTGCGTTTGGATGGTCTTGCCGTAGGCGGTTTCGGGGAGTTGAGCGATGCTGTCCACATTGATGGAAAGGGCAGCCGTTCTCAACGTTTTAACAGAGACCCGCGGTGGAGGCAAGACGTTTTGGGTGGTGATCAGCTTGTGTGAACGCAGGGTATCAAGTGTTTTGCGCCAATCCGCTTTGGGTAAGGCGTAATCGATCTGTGCGCCCCGCAAGGGGCCTCTTTTTTTGAGGAGTTTGAGCAAGCGTTGTTGGGTTGGTCCAAAATCGCCAAGGTTCTCGGGCAATTCGTCATCCAAAGATACAAGGATATCAGCCCGACGGCTTAGACCAACAGGGATCATCAGCTGGATACAGGCGCTCAGCGGGGCATAATAGTGTTCGCTCAACCACTTTGCCAGCTCAAGCTGTTGCGGGGAAAGCAAGGTCTCTTCAGAGATCAGGTCAGCGATCGGCTGGGTTTTCTCCACTTCGGGCTTGTCCAGCAGTTCGAGCACAACCCCCTGAACGATCTGTTTTCCAAAGGGTACGACCACCAGGTTGCCTGGCTGAATACGGTCTTTTAAATGATCAGGAATCGAATAGTGATAGGTCTTCTCGACCTGTCCGATGTTGACGCTGATGTTGGCAAAATCGCTCATTTCGCCGCCTATGGGGTGACGAAAACAAGATATTCTGCTGAAAAAGACATTTTATTGATCAGGTCGGCTGGAATATCACTGGAAAAAGCCAGATAATTCTGCCAGACATAAGCCATGGTGGTCTGCCCAACCATTTGATTGAATTCGTTGAAGGCAAAGAAGGGCGAGAGACGGGCAGCGGAAGCGCTGATGCGGTCCATATCCAGGTAGCGCTGATTCCAGCTGTCGCGTTTCATGATGACCGGATGATCAGCCAGGAGTACGACCTGATCTGGCAGGTCTTTCAGGAATTTTTCAAATTCGTCAAGACGCATGCTCTGGAAAAGCGGCTCACGTTGTGCCGGAGGCAGCGACCATTCCTGATGCAGTTTCCAGGGTTCAAAAGCCACGTTGGCATGGCGCTGGTGAACGTTGATATAGGTAGAACCATCGGCGGGAACGTTTCGGATCTCGAGCCCGGCACCGAAGAAACCGGTCAGGATCAGTTTGACTTCACCCATGTTCTGATCAAAGTCATGGCGAACCCGGAGGTAAAAAATGGTCACGTCATCGCCAAGGATGTTGATCGTTTCGGTGTGAATGCCACGGTCCATTAATTGAAAGGCGACCATTGCCGAAAGCGCGACCAGGCTGCCGTCTTCCTCGTTCTCTTTTTCGGTGAGGTAGAAATAGCTCCAGTCCACCACGCCGGTATTGCTGTTGAGCGGGGGCAATTGCGCCAGGCGGGTTGGAATGGGCGTGGCGGTATAAGTCGGGGTGGCGGTTGGCACCAGGGTAGGCGTTGGTGTCATGGTCGGTGTGGGCGTCATGGTCGAGGTCGGGACGGGCGTTGGCGTGTCGGTAGCGGTCGGCGCGACGGTCAGTGTTGGAGCCTCAGTCGGGAAGGCGGTTGGGCGTCCCTGCGGTTGAGCCTGGCAGGATAGAGCCGTTATGAGGAGAATCAGCGCTGAAAGAAGGCGAAGCAGTTTGCTTGTTCTCATGATAGGTCAGATACTCCTGTTGAGATAATGGCTGAGACGTAACCAACAACAGAGCTGAAATCGCCGCTGATATCACCGGAAGTGCGATAGTCGGCGATCGTGACCTGGTTGGCACCCATTTTCTTTGCAGTTAATAAAACGGTTGCCATAGCGCCATGACCGCAGGCTTCGGCTTTGTGGGCGGATTTTAGTTGGTAGAACTTTTCGGGTTCAAAATTTTGCAAACCCTCGATCAGGTTGTGGTCCAGGCGGTTGGCTGTTCTCTGATGATAGAAATGCGAGAGGTCACTGCTGGCGATCAGCAGTGTTTTTTCGTCGGATGGGTAGCTGGAGATCAGTTTTACGAGCCCGTCCGAGAGCGTTTTTGCCAGGCTGAGCGATTGGTCCATCAGCATCAGTGGGATCAACTGGAAGTCGTCTGGCAAAAGAAGCTGGAGGAAGGGCAGCTCAATTTCGATGGCGTGTTCACGGTCGCGTCGGATATGGTTGACCTGAACAGCTTCTTTTTCTAAAAACGCACTTAGTTTATCGAGCGAGCTGTGATCGACCGGCACAAGACCAAAAGGGGTCTGGTAGGCATCGTGCTGACTGGTGAGTACATGCCCGGGATATGCCTGATGGGAGGGCGAGATGATAATGACGCGTTGGTAATCCTGACCAGTTATGGCTTTGAGAGCATGCGCGGCGGTCAGACCTGAATAAAAGTGACCGGCATGGGGCAAGATCAGAGCCTTAAGCTGTCCATCAAAAGACGGCGGGATTGCCTCATTGAGGTAGCCCTCTAGCTCCTGACGAAGCTGGGCAGGATTGGCAGAATACCAGGTCCCTGCAATAGGCGAGGGCCTGGTATCTGACATCGCGTTTTTGTTCATGACTCTATTTTAGCACGTAGCCGGAGTCAGTGTTTGTTTTTATCTCTTCTTGTTTATGATTTCCTGATAAAACTGGACGAATTCGCGCAAAAAGCCCAGGAATTTTTCCAATTCTTCCGGATCATGATGGGACGAGAATGAGGAAAAAACCTTCCGAATGTGATCGATAACAAGTTCGACAACTTCTGTGCCTTTTTCATCCAGTTCAATTGTCCAAACTCGTTTGTCTTCCTTGTGTCGCACTCGTTTGATAAAACCATCATCTTCGAGTTCTTTACAGGTTTTGCTTAGGTTGCCAGGATTGATCCCTAAATCACCCGCAAGTTCGGTAAGCGTGGTTTTTTTGAGATTATTGATCTGAAGCAGAATGCGAACTTGCTGTTGGGTCAGGCTGAATTTTTTGCAAAATTCAGCAAATAGATCCATGCGGCTACGCTGCAATTCTCTGGTAAGATGCCACATTTCCCAAATAAAATCTTCTTTTTTCATATTCCTCCGATATTTTAAATTTGTTATAGCTGGCTATATTATAAACAATCAACTTACACTATGTTTATTATAACACAAATATACATAATTATCAAAAAAAAGTATATCATATCTAAGAACAGCTGGGTTAAATCAGATCAACGGTTCTTAGCACGAATAAGTAAAAATCCAGCCGTCCCGGTCATGCCCAGCTCTTTGCGGAGATGGTCGTTGGTCAGATCGTAAAAAAGTCCCTCACCGGGGTTGTCTGGATCGTAAAGCAAAGCTTCGGTGATGACAAAACCCTCACCGTAATCGATGTTGGTAACAGAGTAAGCGGCACCGTTTTCGTCAACCCGGGTGACAACGATCATATGGTCGAATCCTCTGTAGTTGGAAATGCCTTTCATTACAAAGAGATATAACCAATCGCCGGGTTCCAGAGGGTTTTCTTCCCAATCGTATGTGCCGACGCTTTCTTCAACCCGGATGTAATCGTAATCATCGACTGGGAAAAACAAGCGCTGTAAAGTCTCCATGCCGTGACATTCCGGGTTCTCTTCGCGCGGGCAGAGCAGCCACATATCGTGTTCCGAGGCGTCTTCGGGCAGGTAGCCGCCAGCTTTGAGGATGGCAACTGTCAGGGGTCCACAGGCGTTGTCAGCAGATTCATGCGGTCCGGAGGCGAAATCGATCCGGCGCGCGACCTGATCGGCATCTTCAGGCGTGAAGGCGAGGAAGTCGAGACTGGCTTGCCAGAGCTTTTCTTGTGCTTTTTCCCGTGCCGTCATCGTCGCGGTTGGCGTCGGGGGCAGGGGTGTCGCGGTGTTGGTTGCCGTGGGAACGAGCGTCTTTGTGGCGGTTGCCGTGGCGGTATGGGTCGGCTCTGGCGTAAAAGTTGGCGTGGGTTCAGGGCTTAGCGCCGAACAAGCGCCAAAGGCAAAAATAGCGAAGAGCGCAAGGAGGATGTTCACAAATCTTCTCATAGAAATATTATCATCGATGATTATTAACTTTTTATAATACTAATTCTGGCATATTTTCTTATTAGGATGATATCACGACTTTATCAGAACTTTTGAAAGTTTATGGGCATGTACAAGAGTCTAAGCCAGATGCGCTGGGTAAGGAGGGCATGTTTGTGTTGCCTTTTAAAGTACCCTTCTTTTCATTTTTTAACTTGGATGGTTCCTTCGTTGAGAGGACGCAAGCTATACATTTATTCAGTCGGCAATCCCTGATCATACAGGGTGGTGAAATGTTGACCGCTATTGCAAAAAGTCCCAGGGGTTAACGCGACCATACTCGTCGTTGCGCAGTTCGAAATGAAGGTGGGCGCCGTTTGCCATGCCGGTATCGCCAATCGTGCCGATCAAATCGCCCTGATAAACCTCCTGCCCACAACTCACATCGACGGTCGCCAGATGAGCATAGAGCGACTGCCAGCCTTTGCCGTGGTCAACCACGACCATATTGCCATAGCCCCAGTCGTTCCAACCGGCATAAACAACCACGCCGTGATCCACCGTTGTGACCGGGTCGCCAATGTTTCCTTTAATATCAATGCCAAAGTGATTGGCCGCGGGCGCGTAATCGTAGCCTGAGAGCGTGTGTTCCCGAACGGGCCAGCGGAAATTGAGCGTGCCGAGGACGCCGTCGTAGCTGTCCGGGCAGGCTCCGGGACCAACGTTAAGCGCGACAGCGGGGTCTTCACGGGTGATGTGGGGGATGCGCCAGTCGGAATATTGTCCCTTTCCACCCGGGATAATTAGTTTTGTCCCTGGTTCGATGTTGGGGTTGGAAAAATCGCCAACTTCAGCCATGGTCAGGTTGTTGCCGGGGTAATTGACGATCGATTCCGGAGTGACCTGGTAAAACTCCGCCACGCCGTTGAGCCCTTCGCCAGCTGTCCAAACGTGCATGGTGCCATCGACAGGCATGATGATCAGTTTTTGACCTGGGAAGATCATGTGCGGGTCGTCGCCAATGTTATAGCGGTTGCTCCAAAGGACGGTTTCGGGCAAAAGGTTGAAGCGGGCAGCGATGGTGAAGAGCGTGTCACCGGGTTCGACGGTGTATTCCGTCAAACCAGAGCGGTGGCGTAATGGCAAAACGGTGTCGATCGAGGAGCGTTTGCTCAGGGCAGGGTTGGAATCTGAAGGCAAATTGGAAAGAAATGGCGGCGCGAAAACCTGGTTGACCGGGTTGGGCTGAGCAGGATTGGGAATTTGCAGCTGGGTGACCATGCTGCCGTCGGCGCTGATGTAGTAGCGCTTAAAGATCCAGACCACCAGAAGCATCACCAAAACCGTGGCGATCAGCGTTGCAGCGCGCAGGAGACTGTTATAGAGCCCAAGCTGCTTGAATCGCTCCCAGAATTTGCTTGCCAGCATTTGCCCTGGCAGCAAGGCCTCGCTCTCCTCGCCTGAATCCAGGAAAGGATCGCCATGGATAGAATCGGACTTGTTTTCCATGAAAAGATAATATCACGTCTTGAGAAAAGTGTTCTTTATTGTCGTTAATGCGCACAAGCTGTGATAATATCTTCGCAGAATGAAAGCATTGGTTACTCTTCTCCCTGAACCGTATTATAAGAATATTCTTTCGCTGTGGAAGGAAATGGAGGAGCGTTTCGGTTTTATGTCAGTCTTTGATACGCCCCAGCCCCATATCACCTGGCAATATGGAGACGATTATAAAGATGGGTATCTGAAGATACTGGAAGATATTTCTTTATGCAACTGGCTGGTCGAGGTGCGAACTGATATTGTCACCTGGTTTGCCGCGGAACAACCGATCATTTATTTGCGGGTGGTCAAGACACCGGAAATTGTCGGTTTGCATCGGTTTTTATGGGAGCGTTTGTTCCCCTTGTGTGAGAATCCAGCGATGTTGTATGCGCCGGGAAGCTGGCAGCCGCATGTGACCCTGGCGATGGAAGAACGCAGTTGGCTGAAACTGCCGGAGGTCTATCGCTTTTTGAAGACAAAAGATCTGAGCTGGAGTTTCAGATTGGACAACCTGACCGTCTTGACCGCCAAAGAAGAAAAAGCATCGCAGGTTGAAAAGAAAATCCTGATTTGAAGAAAAATAAGAAATTTAGCTAAATTTCTCCTCCTTGGACGAGGAAAAGCCGAAAATACCAGGTCAAACCTGATAGTTCCTGATAGTTTTGATTGCCTAAAATAGAGGCTGTTAGAACCAATTAGGAGATAAAAATGGAAGTTCCACGACATTGGAGACTTAAAAAACAAAGATACGCATTACAGGGAGAAGTCTGCCCGCATTGTGATGTAAAGATTTTTCCACCCCGCGACGTCTGCCCGGAATGCGGCGGCGAAGCCAAAACTCCCTTTAGCTTTAGCGGCAGGGGCGAGGTCTATTCCTATACACTGATTTCCAACGCCCCGGCCGGTTTTGAAGAGCAGGCTCCTTACACGGTGGCGATGGTCAAACTGGATGAGGGTCCCATGGTCACCGCGCAGTTGACCGACCTGGGCGAAGAGCCGGTCAGCATCGGCATGCCGGTTGAGATGGTCACGCGCAAGATCCGCAACGATGGCGATGAAAGAGGCATGATCGTATACGGTTATAAATTTCGACCGGTGATGGCGAAGTAAAGAGAAAGCAGGTTACAGAATGCCCGCTATTTTTGCGGGCATTTTCTTTTTAATCCTTTGCAACTGAAAGGCTCCAGGAATTAATCGGAAGGCTTAAGAATCTCCTTTTCGATCTCTGGTAAGGAATCGATGATCTGTCTTGCCTGGCGTTTGATCTCAGGATCGGTGCTGGGGGAGTGTTGGATCAGCTTGATCAGTTCAAAGGCTTTTTTGAGCGTGTCTTTGACCTGAGCGGTGTAGCTGAAGTGCTCCCAGCCAAGGGAACTTGGGCGAGGGATTTTGCGAGCCTCTTCAATATATTTCTGCGCTTTTTTGATGCGTTGTTCGGGGGTGAGTGCTTTTGCCATGTAGCAATTATAGCCTGACTTAGAGATATTGATGCAGCCAAAGCGGCAATTCCTAGTATAGAAATAATATATTGCCCGTGGTCAGGAGACCACGAGCGAACCTATTCTTTTTCATGGGTAAAAAGCGAATTACTGGGTCCTGAATCCCCCAGACAAAGAGGGCAAAAACTGATGTTGAGGCTCACAGAAATGAGTTTTTGATATCGAATGGAATTGAACGAGCTATGGACTTAAGCGCCAACACGAATATTTGGTAATTGAACCAGACACACTTGTTAAAATGTCTTAAACATTTACTTTTTTCGAATTTAATATAGACATGGGTACAGTTCTTGCACATTAATAACTAAGTTGCTTGCGACATTTAGGTCTTGGTTTAAGGAGAAATTTAGATGAAGGAAGACAAATTCGGAGTGAGAACTGCAGTTTTACTGGGGGCATTTTTTATCCTGGTGATTTTGCTAGGTTCGTTTGTGGGTCGCAAGCTTGTTAATGTCGTACGAGCCTCGATCGACCCAATGGAAAAGAGCACCAGCGTACTAACAGAAGAGAAAGGAGTTTCTCTTCCAATCGAAACCGAATCCAGCGAACAGGAGATCGTGGAGCGGGTATATCTTGAAGAAATTCCGTTGGAAGGTGAAGGAGACGCTGTCACATCAACAGACCCTGCGCAAGATCTGCCTGAAGAGCACCTGGGCATATCTGATGAATCCAACCAGACTTTATCTGAGGAGGATCTAAGCATGCCTGGTGAGTCTGACCATGTTCTGTCTGAGGAGGATGCGACAAGTCCTGATGATCCTGAACAAGGCGTTGGTTCTTCTGAGGTAAAAGGCGGTGTTGTGCCTACTTTCACGCCTACGCCACCACCTACAAAGACGCCACCTCCCCCAACGGCTACACCTACCGAGAGCCCAACGCCTACCGCGACAATGACCGCGACATATACTGTCACACCGACTGAGACAGCTCCACCAACCAAACTACCGACTGTCGGTCCTGGTGGAAGTCCTGAACGGGCAAAAGGGGTTGGATTGATCTTCGCGCTGCTTGGCTCGGTGGCTTTGTGTGCCTTTTTCGCTGGATTGGCAAGCTCAAAGCTTAAACCCTAGGTAGAAAAGCGAAAAATGAGAAAAAAAGCTAATCCGGCCTTTCTGGTTATCGGGATCATCTTCATCGCGATCTCTATCTTTGTGTTCATCCGAAACGGGCAATATTTGCGCGTGAAAAAAGGAAACATGGTGTCTCAGGCAACTACGGAAGTTCCGGAAGTTGTATTGCCCTTTGACTACAACATCCATTTTCCTATAGTAAGCACAGGTCGTAAAGAAGGTGAAAAGCGATGGATGAATTTTGGCGGTATCGATCTGCTGAGCGCTTCGGTCAGATTTGATTTTTCGCCTGCCTGCGGTGGTCAGAGCATGGTCTCGATCCCACCGATAGAGATCATTGCCTGGCATCCGGAAGTTTTCGAGACTGGAGAGTTTGGTATTGGAAAAAACATGGCAGTGGCCTGGGAACATTTGGGCTATGAGGGGCTTTTGATCCATTCCGGATGGGATTTTTGGCATGAGCGGTCGCCAGCAACGGACTTGCAATACTTTTTGGAGACGGACGCGCTCAATGAGGTGCAGGATCTGAAGACCATTGAGAGCAAACTGCAGGATTGCCTGCGCGGCAGTTCTGTTCATGTGAGTCAGGATTCGCAGAGTCTGCAGGGAAATGTGGCAGCGGCGGTGCGTATTCCACCGCAAGGGGTGGAGGAGCTCTCCAAACACACGATGGATCTGGTGCCGTATTTGAGACAGGCTTACCCAGGGACGGGCTTTGAGGAAATTGACGAAAACGCCTTGTTGCTCTTTTTCTGCGGTCGCGCGGCACTGGATGAGCAGAATAACCCCGAAGCGGACTACTGGACCCAAACCCGCTACATCATCGCCCTCATGCCGGGGCGGTAAAGTAATTACAATATAGCAATGTTTTCCTTGATTTATAAAGTATTCTATGTGCTGGTCTCTTTACAGACAGGTCCCGAAAAAACCTTGACAAAACCGCGGGGGAGTTGTTATACTCATTCTCCGCGTCTCAAGCAATTCGAGACGCTTAATTAAGTGACTTAGAAGGATAGTGCCATGAACCATGCAGAATTATTGAAGTCTGTGCAAGCAGAAAAGAACGAGAACATTCCTGACCTGTTCCCCGGGGACAATGTCAGCGTGCATTTGAAAATTAAAGAAGGCGACCGCGAGCGTATTCAGGAATTTAAGGGCGTGGTTCTTTATGTGCGTGGAAACGGCAATGATGCCACTTTCACCGTCCGCCGTGTAGCCAGCAATGGTATCGGCGTCGAGCGCACCTTCCTGTTCAACAGCCCCCGCATTGCCAAGGTAGTGGTGGAACGCCATAACAAGGTCCGCCGTGCGCGCCTGTATTTCTTGCGCGAACGCACCGGCAAGAGCGCACGCCTGAAACAACGTTTTTAGTCTGCGAACTGGAGAACGTGAGTTCTCTTTACCCCGAAAAGCCTGCTTTGTTTTCAAGACGGGCTTTTTGTTTTAAGTTGAATTGAGGAAAGATGCGCAAAATGATGATCGGAATAACAGCCTGGCGGGAGATACCGAAAGAGAGCTCGCCCTACTTTCTGACCAGGGAGAAGGACGTAGAGGCGGTGATCGGGGCTGGTGCGCTGCCGGCTTTGCTACCGGCGGGCATTCCGCTGAAGGACATCCCAGACCTGGTGGATAATTTTGATGGCTTTGTTTTCACCGGCGGTGGCGATCTGGACCCGACCCTCTTTGGAGAAGAAAGCCATGAGAAGGTCGAAGGGATAAATCCGCAGCGCGACGCCTTTGAACTGGCGCTGATGCGTGAGGTGTTGGCGCGCGATCTGCCGCTGCTGGCGATCTGCCGTGGGATGCAGACCCTGAATGTAGCGTGTGGCGGAAATTTGTATTTGGATATCGCCAGCCAGCTCCCGCAGGCGGGCAAGCATGACTGGTGGGGTAATTACGAGCGCGACAAGCTAGTTCACACTGTGAACATTGAGCCGAAGAGCAAACTTGGTGAGATTTTAAAGGTTACCGAGGCGCAAACAAACAGCCTGCATCATCAGGCTGTCAAGGAACTTGGAGAGGGTCTTCGTGCGGTTGCCTGGGCAGAGGATGGCGTGATCGAGGCAATAGAGCATGCTGAAAAGCGGTTTGTGATCGGGGTGCAGTGGCATCCGGAGTGGCTCCAAAATCAGGAGCCGATGCTGGCTTTGTATCGGGCTTTTGTTGAGGCCTGCCGGGAGGGTCATGCGCGTAGATGAGGGTGAGTTGACCTTGCGTTCGGCGACAATCGCGGACGCCGAAATCCTGACCGAATGGTGGAACGACGGCGGGGTGATGGCGCATGCCGGTTTCCCCCTGGGTTTGGGTACGAACGTAGAAGGTACACGAGAGAATATTGAGCAAAATAATGCCTATTCTCAATTGCTGATGATCGAATGGGAAGGTCAGCCAATTGGTGAGTGCAACTATCGCATCAGGGATGGGATCGCGGAGATCGGCATCAAGATCTGTCGGGCAGAATTTCAAAACCAGGGAATTGGGAAAAATGTTTTGAAGCTGTTAATCAAAACCTTGTTCGAAATGCGGGATGTTGATGGGGGATTCCTGATCAAGAAGATCGTTCTCGACACGAATCTGAAGAACACCAGCGCGCAGCACGTGTATGAAAAGCTGGGTTTCCGGAAAATGCGAGTCAATGTCGATTCCTGGCAGGATCAACTGGGGCAGTGGCAATCGACTGTTGATTATGAGCTGGTGCGAGCCTCATCCGAACAGGGTTTCAACCCACAATGCTATAATTAGCTCGTGAAAACGATCTCTGCTGATTCGCCGATTGGGATTTATGACTCCGGTGTGGGGGGGCTGACGGTTTGGCGGGCGGTGCGTGAGCTGCTGCCGGCTGAAAATCTGATCTATTTCGCCGATCAGGCAAAGGTTCCCTATGGCAGTCGTCCCTTGGACGAAGTGCGCGAGCTGGCTGTGGCAGCTTGTGCTTTTTTAATGGATCAGGACTGTAAGCTGATCGTAATTGCCTGTAATACTGCCTCAGCTGCCGCTCTGAAAGATGTCAGGGCGATGTGGCCCGATTTTCCTTTTGTCGGGATGGAGCCGGCTGTCAAACCAGCCGCTGAACAAACCTTGAGCGGCAAGGTCGGAGTTTTGGCAACGACTTCGACCTTGCATGGGGCTTTGTATGCCTCGGTGGTCGAACGCTTTGCCAACGATGTGCGGCTCTATCAGGCGACCTGCCCGGGATTGGTACAGCAGATCGAGAAAGGCTTGCTGGACGCTCCTGAGACAAGGCAGATCCTTGAAGCGGCAGTAGAGCCAATGCTTGAGGAAGGTGTTGATACACTGGTGATGGGCTGCACGCATTTCCCCTTTGTCATTCCATTAATTAGGAAGGTCGCGGGAGAGACAGTCAGGGTCATCGATCCAGCTCCGGCGGTGGCAAAACAGGTGCGGCGGGTGTTGGAGAGCAGGGATTTGCTCGTTGCTGGTGAAGGTGAAGGGGAAAGCCTGTTTTATACCAGCGGTGAGCCGGAGAAGTTGCAGGCTTTACTGCCAAAACTGATCGGCAGGGGAGCTGATGTGTTTAGAAAAAAAGAATAGCCCATTAGCTAATATCCCTCAACCCGGGAAATGAGCCAGGAACCTAGATGAGCTTTAGTAACACTTATCTAAATTCAGCAAAATATTATTGACAAACGATAAATACTTGCTATAATACGGCAAATTAGATGAATGAGAGGTCTGTATGAATATCAAATTCAAAACCGTAATTGTTCAAATAGGTGTGGTGGTAATGATGCTGTTTACCATCGGAGGAATGTTTTTGATGAACACTTTCTCTTTTGAGGTAGCCAGAGCCAACCCGGAATTGACGCATATGCGTGTGCCGGTGCTTTCGCTTGGCATTCTTTTCTTGTTCCTGATCCTGATCATCCTGGTGATCGCTTTCCTTTTTCTGCGAAGGATCCGACGTGGGAATGTTTTCGAGATGAGGTCGGTGAAGAACCTTCAGGCAATGGGGTGGGTCACGCTGGCAACGATCCTGCCGCTGGTCGCGCTCTATGTGTATACCGAAAAGAATGTATCCGGCTCGATCACCAATCTCTACGTTACAGTCGCAGTTTTGATGATGGGCGTCATTGCTGTCTTCTTCTTTTTGATCGCCAACCTGTTTGAGCAGGCTGTCCATTATAAAGAAGAAAATGATCTGACGGTGTGAGGTTGTGATGACGATCATTATTAATTTGGATGTTGAAATGGCGAAACAAAAAATGAGCCTGACCGAGCTCTCAGAGCAGGTCGGGATTACGATGAGCAACCTTTCTAACCTCAAGACAGGTAAAGCCAAAGCGATCCGCTTCAGCACACTCGAGGCGATCTGCAGGGCGCTTAATTGCCAGCCAGGTGATATCCTCGAGTTTCGTGAAGATATCATGGATTAGAATTGTTAAGAAAGGAAGGTGAATGATGATCGAATCGATCAGACACAGAAGAAGTATTCGCAAATATTTACCCACACCCGTGGAGGAAGAAAAGCTGCAAGCCGTTCTCGAAGCTGCCCGACTGGCGCCTTCGGGGAACAACAAACAGCCCTGGGCTTTTATCGTCGTGAAAGAAGAAGCTGGGCGGGTTGCGCTGGCTGAGGCGACGCGTAAGCAGATGTGGATCGCGGAAGCGCCGATCGTGATCGTGGCAGTGGCGGATGTGGAAGCCCGAGGCGTGGACGTGGAGGGACTGGTTTTGGATGAGCACAGCCCGCTCTGGGAGCTGAAGCGCGTGATCCGTGATACGGCTATCGCGATCGGCTACCTTTTGCTTGAGGCGGATAATCAGGGTTTGGGCACCTGCTGGTGCGGCGCTTTTGAGCAGGACGATATCCGACCCTTGTTGGGCATCCCGGAAGATAAGTTCGTGCTGGCGGTGATTCCGTTGGGTTACGCAGATCAAGAGCCGCCTGCCAGACCGCGCAGGGCTTTGGAAGAAATTGTCCATTACGAACGTTGGTAGGGTTCAGGTGTAGGTTGCGATTGAAAAATAGTTTGCTCGACAAACTATTTTTCAATCCAACAATTTTGCGGATAATAAGAAATTTGCGTTGATGCCTAATGTGGAAACGTCGGATTGAAGAGAGCGGCTAAAACCGCTCTCTTCTATACCCTGACGGGCACTACGTCTCGACCTACTAAAAAAAACACAATCTCGACCTCAAAAATACAATTAAAACTTACCCGGGAAGCTGTGGGTTATCAGGATAATGCATCAATGCCATCGCCAGGCCGGCTTGCCAGGTGATGATCTGGACCTGGTTTGTTTTGAGTGCTTCTGAAAGCTCTTCAGCGGTTAAAAAGTGAAGTTCCTGTTCCTCGAGATCGTCGGACTGACGAAATTGCTGTGAGGGGCGGGCGTTGCGGGCGAGGAAATAGTATCCGCGTCCGTTGCCGCGGTTGGCGTCGGTCATGAAGCTGCCCAGGGCAGTCCACTCATCAGCCTCGTATCCGGTTTCTTCCAGCAATTCGCGTTTTGCCGCTTCGAGCGGGTCTTCATTCTCCATTAAATATCCACCTACGGGAGCGAGCGTGGTGCCTTCGGCGGCGTATTTGGTCTGCCTGAAGACAAGGAAGCGACCTAGCTGATCGATCGCGCTGACGATCACAAAATCGGGCGTATCGATCCAGAGCCAGTCGTGGATCCTCCTCCCATCAGGTAGTTCGATCTCGTGGGCTTCAAGGTTGAGCCAGGGCGATTGCTTGTAGATAAGCTTCTTTGAGAGGGTTTTCCAGGCTTGCATGGCGCTCCTACTTCAAATCCGCGTAAGACAAATTCAGATCAGAGGGTTCAACTTTAAGGTCCTTGAAATTTTCAAAGCTAAGATCCCTGAAGTTATTGCCAGTATTTTGGTTGAAAACATTCAGGAGGGCGAAATAGCTTTGGTTGATGCGCTGCGCCCAGTCCATGCCCAATTTATCCGCGGCAAGACGCACCTGTTCGGGGCTTTCCCCTTCCAGTTCAATGAAAAGCCCGAATGGCGTTTCATCCACCGAGAGGACGACACCGTCCATCAGGTAGTTGGCACGGTATTTTTCATAGATCATGATGACTTCATAGCCGATGGTTTCCAAAAGGCGTTTGGTGGCATCATAATCGGCGACAATGGTCTCGATCTCTTTGCGCAAAAGCACGCCTTCCTCCAAAACGCCAGGACCCTTGAAGGTGAGATGTGCCTGGCGATCCTTACGCAGGCGCAATACCTGGTGCGCATCAAAAAGGCGCCGGTCGGGCTGGTCGAAGCGCAAATTGAGTTCGAAGACGCGCTCCTGAGTGCGTGGCAGCGCCAGGGCTTTGATCTTGCTCATCAGTGCGGTGTAATCGGAAAGGATAAATTTAACTTCAATTTCTAAATCCATCAAAAGGCTCCCATTTTTGTTTTTGGATGGTGTAGTATGCCAATAAGCCAAAGCCTAAGACCTGTGTGCCAAGCGTAAATAATGGCATTTGAAAACGTTGGTCTTCGTGCCAGAGGAAGAAATATTCCAGCCAGTAAGAGGTGACATTGGTAATAAAGGCGAGCCAGGCAAACCAGAGGCGGATCTCTCTTAGTCTTTTCCCAAAACTGATAAAGGCGAGACCGTGAAAGCTGAGTTTGATCAGCCCAACCACCAACAAATAGATAATGAGCCAGGTTTCGATCTCTAATTCCTGTAGGAAAATGCGCTGCTGTAGGACGGTGACCGCCTGAAAGATCGCGAGGATGATGTTGATCGCGAAAACAATGCGCAGGAGTGAATGAACAAGGTCGTAAAGTGATCGGGATCGGTTTTTGTCGGCATTATTTGTTTTCATCATCTGATAATCCTTCATCATAATCACTTAGGTAAGCAAGTTGAGCTAAGGCTTGTCTGACCGCGCGAATACCATTGGCTTTGACGGCGACAGAGGTGGGGCCAAATGCCTCGCCTAAATATCGCCCCGCCGGGCTGGATCGCAATGCCTGCAGCATTTCCGGATTGGCAAGGCGCAGGACGATAACTTGCTCCAGTCCGGCTTGCTTGCCTTCGTTTTGCCAGCGCAGGAGCGCTTCGTAAAGGTTGGGGGGCAAGCCGTTTTGGGAATGCTTGCGCAATAGCGCGATGAGGTGTTTGGGGAGCAAGCCCTGTTCCTCAGCTCGTTTCAAGGAGGCGGGTGTGAGCTCGTATTGGTAATTTCCCTTCGCATAGCTTAACCATTGGCAAAAACGGGAGATTTGGTAGCGCAAGATCAGGGGTGACCGATCGGTCATGATGGTCGTAGCGCTGGTTCGGACGAGGAGGAATTTTTCCTCTTCGAACAAAGAAGGGAATTGTTCGCTCAAGGATGGAGCTGGGAACGGCTGAAAATAGATCTGGTCAGGTTCCTCAGCAAGGTTTGTGACAGCAGCCAGACCAAGCAGGGGATACATGACAGTCAGAACAAAGCGAATCAATGCGCCTTCGACGTTGTTCCAGCTCTCCGGTCCGTCGGGTTGAGCTGGAGAGCCGGAAACATGGATCTTCCAGGTATAGAATTGTTCCTGTTTGCGTAAAAACTCGGGATTAATCTCGTAAAGCTTTTCAACAAGTTCATCGAGGGAATACCATTGCTTTAGGGGCAAGGTGGAGAAAAGATCCTGCAGATTTCGGCGGGCATTGACCAGATCGATTGGCTCGTCGCTTTCTATCGTTAGATCAGGCAGAAAAGAGAATTCATTAAAGTTTGTTGAGCTCAACCATTGCTTCTGAAGGTAAGTCAGCGCTTGTACGCGGGGCATTTCCAGAAACTGGCGAGCCTGGTCTGTGGGTTCGTTATTGGCATTCAGAAAGCTGATCGCGCGGCTCAATTTGCTGATCAATTGCCAGTGATCGGCATCTTTATTTAGTTTTAGGAGCTGCGATTGCTGGTCTTCGAAGCGCACAGAAGCCAGGAAAGAACAAATATCGTTGAGGATGTTGGTTGTGGCTTTCGGTTCCGGCAGGATCAAGCGTTGGGCTTGCAGTTCCAGTCCGGCAGAGAATGTGAGGTCAGGTTCAGGCAAGATCGCGCTGAATTCGTCGGGAAGATAGATCTTTTCCTCGAGGTCATCACCCTCGCGCAGAAAATCACGCCCGATCAAACCGCGATACCAAAGTTCTTCGCTGATCGAAGCCGGGAAAGCCCAGGGTTCTTCCTTTTTGCGTCTGGCGGGTCCCATGGCGCGGATCTCGCCGTAGCGTTGACTAAAAGAAAATAATGAAAGCTGATCCTGGTTGGCTTTCAGGTCAGCCAAAGCTGATTGGGCGGGCTCAGAGAGGGCATCAAAAACGGTCTGAAAACGCTCGGGGTCGTTCATTTCAAGTTCAAGGGAAAGTCGCAGGCTCTCTTTTGAGCTTCCGGTTATCTCAAGACCCCAAAAGCGGGCAATTTCCTGCAATTGATCAATGTCAAAAGCACGTAAACTGATTGCGAGACCTGGCATAATGAGTTTAGTTTACTCGATTTTCAGGGCTCTTACTCCATCGATCTCGGAAAGTTCTTCAACCAGCGTTTCCAGTTTCTCACGGTTTTTGAAGCGGGCAGTCAGCTCGAGGCGCAGGTGTTTGTTTTTTACGCTTTTTTGAATAGAGTAAGCCATCACCTTTTCAGTCAGGCTTTGGATGGTTTTACGAACTTCACGTAGGACACTTTTGCGATCGTGCAGATCGACCACAATATTGCGGACGACGTTGACCCGGACGTGTTTTTTTTCAATCTGATCAAGAGCTGCTAAAACAACGAGCATGACCACGGTGGAAATGATGGCAACCCAGTAATAACCGGCACCAAGGACGAGCCCAACGATTGCCATGGTCCAAAGTGTTGTGGCGGTGGTGAGCCCTTTGACGTTGAAGCCATAGCGCAGAATTGCGCCGGCACCGAGAAAACCGATACCGGAAATGACCTGGGCGGCGATTCGGGCAGGATCGTTGCCAGAGATCACACCCATATTAATAGAAAGGATCATGGCTAAACAAGCGCCAATGACCAGAATCATGTGGGTGCGCAAGCCAGCGGGTTGATTGTCGCGTTCGCGTTCGAAGCCGATCACGCCACCGAGCACGAGCGAAAGTCCGATGCGCAGGAGAATTTCATTGAAAGGAATAACGGTCATACAAGCCTTCTTTTATCCAGTAGACCTTACATTTTATCATAAAGGTTAAGATAAGGTTAACAGAGGTGATACAAGGCTAGGGCAAACGCATCTAAATCACTAAATAAATCTTTTTACAGGCATTATTTGCATAAAACATACTTATCTATCCGCGACAAATAAGGTGTCTGTTTCGCTGTTGCCTGACTGTCATCGCGAGGAGCCCTTTAGGGCGACGTGGCGATCTGCCTTAAAGCTATTGCAAAAAATGGATTGAAAAATGGTTTACTGCAGATTGCTGCGCCCTTGGACACCCCTCACTCTGGTACCCAGAGCGCAAGCGGTCCGCCCTCAGGGCACCTTCTCCCACCCCTGGAAAAGACCCAGGGCAGGTAGGAGAAGGCTGTGTTTACAAATGCACTTCTATACCCTTGTCCTGGAAAAAGAACCCTGGATGTAAACAGTCAAAAATATAAAAAAAGCCGGATTCCAATAGAATCCGGCCTACAGGTTTTACAGGTTTCAACGGTTTTTGGGTGCCAAATTAAGGAATGATTGGCAGGGCGTCCTCATCAGCGCAAATTACGCCTACAAGTCCACGACCGGTGTGGGCGCCCAGAGCGGTGCCAAGTTTTGCAACCGGCAGCCAGGTGACCTGGAATAGCTTATCCATTGCTTTCTTAAGCACTTCTCCGCCCTCAGGATTGGCAGCGGTGCAGATCTGAGCAAGCAGACGGCTGCCTTCGGCATGGTTGCGCAAGACCAGTTCAACGATGCCATCAATGGCTTTCTGGAAGGAACGACGCTTGATCTTGTCATAGTATTTACCGTCAACTTTGCTGACTTCGATAACGGGTTTAATGCCCAGCAGGGATGCGAGCAGACCCTTTAGATGGCTGATGCGACCACCAGCGATCAGGTACTTGAGATCGGGCAAGGTAAATTGGGTGTGTGTTGCCTTTTGCATTTGATCAAGTTTGGTAATGATCTCATCCATTGATCGGTTGGCTGCCTGCATTTTCGCTGCAGCCAGGACGTACCAGGCTTCCCCCGCGGAAAGGGTGAGTGTATCGATGAAGTGGATGCGGACATTTTTAACCAACTCAGCCGCCTGTCTGGCAACATTAATTGTGCCGCTCAAACCAGAGGAGATATGAATCGAAAGGATCTCGTCATCTTCTTTGGCCAATTTTTCATAGACTTCAACAAAAGCTCCGATCGAAGGGGTAGAGGTGATCGGCATGGTAGGACTGGCATCCATCATGTCATAAAATTTGACCGGGTCAATGTCAACCCCAGCCTGATAGGATACCCCATCCACCTCAACTTTGAGGGGCACCATGCTTACACCAATTTGTTGGCATTCTTCAAAAGAAAGATCTGCGCCGCTATCTGTTACGATTTTCATCTTCTACCTCGTAGATTTAAAAGAATTGAGTGATCTTCTTGTTGTTTGTAAGCTTACAAACTTCGAAAACCTTTCACATTTTACTATAATTGAAAGATTTTTTAGATTTGTATATATAAAAGATGACAAACGTCAACAATTAAGTGACGATATTCAGCGAATTCGTAACTGTTAAAGCTTTTTAAGCTTCGGTTAAAGTTAACTCGAAAGCTTGGAAAGGGGGCCATAAAGAGCTCATTTATGTTACTATTATTAAGTGTTAACAAAACAATCCGACTAACTATGGAGGAATATCAATGAAAACAAAAATTAAAGTATTTTATGTTCTGATGGCGCTTGCGCTTGCCATTGGTCTGGTGGGGATACAACCCGCACGGCCCGTTGAGGCAGCCAACCCAATTCGCCTTAGTCAGGCTTATGGCGGCGGCGGAAACAGCGGCTCATATTACACTCATGACTTTATCGAGATATTTAACTCAAGCAATTCAGCAGTCAGTCTGGAAGGTTGGAGCGTTCAGTATGCTTCGGCGACAGGCTCCAGCTGGCAGGTTACACCTCTGACCGGAAGCATTCCCGCGAATAGTTATTATCTTATCCAGGAAGCTAAAGGCAATGGCGGAACCGAACCTTTGCCCACACCAGATGCAACCGGGGATATTCCTATGGGTGCAGGTAAATTTAAGGTTGCTCTGGTAAACACGACAACTCCTTTAACCGGTGTCTGCCCAACTGAAGGCATTGTTGATTTTGTCGGTGCTGGTGCAACCAATTGTTACGAAGGTACAGCTCCTGCTCCCGCACCTTCAAATACAACTTCGGTTCAACGATTGTCAAATGGTTGTCAGGATACGGATGAAAACGGCGATGACTTTATTGCAGATTTTCCGATCCCTCGCAACACTGCTTCAGAAACGCATGTCTGCAACCCGGTTGCTTTCCCAGAGCGGTTCATCATTTCCGAATATGTTGAAGGTTCAAGCAGCAACAAAGCCATTGAGCTTTACAACGGCACTGGTGTTGCTATTGATCTTCAGAACTACCGTATGGAATTGTTCAGCAATGGAAGCACAACACCCAGCAATCCACTTACCTGGGATACCGAAACAATTCTCGCTGCAGGAGATACTTATGTTATCGTTAATAACAATGCAAGCGACGAATTGAAAGCCTACGCTGATCTTTTCCACGGCATAACAAACTTTAATGGCGATGACGCCTTTGTCCTTTATCGGATCACACCTGAAGGAAATGTTGTTCAGGATTCCTTTGGTCAACGCGGCGTAGATCCAGGTGCTGGTTGGGGTAGTGGTGATACCTATACCGTCGATCACACCTTGGTCAGGAAGTCAACAGTATGCCAAGGTGATACTGATCCAGACGATGCCTTTGAACCGGCATTGGAATATGAGGGATACCCGAAAGATACCTTTACCAACCTAGGCAGTCATACAATGAATTGTTCCGGTCCTGATCTGCCTCCAACCGTTGTCAGCACCAATCCTGCCAACAACGCTACGGATGTGGCGCTTGACAGCAATATCACCATCACCTTCTCCGAAGCGGTGACCGTGAGTGAAGGTTGGTTTACGATCTCCTGTTCTAAATCAGGAGCACATGCTGCCACCGTAACACCAGATAATAACCCTGTTTTTGTGCTCGATCCGGATACTAACTTCTCATCTTATGAGGTCTGTACGGTCACTGTTGTGGCAGCCAATGTTCATGACGCAAATGATCCCACAGATCTAATGCTGGAAGATCATGTTTTCACTTTCACAACCCTGGCTGGTTGTGGTGATCCCTTCACAGCAATCTATGATATCCAGGGCAGCGGCGCGACTTCTCCTATGGTGGGTCAGACCGTTACCACCGAAGGCGTCGTGACCGGTGACTTCCAGGAAGGCGGCAAGAAGGGTTTCTTCATCCAGGACGAGACTGGCGATGGCAATGACGCGACCTCCGATGGTATTTTTGTCTACTATCCCAATGCTCCCGAAGTGAATGTTGGTGACAAACTGCGCATTACCGGACGTGTCAGCGAATATTACGAACTGACCCAAATCACTGGTTCTGCGTTGCAGGTTTGCTCGACTGGAAATACGATCGAACCCGTTGTTTTGACCCTGCCTTTCGACTCGAAAAACCACGAACATCTCGAGGGTATGCTGGTCACCTTCCCGCAGGCTCTGGTGATCTCGGAATACTATAATTTTGACCGCTATGGCGAAATTCTGCTGACCAGCAAACGCCATACCACCCCGACCGCTTACCTTGAACCCGGTCCAGACGCGGTTGCCGCTCAGGAAGCGCATTTGCTCGACAGCATCGCTGTTGACGACGGCTCAACTTTCCAGAATCCGAGCTACCTGCGCCATCCCGATGGATCCGCCTTCAATCTGGAACACTATTTCCGCGGCGGAGATACCATCGAGGGTCTAACCGGTGTAATGGACTATAACTTTAGCGAATATAAGATCCAACCGGTTGGGACGGCTGTGTATGAATCAGTTAACCCACGTACCGAGGCTCCTGAACTGGTAGCCGGTGAGATTCGCGTTGCCAGCCTGAACGTGTTGAACTATTTTGTGACCCTTGATAACGCTGGAAACATTTGTGGTCCTTCCGGAAACATGCAGTGTCGCGGTGCGGATGACGCCAACGAACTTGAACGCCAAACTGTCAAGATCGTCAACGCCATTGTTGGTATGGATGCTGACATCGTCGGTCTGATCGAGATCGAAAACGAACATCCTAATATGGAAAACGACACTCCGGTTGCCACCCTCGTGGCTGAATTGAATGAAAAAGTTGGTTCCGAGATGTACGCTTTCATCGCGACAGGACCACTCGGCACTGACGCGATCAAGCAGGCTATCGTCTACAAACCCGCTAAGGTTGAACCTGTGGGTAACTTTGCGGTGTTGGATGCCAGCGTGGATCCCGATTTTGACACCACGCTCAACCGTCCGTCTTTGGCAATGACCTTCCGCGACAAGATCACTGGTGAGATCTTCACTGTCTCTGTCAATCACCTCAAATCGAAGGGTTCAGCTTGTCCTGGTGACCCTGATCTGGGTGATGGCGCCGGCAACTGTAACCTGACCCGTTACAGAGCAGCCAAGGCTTTGGTGAAATGGCTTGAGAATGATCCGACCGAAACTGGCTCCGATATGTACGTAATTATCGGTGACCTGAACTCCTACGCAATGGAAGACCCGATCGACGCGATCAAACTGGGCGCGGATCAGATCGCGGATACTGCTGATGATCTTTACAACCTGGTGGAACACTTCCACGGCAACCATGTTTATGGTTACGTTTACGGTGGGCAAACCGGTTATCTGGATCACGCGCTCGCAAATCGCAAGCTGGCTTCTTATGTGTTGGACGCGAACTTCTGGCACATTAACGCGGATGAATCGGACGTCTTCGACTACGATACAACTTTCAAACCTGATCCAGTCAAAGCGATGTTTGATCCGACCACCCCGTATCGCTCCTCTGACCATGACCCGGTCTTAATCAGCCTTCTGCTGAACCATGCGCCCGTGGCACAGGATGACGAATATACCGTTGACCGCGAAAGTGTTTTGGTGGTGGATGCGCCGGGCGTGCTGGCGAATGACAGCGATGCCAATATCTATGACAAGATCTGGGTCGAGCTGATCGACGGCTCTGGTCCTTATCACGGCACCGTGGTATTGAATCCGGATGGATCCTTTACCTATACTCCCTTTGGCAACTTTATGGGTGTCGATACTTTCGAGTATATGATGTTTGCAACCCCAGGATTGATGACCGCTTACACTGACACAGCAGTGGTGAGAATCACCGTTACCGGCAGAGACTTCATGATTTACCTGCCTATGATGTTCAAACAATAAACCAACTGTTTTAGGTATAACAGCGCCCCAAGCGGGGCGCTGTTTTTTTAAATTCGCCAAAATTATCATAATATTGTCTGAACCCGTTGGATTGTGAAAATGCCCTCATACACAAAAGAAACAGAGTTTCTCACTTTTGGCAAGAAATGCGTTTTCAACGAGGAAAAAAGATAGATTCAGGGTGCTAAAGCAGGAAAACTCAGGTAATATTACTCACGAAATGGTTAATATTTTGTGATTATCGGTTAAAATAGAAGCATGGTCTGATCATGCGCGCGATAACACCGACCCTTTCCTCAACACTGGAAAAACACGTTGGAAAGAACGTGGTGAGGAAGGTCGCGCCTTTTTTTGTCCCCACTTACACTGATCTGGTTCGCGAGGTTGCCGAACTTGCTTATAAGAATAAAGATCATCTCTTCTTTTATCGCGGGCAGGATTCTGACTATCTCAATAAAGCCGAAAGCAGCACCTATTATCCTACTATCTACCGCAGTGATTTTCTGACCTCCCAGGAGATCCGGGCGCGCTTCGAGATGCTGGAACTGGCAGAACATTATCTGGCGGATGCTTTTGACCAGGCAGACCTGGAGGGCAGGCAGGACGTGCGCCGCAAGAGCTACATCGCCTGGAGTATCCTGCAGCACTACAACGTCTGCGATACGCCCTTGCTTGACATGACTCACTCATTGCGCGTAGCCGCGACCTTCGCTCAGCTGAACAATTCCAATGAACAAGGAGTGATCGCCATCTTTGGCATGCCCTATATGACCAATCGTATCACCTACAACAGCGAGCATGACCTGGTGATCGTGCGATTGCTCTCGATCTGCCCTCCGCTGGCGCTGCGACCTTACTTTCAGGAGGGCTATCTGGCAGGCACGCTCGACATCACCCGCGATTATCTGAACAAGTCCGAGTTGGATTTCAATAACCGCCTGGTGGCGAAGTTTTCCATTCCTAACGATAGCTCCTTCTGGGGCAGGAATTTTGAAGGCATTCCTGAAGACCTGCTCTTCCCACGTGATGACCGCATGGCCAAGATCTGCGAAGGGGTCAAACGTCGGGTAGTGGCTGATATGAAATCGGTGTTTATTTCCTGAGGATTCCCATGATGGACAAGAAAATATCCTGGAAATTAGTTGTTGCAAGCTTATTGAACTGTCTGATGTTTGTTGTGATCGGTTTTGGTTTTGTTCTTTTGTCAGGCCTGGGAGAACATGTTGGTCCTGATGGTCAGTTAAGTCTGGAAGTTGCTATGCGTGCGGAGCGCCAGGCCAAACTGGTATGGGCTGGAATGACAGCGTTTGGAGTTTTCGGCGTTGTATTAGCTCTGGTGTGGCGGAAAGGTAAAAGAGTAATCTCTGGATTTCTAACAGTCCATATTCTGCTAATAGTTGTGCTTACTTTGCTGGTCGGGATCAAAATGTTTCTCTTCCTTCTGGAGGCTATTCCAATAACAAATCCCATATCGCTCGTCCTTTTATTTTTCTTTGCCCTCTTTTTGGTCGGTAATGTTGTCTCGATGTTTGAGATCTTTGGAAAAAAGCGTGAGCTTACTGCAAAATCCTCATAACTTGGAGCACCTATTGCGATAGTTGAACCTTGTTTACGGTACAATCACTCATATTCTAAGAAAACAGGAAGAATTTGCTGAAAATGGTTACCGAACTTCGTCCTACGCCATCCGCGAAAGAAAAATTTCGCAGGGTGAACCTCACCTTCCTTATAAACCTTTTCTTTTTATTACTGTTGGGTCTGATGATCCATACCCCAGCCTGGCTGCGGGTAACTTTCTTTCAAAACGCGCAGTTACAGGAATATGCCGGAGAAAATGCCCCTGCCTTTTTGACCGCTTTTCTTCTGGTCGGCTTACTGGGTCTGATCCTGACCACGATTTGGAAACCAACAAACCGGTTGGCAACGATCGTCTTATGCCTGATCAATATCATCGTGATCGCGCTTTGTGCCTTGATCCTTTTGGGATTAATGATCTCATTCTCAGCCAGTGAATTGGCTTTTTTGAGAATACTGCAGATGCTCTTTGTTTTGGCAATTGCAATTTTGAATGTCAGAACCTTGGTTTACCTTGATATTCTTGGCGCAATCACCGGCGGAGAAAGAAAATAGAAGGATCAAAGCGCTGTCGATATGAAAAAGGAAAAAAAGCTGCGTAATTCCGCAAAAGCGGTCATCATCCAAAGAGGGAAACTTCTGGTCATCGAGAAAAAGGATGGAAATAGTCGCTTTTGTGTCCTGCCCGGCGGCGGTCAGGAGAAGACAGAAAACCTGCGTGAAACACTGATTCGTGAAGTTGCCGAAGAGGTTGGCGCAAAGGTCGAGGTCGGAACTCTGCTGCATGTGCGTGAATATGTCTCTGAAGACCACTTCCCTCGTCCTGATTTGGAGCTTAGGCAGGTGGAGTTCTTCTTTGAATGTAAGTTGCTTGAAGATTATGAGCCGCAAAACGGAACCCATCCGGATCAACGCCAGCAAAAGGTGAAATGGGTGAAGCTGGATGAGCTTGATAAGGTAAATTTCTACCCAGTTTGCCTTCAGGAAAGTCTCAGGGACTACGGAAAGGGTGATTTGCCCGTTTATCTGGGTGAATGTAACTGAGTTTTCTGTCGGCTATCAGTCATTCTCAGCTACCAAAAGGTTAAAAAAACCCACCCCCTCGGCTTCGCCGTCCCCCTCCCTTGAGGGGGTTGTCAAAGAACTCGTTTTCAGTAGTCCAGGTCTACATACCTGGTACATCATAGTCAGACGTAGGGGCGGATTTCCACGTCCGCCCGTGTTCGGGAGACCACGAGAGAACCATTTCTTACTTATTCGTTACTTGTTCGAGCATGGCCTCCTGACTATGCTCATGGATGAGATCATAATTACTGGCATTGATCGTTCTCAGCCAACACTTCAAAAGGTATAATTGAGAAAACAAAGGCGGGCAAGCTTCTTGCCCGAAAGGAATAACTATGCGCCAGGGACTGCTTAGCAACCAACAACTCCTTTTCTTGCAGAAAGAAAAGCACCTCCTTCAGGAAGCACTTGCCACTTTAGGGCAATTTTCACTGCCTGAAGAAAACCTCAAAAAACTAAGAGAAGCCATCGACCAGCTGGATGAGCTTTTTCTCATTGTTGCCGCCGGTGAGTTCAATGCCGGCAAAAGCGCATTGATCAACGCTCTTTTGGGCGAAAGCGTGCTGCAGGAGGGCGTTACCCCGACCACAGCTCATGTGACCCTGCTGCGCTGGGGCGAGACCGCCACGCATCAGGTTGTGGATGACGGGTTCGCGATCGTAACGCATCCCTTACCCCTGCTTAAAGAGCTGAACATGGTCGATTCGCCGGGCACCAACGCGATCAACCGTCAACATGAACGCCTGACCAGCGATTATGTCCCTCGGTCCGATCTGGTCTTGTTTATCACCTCAGCCGACCGACCGCTGACCCAAAGCGAGCGCGTATTTCTGGAAAAGATCCTGACCTGGGGCAAGAAGGTCAGCATTGTGATCAACAAATGCGATATTCTTGATGGTGAAGCGGCCCGTGCTCAGGTGCGGGAATTTGTTGAAAGCAACGCGACAGAGATCCTCGGTTATCGGCCGGAAGTATTCATGGTTTCCGCGCGCCTGGCGCAAAAAGCTCATCTAGCGGATGATCCCGAAGAAGCTGACCGATTGCGCGCGGAGAGCGGCATCGAAATACTGGAACACTATATTAATGAAACATTGGACGATAGCGTCAGGTTGGAACTGAAACTGCGCAATCCCCTTGGCGTGGCGAACAACCTTGAACGCGCTGCTTCGGAAGCGATCGATTTTCAAATTGCTGACATGCAGCAGGATGCCAGCCTGGCTAAGGATCTGGAAGCGTCAATCGCCCAATATCGGCAGGAACTGGACGGGGAGATCCCGCCGCGCCTGGCTGAAGTTGAGAATATCATGATCAACTTTGAGAATCGAGGACAGAACTTCTTTGACCGCACGATGAAATTGACCAATATCTTTGATCTGGCAAAACCGGAAAAGATCAAAAGCCAGTTTCAGGAGGAGGTCCAGGCGGATGTGTCGGCGGAGATCGATCACAAAGTGCGCAACATGATCGATTGGATGGTCGATAAGGACCTCAGCACATGGTACAAGGTGGCGGGCGCGCTGGAAAGACGGCAGGCGCAATCGGAAAAGCTGAATCCCACTTCCATGACACCGCAGGCAAACCGACGGCAGGAACTGGTTGAGAAGGTTGGCAGCACGATCCAGACGATCGTCAATCGCTACGACCGCGTTCAGGAAGCACAGCAGTTGGCAGATTATGTTCAGGAGTCTGTCGCCCAAACTGCGCTGTTTGGGATCGGCGCTCTGGGCGTGGGCGCGATGGTGGCGACCGTTTTGACCACCAAAGCGCTGGATGTGACCGGCATTGTCACCGCGGGAACGCTGGCGGTGTTGGGTTTGTTTGTGATCCCTTACAAGAGGAAGCAAGCCAAGGACGATTTTGCTGCCAAAATGGCAGAGATGCGAACGAGTTTGCGCGCGACACTGGAAAAAACCTTCCGACACGAGGCGGATGGCGCTGTTGCTCGCCTGGATGAGAACATTTCGCCTTATGTGGACTATGTTAATAAAGAACAGGCACGCCTGGAGAGCAGCCGCTCGACATTGCAGGAATTAAAAGAAAAGCTTACTGGTTTGGGTGAGGAAATCAGGCAGATCATCAAAGGATAGGTGAACGAAAAATGACAAATGCTTGTGATTTGCCCCAACGCTTGAGCCGGGAAACGGTATTTGAGAGTGAATATTTGAATTTACATATTGACCGCGTGCGTCAGCCGAATGGTTTTGTTATCGAACGCTTCCATTTTGTGGAATATCCGCGTCCCGCGGTTGGTGTGGTGGTGGAGGATGAATTAGGACGGGTTGTGTTGGTTCGGGTGCCCCGATATACGATCAACAGCTGCAGCTGGTCGATCCCGGCGGGCGGCGTGGATGATGGCGAAGATCCTTTGATCGCCGCCAAACGCGAGGTGCACGAAGAAACAGGTTTTGAATCGAGCGAGCATCGTTTGGTTTACAGTTATTATCCGCAGGACGGCAGCAGCAACAAGCACTTCCTGATCGTTTTTTGTAGAGCCGGTGAGCAGACGGGGACATTTGACCCGGACGAGATTAGCGAAGTAGGCTGGTTCACGCGGGACGAGGTTGAACAGCTGATCGATCAGGGAGAGCTGGAGGACGGCCTGGGGCTGACGGCTTTGCTGATGTGGCTGCGAGAGTCAGGCTGTTTATCATTAAGCTAGCAAAAAGCGCAGGAGACTAGATACTAGCTTCAGGGTAGGTCGTGATTGACAGCGCATACGCTGGCGTGTGCGCTGTCAATCCGACGTCCAACTGGCAAATTTCAATGCCACTACGGGCAATATGTCTCGACCTTGTACCCGAATTAAAAAACACGTAATACATTAGCTTCGAATTAAAAAAACTCTTCTCTGCGTCTGAAGGGGGGGTCAACGCTAACATCTGTGAAAAGCGGTTTTAGATGGGTGAAAAGGTTGAAAACCCCTATACAATCATTCGACATTCTCTGGTTAATTGTTTGCCAAAGTGATATACTTTCCTCTATTATGTTTTAAGGAGGAGCGGATGAAAGTTGTCGTAGTTGGTGGTGTTGCGGGTGGAGCGAGTACAGCCGCAAGGTTGCGCCGTGTGGCGGAAGATGCTGAGATCATCATGTTTGAAAAAGGACCTTACGTCTCTTTTGCCAATTGCGGTTTGCCTTATCATTTAAGTGGTACGATCAAAGAGCGTGAACAGCTTTTGGTCACCACGCCTGAAAGCCTGCGTGAGCTGGTTAACCTGGATGTACGCACCAATCAGGAAGTGATTGCGATCGACCGCGAACAAAAGACTGTCACGGTGCGAGACCTGTTGAATGAGCGTGAATACACCGAGTCTTATGACAAGCTGCTGCTTGCGCCTGGCGCCAGCCCGGTTGTGCCACCCCTTCCGGGAGTGGACAAAGAGGGCGTTTTTGTCCTGCATAATATCCCTGAACTGGACGAGATCACTGAATGGATCGAAACCCGCCAGGTAAAACGCGCGGTTGTTGTTGGCGGCGGATTCATCGGTCTGGAAGTTGCAGAAAACCTGGTCGAAGCTGGCATCAAGGTCGAACTGGTTGAAATGCTCAATCAGGTCATGGCTCCGGTGGATTACGAAATAGCAGCCGCGGTACATGATCACCTGGAATTGCACGGGCTTGAATTGCATCTGGGTGACGGGCTTAAATCCATTGAAGACGGAGCAGGGGGTACTTTGCAGGTCAATACCGCAAGCGGTGTGAGCATCCCTGCGGATATGGTCATTCTGGCTATTGGCGTGCGCCCCAACACCAAACTGGCAAAAGAAGCTGGTTTGGAGATAGAGCCGCGCGGGCATATCTGTACCAACAACCGCATGCAGACTTCCGACCCGGACATCTACGCGGTTGGGGACGCGGTCCAGATCCAATCCGCTATCACACAAAAACCAACTTTCCTGGCGCTGGCTGGACCTGCCAGCAAGCAGGGGCGCATCGCCGCGGACAATATCGCCGGAAGAGATATGACTTTCAGAGGCGTTATCGGCACCTCGATCGTCAAAATTTTTGACTTAACCGTCGCGTCCACTGGGCTCAACAGCCGTCAGCTGACTGATGCCAATATCCCCTTCGACAGCGTCACGGCCTTCAGCAATAATCATGCGGAATATTACCCCGGGGCTTCTCCGATCCAGTTCAAGCTTCTCTTTGGACCTGAAGGTCAAATTTATGGCGCCCAGGCAGTAGGTCTGGACGGGGTTGACAAGCGGATCGATGTCATCGCTACCGCGATCCACGGCAAAATGACCGTTTATGACCTGGAAGAGCTGGAACTCGCCTACGCGCCGCCTTACGGAGCCTCGCGTGATCCAGTAAATATCGTCGGTTTTGCGGCTGCAAACGTCTTGCGCGGGGATGTGGATGTCCTGCAATGGGACCAACTGGACAAGCTCGATCAGGAAGAATGGGTCAAGCTGGATGTGCGCTACCCGGAAGAGCTGACAGTTTTCAGTCTGCCTGGCACGATCGATATTCCGATCACTGAACTTCGTGGGCGTCTGGACGAATTACCAAAAGATAAGAAGATTCTTTGTATCTGCGGTACCGGAAGACGTTCCTATCTTGCCGTACGTATTTTGCGTCAAAAGGGATTTGATGCCGTCAATCTCTCTGGTGGGATCAGTATCCAAAAACTTATGAAGAAGCCTGAAACAATGACAAAACTAACAGACTTTCCTATCAGTACAGAAACTGTCAGCAGTGCTGGCACAAACGCGGGGCAAACCAACTACCAATTGGATGCCTGCGGATTGCAGTGCCCGGGTCCGATTCTGAAGCTATACAATAAAGTCAGCGAAATGCAGGACGGTGAAGTGGTAGAGATCAAAGCCACCGACCTGGGTTTTGCCAAAGACATTCAGGCATGGACAAAATCGACCGGTAACACGCTGCTCGATTTGAATATGGCGGGTGGAAAAGTGATTGCCCGGGTACAAAAGGGGCTTGGCGCGGCAGTTCAGACGGCTGGTGCTTCCCCGCTGCCAGTTCCTACGCCAGGGAAAGACCTGACCATGGTCGTCTTTTCCGGTGATCTGGACAAAGCCATTGCCGCTTTCATCATTGCCAACGGTTTTGCCGCGATGGGGCAAAAGGCAACTTTGTTCTTTACCTTCTGGGGGCTCAATATCCTGCGCAAGCCGGAACCGGTCAAGGTAAAAAAGAATTTCATTGAAAAAATGTTTGGCTGGATGATGCCCAGAGGCGCGGACAAACTGACCCTTTCCCAAATGCATATGTTGGGCGCGGGAACAGGCATGATCAAAGGCATTATGAAGAAGTATAATGTCGATTCTCTGCCGGAGATGATCCGTACTGCTCAGCAAAACGGCGTGCGCATTTTGGCTTGCCAGATGTCGATGGATCTGATGGGTCTCAAGATGGAAGAACTGCTGGATGGGGTCGAGTCGGCAGGCGTGGCGACGATGGCAGCCTCCGCGACTGATTCCAACACGCATTACTTTATTTAGCCCTCAATTATATAGTGATAAGAGTCGGATTGGAAATAACCATCCGACTCTTTCATTTAATGATGCTTTCGCTGCCAGTGGACATTTGAGTCTTAGCTTTTCCTTGGAACTTGCAATAATTGACCGTATGGGTGAGCGCGCCAGCTTACCCATAAATGTCGGGGTGCCCCCTAACGAGGGCAGGCTGCGCAACCCGACCTACTAAATAGGCTTTCATCTTTACACAGGGCAATTTCATCTAAATTTACCTAAACTAAACTTCTATGAAGCTTTTTTGGCATGTTTAATTCCTGTTTGACTGTGGCAAATAAGGTGTAAGTGGTGCTATTGCAAGGTTGTCATCGCGAGGAGCCCTTTAGGGTGACGTGGCGATCTGCCTTATAGCTTTTGTTTTCTAAGAATGGAATGGAAAAATGATTAACTGCAGATTGCCATACCTTGACAGGCACAGGCGCCCCTGACGGGGCTCGCAACGACGGTTCCCAGTGGAAGTTTTGGTTTATCGAGCGATTTTTTCTAAGCTTGGAGAAAAAGATTGAGCTAATGTTCGTATTTACGCTTGATTCTAATAAGCATCTTTATTTAGATGCGTTTGCCCTCCATCTTTACATACAATCAAAGAACATCCATTAAAATACCTGTATGGATGCTCTCAATGAAAACAAGCCAAGAGAAATAGATAAAGCAACGAAATTTGCCTGGATCCTTTTTGCTTTAGGGATGGGTTTGTATCTGCTAACCCGTTTTCTCGCGCTGGGTAAATTCCCGATCTACTTTTTCTCCGACGAAGCGATTCAGACCATGTCGGCTTTTGACCTGATCAAGCGCGGGTTTCGGGACATTCAGGGCAATCTCTTCCCGGTCTATTTTGAAAACGGGCAGCAGTTCAACCTCTCGCTCTCGGTCTGGCTGCAGGTACTGATCGCCTGGCTGCCGCGCTCTGTCTGGCTCACGCGGGGGCTGCCGGCACTGATCAGCCTCGTCTTTCCAGTGAGTGTGGCCTTTTGGGCAAAAGATCACTTCAAAAGTAAGATCTGGTGGTTAGTACCTTATGTCATCAGCGCCTTGCCGGCCTGGTTTTTGCATTCCCGTACTGCCTTTGAGACCTCACTGGGGCTTAGTTTTTATAGCCTCTTCCTTTATTTCTATTTGAAGTATCGCGAACAAAACCCGAAACACCTGCCGCTGGCACTTTTGTTTGGCGCCTGCGCATTTTACAGTTACGCGCCAATGCAGCTGGTCGTTGGCGTGACGGGGCTGGTCTTATTATTGGTCGATTGGAAATATCACTTCGCGAATATAAAGAGTCTTATTACAGGCGCGATAGTCTTATTGTTGCTGGCATTTCCTTACTTTCGGTTTCGCTTTTCTCATCAGGAAGCTTTGCGTGTGCATCTGCAGCTGCTGCGATCCTATTGGATGAATGATTTGCCTTTGATCGAAAAGTTAGGGCTATTCGGCAAAAAATGGCTTAAGGGGCTGGATCCGCGCAATTGGTTTCTTCCAAATCAGGTGGATCTGATCCGGCACCAAATGAAGGGACTGGGGCATTTGCCCTGGTTCTTCTTTCCCGCCTTTGTCCTGGGGCTTGCGAAAAGCCTGAAAGAGATCAAAAAGACTCCTTATCGCTTGGTGGTGATCGCTTTTCTGGTCGGACCGTTTGGCGCGGCAATGGTGGATATCAGCATTACAAGGGTTTTGGTGATGAATCTTCCCTTTGCCCTGATGATCTTTCTGAGTTTTGATTGCGTTTTAGGTTGGATGGGGGGCAAATTCGCGTTACGTAAAGCTGTCTTGATGGTACTGACGGGTTCTTTGTTTCTTTTCTCGCTTTGGATGTGCGTGGACGCGGTTCAAAACGGCGCGCTTTGGTATCCGGATTATTCTTTATACGGCATGCAATGGGGTGGACGCGAGATCAGCGAGAAGATCGAAAGCTTTCTTGAGGAAAATCCGGATGCTGAATTGACTTTGAGCCCGAGCTGGGCAAATAATACTGACATCATCATGCGTTTCTTCCTGGGCGATCCATTGCCCATTACGCTTGGCTCAACTTTGGAATACGACCTTTATTACCGGGAAATAAGACCGGAACAGGTCTTTATAGTTGCCCCGGAAGAGTTTGAAGCCCTGGCTCAAAACCCGAAATTTGAAGAAATCCAGGTACTGGACAGGTTGCCATGGCCGGATGGACGGGCGGGCTTCTATTTTATCAAGTTGAAGTATTCGCCAGATGCTGAAGAGATCTTCGCGGAGGAGCTGCTGGAACGTCAAAAGCCGGTGGAGCTTGATTTTGACCTGATGGGGCAGCGGGTGAGGGTCAGCCATTCGCGCCTCGATATGGGGACGGTCGCCAGCATTTTTGACGGCAACCGCGCGACGCTTATCCGTAGCTTAGAGGCAAATCCGCTGATGATCAGGATCGATTTTCCAGAAGCCATTTCCCTTGAAGGCGCGACGGTGTTGGTGGGAGCTCCGGCAACCCAGTTTACGGTGGCGATCGTGACGGAAGAGGGGGACGCTCTTACCTTTATGGAAAAAGTTGAAGTTTCGGATGTGGTGCGAGCGGTTTCGGTGGATTTTGGAGAGCAATATTCGGTTAAACAGTTACAGATCTGGGTCGAAAGCCTGAATGAAGGTGTGCCCGCGCATGTGCATTTGTGGGAATTGATTTTGGGCATAGAGCAATAGCGTCAGACAGTCAATCTTTTTAAAGCAAGGATAAAATGGATTGTTTGCAGGTTGTTATGAGTTGTAAAAGGCGAGCATAGAAAAAGACCCACTTCTGGGAAATGAACCCAGGACGCAAGCAGCCCCGCCTGCCCCTGTAAGGGGTTAATTCCCCCAGCCAGGGCACGCAAGCAGTCCCAACACTTACGCTGTACAAGGGGGTTGATCCTAAATAGCTGTGAGAATAAACCGTTGGCCGGATTCTCTTGGAATCTGTCCTATATTGCCTTGTCAAATATTGATTCTTCAATATTATCCTGATATACTATTAATAGTTCAGCATGTTTGTACATATCGGTCTATAAATTTGTTGTTTGGGTAGATTGTTCTACCAGTTTGTTGGCGAAAGCTAACAAACACCTGCGTCAAAAGGATCAGTTTACAAAGGAGGGAATAAGCCACATACTACCGTTCAATTGTCTCTTTCAACCAACCAAACACGAGAAAAGAAAGGAGATTACCATGCCTGTTAAAAAGGCTTTCATCGTGTTAATGCTGATGGTTCTTTGTTTGCTACCATTAAAAGATACCATCGCGGCACCAATTGCCATGAATACCATCGTTCAAAATGAACCCCCAGTCACTGAACTCAGTACTGGTATCGCACCAACAACCTTCGATCGTTCCGAATTAAGCTCTCTCTCTGGCAGTAATGTGATCTTTGATCCAACGGCTGGAGGTGACGAATGCTATGCAGCGGGTGTACCTCAAACCTTCTGCTTCAAATCAGAATCTTTCACCGATGATTTTGAATATGTTTATAACAACTGGCTAAAATTCCCTGCCGATTGGACAGTATCCGATGTTTATGTCCAGGGAACACCAGTTTGTGATAATGGCTCCTGGGGCAGTTTTAGTTGGTCTTTCCAAACATCACCCTATGAAGTAAACATTTCTCATATTCGTAACCAGAAGCCCACCGATCATTGTGTGGCAACCTACTGTGTGGATGTAACACCCGCGGCTGGCTCTGATCCCGCTGGCGTGTCCTGGTATTTTGACGGTGACGGATATGAAAGCTCACCGAATAACCCCTGTAGTGATGATGGCTACACCCCTGAAGGTCAAAATGCCTGTGATGAGAGCACCAAACCTGTCGCAGCAGTTCCTGTCTGTGGTCCTCATGTCAGACTGACTCCCGCGGAAGTTTCAAGCTCAGGTTGCCGTGGAGCGTCCAAGGTTCAGAATTTGACCATTTTAAACATGACTGGAACTCAGTCGACATTTGCCATCACATATGACAAAGACTTCTCTGGTGAAATTATTGTGCCTGAAGAAATCACGCTTGCCGATGGCGAAACGACTGACTTTGACGTCATTCTCGCCCCTGACCTCAGCAATGGATATGGGGAATACACGGTCACGGTAACTGTATCTGATGGCAGCCACACGGATCAATCAGTCATCCGTCACACAATATATAATACTGAACTGCATGAATGGCAGCAAATAGAGACAAATCCAAATGCCTTGATGGATAGTGTTTTGGCTGGCTATGATGGTAAGGTTTGGAGCATCACCGGTCTTGGCTCATCGACTGGAGTGAGCACCTACGATCCTGTTTCCGACACATGGACTTTGGTGCCTGAATCTGCGCCGCCCTGGGGCGGTGATGGTTATCCGCGATCCGGCTGCCAGGTAGGAAACGAGGTTTTTGTTTATGGCGATGCTACAGGTGTTTATGCAGGTCTGTGGAGTTACAACATGGATACTAACACCTGGACCTCCGAGACCCCCAGCGGCACTCCTCCACCTCAAACCGGCATTTGGGCGCCTTCCTGGGTGGCAGATACCAGCACCGGGGTATGCTACATGACCGGTGGAGCAACAATTCCAGGTGGTGGTGATCTGGCAACAGTTTATGTCTACGATACTGTGTCTAATACCTGGCTGACAGAACTACCGGCTTTTACAGGTGCCCGCGACTTCCATGCTGCCTTCCTGTTCACACGACCTGCTGATACCCATAAGCTTCTGTGCCTTGCCGGTGGTGTCAATTCAACGAATGCTATTTTGGATTCAACCCAGTGCTACGACTTTTCAACAAGCAGTTGGAACGCTGAGAATGCTGACCTGGGAGCTCTTCCAACCAGATGGTGGGGAATGGGTTACGCGCAGCGGGAAGGAGAGCTTTGGTTGGTGGAAGGTGGAGATGCTAATGATAATCCCTATAACCAGAGCGCGTATTATGATATCGCGGACAATCAATGGGTGCTGGTTGGACCATTACCGGACAGCCCAGTTTATCGTACCGCCGCGGTCTCGCTCGATGGTGTCATCTACCATGTTGGCGGGGACACAGGTGGGTTTCATCCCACAGGTCTTTCACACAAACTATTTGACATCGACTGCCCGACCTGTGAATTCACCAAGCAAGCCACTGAACTCGCATTACCAGGTCAGGAGATCCATTATGTAATTACCATTGATCCATTGGGCGAGGAGTCACTGTATGTTTACGATAATCTACCTGATTCCGTCGAATTTGTTCCTGGCAGTTTGTCAGTAACGCCAGATATTGGGTCATATGGTTATGATCCAGTGAATCGAAAGATCTGGTGGTCTTCTGACTCCACATCAGCGGTGGGTTCCGATTGGACACCTGCAAAGGAAGCCGGTGCTTCCATAACTACAAACCCGAACATAGCCCAGTTTATTAACCCAGGCTGCGGTAATGGTTATGGACTTGATTGGCAAGCTTTGACTGTTTCTGGGATAGATCAAACTGATATGGCTTTCTGCATTGAGGGAATTAAAGTTCTTAGTCTGCAGATCGAATTTGATGCCATTGTCACCGCCCTCCCAAATCAGATAATTACCAACAATGCATTTCTCGAAATTGGTCCCCACCTCTTGAAGGCAAGCGATGACACCCTTATCGGGCTTGGAATATTTTTGCCTATGATATTCAAGTAAATTTTTTCTTTCTCCATGGACATGGGCTGTCATTGCTGGCAGTCCATGTTTTTGTTTTAACTACATCCCCCTCTCGCAGCTAACAATTAGAAACAATTCTAAGATGGATGAATATATGGTTCGTGGTTGGGAGACCACGAGAAAACCTGATCTTTTTCTTGTTCGGACGTGATCTCCTGATCATGTTCATGGGTAAAATGGGAATTGCCAGGTTTTGCCGGATTCTACTGGAATCCGGCCTACATTTGTGTGTGCAACCTCCTTGCGTCCTCAAAAAACGTGATATACTACATTCGCTCCGTTGGAAGACGGGGACACTATTACACACGCCCAGGATCAGAAGCCCCTGCGTGCCCAGGAGGGTTCGGAGCTTCGCAAAACCGGGTGGAGGCATAACGCAAAGGAGTTATCATGTCTAATGTATCTATGAAGGCTCTTCTTGAGAGCGGTGTCCATTTCGGGCACAGAACCAATAAGTGGAATCCCAAAATGCGCCCTTATATCTTTACTGAGCGCAACGGTATCCATATCATCGACCTGCAGCAAACTGTAAAGCTGTTGGACGAAGCTTATAATGTTGTTCGCGACACTGTCGCCAATGGTGGCACGATCCTCTTTGTTGGCACCAAACGCCAGGCACAGGAAACGATCCAGACCGAAGCCGAACGCTGCGGCATGCCTTATGTCAACCAGCGCTGGCTGGGCGGAACCTTGACAAACTGGGTCACGATCCAGCAGGGCATTGTTGAACTGACCCGCCTTGAGAAAATGTTCGAGACCGGTGAAGTTCATCGTCTGACCAAAAAAGAAGGTCTTTTGCTGGAACGCAAGATCAATCGCCTTACCACCCGCCTGAGTGGTGTGCGCAATATGAAAACACTGCCCAAGCTGATCTTCATTGTTGATGTTGAACGTGAAGATACCGCAGTGCGCGAAGCTGTTTCCAAGGAGATCCCCGTGATCGCCATGGTTGACACCAACTGCGACCCCGGCAATATTGATTATGTAATTCCTTCCAATGATGACGCCATTCGCGCGATCAAACTGTTGATCGGTCATATCGCGGACGCGGTCATTGAAGGCACAATGATGCGCAAGGATGAGGAAGAGGAAGAAGAGATCGTTCCGACCTTCACGAGCATTCCTCGCAGGATCAAGGATGAAGATGAATTGGACGACGAAGATCTGCTCGGTGAGAGCACTCGCGCCAAGATCGTATTTGAAAAACGACATACCAGCGATGATGAGGATGATTCAAGCTCAGACGCTGACGATGAAGAATAAAAACACAGGAACACAGGAAAGGACGAATTATGGAAATTACCATTGATATGATCAAAGAACTGCGTGAAAAGACCGGTTGCGGCATCATGGATTGCCGCTCGGCTTTGCAAAAAGCCAAAGGTGATATGGACGCAGCTATGGAAGAACTGCGCGAAAAGGGTTTGCAGAAAGCCGAAAAACGCGCCAACCGCGAAGCTTCAGAAGGCCGTCTGGAAGTCTACGTTCACAGCGAAGGTCGCCTGGTGGTATTGGTGGAAGTCAACTCCGAAACAGACTTTGTCTCAAAATCAGACATGTTCAAAGATCTGGCACACGAGATCGCTTTGCAGATTGCTGCCGCGTCACCGAAGTATGTTTCTGAAAGCGATGTTCCTGAAGAAGTTATCGAAGCAGAAAAAGAAGCCATCACCACCCGTGTCCGTGAAGAAGGCAAGCCCGAAGCCATCATTCCCAAGATCGTGGAAGGTTCAATTAAGAAATTCATGGACGAAAACGTTCTGTTGAATCAAAAATATATTCGTGACGAAAGCAAGACCGTTGCTGACCTGATCAACGATAAGGTCGCCTCTCTGGGTGAGCGCATCGTGGTCCGCCGCTTCGTGCGCTGGGCGTTGGGAGAAACAACCCAAACCCCAGACGATGAAGAAGAAGCTGCTTAGTTTCGAAAGAGCCAACCCTCGGTTGGCTCTCTTTTTAGTTTGACAGAAAACGGGAGAATGAATGAGCGAAAAAGAAAAGAAAAATAAATACAATCGCATTCTGCTCAAGCTTTCCGGTGAATCCCTGGCAGAACCTGGTGGGCATGGCATCGCGCCAGCGCAGGCAGGGCACATCGCTGAGTTGGTCAAGAGCGTGCATGATACTGGTGTGGATGTCGCTATTGTAATCGGCGCCGGCAACTTATGGCGCGGCGCAACCGGCGAAAACACCGGAATGGACCGCGCGACAGCGGATTATATGGGCATGTTGGCGACTATAATGAACGCTCTGGCGCTGATGGATGCCCTTGAGCAAATTGATGTCTATACACGGGTAATGTCGTCGATCGAAATGCGTACTGTTGCTGAACCGTATATTCGACGACGAGCAATTCGCCACCTGGAAAAGGGGCGTGTGGTCATCTTTGGTGGTGGAACCGGAAACCCTTATTTTTCAACCGATACAGCCGCGGCGCTGCGGGCAACTGAAATTGGGGCGGATCTGGTGATCAAAGCCACAAAAGTGGATGGTGTTTACGACCGTGATCCCAAAATTCATCCGGACGCGATCCGCTATGAAAGACTGAGTCACATGGAAACACTGAGTCAGCGATTAAATGTAATGGATAGCACGGCGCTATCCCTTTGTATGGACAATAATATGCCGATCTTGGTGCTCAACTTATGGGAGCCGGGGGCTTTGATGGCTGCCATTCGTGGGGAGCAAGTCGGTACTTTAGTAACGATGGGCGAATAATGAGTTTGCAATATATAACTCCTGAATTGTTTGAGAAATTGGTCGGATTGGCAGCTTTGGAATTGAGCGAAGAAGAACGCACCTATCTGTTTGAAGAAATGAATCATCAACTGGCGTCGGTGGAAAGCCTGCGCCAGATCCAGATCCCGGAAGGCGTCGCGCCATCGCTGCATGGGCTGATTCCTGAAGGAATTTCTCCGCGCGCGGATGAATGGAAAGCTTTCGCAAAGCCTGAACAGATCGTGGAGCTGGCTCCCGAGAGCGAGGAGGGGATGATCGCTGTACCGGACGTAAAGGGGGCGAAATGAGTTTGACTTCTTTAAGCGCGTTTGAAGTTGCCAGGAAAGTAAAAGCCGGTGAGCTGAAAGCCGTTGAAGTTGCCGAAGCAGCTTTGGCGCAGATCCGTGCTGTGGACGGCTTGCCGGGTTCGCTGGATGGCGGTGTTGTCTCTGCGGATGAAGAAAAGAAGGTGCATGCCTTTATTCAGGTCACCGAAAAGATGGCATTGGAACAAGCCGAAAAGGTCGATCAGGCAATCGCCAGGGGCGAAGATGCCGGTTTGTTGACAGGCGTTCCTGTTTCGATCAAGGATATTTTTTGCGTGGAAGGCACGACAACAACGGCGGCTTCGCGCATGCTCTCGAATTTCCAGGCTCCTTATACCGCGACAGCGGTACAAAGGCTGATCGATCAGGGGGCTTTGATCCTCGGAAAGGTCAACCTGGATGAGTTTACTTTTGGTTCGTCCAACGAATCGAGTGCCTATCAACCCGCCAGCAACAATCCCTGGAACACGGATCATGTTCCTGGTGGTTCTTCCGGCGGTTCGGCAGCCAGCGTCGCGGCAGAAGAGGTCGCGCTCTCGCTCGGCACCGATACGGGCGGATCGATCCGCCAACCCGCGGCTTTTTGCGGTGTTGTCGGGCTTAAACCCACTTATGGGCGCGTTTCCCGACTGGGTTTGATCGCTTTCTCTTCGTCGCTGGATTGCCCGGGCCCGATCTCCCGGGATGTGCGTGATTCGGCGCTCATGCTTCAGGCAATGGCTGGCGTGGACCCGAAGGATAGCACCTCATCCACCCGACCGGTTGATGATTACCTGACCGCGCTCGGGCAGGATGTCAAAGGGCTGCGAATTGGGCTTTCGCCTGACTATGACGCGGTTTATTATCCGGATTTTGAAACCGGTGAACTGCGCAAGGAAGCCATCCAGAAAGAAGTTCACGATACGCTCTATCGCAGCGCGGAATTGCTGGCGAAAGCAGGCGCAGAGATCGTTGAAAACGTGCCCATGCCCAATACCGCATACGGTATTCCGGCTTATTTTGTGATCTCGCGGGTTGAGGTTGCTTCGAACCTGCATCGTTTTGACGGGGTAAAGTATGGTTATCGGACGGAATCTCCGGTGAATGACCTGAATGAGCTTTACCGCCTGACGAGAGCGGAAGGCTTTGGTCCGCAGGTCAAGCTGCGCATTCTGATGGGCATGTATCTCTCGGCCGCCGGGCATGATGCTGATTATTACACGCATGCCCAAAAAGTCAGAGCTTTAATCCGACAGGATTTTGTCAGAGCTTTTGCGCCGGATGGCGACTATCGGCTGGATGCCTTGCTCACGCCTACCACCGCGACGACCGCATTCAAGCGAAAAGCGGTCTTTGGCGATTCTTTGCTGATGCAATACTCCGATCAAATGACCGTTGCCAGCAATCACGCTGGCGTGCCTGCCCTGACGATTCCGGCTGGTCTGGACGAGGCAGGGCTGCCGATTGGCATCCAATTGATCGGGAACGATTTCCGCGAAGACCAGATCTTGCGCATAGGCTACGCTTTTGAGCAAGTTAGCCGGGACGAAGCCTGGCGTAAAGCGCGACCGCAGGTTTTGGCTGGGGAGGTGAAGGCATGAAAGATTACGAAGTTGTTATCGGGCTGGAAACCCATATTCAGTTGAACACCAACACAAAGATCTTTTGCTCCTGCAAGGCTGACTCCTGGGAAGATGAGCCAAACACCAATATTTGCCCGGTTTGTAGTGGTCTGCCTGGCACTTTGCCGGTATTAAATGAAGAAGCGGTGAGAAAAGGCGCGTTGTTGGCGGCTGCTATGCACGCTGAGGTCAATCCGCTCAGTCGTTTTGACCGAAAGAATTATTTTTATCCTGATCTGCCCAAAGGCTATCAGATCACCCAACTGGATGAACCGATCGGCAAAGGCGGCTATCTGGACCTGAAAATGGCGGATGGCATGAAAAAGCGCGTGCGCATTCACAAGCTGCACCTGGAAGAGGACGCGGGCAAGACCAAGATCGAGCACGGCACCCGTTTGGTCGACTTCAACCGCTGTGGCGTACCGTTGGTTGAGATGGTCACCGAGCCTGATCTGAGATCGGGTGAGGAGGCTGCTCAATATCTGATCCAGCTGCGTCAACTGCTGCGCTGGATCGGTGTTTCGGAAGCTGACATGGAGCGTGGGCATCTGCGCTGCGACGCCAACGTCTCCATTCGTGAGCGCGGCAGTCAGGTTTTGAATACCAAAACTGAGATCAAGAATGTCAACTCGATCGATTCGGTTCGTCAGGCGATCGGTGAAGAAGCCAAACGCCAGATCGAGCTGGTCGAGTCGGGCGGCAAAGTGGAATCCTACACGCTCGATTGGGATGCTGATCGCAACAAACTGAGCCTGATGCGTTCAAAAGAGACCGAAGCTGATTACCGCTATTTCCGCGACCCGGATCTGCTGCCTGTCAGACTTAGTCAGGAAGAGATCGATGGGATCATCGCTTCGCTGCCGGAGTTGCCTCTGGAGCGACAGGCGAGGTTCGTGGCTGAATACGGGCTTTCCGAATATGATGCTGATATTTTGACCAACGAACGCAGTTTGTCGGATTATTACGAGGCTGCTGTCAGCGCCTATGCGGGTGAACCGAAGGCGGTGGCTAACTGGATGATGAATGATCTGTCCCGCATGCTCAATGATCTGGGAAAAACCGCCGATCAGTTGGTGTTAGGTCCGAAGGCTTTGGCTGAGATCATCCAGATGGTTGATGGCGGCAAGATCAACGCCGCGACTGGCAAGAGCCTTTTGAAAAAGGTTGAGGAAAGCGGTTCCCGCCCGGCTGAGATCGTTGAAAAAGAAGGTCTAGGTTTGATCGCTGATAGCGATGCCCTGCGCGCGCAAATTGAGGCTGTTTTGGCCGGCGCGCCGGATGAGGTCGCCAATTTCAAGGCTGGAAAAGAAAGCTTGCTGGGTTGGTTTGTGGGGCAGGTGATGCGCTCAAGCGGAGGCAAGGCTGACCCCAAACGGACAAGAGAGATTTTGTTGGAATTGTTGAAAGATTAGGCAATCTCAGCCCTGGGAGAGCAAGTGCTTATCTCCTCTGGGTAATTGGCTTGTGTAAGCTTCGTAAAGGCAGATAAACAGTACGGACGGGGTTCAGCCCCGTCCGCTATCTGGATATCGGCGAACCCTCGTGCTTCTTATGAAGTCCTGCATCATCTAATTTTCTTGTTCGAGACAAGCTCTGACTGATGGGAAACACTTTGTCGGATGGGGGCGAGCCCCATCCGTACAGTTTTTGACGGGAAGTATGTATAGATTGATTATGACTTAAAATGAGCCAAGCAAGTTTACGCTATTCTCGTCATTTTTTCTGTCTACGAGCAAGCCATTAATGGGAATTGAAAGAAATTATTGACAGGTCAACTTTTTAGACTAAAATAGAGTCTACGCGGGCGTCGCCAAGTGGTAAGGCATTAGCCTTCCAAGCTAACATTCGCCGGTTCGAATCCGGTCGCCCGCTCTTTTTATTTAAACCATGAGCATCAAACAAGTGAGGCAGTCGCAAAACCACATTAACCAGGATTGCGTTCGGACGTCGGGTTGAAGGACGCAACCCGACCTACACGACTACAAGACCCCTTGTATACACTTGGTAAAACAGGACAGGTGTAGGAGGCTATGGATCATCGAAGCTTTAAGCCTTCTCTGAAGGAGAAGGGGAACCACATAGTGGTGGATGAGGGTTGATAAGTGTGTGTCGGATTGAACCCCGCAATCCGGCCTACAAGAAATATTTCGTTATGACGCTCGAGACGGCACACAACTCTCATTATGCGCAAATAGATATTCTTAAATTATCTCTAAAATTTACTCTTCAATAAGCGCGTTGTCTTCTTCGTCCGAAGAATCACTTATAGGAAGAGCGGGAACGGGGTCGATGCGTTCTTCCATGCGCATTTGCCCGCGGAAGAAAGCGCCGTCTTCACTGCTAAATGACGTGGTGACAACATCACCCCAAACCTTACCGCTCGCGCGGATCTCAAGCTTTTGGCAGATGATATCTCCCTGTACCGTCCCGGCAACGATGACGGTATCGGCTTTCAGTTCTTTTGCCTGTACTTTCCCGGTCTCGCCCACCACGACCAGACCGGAAATGGCGATCTCACCGGTGATGGTACCTTCAATTCGCACGCCGCCTCTGCCGCGCAGGTCGCCCAGCCAGCTGATGCCGGGACCGATGACGGAAGTGACCTTACTTTGGGTCGTATCGGGTACAAAAGTTGGTGTTTCGCGTTTTCTTGGAAAGAGCATTTTATAAACCATTTTCCTTGATCAAAATTTTAGCATCCTGCCAGTCCAAATACCAGCGCCAGGGAATAGAGAGCCAGGGTTCCGGCGTTTTGCCCAATCCGATGCGTGGACTGGTGCGGACAAGCTTTTCAGGTGGCGTGATGCCATCCTCAAGGAATATTGTACTCCCTGTTTGGCAAAGATCGTGCTCGTTTAGGGCCCCATCAATCCCTAATCCTTGCGTTAATTTCGCGGGACCATTGAGCCAATTGGCTGTGCGCGCCAGCATGGGGCGGTTTTCCTCCATTTGTGAGATGCCCTCAAGAGGGAAGATCGCCCGAATGAGAACCGCGGAAGGAATATGGACCTCGTCGGTAACGATATTGAATAACCAATGCATTCCATAGGTAAAGTAAATATAAGCGTGACCGGCTTGTCCGAACATAGGCTCGGTTCGCTTTGTGCGCCCGACCCGGGCATGACATGCGAGGTCATTTTGCCCCTGGTAAGCTTCGGTTTCCGTGATGATGCCTGCCAGCCGCTTGCCGTTCTGAAGGCGTACCAGGCGCTTACCAATCAACGCCGGCGCTACCTGGGGGGCTGGACGGGTAAAGAAATTGCGCGCCAGCATGTCAACTCTGCAACTGTTTTAGCAGGGGATCTTTTTCCATCGTCAGACGTAATCCGGTCTCAAGGGGCACCATGGGCAAAAAATTGAGCTTTTCGTAAGCCTTACTGATATCGGCGCACATGCGGGAAGCGCCTTCGCTTTTGTGCGGATTGTAGATCTCTTCCGGCTTGCGACCAGTGACCTGCCGGACCAGGCGAACCAATTCGAGCACGCTGGTCTCAACTCCGCTGCCGATGTTGATCACTTCCTGATCAACGCCGTCGGCTGTGGCGGCGGTGACCATGGCATTGACGACGTCATCAACATAGATATAGTCGCGTGTTTGCTTGCCGCTGCCGTGGATGATGATCGAGCTGTTGGAAAGCGCCTGTTTGAGGTAGCTGGGGATGATCGGGGGGTGTGACGGTGGGATGCGTTGACCAGGTCCATAGGCGTTAAAAATACGCAAACAGACCGCTTCGACACCGTTTTGATGACCGATCGTCTTGACATAATGCTCGGCTGCCAGTTTTGAGACGGCATAAGGGGAGCGAGGTTTGACCTCGAAGCTTTCCTGATAGGGGATCTCGGTTTGGTCGCCGTAGATCGCGCCAGATGAAGCCAGGACAACCCGCTTAGCGCCGGTATCACGGACGGCTTCCATCAGCGTGACCGTACCGGTGACGTTGACATGGTTGTATCCGCTGGGGAAGAGTATCGATTCGGGTACCGAGATGCGGGCGGCAAGATGGAAGACACAGTCGATATCATGGAGGAGCGTCCAGAGAAGGGTCTTATCAGAAACACTGCCCTTGTTGAAGGACACATCGGGTGAAAGATGGGCAGGGTCGCCCGCTGAACAATCGTCCAAAACGGTGACATGGTGCCCAAGGTTGGCAAGACGGTTGCTGAGGGCTGTGCCTAAAAAGCCGGCTCCACCGGTGATAAGAAATCTCATAGCTTCCTCTGGGCGAAATTATAGCATGGAGCAAAAAACACGGAGCGATTCCTGGTAAGAAAAAGTGAAGCCCGTGGTCGGGAGACCATGGGCGAACAAGGGTTTGTTGATAGAGACCTCCACCGCCAGATTTGCGATATTCTCTTGATTCTCAAGACGGTATCTACCAGGTTTTTGCCCTTGCTACAAAGAACTCTATAAGTTTTATACTGAGAATTGCTGCGACAAAACCGTATTAGGGGGGATCAATAAGGTATACTTTTAATATCCTATTCCTCGATTCGTAACGGAGGTCTCATGAATAATTTAATTTTAGCAAACAGGTTGACAGCCATTTATTTTCAAGCGTCTAAAGAGATCAACTGGCTAACTTTAAGTCTGGGAATCGCTTTATTGCTGGCGCTGGTGATTCTTTTGATCTGGCTTTACATCAAAGGTTCTTTGGCGCAATGGTTTCGGGCTGGCATACAATCCAGCAAGTTGAAATTGCGTGACATGCAATTGGTCAACGAAGTGAAGAAGATCGAACGCGTGAAGTTAACGCAAATCGAAGAGTTGGGGCAGAAGGCGTGGAACTCAAAAGTGAGCGATCCAAGTTACGCCCAACTTTGGTCTGATCTGGAAGGCACGGAAACGCAGATCGATACCATCAGGCAGCATTGCCGCGGTCTGCAGGATAATTTGAACCTGGTGCATGCTCAAAAGGATGAGCTGCAGCGCGGTTATGATGAGCAGATCTCACAGGTGGATAAGGAACTAAAGAACACAGAGCAACAGCTGAAAACGGCTCAATCTGAAATGCGGCAGCTTGAAAACGATCTGGACAATCTCGCCAATGAAAAGGTCTTGCTGCAGCGAGATATCAAAGCTACCAGAACCGATCTGATCAACAACGAAGGTTCCGATGAGCCTGATCGGGCTGAAATTATGGGGCGATTGAACGCGCGGCTGGATGGATTGGTGCAGAATTTGCTGGAAGTCAGCAATGCCGAACCGGAACTGGCGAGCCAAATTCCGGCGCGGCAGTCAGAAGTGCTGGCTTTGAACGCGCGCGTGAATGAGCTTGTGGAGCAAATTCGCACGCTCGATAACAAAAAGCGAAACGAGCTCCAACCACTTGAGCAGCAATTGGACGGACTGGAAAAGCAGATCAAAGCCCGCAACGACGAGGCGGATAAGCTTGAAGAGGGCATGGAGCCAAAGATCAAATCTCTGGGGCACATGGTCGATACGGCGCGACCCAGCGCTGAATCCTTACAGGCTGATTATGTCGAACTGGACGCAAGCTATCAGAAATTAGTGTCGCTCTCACAGGAGCGCAATGATCTGGCAAAGCTTTTGGACGGTCTGGACAAGAGCGCCTCGCGAAATTTTTATCTCCTGCTCGTTTTGGTAGTCGTGGTAATAGTTTTGGCAATTTTGTTGATCCTTAATGTGTTTTAAGATATGGGAGGTCTGATGAATTCAATTGAAGAGATAGTTAAAGCTCTGACACTGGAAGAAAAAACAGCCTTGAGCTCGGGGTTGGACACCTGGCACAGCAAGTCGGTCGAGCGACTGGGTATCCGCTCGCTCCTGATGCACGACGGCCCGCATGGTCTCAGAAAGCAGCAGGATACCACCGACAGTTTGGGACTGAATGAGAGCGTGCCCGCAACCTGTTTCCCGACCGCGGTAACGCTGGCATGTTCCTTTGACCGCGAATTACTGGGCAAGGTCGGCGAGGCGATCGGTAAAGAGGCGCTTGAACAGGAGACAGATATCGTCCTTGGACCTGGTATCAATATCAAGCGTTCGCCTTTGTGTGGGCGTAATTTTGAATACTTTTCCGAAGACCCTTTGTTGGCGGGTGAGCTGGCGGCGGCGTATATCAATGGCGTGCAATCCCAGGGCGTCGGGACGAGCCTAAAGCACTTTGCAGCCAATAATCAGGAGTTTTGCAGGGTCCTGAACAACTCTCAGGTGGATGAACGGACCCTGCGCGAAATCTACTTAAAACCCTTTGAAATTGCCATCCGAAAAACCCAACCGTGGACGGTGATGACCTCGTACAATAAACTCAACGGTGAATATACCGTCCAGTATCGTCAGCTCATGACCGATATTTTGCGGGATGAATGGGGCTTCGAGGGGCTGGTGGTTTCGGATTGGTCGGCGATGGATGACCGCGTCAAAGCAGTCTGGGCGGGAACTGATCTGGAGATGCCCAGCAGCGGCAGGAATCGGGACGAGCAACTGCTGAAAGCTGCCAGGGCAGGCAAAATCGACATAGCAGAGGTTGATCGGTCGGTGATCAATCTCTTGAAGCTGATCGAAAAATGTGATCAGAAAAAGGAAAAACCCGGCAAAGATATCTATCAGGAAAATCATCAGCTGGCACGAAAAGTTTTGGGTGAATCGGCTGTTTTGCTGAAAAACGAGGCGGAAGCCCTGCCGTTGAAGCGGGAACAATCGGTGCTGGTGGTGGGTGAGATGGGCGACCAACCGCATTATCAGGGTTCGGGCAGCAGCCGTGTGAACCCAACTTGTCTGGTGAATATCACCGAGGCGGTCGTCAATCGGGGTCTGGCATGGGAGTACCTGCCTGGGTATAGCATCGCGAGCCTGGATGATGCCTCGCTGCTGCGTGAGGAAGCCTGCCGTGCCGCGAAGGACAAGGACGCGGTTGTGATCATCGCTGGCTTGACCGAGGATGATGAAGCGGAAGGCTATGACCGCAGACATCTTGAGCTAACCGCCAACCAAAACGCGTTGATCGAGGCGCTCGCGGCGGTCAATCCGAACGTGATCGTGGTGCTGCAGGGTGGCGGCGTGATGTTGCTGCCTTGGATCGATAAAGTCAAAGCGGTCTTGTTTGTTGGTCTGGCTGGTCAGGCTTTTGGTGATGGCACGCTTGATCTTTTGCTGGGTGAGGTCAACCCGAGCGGAAAACTGGCTGAAAGCTGGCCCCTCAGCCTGGCGGATGTGCCCAGCCAGCCCAGTTTTGGGCAGCGCTACAACAGCCCTTATCCTGAAAGCATTTTTGTTGGTTACCGTTATTATGCCTCTGTTGGCAAAGAAGTTCGCTTCCCCTTTGGTTTTGGGCTTTCTTATACCGATTTTGAATTGAGTGAGCTGAAGCTTGCTGCTCCGGTTGTGGAATCTGATGAGAATGTAAAGGTTACGGTAAAAGTTAAGAACATTGGCAAGGTGGCAGGGAAAACGGTGGTTCAACTTTACACCCGCGCGCCGAAATCCTGGCTTTTCAAAGCGGACCGTGAGCTAAAGGGGTTTGAAAAAGTGGAGCTGGAACCGGGCGAAGAAAGATTAGTTGAGTTTAGTCTGTTGATGCAGGAGCTGGCATTCTGGAACCCGATCAGTCACGGCTGGCAGGTGGAAGGTGGGGAATATGAGCTGTTGGTCGGGCTGGATTCATTGAATCTGCCCCTCTCTGCCAAATTCACGGTAAAGACTTCGGAAAATGAAGAAGCTGTACCAGATTTTCGTGTTCTGACCCCGCAATACTATCAGTTGCCCCTCTATCCGGAAGGATTTAGCATCGAACAGTTTGAAAAATTGCCAGGATCGGTGGCGGTGTCGGAACCTAAGCGCACGACAGGACATTTCGACCTGAATTCCACGCTTTGGGAGGCGCGCAATACCTGGCAGGGACGTCTGGTGGCAAAACAAGCCCTCAAGAGCGCCGCGGTTCTGATCGAGAACTCAACCGAGAACACTGGCAACGCCCGCCGCACGATCGAGGCTTCCACCATCGACGCGCCTTTGCGCTCGTTCATTCTCGGCGGTGTCAATTTGGACACGATTGAGGGAATTCGCGATATTCTCAATCTGCGCCTTCTCCGCGGCTTGTGGAAGGTTTGGAAGGGCAGCCGCGAGTAATTCGTATAATTAGAAAGGTGAGAGAAAAGTGCAAGGTGAGCTTTTTGACCTCACTTTATTAACTTGCGACTTGATAAAAAAGGTGAATAAATCAGAAAGGAAAAGATGGAAAGTATTATTGAGGTAAGAAATCTTGATAAAAGCTATGGCAAAACTCAGGTGCTCTTCGATCTCAACCTGGACGTCAAAAACGGTGAGTGTCTGGGTGTTGTCGGCGGGAATGGGGCCGGAAAAACCACCCTTCTGGAATGCATCGAAGGCATCCGTGCCTGGCAGAAGGGCGATATTCTCATAGACGGATTGACGATTGAAAACGATTCAAAACACTTAAGGAAGATCCTGGGTGTCCAGCTTCAATCTTCTTCCTTGCCTGCTGAGATCAAGGTAAAGGAAGCAGTCGAGCTTTTCGCAGTTGAGCATAATGTCAGGGTCGATGAAAGACTCTATGATGAGCTTGACGTCAGGCAATTGCTCGATAAGCAGTATGGGAAGTTGTCAACCGGGCAAAAAAGACGTCTGCACCTCCTGTTAGCCGTACTTCACGATCCGAAAATTTTGATATTGGACGAGCCTACCGCTGGTCTGGACGTCAATTCCAAACATTTGCTTTATACCAAGATCAATGAACTCAAGGAAAAAGGCAAGACGATCCTGCTTACTTCCCATGACATGTACGAAGTGGAAAACTTGTGCGATCGGGTCGTTTTTATCGACAAAGGGCGCATCAGCAAGGAATTGAGCGAAGAGAGTTTGCAGGACAGGGACAGGCATGTGATCGCCATCTCCAGTCAGAAGAACAGCCTGAGCAAGGTGGATACCATGTATGCCAGGTTGATCGAAGAAAAAGACGGGGTGCTTTTCTTCGAGTGCAGCAATATCAGCGCTTGTCTTAAGGAGTTTCTGGAACACCTGGCGGCTCAGGACGACGAAATAATTGATGTCTACCTGAAAAAGAAGACGGTCGAAGAAGAGTTAACAAAGATGATGCGAGGTGAGGAGCAATGAAATCTCTAAAAGCCCTTTTGGTCAATTTGAAAATTTACTATCTGATGACTTTTCGGAACACTTTCCTGGTCATTGCCCATTACCTTTTGCCCGTTTTGTTTTACCTCTTGTTTAGCGTTGTTTTTGTGGGAATCAACGAAGAAAATAAGAAGACCATCATCATGAGCATGACTGCCTTTGGTCTGGCGATGAACAGCTATATCGGCTTGCCCGGCAGCGTTGTGCGTTATGCCATTGGGGATATCAAAAGAGCATACATTGCTGGCGGGATCAAACTCTGGCACGTTTTTGTCTGTGCCGCCATCAGCAATATGGTCCATTGCTTTGTTACTTCCATGGTCATCCTGTTCACCGCAAAACCCTTGTTTGGCGCGGTCATGCCAGAGTCGATGGCATGGTATTTCCTCGCCCTTTTGATCAGCATTGTTCTATCAACGCTGATGGGCGTGGTGATTGGGATGTTCTCAAAGACGGAAGGTGTCGCGACCATTATTTCCCAGGCTACCTTTTTGCCTTCTCTCTTCCTGAGCGGCACCATGGTTCCGATCGAATTCCTGCCCAAGTTTTTGCAGACGATCTCAGATATGATCCCGCTGAAACATACATATATTTTGTTGCAAGGCTATGACCAGCGATCGCTGATATTTTCTCTTGGCTTCATTGTGGGCTTGCTGGTTTTGTTGGTGATAAGGTATCGATTTATCATTCGGAGAGAGTAGATCGATAGTTGGACATCGGATTGATAGTGGTACACAGAAAGTGCACTACTATCAATCTCGACCTTGTACCTCTCTCGCAAAACGGAGCAAAGGCAGATCGCCACGGTCGGCTTGCGCCTCCCTCGCGATGACAGAACAAAATCAAAACAGCAGGCTCTTATGGGCACAGTTGTAGGTCGGGTTGCGCTTTTCAACCCGACATTCACTTTGCTGGCTGCGGAATCCGGCCTACATTTTCTTAAGCTTTTATAAATTTTAATTCGCCGTCACCAAGCTCGATCCTAACCGTGTCGCCATCGGAAAACTCACCAGACAGCAATTTGATCGCCAGTGGGTCCTGAACCTCACGCTGGATGGCGCGTTTGAGCGGTCGCGCGCCAAATTCAACGCTGTATCCTACATCCGCCAGCCAGGCGCGAGCTTGATCGCTTACTTCGAGTTTCAAACATCGCTGTGCCAAAAGACCAGCGACATGCTTGATCTGGATATTGACGATCTCGCCCAGATTTTCCCTGGTGAGTGGCTTGAAAACGATAATCTCATCGACACGGTTCAGGAATTCAGGACGGAAGAAATCTTTCAGGATGTCCGTAATTTCGTCCCGTTTGACCTGTCGGGGCTGCCCATCTTCGCCCTTGCTCATCCAGAGTTGGCTGCCGAGGTTGCTGGTCATAATGATCAGGGTATTGCGAAAATCAACCGTTCTTCCCTGACCATCCGTCATGCGTCCGTCGTCCAGCACCTGCAGCAAGGCATTGAAAATCTCGGAATGCGCCTTCTCGATCTCGTCAAAGAGCACGACGCTGTAAGGGCGTCGGCGGACTGCTTCTGTGAGCTGCCCACCTTCTTCGTAGCCGACATATCCTGGCGGCGCGCCGAAAAGACGACTGATCGTATGGCGCTCCTGATATTCGCTCATGTCGATGCGCACCATGGCGTTCTGATCATCGAACATGAATTCCGCCAGGGCACGGGCAAGCTCAGTTTTGCCGACTCCAGTAGGACCCAGGAAGATGAAAGAGCCGATAGGTCGGTTGGGGTCCTGAAGACCAGAGCGCGAGCGCCGAACGGCATTCGACACCGCGCGGATCGCGTCATCCTGCCCGACCACACGGTCATGCAAACGCTCTTCCATGTGAAGAAGTTTTTCCTTTTCGCCTTCCATGAGACGATTGACAGGGATACCTGTCCATTTGGCGACCACAGTCGCAATCTCTTCGGCATCCACCTCTTCTTTCAGAAGGGCGCCTTGCTGCTGTTGGCTTTGGAGCCTGGCTTCGGCTTCGCGGATCTTTTCCTGCAGTTCCCGCATGGTGCCATAGCGCAAGCGGGAGGCTTTTTCGAGATCAGCGCTGCGTTCGGCTTGTTCCATTTCATGTTGGGTTTCATCCAACTGCTTTTTCAGGTCTTTATAGTCCTGGATGGCCTCTTTTTCAGCCTGCCATTGGGCGGTCATCGCGTTCGACTTTTCGCGCAAATCAGCGAGATCCTGTTCGATCTTTTCGAGCCGTTCCTGAGAGGCTTTGTCTTTTTCTTTCTGGAGAGCCTGTTTTTCTATTTCGAGCTGCATGATGTCGCGGTCAACCTCGTCCAGCGCCTGGGGTTTGGAGTCGATCTCCGTGCGCAGGTGCGCGGCAGCCTCGTCGATCAGGTCGATCGCCTTGTCTGGCAGTTGACGGTCGGTGATATAACGGCTCGAAAGCGTCGCCGCGGCAATGGCAGCCGAATCGGTGATGCGCACACCGTGATGTACTTCGTATTTCGACTTGAGACCACGCAGGATGCTGATGGTGTCTTCCACAGATGGCTCTTCCACCACGATCGGTTGGAAGCGGCGTTCAAGCGCGGCGTCTTTTTCAATGTATTTGCGGTATTCGTCGGTGGTTGTCGCGCCGATCAGATGCAATTCACCTCTCGCCAGCATTGGCTTGAGGATGTTGCCGGCATCCATGGCGCCTTCAGCTGCACCCGCTCCGATCACGGTATGCATTTCATCGATAAAGAGGATGATCTGACCGTCCGATTCGCTCACTTCTTTCATGGCGGCTTTGAGCCGTTCTTCAAATTCACCGCGATACTTTGCGCCAGCGACCAGAGCTGCCATATCCAGCTGCACGAGGCGTTTGTTCTTGAGCCCTTCAGGGACATCGCGATTGACAATGCGCTGTGCCAGACCCTCGACAATGGCTGTTTTCCCGACCCCTGGTTCGCCGATCAGGGCTGGATTATTCTTGGTGCGGCGGCTTAGGATCTCGATCGTGCGGCGAATTTCTTCGTCTCTTCCGATGACGGGATCCATCTTGCCTTGTCTGGCGATGGCGGTCAGATCGCGCCCGTACCTTTCAAGCGCCTGATAGGTGTCTTCAGGGTTTTGGCTGGTGACCGACTGGCTGCCACGAATATCCCGCAGCGCTTTTAGAACGGCGTCTTTCGTGATGCCAAAAGCAGCCAGCGTTTTGCTTTCGCTGCTTTCGGTCAGACCGAGCAGGATGTGTTCGGTGGATGTGTATTCGTCGCCCATACCTTTGGCGAAGCGTTCCGCCGCGTCCAGGACATCGACCACAGCCCGGGAAAGCGTAGCTTCTCCCTGATTGCTGCCGTAGATCTTGGGGCGGTTGGCGAGTTCTTTGCGAACTTCTTCCTTCAGAACTTCGGTCGAACCCGCGATCTGGGTGACAACAACCGGAACAGTGCTTTCGGTTTGGCTTAGCAGTGCCAGCAGCAGATGTGCTGGTTCGATGCTTTGGTGTTTAAAATCATGCGCAAGCCGCTGCGAATCGAGCAAGGCTTGTTGTGCTTTTTGTGTAAATTTGTTGAGGTCCATAATTCCTCCTTTTCAATCTCGTATATTCTTTGTACAGGTATAGAATAACCATCGATTGTTAGTAAAAGGTAAGAATGGATCGTGTGATCTTAGACCTACTACTATTGCAGTAGGGTGTCATCGCGAGGGAACAAGGTGACCGTGGCGATCTGCCTTTAATCAGGTATCTTATAAATATAAAAAGATTAACTGCAGACTGCCACGCCCTTTCAGGGCTCGCAGTGACAAGGCTGGATTGAACCCCTTGGACAGGGAGAGAATTCGACCTTGTATACGCAAGAAGCCGGGAATTCGCAAGGTGAAACTGGTTGTCATTCAGTTGTAGTAAGTATCTGTGTTCATAACAAAAAACAAGGATTGTAAATGCTAATGTTATGTCGGATTAAGAGTTGAACGAAATTCCGTTCAACTCTTAATCTCGACCTACTACTATTTTGCCAATGTTACATCCACAACTTCGGTTTGGATGCCTTCAACTCTCATTAATTCACAGCTGTTGATATCGGCGACGAGGAGGTGGTAGGTGCCGGTTTCGTCGGTCAGGTTCATCGCCAGGTGGGTCGCGTCCAGCCAAATGGCAGCGCGCACGTTGGAAGCGTCCATCAGTTTGCGGATTTCCCGCGTTTCCAGATTCATCAGCCAGAGGGTCGAATTGTCGCTGCCGCGATAGCTGAGCCACTTGCCATCCGGGGAAACACGGGGATAGAGCAATTTGATGGTGCCATTGGTGATATCAAACAGGGCTTCGGTTTTGCCTGTATCAACCGAATAAGCCATGAACTTCCATGCTAATCCTTCTGTATATCGAACGGCGAAATAGGCGGTCTTGCTGTCGGGAGCCCAGCCAACAATATCAACATACTCATCCGCACTGATCGGAACCAGCGTTTTGGTTTCTACATTATATAGGCCCGGATAGAGCACCATACTGTCCGTCAGGCTCATGAGGATGTATTTTCCATCCGGTGAGAACTGGAAGTCGGAGGAGGAATATGGGATCGTGGTGATCCGTGAAGTGGCAATATCGAAGATTTCCAGGACATATTTACCGTTCTGCTCACCCGGATAGATGATCTGCTTACTGTCAAGGCTGAAGCTGGACCGGTTAGCTGCCCGGAAGGCATCATTGGGGGTCAGGCCTGTGCTGGATAAAAGTCGGGTTTCCCATTCGGTGGAGCCAAGGATCTGCGCGTAGCCGAGAACCAACAACTCTTCCGCGAATGTCGGTAAGGCATTGATCTGGCTGCTCTGGGAGCCGACCAGACAGACATCGCTGCCTGGCTGAGCCTGGCTCTGGACGTGTGCCTGGCTGGGTTGCCAGCTTTGCGTCAGGCGCACGGCTTCTTCATAAACTGAGATAGCGGTCACGTAAAACTTCAGTTCGCCAGTTGGCAGATCAGTAAAGCTGATCGAGCTCTCTGCTTCTTTTGTGCCTTCGGCGCTCGGGTAGCCGCTGGCGCCACCGCCACCACCCATTGAGGGGTAGTCAGGCAATTCAACTGATACTGTTTCAAGATTTCCTGGTCCTTCAAAAGTGAAGCGATAAGCATTGTTCCGTTCAAGCGCGATCTTTTTTAAGGTGATGCTGATGCCATCAATCTCAAACACCAGATTGGGCTGCCAGCTTTGCCCGACCTGAGGGTGCTCGCCCACATTGTAAGTTCGCACAGGAGCGTTTTCGACCGTGTGGCGGGTGATGGGGTAGTAGTCCCAGCTGACGGTCAGGGGGAAGTTCAGTCCCTGGTTTTTGAAAGCCAGCGCGAAGATATCGGCTTTGCCGAGCAGGGGTTCTTCCTGCGCAAGCTGCATGAACTCGCTCGGATAGGTAGTCTGTACGATCTGCTGATCCGCATCGGTGATGACCGGGTCAATCGCGAGATAGCTAAATGGTTTTTGGGAGTCAAGATAGCCAGTCAGAATATAGCCATCGGCTGTCTCGATGGCCATGCCCAGACTCATGTTCACATCAGCGGATTCATCCTGATGCGTTTGTTCGCTCTCGCTGAGCGATACGATCGGCTGCGGGATGAACTCGACCGCCAGTAATTCCTGTGGGTTTTCAGCGGGGATAAAGGTCAGCTCAAATTGCCAGTTGACCGGGGTGGTTTCAACCCGCGTGCCGGCAATGCAAGGGAAGATCAGGGTTGCTTTTTCAACATCGGCTGGGATTGCCGGGAAGGTGCTGCCGTCCCTGGTCAAAACTGTTCCGTCTGGCAGGATCAGTTGGGCTGGTTCAAAGCAGGTAGGGTCGCCTTCTTCGCCAAAATTGGCTTTGCCAAGCCCAAAGACGCGGTAATCGATCTTGGTCTCCTTGTTGGTCAGGAGAGCGTTGACAATGTCGATCGTGATCCCGTCCTGAGTTTGGCTGACGGGCTCGGAGATGGTGCGGATGCTTGTGTTTTCTTCCACCAGACCAAAACCAGGCAGGAAGCCAAGGCTCTTCTGGATCTGCGCCCAAACCTTGCCGGGACCGACCGCCAGAACGACGATCAGGACCAATAGGCTGCTGGCGAGAACCAGCCCCCAGCCAAAGGAAAAGCGGGGTCGGGGTTTGTGGAACGATGGTTTTGCTTTCGGCTGCATTTCGATCTGCGCCTTGAGCTGGCTTTTCAGCTTTTCGCTGGCGTTTGGGGCAGCGAAGCTGTTGATGATCTCGTTTTCAAATTTATTGAATTGCTCTTTCATGATTTACTCCAGTTGGCTTTTTAACCGAGCCAATAGACGGTAGGTTGATTTTTTGACAGATTGTTCGGTTTTTCCGAGGGTTTCGGCGATCTCGCGGTAGGTCAGTTCGCCCAGGTAGCGCAGGCGGATCAGCTCCTGCTCGTCTTCCGGCAAAGCGAAAATGAGCAGGCGCAGCTGTTTGAGGCGTTCGTCCAGTTCAAAGACCTGGCTGGGTTCCGGCAGATTGCTCTCGATGGTTTCGGGTATCAGGGCGATGTTGTTCTCGCGCCCGCGGTAGAAATCGTTAAGTTTGTTGCGCGCGATCCTGAAGAGCCAGGGGGCGAAACTCTTTTGGTCGCGCAGGCTCGGATAGGAGCGATAGGCCTGTAAAAAGGTCTGCGAGGTCAGGTCTTCGGCATCCTGTGCTGAACTGACGCGGCTGTAGAGATAGCGGAAGACCGGATCGACATAGGCCTGATAGAGGGTAGAAAAATCATCTTGTGTTGCCAAACTGCTTTTCTCTTTTCTCCCCGCGAGTGCGGAGGGTAGTGTCAGTGCAGGGGCACGGTTGTGTTTTGTCATAGCTTACTCCAAAATTTTGCTTCCTGCAGGATTTGAGCTCAACAATAAAGACGGGGAATTTTTGGAAAGGGGACAAAATGGAATCTTTGTAGGTCGAAACGAAGTGCCCGTACGGGTATTGAAGAGGGCGGAAAAAACGCCCTCTTCAATTCGACATTGATTTGAAGGTCTCCAATTTTGAACGATTGTCGCGGGTAGTTATCAGGGCAAGAAAAGAATTGAGTTTACTGGACGGCTGTCTGGACTGTCCGGACGTCGGATTGAAATTGCCCCAAAACGGGGCAATTTCAATCACGACCTACGCGAGAAAATAACCTACGGGCACCTGGTCACGACCTACGCAAGAAATCGACTGAAAGTCGGGTTGAACTACGCAACACGACCTACATAAAAAGACGAAAAAGCTGGATTCAACCCTTGGTAAAAGAGCCAAGGCAGGCGAACCCAAGGACAGGTCACGTAATCCTGCTTACAGATATAGGTCGTGTTGAACCCCCAAAGGGGGCAGGCACCGCAACCCGACCTACTGAAAAAGACAAAAAAAGCCGGATTCTCATGGAATCCGGCCTACATTGGGACTATATTTTTACTGACCCTGGGATTTCAGGGGGTTGGGTTTTGCCGCGCGGGCGCATTTTCGCGCCATTGGGCAAGCATAACAAGCGCCTGGGCATTCCGGGTTTTCCTTTTTCTGCCTCACCATTGAGGCGATGATCAGCCCAACAATGATCAGGAGAAGCGCGCCAACGAAGAAGGTACCCCAGGTCATACCCGAACTCCGTTTCTTTGCGGATTCCTGACTTCCTTCTGCTTTTCAGGACGGACAAGGAAATAGATCGTGCCCAATACCACCAGGATCGCCAGGATGGTCATAAAGCCGAACTGCTGTGTTAGCGCCCAATTGCCGATCTGGTAGAAAACGAATGACACCGCATAGGCAAAGACACTTTGGTAGATCAGCGCGAACCAGGTCCAGCTGGCATTGTTCATTTCCCGCTTGATGGCACCGATAGCCGCAAAACAAGGGATGCAGAGCAGGTTGAAGATCAGGAAGGAGAAGCCTCCCAAAACGCCGAAATGTTGGGCGACGTTTGCCCAGATCTCTGTGCCGGTTTCAGAGACTTCAGCATAACCAAAGAGAATGCCGAAGGTATTGACAACGTTTTCTTTGGCGACCAGACCGGTGATCGTGGCGACGGCTGCCTGCCAGCTATCCCAGCCAAGCGGGCGGAATATCCAGGAGATCAGGCTGCCAAGGCGAGCCATAAAGCTGTTTTCAAGCACTTCCACGGTCGCAATGCTGCCGTTCTCAATGCCGAAGCGAAGCAAAGCCCAAATGACGATGCTGGAGAGCAGGATGATCGTACCGGCTTTTTTGATAAAGCTCCAACCGCGTTCCCAGGTGGAACGTAAAACGGTTTTCAGTCCAGGCAAGCGGTAAGGGGGCAATTCCATCACGAAAGGTGAGGGTTCGCCTTTGAAGCGCGGGGTCTTCTTGAGGATCAGACCCGAAAGGATCACCGCCGCAATTCCCAGGAAGTAAGCCGCGGGCGCAACCCAAAGGGCGTCGCCCGCAATTGCCCCGGCAAAGAGGGCAATGACCGGCAGTTTGGCTCCGCAGGGGATGAAACTGGTGAGAATGACTGTCATGCGGCGGTCGCTTTCTTCTTCGATCGTTCGGGATGCCATGATGCCCGGGACGCTGCAACCGCTTCCGACCAGCAGCGGGATAAAGCTTTTGCCGGAAAGTCCCCATTTGCGGAAAGCGCGGTCCATAATGAAAGCGATGCGCGCCATATAACCGCTGGCTTCCAAAAATGCCAACATAAAGAAGAGAACCAACATTTGCGGCACGAAACCGAGCACCGCGCCAACACCGGCAACGATGCCATCCAGGATCAGGCTTTGCAGCCACTCAACCACGGACATTTTCTCCAGCAGAGAAGAAACAAAGCCAGGCACGATCTCGCCAAAGAGGACTTCGTTGGTCCAGTCGGTCAGGTAGGTGCCGAGCGTGGTGATCGAGATGCCATAAACAATGACCATCACGAGCACGAAGATCGGCAAAGCCAGCCAGCGATTGGTGACGATCTGGTCAACGCGGTCAGAGAAGCTGAGCTCGCCTTTGCGGCTGCCGTGGATCGTTCCGCTGACGAGCTGATCGATCTTATCGTAGCGCAGACCGGCGATCGTGCTTTCAAGGTCGTCACCATCATGACTGGACTCGTAATCTTCCTGTAAGCGCTGGAGTTCAAGCTGCTGGGTTTGAACAAGGTTCTGTTTGAAACCGGACTCCAGTGAACGGAAGCTCCAGTAGCGAAGTTGGCTTTCGGGGAATGACGGTTTGATGATCTCGGACGCCTGAGCGATGACGGCTTCAATATCGGCGCCGTAGTCTGTTTTGAGCGGGTGGTTTTGGGTGATCTCGGGTGAGAGAAGATGCTCGGTGAGCTTATCGATGTTCTCCCCTTTGAGCGCGGAAATGGCGACAACGGGATAACCGATCCGTTCGGAGAGCTTGTCCGCGTCGATGCTGATGCCTTCCTGGCGCAATTCGTCAGCCATGTTGATAACCAGGATCAAGGGGATGCCAAGATCGAATAATTGCGTGGTCATATAAAGGTTGCGTTCCAGGTTGGTGCCATCAACGATGTTAATGATGGCATCGGGTGGGTTCTCGGTCAGTTCTTTCGAAGCAATGATCTCTTCAAGCGAGTTGGCAGCCAGGGAATAGAGACCGGGCAAGTCGAGGATCTCAACTTCGGGATGCCCGATCAGATGTCCGGATTTCTTTTCGACGGTGACGCCGGGCCAGTTTCCAATGAATTGATTGGAACCGGTCAGGGCGTTGAAAAGTGTGGTTTTCCCGGAATTGGGATTGCCGACCAATGCAAAACGTCGCTTATTCATGATCACCTCCCGATACTTCAATGAACTGGGCTTCGGAGCGCCGGATGACAAGGTTGGACTGGTTTAGTTTCACTTCAATTGGGTCGCCCAGAGGGGCAACTTTGACTACCTGCAGTGAGCTGCCGGGGATGACGCCCAATGCAAGGATGCGGCGGCGAAGACTGCCTTCGCCATGGATTTTGACGATTTCCACAGTAGAGCCGGGGAAAATCTGGTCAAGACTCTTCATTACAATCCTCCACAAAAATAGAATTTGCCTGATCGCGATCAAGGGCATAGCGACAACCGCGCAGGCAGACGATCAGATTGCCCTGGTTGGACTGGATAACAGTGAGCTCTTCTCCAGGGACAAAGCCAAGGGCTTCATTACGACGCCGTTGGCGACCGCGCGAACCGCGAACGCGACAACGGCAGTTTTTCCTGATATGGGTAAGCGGTACCATGAGCATGCTCCTAAATAGATGTTAGTCACGACTAACGTAAATATTAGCTTAGACTAACAATTCCGTCAAGGGTTGGCGATGGTCAGGAATGGTAAGGGGCATGGTCCGTGGTCGGGAGTTTGTGAAGTGGTGGAAAAACGTGCCAGATGCAAGAAAAACAGCAAGAATAAAATCGATCAAATGATGTCGGGTAAAAGGCAGCGTGTTGGATGGTGAAGAGTGTTGCCGGATCGAACTGCGCGATCCGGCCTACGGGTTGGTCTGCACGAATCGGCCTATGGTATCTTCTGCCGGATCGAACTGTGCGATCCGGCCTACGGGTTCCGAATTTTTCCTTCATTTAATAAGGAAGGTTCACAGTATAATAGAAGCAATGAGCAACAGGGAACAGTTTTCTGAA